>CAZCUM010000005.1:14087-106970 GCA_964502015.1 uncultured Robiginitomaculum sp. | reverse complement strand
GCAAAGCGCACACATGATTTCTCACTGGATACCCGCTTTCGCGGGTATGAGCGGATAAAAGGGAACGTGTTAGGTCAAGCCGCATATTTGTCATAGCCTTCTTTCTCAAGCCGCTTGGCAAAATCCGCCCCACCGCTGGCGACGATTTTTCCGCCGGACAGTACATGCACCCGGTCAGGTACGATATAATCGAGCAAGCGCTGATAATGGGTGATGATCAACATGCCTCTATCAGGGCTACGCAATGCATTGACCCCGTCGGCGACAATGCGCAGGGCGTCCACATCCAGCCCTGAATCCGTTTCGTCCATAATAAGAAATTTCGGCTCCAGCAACATCATCTGGAAAATCTCCATGCGCTTTTTCTCACCGCCGGAAAACCCGACATTGAGAGGCCGCTTGAGCATGTCCGGTTTGATCTTGAGATCCGCCGCAATAGAGCGGGCTTTTTTGAGAAACTCCGGCGCGGACATCGGTTCTTCGCCGCGTGCTTTTTTCTGGGCGTTCAGCGCCGTGCGCAAAAAATGCATGGTCGGGACGCCGGGAATTTCGAGCGGATATTGAAAGGACAAAAACAGACCCGCCGCCGCTCTTTCCTCGGGCAGCATGGCCAGCAAATCCTGGCCCAGATATTGCGCGGAACCACCCGTGACATCATACCCGTCCTTGCCCGTAAGCACATAAGACAAAGTAGATTTCCCAGACCCGTTAGGCCCCATAATCGCATGCACTTCGCCAGCCGGAACTTCGAGGCTAAGCCCGTTCAAAATGGTTTGCTGACCGTCATTTACGGTGGCAGTTATATTGTTAATTTTTAGCATTTTTCACTTTCATAATATTTAAACCAATCCACCACACCTCGCTCACCCCTGCGCATGCAGGGGTCCACCACGGAAGTCCGAGATGGATACCCGCATTCGCGGGCATGAGCGGGGTGTGTAGGGTTGGCATGTTCATGATCTATATCCAAACATCATTCGGGGCATCGTATTTGTCCGCCACATCTGCGTCGCCGTTGTTTTTTAAGTTTTTTGGCTCAATTAAAAAAACCTGCGCTTCACCGTGGGCTATGGGGCGGTGTTCTACACCCTTTGGGACGACGATAGCTTCGCCCTCGCCCAAATCGACACTATGGGTGCGAAACTCCAGGGTGATCTTGCCCTTCCAGATAAAAAACATTTCGTCTGCATCGGCGTGGCTGTGCCAAGGGTATTTGCCCTCAGCCTTCACCAATTTAAACTCCTGCCCATTCAACTCCGCCACGATTTTCGGGCGGAAATGCTCGGAGAACAGAGAGAATTTTTCGTCGATGTTGATTTTTTGTGGCATGTTTACCCCTTAAACGCCGTGACTTCGATTTCGACCTTCATATTGTCCTCAATCAATCCTGCGATCACCAGTGTGGCGGCGGGTTTTATGGCACCGAATGCGCGCTGCAACTCGGGCTGAATTTGCTCGACCACTTCGCGGCTGGTCACGGTGTATTGCACCCGCACAATATGACCCATTTCAAATCCGGCGGCCCTCAAGGCGGCGTCGATTGTGGTGATAGCGTTGCGGGCTTGCTGGGCGGCGCTGTCGGGCATTTTCCCGGTTTCGTAATTGGTGCCGGTGGTGCCGGATACAAAACACCAATCTCCCTGGGCCACGGCGCGTGAGTAGCCGAATTTTGCTTCCCATTCAGAACCGCTGGCGACCTGTTTACGTGTTGGTTTTTTTGTCATATCTTTCTCTTTTAGTTTGCGCACGGCTCGGTCGTCCATTTTTGAACGATTTTTCCCAATGTGCATTTGTGTTCATATTGCACGTCCAGAATTCTAAACATGCGCTTCTTGGTCAAAGCGACCCGATAATTTTCGGCATATAGCCCGCGCACACCTCTTATATTCATTTGAAATGTGATGGTGTAGCGCAAGGTGCCTTTGGTCAGCACCGGAGGTGCGTCCAATGACAAATATATATCTGTCGGTTTGATTTTGTATTGTTTTGCCAATTCGGCTTTGCGGGCGGCCATGATGGTCTCTGCCACGACCATGGGCTGGCGCGTTACCGGCATATCCGAAAAATCAGCCGCTGGGCTTAACATGCGCGGGCCATTGGTCGATTTCCCTGTCCAGTTCATTTGCCCGGTTGCCAGCAGCAAAAACATGGCGCCAAGAACAACAGATATGATTGCTATTTCTTTTACGGACATAACTCTGTTGTCCAGTCATCCGGGGTTTGGCTTTTATAACATTTAACACGGTAGCCAATTCTGGCGATCTTGAGGCCGCCTGCCGTTTTTTCAAAATAAACCTTGTAGTTTTCCGCCTGGACGGAATCGTCGGGCAGGTTAAATAATTTATATGACCATGTTGTATCGCCATTGTCAGACGTTCGAATATGGGCTTTCGCTTTCACGCCGTCCTTATTGGCAAGATCGCGCAACTCGAACCAGTCAATAAATGCGCGTATGCCATCATTTAACGTGCTATATTCCCCGGTCAATTCCTTGAAAATCTCAACATCCTCAAAACCTTCAAAGGCATTTTTGCCGCCTTGAATAATGGTTTTAAGCGGCGCTTGCAGCGAAGCGATTGGTACGGGTGCTTGTTGAATGATTGGTGTTTCTTTGATAACCGGTTGTTCCGCCTCAGGGTTTTCACAGCCCCCGAGCAATAATAATCCGCCTAAGCCTGTGATGAACGCAATTCTTCCCCTCCGGTCGCACGTCGCTGCGTAACCTTTTTCCTGAAAAACGGGGGCGGAAATTGTTATTTGCTTCTTGATCATCCGACACTTCCTTCCAAGCTAATCGCCACAAGTTTCTGCGCTTCAACAGCAAATTCCATTGGTAATTTTTGTAACACATCCCGGCAAAAACCATTGACGAGCAACGCCACCGCCTCTTCTTCGGACAGCCCGCGCTGGCGGCAATAAAACAATTGCTCGTCGGATAATTTGGATGTGGTGGCTTCATGCTCGAACTGGGAAGTTGGCGTATCACTGGCAATATAAGGCACGGTATGGGCACCGCATTGGTCGCCGATTAAAAGACTATCACACTGGGTAAAGTTACGTGCCCCTGTTGCCTTTTTATGGGCGCTGACCAGTCCCCTGTAAGTCTGGTTTGACTTACCCGCAGATATCCCTTTTGAGATTATACGCGATTTTGTATCTTTGCCCAGATGGATCATTTTGGTGCCGGTGTCGGCTTGCTGAAATCCGTTGGTAATGGCGATAGAATAAAACTCACCGGATGAGCCGTCGCCGCGCAAGACGCAGGACGGATATTTCCAGGTAATGGCGGAGCCTGTTTCGACTTGTGTCCAGCTTACTTTTGAATTTTTACCGCGACAATCTGCGCGCTTGGTCACGAAATTATAAACCCCGCCTTTACCCTCGGCGTCGCCTGGCCACCAGTTTTGTACGGTGGAATATTTTATTTCCGCGTCTTCCAGCAAAATCAATTCCACCACGGCGGCATGGAGTTGGTTTTCGTCGCGCATGGGCGCGGTGCAACCCTCCAAATAAGAGACATAACTACCCTTGTCGGCAATGATCAACGTGCGTTCAAACTGGCCCGTACCCTGGGCGTTCATGCGAAAATATGTGGATAATTCCATAGGACAACGAACACCGGGCGGAATATAGACAAAGCTGCCTTCGGAAAATACCGCCGTGTTAAGGGTGGCAAAATAATTATCCGTAGGCGGCACCACCGTACCCAAGTATTTCTTGACCAGTTCGGGATGTTTTTGCACAGCTTCGGATAATGGGCAGAAAATCACCCCGACCTTGGCCAGTTCTTCCTTGAACGTGGTGACCACCGAGACACTGTCAAACACGGCGTCTACGGCCACTTTTGGCGCGCCTTGCACGCCGGCTAAAACCTCTTGTTCCCGCAGAGGAATGCCGAGCTTTGCGTAAACTTCCAGTAAATCCGGATCAACCTCGTCCAATGATTTAGGCCCGTCCTTGTCGCTTTTAGGCGCGGCGTAATAATAGGCGTCCTGGTAATCAATTTTGGGGTAATCGACCATGGCCCATGTGGGCTCGCTCATGGTCAACCAGCGCGCATAGGCATCGAGCCGCCATTTGAGCATCCAGTCCGGCTCGTTTTTCTTGGCGGAAATAAACCGGACAATATCCTCATTCAAACCCTTGGGGGCAAATTCCTGCTCAATGTCGCTCTCAAACCCGTATTTGTATTTATCGGCCTCCAGAGAACGCACGCCCTCCACGGTATCTTGCTCGATGCTGTCTTTTGCAATATTTTGTTGCTCGCTCATTATGCGGCTCCCACTAGGGTTTGGTGTGCCTGTCGGCGGATTTTCGCCCACGCGGCCAGGAATATATCTGCGTCTTCGGTCTTGCTGGAATAGCCCAATGACAGGCGTATGGCCCCTTTGGGTGCTTTATCTGCAAGCCCCATGGCGGTGACGGCGCGGCTGGCGCCGGTTTTTCCCGATGAACATGCCAGTCCGGTGGAAACGCTCACGCCCTGTAAGTCCAGCCCCATCATCAGGGTTGACGAGGCGGTGTCCGGCACGGCAAAAAACGACGTATTGGGCAGGCGCGGTGCGCCCTCCCCGAAAATCACCAAACCAGGCTCTAAAGCTTTCAAGCCGGCCTCGATTGTATCCCTTATTTCGCGTACATGGGACATATTTGCCATGGTTTTCGCCGCTGCCCCAAAACCGGCAATACCCGCCACATTGAGCGTCCCGGCCCGGCGGCGCTTTTCCTGCCCACCGCCGATCATCAGGGATGTAAACGGCGCGTCCGGCGATACATAAAGCGCGCCCACACCTTGCGGGCCAGCAATTTTGTGTGCGGAAACGGCAATATAGTCCGCAAGCCCCGTCACATTTAGCGGGATTTTACCCAGCGCCTGCACGGCATCAAACAGCAACAGCCCGTTCATGTCGGCCACCAAATCCACAATTCGCGCTATGTCCTGAATAACCCCGGTCTCGCTATTGGCTACAGCTACGGCCACGAATGGTCGCCCGTATTTTACTTCGTCGTGGCGAGCAAGCTCTGCACTTAGCCATTTCAAATCCAAAAGGCCGGACATCAGGGCCGGGATTATTTCTACCTTTGCGCCATATTGTTCGTTCATGGCCTCGGCCATCAATATAGAGGCCGGATGGTCCATACTTGATATGAACAAACGCTTGCTGCCCGCATCCACAACGGATTTTATAACGGTGTTGAGAGCTTCGGTACCACTGGCGGTAAAAATTAAATCCTGGGCGCACACACCCATTGCCAAAGCCACCGCCTCGCGCCCGTCTTCGACCAATTTGCGGGCGGCGCGTCCATAAGCATGGGGCGCGTGAGCATTGCCCGGCGTATTCATGGCAGTGATCATGGCTGCAACCACATCCGGGCTGGCGGGCGATGATGCATTATGATCCAGATAAAGCCGTGTGGTCATTCCGCCGCCTCCAGCTTGGCCGCCAATTCATTGGCTACCAATGCATTTTCTACTAGTTCCGGGCATATTTGCGGGAAACGCTGGTCAATGACATCCTGGATAGAGATTGCGTCCAAAAACCCCTCAATATGGTCTTCCATAGCCTGCCACAAATCATGGGACAGGCATTTAGCCCCTTTGGTGGTGCAACCCAAACCATTATTACCACAACGTTTGGTCTGTATTTCTTCTTCTACCGCACGCATAACGGCACCAATATGTATGTGATTGGCAGGCGCGGCCAACTTATACCCACCCAAGGCACCCCGTTCACTGTCTACAAGGCCGGCCTTGCGTAATTTTCCAAACAATTGTTCCAAAAATGCTAGCGAAATATCCTGGCGCACGGAAATATCCGACAGGCTGACAGCACTCCCTTCCTTACTTCCTTTTTTGCACATAACGGCAATATCGGTGATGGCCATAACGGCGTAACGGGCTTTAGCGGTCAGTTTCATAGCTTGTTTCCGGTCTTTCGCGGGCTAGACATGTCTTTTTTTTTGCATTTTGCATAAAGGCCTGTTAGAAGCCCGCAACAACTAGGTTTCAAACACGCGATTTACTAATTCCGACTAAAATAGTCAAGTATTATAAAGCGGTAATATTAGCGAATTTTGCGAAAAATGAGTGAATTTTATGCCAGAAGTAATTTTTGCCGGCCCTGAAGGTCGGCTTGAGGGGCGCTACCACCCCAGTGATGATGCCGCTGCCCCGTGTGCCATTATTTTATCACCCCACCCCAAAGCAGGTGGCCATATGGATCACCGCATTCCGGTGGCTATGTATGAATGTTATAAGCGGCGGGGATTTTCCGTGCTCAGGTTTAATTTTCGCGGCATTGGCCGCTCCAAAGGCGAATATGATCACGGCAGTGGTGAATTGCAAGATGCGGCTTATGCGCTGGATTATCTGCAAAGCTTCAACCAAAACGCACCATTTTCCTGGGTCAGTGGTTATTCTTTCGGGGCCTGGATCGGTATGCAGCTTTTGATGCGCCGCCCGGAAGTTTCTGGCTTTGTCGCCATGTCTTTACCAACAAACACCTATGATCTGGCCTTCCTGGCCCCGTGCCCGGCTTCTGGCCTGATCACTTATGGCAGCCTTGACAGCGTTGTACCGCCCGAAGAGGTTGAACGCGCCATAGAAAATATCCGCATCCAAAAGGGCAGAAAAATCCACGGTCGCCTTATTGAAGGGGCGGATCATTTTTACAGCCAAAATCTGGATGTAGCTCTGGAAGAGATTGAAAAATATCTTGATACAGTTTTCGAAGAAAGTTATTGCCCACCAAGAGAGCCAGGCCTGATCGGGTTTGAAGCCTAGGCTACATATCCACTGATATTTTCAGCCTTCATCACCCGGCACATTTCGTCCAAAATCGGGTGCGGCTACGTCTTGGCCCGCGTCTATAATTTTATGCCTTATGGCGCGGGTTTTTGTAAATTCTTTAAGCAATGTATCGCCGTCGCCCCACCGCACGGCTTTTTTCAGTGCGGTCAAATCTTCGATATAGCGGCCCAGCACATCAATAACCGCGTCTTTATTTTGCAAAAACACATCGCGCCACATCACCGGGTCAGAGGCGGCGATGCGGGTGAAATCCCGAAACCCGGCGGCGGAATATTTCACCACTTCGCTTTTGGTTACGGTCTCCATGTCCGTGGCCGTTCCGACCAAAGCATAAGCGATGAGATGAGGCAGGTGCGACGTGGTGGCCAGCACCAAATCATGATGGGCCGCGTCCATAAACTCGACACGTGAACCCAAGGTCTGCCAAAACCGTTTTAATTTTTGCGCCGCCGGGCTGGTCTTTGCGGTTATAGGGCTGGGGGTCAAAATACACCAGCGATCCGTAAACAAGCCGGCAAAACCCGCATCAGGCCCGGACTGCTCGGTTCCGGCAATAGGATGTCCGCCAATAAAATCTATGCCGTCCGGCAAGAGCGGCATAATCGCAGCCACCACACCCGCCTTGACCGAACCAACATCGCTGAGCAAGGCACCCGGTTTCATGTGCGGCAATATCTGCTTGGCAGTTTTGGTGATGACGCCCGGCGGAACGGCCAAAATGACCAAATCGGCACGGGTAGCACTGTAGCCCTCGTCAACCCGGTCACAAATATCCAAAGCCCGCAAGCGAGCGCATACATGTTTGTCATGATCGCTCATGACCACACGGCCCGCCGCGCCGTTTTCGCGCACCGTGCGGGCAATTGACGAGCCGATCAGCCCGCCGCCAATGATTAAAATTTCGTCGTAAACTTCGTCGTGTAATAAAGGGTCAGACATCAGGTTTATTTCCGTCTACAGGTGAGGTTATGAGGGCACGGCAATTGGACACGGCAGGACACCAACAATTTTCAAGCTGGTAAATTTTTGTGTGAGCGATTGCAGACGCTTATCTTCGTCGTCCATATATCCCGATACACTCAACAAATATTGCTCGCCCACCTCTGCACGCACGACGGCCTTTAATCCGGCGGCTACAAAAATCTGTTCAAGGCTCAAAGGAGATAATACATTCCCGGCTTCAATATAGATCAAGGTCATATCATCGCCGGAAGGTTCGCGGGCGGCTTTGGAAACTGCCACAGCTACAGGCCAGTCCCACGCCCCTATGCGCGGCAGGGCGGCAAGAATATTCATATCTGCACAAGCTCCGTTCGGCCCCAGGGATGTCCACCAATTGTTCATGCCGCCCGGCGCTGGCAATACCGCTACACCTTCCAAATCTGCATGAGCGGCAGCCAATGCGCCGCTGGCCATAGGATAGGTATGGGCGGGAATAGACGCACCGAACCGGTCGCGCACCAATGACCATTGGGACAGCGCATCACCTCCCCCCCCGCACCCTAAAGCAATGTGCAAACCGATCGGGCCTTGCAAGGTCAGGCTGGCGCTGGTCAGCTCGGCCCAAATATGGGACACCAATTCAGGCGCAACATCATTGGCCTTTTTGGCCAGATCTCTCACATGGGATTCCTCACGCGATGGCCGCCAAACATTGGCCCCGGACTTGGCTTGGCGCACGGCAGCAGCCAGACCCATACGCTCGGCGATCAGGTTTAAAAGCGCCGTATCCACCCGGTCAATATCGGCGCGCAATTTGTCCATAACCGCCTTGGTTCGTGGTTTAGGGGTTTTTGGTTCAGATTTATGCATGGTTGTTGCTATTATGGTTGTTGCTATTCATGGGTTTTGCCCGCTGGTTTATATTCCTTGTTCCGCATTCCGCTCGACGCACCTAAAGCCGGCCTACCGCCAAATCCGGGCCGCAGGACAAGGCGCTTTTGCTTTTGCCCGCCTCCGGCATATAGACGCTTGACCGCTTCCACAAGTACCAGGCCGGAAAATCCTGGCCAAACCGTCTCGCCAAATTTTTCAAACCCGCCCGCCATGCGCGGCCCCGATAACCTGCCAATAGGCGGGCCGTATAAGGCACCGGAGCGCACCAGAGGCACAAAGCCGCTGGATTTCAGGGCGTCCGAAAGCTGGGAGCGGGAAAACGGGCGACCTGCTCCGAACGGGGTCTTGTCAGAACGCGCCCATAATCCGGCCCGGTTGGCAGCAATGATGACAATGCGTCCTTCGGGTTTCATCACCCGCCACAACTCCGCCAACAATGCCAACAGGCGCGGCGCTTCTTCCAGCCCGTGTACCACCAGGACTTTATCGAACACGCCGGGCGCGAAGGGCAGATAATGATCGGGTGTCAGAACCGAAGCATTGCCCCGTTCTGATACTTGCCGGGCCACGCCCTGGTCTTCCGGCATGGCATAAATAATGCTGCGGGCACTGTCCTGATAACCATGTAGATAAGGCACAGCATAGCCGTAACCCAATATATCACCGTCTTGTAAATCCGGCCACAGGCTGTGCAGGCGGCGCGACACCATAGACTGTACCGTCCCGCCGAGGCGTGAGGCATAAAATTGTTCCAGTTTTTGTACGCTTTGCCGCACTTGAGATATCCTTTAGCTTTACAAGAGGGGATAGTATTTCATATATTGGCCCCCATGATAAGCCTGTTTCCCTGCCTAAATGATAATTATGGATTTTTATTGGTCGAGCCAGATAGCGGCCTGTGCGCCAGTATCGACACGCCGGACGGGGCAGAGATCGACAAGCAATTGCAAGAACGCGGGCTGACCCTGACCCATATCCTTAATACCCATCATCATTTCGACCATGTGGGCGGCAACCAATTCTTGAAAGAAAAGTACGGCGCAACCATAGTCGGCCCCAAGCGGGACGCGGCGCGTATTCCCGGTATTGATATTGCACTGGAAGACGGAGAGGTGTTCAAATTCGGGGCTTTTGATATTCATGTCATAGACACGCCCGGCCACACGCTGGGCCACTGCGCCTATTATGTGCCCCTTGAGGCCAGCGTATTTGTCGGGGATACCGTGTTTGTTATGGGCTGCGGCCGCTTGTTCGAAGGCACGCCCGCACAAATGTTCGACACTCTGTCCAGGCTGGCGAAATTACCCAAAGACACCAAAATCTACTGCGCCCATGAATACACCTTGTCCAATGGGGCATTTGCCGTCACGGCGGAACCGGACAATCAGGATTTACACCGCGCCATATCAGCCGCCAAAGCCTTGCGTGACCAAGACCAGCCAACCGTCCCGACCACAATCGACCGGGAGCTAAAAACCAACCCGTTCATGCGCGCAAAGACCCCTGAAATGCTCGGCAAAATCCGGGCGGCCAAGGACAGGTTTTAAACTTTAAACGATATTTTAAGCTTGGGCGACGTCTTTTGGTTTACGCTTTGTGCCTATTTGCGGGGCAGGGCCGGGGAGGCCGAACATATAACCTTGCAGATAGTCTACGCCCAGGCGGGTCAGCAGGTCTGCATCTTCGCGTGAGCCGACCATTTCGGCCACGGTTTTTACGGAAAATGTCTGGGCCAGATCAACCATCATGCGCACAAAGACCTGCTTGTGCGGGGTCAGGGACAAATCGCGGATGAAACTGCCGTCGATTTTTATTTCGTCCGCCTCAATGGCCATGAGATTTCTAAACGTAGTGTGCCCTGCCCCGAAATCATCAATGGAAAAGCGGCAACCAAGAGCGCGGGTTTCGACCGAGAAACGGCTGGCCATAGCCGGGTCGTCCAATGCTACGGTTTCCGTCATTTCGACAATGACCCGCTCGGTGGCTTTGCCGAGGGTTTTTAACGCCTCCAGATAAGCATCCGCCGTCTCGCTGGTTTTTACCGTAGCAGCGGATACATTGAGGGCTATATGAATATTGGGATAAGCAAGCAAGGTTTCGCGGGCAATTTCAAGGGCGCGCCTGTCCAGTAAATGCACACAGCCGAGCCGCTCCGCCGCCATGATAAAGTCCCCCGCCGAAACCATTTCGCCGTCGTCCCGGCGCAGGCGCAACAAACATTCAAAATGATGGGTCTCGCGGGTGTCCGCATGGACAATTGGTTGATAGGCCAAGGTGATACGGCGGTCATTGAGGGCGGAAATAATATCGTCGCGGGTTAATTCCGCTTTGCTTTGGCGGGGTTTTAAATCCGGTAAATCGCGGCTATAGGCCACGAATGCGCCCTGGCGTACTCTTGAATGGGACACGGCGGTATAAACCTGTTCCGTAGCATCGGCGGCGGAGGTGGCTTTTTGCGACAAGGCACAGCCACCAACGGCAAATTCGGCGTAAAGATCACCGTGGGGGCTAGCATAGGGTGTATCGGCCAGGGTTTTGACGATGCGCTCGGCCACTTTTTGCATTTGTGTTGGACCGCAATCCGACAAGCCAATCCCGAAGCCCGTGCCCGAAACCCGTCCGCAAATATCCGGTGAGCGGACACAAGACTTCAGGCGCTTGGCTATAGAGATGATCAAACGGTCTCCGGCTTCATAGCCGTGTGAAATATTGATGTCCTGGATATTGGTCAAATTCATGACCACATAGGCGGCCTGGCGGTCATATCTTTGGGCTGAGGCCAACATGTGGTTGAGGCCTTCCGCCATGCGCACCGCATTCCAAAGTCCGGTCAGGCTGTCAAATGCAGCGTGATAGCCCGCTTGTTCCTCGCGGATTTTGCGGTTTTGGATATTGGTGACGACCCCAATAATCTCGTGGGCGTCTTTGCCGTTCCCGGCGATACGCCTGGCCCGTTCTTCAACCCAGATATTACGCCCGTCAAAGGTACGTAACTGGTAATCTATTTGAAATTTAGCGCCGTTCCAGCTCAAGCTCTCCAACGCCTTATCACGCGCTGCACGAGCGTCGTCGCATAATCTCTCAACAAAGCTTGCTTCGGTTCTGGGAATATCTTCTATGCGAGAACATATGAGCCTTGCGGTCAACTCATCATCAACCCATAACATGCTGGAGCCATTTTTGGTGCGCTTCCATGTATAAGCGGACGCGTCCAGCAATGCGATAAATGCATTTTGTTCAATATTTGGCGTTACGGCGTTCATTCTATCGTCTCTCAAATACGGCGAAATCATTACTGGGGACAAGATCCGGGTATTTTCCCACACACATTATTTTACGCCTGTACCACACCTACACCAATTGCCTTAAAGAAGCGCTAATCTCCAAACCCGTCCGAAACCGCGAAATCTCTCCGTGCACTGGCGATCGTCACCATGAAACCGGCCATTACATCCATCAGCGCCATCAACATAATCAAGAAGAAAATGGAGGTGGCAAAAGCCTCAAACATCAAAAATTCCACAAGGCAGATGATAAATAGCACCATGGAAAACGCATGATTCATAACAGCAGCGCGGCCAATACCGGTGGATTTAAGCAGCTCAAAAAACAGCATCAACAAAGCCAAAGCTATCAATCCGTGCCCCGGTGTGATCACCCAGTTGGCTCCACTGGCCATTTGTACCGACAAAAACTCCTCGTTCATACGAGCCCGTACGGCTTCGGCGCTGGCAAATGTCGCGCCCGCCCATGCCATAATATTGTAAATGACAATGGGGATAATCATCAAAGGTAATACGGTAAACAAGCCCATGTTCGTTCCAGTGTTCGTTCCAGTGTTCGTTCCAGTGCTTAAGTTCCAAGTGACGTTTTCAGCTAACCTTCATTGTGACGGATTTGTGTTTAATAAAGGATTAAGAGATTTAGGTGTCAATGGGGCAAAATACTTATTGTAATACACAAATAAATTCGGCTAAGTAGGGGCGCTTTCAAACGTGCGGGTGTGGCGGAATTGGTAGACGCGCGGGATTCAAAATCCCGTTTCCCTAGGAAGTGCCGGTTCGATTCCGGCCACCCGTACCAAAAGCCTCTACGGCTTAGATTTTCCTTGCTAAATTTTATCAGAGAAATTTAGAAAACCCATTCAAAGCCATTACATAATGACCATTAGCCCAGCAATGGATAATTGGCTTGTTTTGTGTATATATTCGGGGCGTGTTTTTGGTGCTGGCTTGAATATAGGGCGAACTGGTCTACCAAAAAAGGCTTGGATTTAAACTGGACATTGCGGCGGATATAGCGGGTTAATTCGTCCTTTGGGGTATGGCGCCGCAAATAAGCCAAAGTAAGATGGGGGACAAAGTTGCGGGCTTCCATTTCAATTTTCGAGCGCTTTGCCGCCCGGCGGACATGTTTGTGCAAGGCGGTGAGGGCGGAAGATTTTTCTACACCAAGCCACAAAGCATGGGGGCGGGAACCGCCAAATATATCGGCCCCCGTAAGCCGTACATCAAACCCGGTGCCAGGCGAGCGAGCCAGTTCATGGTCAAGAATTTCTGCGTATTCATCTTCAACCTTGCCAAAATAACCCACAGTTATGTGCAGATTATCACGCGGGGCCCAATTGACCCCTTCAATGCCTTTTTGCACATCCTCTACGGCGTCAAGAATATAGGCGGGCGGTTTTATAGCGGCAAATAATGTGAGCATAATATTGGTGTGCCTGACGCAAGAAAAGCATGTTGGCTAGTATTGGCTAGTATTGGTTTAGTATATGAGTGAAATTTGCAGTGTACTTATCCATTTAGCTTCTTCAGTCAAGGGAGGCCCGCGGTTTTTGCCATATCTCCTTTACTATTTACACCGATTATTATTGAAGAGACGCCAAAATACTCTATATATACGGCATATGAACTTCGCGCATCCCTGCGTGAGCCTTTTTTACGGAGAGAAAAATGAACCAATTTCCAAATGATGCACTAGCCCAGGGCGGCGAAATGGATCTGGGCCTGCGCAATTTTATGCTGGGCACTTATAAATACATGGTTGCCGCTATGGCGGTGTCGGGTATTGTTGCCTATTTGTTTGGCACTAAAGTCTTGGTGACATCAACGGGCAGCATGTCGGATATCGGACGTATGCTCTATAGCCCCGGTGCAGCCATTGGCTTGACCATTGGTATTATTGTCCTGTTTGGGGCTGTAGGTCGTAAACTCCACACCATGAGCGTCAACGGGGTCAAGGTGTTTTTGTTTGCATTTGCTGCCATTATGGGCATCTGGCTGTCGGCCATTGCCGCTTTTGTTGACCCGATGGTCTCGGTGCGCATATTCTTTATGGCTTCTATCGCCTTTCTTGCGGTCAGCTTGGTCGGATATACCATCAAGAAAGACCTGGGCGGTATTGCCAAGTTTTTTATTATGGTGTTTGCCGGCTTTATTGTCATCAATATATTGGGTATGTTTATTCCGGCGCTGGCATTTACCGGCGCGGCCGGGTTTTTGTTTAACCTGGTCGGTTTGGTGGCTATTTGCGGCATTACCGCATGGGAAACCCAGTCCTTAAAGCGCATTTATTACGGCACGGTCGGAGATGCGGCTATGGCCGAGAAAATGTCTGTATTTGGTGCGGCGTCTTTACTGCTGGCATTTATCAATATTTTCTCAATATTAATGAGCATGTTTGGCGGCGATTGAGTATTGATTGAATAAACCACCAAATTAACGTCTTAAAGCCCCGTCCAAAAACGGGGCTTTTTTCTTTGCATAAACATTAAAAAAGTGTTAAGAAGCATCCGTTGTGTACGGGCCGAAGAGCGCGGTACAACGTATAGTAACGGGCGAAACGCCCAACATTAACGGGCAAAACGCCCGTATCACAAAACCTTTAAGGGGGGAAATATATGTCTATTGCACGTATAATTTGGATCGTCAGCCTGTTGGCTGCCGTCATTCTGGCTTTCGTAAGTACCGGTTATGATGCAGCTATTCTGGCTGTTCTTGGCCTTGTTTCGGGCTGGTTCGTTGACAAAGAACACCGTCTTGGTCTGTTGGTCGCCGCTATCTTTTTGATGGCTGGTGGTGCCGCAGCATTGAACGGTATTCCTGAAATCGGTAAACACCTAACGGCCATACTAACTGGCATTGGTGCTGTACTAGCTGCGGCTGGTGTCACTGCCGTATTGCGCAGACTGTTGGAGCGCGTTGTTCTTGGTAAAGCTGAAGGCTAAGTTAAGGCCAGTTTACCAAAACTAGCAGAAAAACACCCCGTTAGTTGTAATGGCTGACGGGGTTTTTTATTGAAAACTACACGCTTTTAAACCGTGCTTTGTCAAACACCCGCAGCACGTTTTTCAAGTCGTGCCCGCGTTTGAGGATGAGCCCGCCCGGTGCGACCACGCTGTATTGGCCTTGTTTGGTGCGCATATCCGGGCGTTTATTGATCTGGTAAAGCGGGGTTTCTGTGGCTTGGCGATAGACGGAAAACACCGCCCGTTCACTAAGCATGTCAATGGCATAATCTTTCCAGATACCTCTCGCAACCATCTGGCCATAAATGTTTAAAATAATAGCGAGTTCTTTACGCTCAAAGCTGACGGGTGCGAGATGAGAGCGGCGTTGGCGGCGATTTGTGATAGGAATCGGGATGATTTTTGCGCTCATAAAGCCAGAATAACTATCATGTATTTAATGTAAAGCCGCTATTTTGGTAACACTTTGGTAAAGGGATGGCGGTATTTTACCCTTATGAAAAAATTAACCATACTCTTGTCCGCCAGCGCTTTTGCGCTCATTTCAACCGGATGCACCACCGCAATGACGGCAGGTGTCAAAAAGGGGGATGAGCGTAATTTCGCCCGCTCCTTGAATGATGTCAGTGCCAGCCGTGCTATAAAAGCCCGCATGAGTCGTGTGGAGAGTTTTAATCTTGGCGGTGTCGATGTAGAAGTTGCAGAGGGCATTGTTGTATTGTCCGGCAACGTACCGCGCGACGAAGACCGCATAGAAGCCGAGCGTATTGCCTGGTCAGGCCCGCAAGTCGTTCAAGTGGGCAATGAAATTTTGATCAAAGCCAGCCAAGGCCTGGTGCGCAATACCAAAGACGGGGTGCTCAACAACTCCGTGCGCGCCCGCCTTATTGCCGCAAAATCCATAAAAGCCCGCAATATAAACATCGAGGTCAATGACGGTGTTGTCTATTTGCTCGGTGTAGCGCGCACACCTGAAGAATTGGCGATGACAACCTATATTGCCAGCACAACTAAAGGCACACGCGAAGTGGTTTCCTATATTAAACTGGCGGGTGACCGATCACGGTTCACCGCAACAGGACCAGGCTTTAACGGTCAGCCAAGCCGGGTGGCCGACGGGCTAACCTATAGTGCGCCCAACCAAGGACAAATGCCTCATGGACAAATGCCCCATGGCCAAATGTCTGAAGTGTTTCCGCCAGATGTAGATTTACCGCCGATCCCGGATAACCAAGCGACAAATCTAGGTGCCCCGTCAACACTTTTGGACGATGATGCCATTGAAAGCGGAGAACCCTATTACCGCGATCCGGTTACTGGTGAGCGCGTCATCATTCCTGAGGGCGTTACACCCATTCCCTATGTGCCGGACGGTGGCCCCGGTTCGCTGGGCGCAGGCGGCGCACCATTACCGCCGGGTGCAAGCGGCTCTTATATCATAGACCCAAAAACTGGCTATATGGTGCCTGTGTTTTATCCTGGTAAATAGCCCAAAATATACCGAAGAGGCCCTAACATTCCACCACATTAACCGCCAATCCGCCCTGGCTGGTTTCTTTGTATTTTGATGACATGTCCAACCCGGTCTGGCGCATGGTTTCTATGACCTGATCCAGGCTGACCTTCATTTGGTCAGACGCATGTAAAGCGAGGCGGGCCGCATTGGCTGCTTTGACGGCGCCAATGGCATTTCGTTCTATACACGGGATTTGCACCAAACCACCGACCGGATCACAGGTCAGGCCGAGATTATGCTCCATGCCAATTTCCGCCGCACTGGCCACTTGCAAAGGTATCCCGCCCCATACGGCCGCCAAACCGCCCGCCGCCATAGAGCAGGCGACGCCAACTTCGCCCTGACAGCCCATTTCGGCTCCGGATATGGAGGCGCGTTGCTTGTAGAGCAGCCCGATACCACCCGCTGTGAGCAGAAACGTGCGCAAGTTTTGCGGGTCTTTCTGTGGGCCATTTTTATGCCCTTCCAGGCAATAATGGCGAATGACGGCAGGGATTATACCAGCCGCCCCATTGGTCGGCGCGGTTACCACTTGTCCGCCGGACGCATTTTCCTCATTAACCGCCATGGCATAAACATTGAGCCAGTCGAACAATTGCTCGCGCTCATTTGAGTTTGGTGTCGCCATCAGTTTTTGCCAAATGCCCGGCGCCCGGCGTTTGACCTTCAGGCCGCCCGGCAATACCCCCTTGGTATGCAAGCCCCGCTCAATACAGTCCATCATCACTTGCGTGATTTTATCCAGAGCGGTATCGGTTTGGGCGCGAGGGCGAAACCCGTCTTCATTGGCGTAGATTATTTCAAAGATAGATTTGTTGTTGCGCGTACATAAATCCAGTAATTCCGCCGCAGAACTGAAGGGATATTGAACCTGTGTTTGCCCTGGCACAATGTCGTCTTTGAGGGGTGTAAGCATTTGTTCGCGGCTTGCGATAAATCCGCCGCCAGTGGAATAGTAAACCTGCTCGGCCAGCACTGAGTTATTGTCCCCAAATGCCAGCATTTTCATGCCGTTGGGATGCAGATCAGGTACGGTATCATAGTCGAATACAATATCGCTGGCCGGATTAAATTTTATAGTTTTATGACCGTACAGAGATAATGTCTTGTTCGCGATCACTTTGGCCATTTGTATGTCCGCTTGCGCCGGATTTAAGGTTTCCGGCTCCAGCCCCATCAGGCCCAAAATTACGGCTTTGGGCGTAGCATGACCCTCACCGGTTAAAGCCAGTGAACCTTGTAGTTCCACTTGGATTTTTTCTACGTTGGCTAACACGCCTGAGCTTGCAAGCCCGTCGACAAACCGCTTGGCGATGCGGATCGGGCCGACCGTATGCGAACTGGACGGGCCAATTCCAATGCGAAAAATATCAAGAACCGAGAGCATTATATACCTTTGTCACATGCAAAAAGAATGGCCCTTTTATCAATACCGTATTCTTTATACAAGTCTTGTACCGATCCGGTTTGTCCAAATGAATTGACGCCAAGCGGTGTGGTGCGGTGGCCGTGGACACTGCCGAGCCAGGCCAAGCTGGCCGGGTGGCCGTCCAACACGGTGATCAGCTTTGCGCCTCGAGGTATATCTTGTAACAGGCCGAAAACATGGGCGGCGACCCCTTTGTCCTGCCAATCATTATACAGCCGGTCAGATGAGGTTACGCAGAGCAAGGCTGCGTCCGGCAATTCCCCGTGGGCCTCAAAGGCTTCTTGGGCTAAAACCCCTGTATATATAATCACCCGTTTGGTGGCAGTATTGGGCGCGTCTCGCCAATAACCGCCTTTGATGATTTGGGCGCAGGTTTTCGCATTTAATGTCCGTTTGGGCTGGTCGAGAGGTCGGGTGGACAGGCGTAAATAAACCGAACCGCCGTCTTGCTCGTCTTGCATATAGTTAAAAGCGAACCCCATGATTGCGGCCAGTTCATCTGCAAAAGCGGGCTCGTAAGATAAAAGCCCCGGTTGGCCCATTGCGATGAGCGGTGTGCCTATGGATTGGTGGGCACCGCCTTCCGGGGCCAAGGAAATCCCGCTCGGCGTGGCAACCAACATAAAGCGGGCGTCCTGGTAACAGGCATAATTAAGGGCATCCAGCCCGCGCGCGATAAAGGGATCGTATAGTGTGCCAATGGGTAACAAGCGTTCGCCAAAGATACGGTGGGACAAACCCAGCGCCGCCAAATTTATAAACAAATTATTTTCGGCGATGCCCAGCTCAATATGTTGACCGTGGGGACTTTTGATCCATTTTTGCGCCGAAGGGATATTGCGGCTCTTGAACGCATCATCAATTTCACTGCGGTGAAAAAGCCCGCGCTGGTTCACCCATCCGCCCAGATTGGTCGAGACGGTTACGTCCGGAGATGTGGTGACAATCCGCCTGGCCAGCGGGCTATCTTGTTTGGCCAATTCGTTGAGGATACGACCAAAGCTTACCTGGGTACTGGTGTGGTTCGCCTTGTCTTTTGGCAGGGCTGCGGGGATGTCAATATGGGCAGATTTGTAAACATGAACCCGCTCACTCTGGTTAAAGGGCGCAGTGTTGATAATATGCTGAAAAGCCGCTTCATCATCTCCAGGCAGAGCATTTTTATCCCATTCGGCCCCGTCCCTGACGCCCAGTTCAGCCTTATAGCCTTGCATCTGCTTTTTGGTCATCAGACCAGCGTGGTTATCTTTATGCCCGGCTAAAGGCAGGCCTTGGCCTTTGACCGTGTACATGAGAAACAAGGTCGGGGTGTCGTCTTTGGCGGCTTTAGCGTGTGCGAACGCATCCAGCACCGCCTCCATGCAGTGGCCCCCAAGGTCGGTCATCAAGCGGTGCAAGGCAGGGTCGTCATAGTTTTCCAATAAAGACACCAGCGCATTATTGCCCGCCATATCTTCCAATATCTGTTTACGCCATTCAGCACCGCCTTGATAGGTCAGAGCTGAATATATATCATTGGGACAGGTGTTGAGCCATGTTTTCAAGGCTTTGCCGCCGGGCCTCTTAAAGGCTTCAATTTGGGATTTGCCGTATTTCAGGGTGATGACTTTCCAACCCACGGCTCGAAAAAACCGACCGAGAATACGAAATAGTTTTTCGTTGACGGTGCTATCCAGGCTCTGGCGGTTATAATCGATCACCCACCACAAATTACGCACATCATGTTTCCAGGTATCGATCAGGGCTTCGTAAATATTGCCTTCGTCCATTTCCGCGTCGCCTACAAGTGCGACCATGAGCGCCGGGTCTTCGTTCTTCGGCAGAATATTTTTTAGCCGCAAATAGCTTTGGGTCAAGGCCGAGAAATTTGTCATTGCCGCACCAAGGCCAACCGAGCCCGTGGAAAAATCGACAAAATCTCCGTCTTTGGTACGTGATGGATAAGATTGTGCGCCGCCAAGCCCGCGAAAATTTTTCAATTTGTCCAAGGATTGATTGCCAAATAGATACTCGATCGCATGTAGTACAGGCCCGGCATGAGGCTTGACCGCTACCCGGTCTTTGGGCGACAGCACATGCATATAGAGCGCCGTCATGATAGTGGTGATAGAGGCGCAACTGGCTTGATGCCCACCAACCTTGACCCCGTCCGAGTTGGGGCGAATATGGTTGGCATTATGGATTATCCATGTGGACAACCACTTGATCTTGCGCTCAACGGCTTCAAGGTTTTTTATCGTCTCAGATGTCATTATGCCATTTTCAATTTGCACCGAAGCTGTGATAGGTCAATTTGACAAATGTGACTATAGTTAAATGAATAGGTTCTAGCTATCTACCTCTGCCTCCAGGGCATTGGCGATAATAAAATCGCGTCTGGGTTCAACCACATCGCCCATAAGCTTTGTGAACAAATCATCGGCGCCGTCGGCTGTATCTACGCGGACTTGCAAGAGGGAGCGGGCGTCCGGGTCCAGTGTGGTTTCCCATAGCTGGTCCGGGTTCATTTCCCCCAATCCTTTATAGCGCTGGATTTTATAACCCTTGCGCCCGCCCTCAAATATGGCGGACAGTAGCGCCGCCGGGCCGTAAATATCTATCGCGTCGGTCTCGCCGCGCCTGAATTGTGCGGGTTTGCCGTAAGTCTCTTCCAATACCCCGGCCATTTTGTGCAAACGTCTGGCGTCGGCACTATCCCTGAAGGATGGTCGCAACTCCACACGCTCGGCAACGCCGCGCACTTCTCTTTGCATAACCAATGCGCCGTCTTCGTCAAAGCGGCCAACCCAGCCGTCTTCGCCTTCGTCTGCAACCACATCCAGCCTGGCAGAAGCAGCCTTGGCTTCGGTTTCGCCTGCGTCCGGGCCAAGCGCCCCGGCTATGGCCAATTGCGCCAACACAGTATCAGAAGCTTTGGATTTCAGGCGGTCAATCATGGCCTGGGCGGTTATGGCTTCGCCCGCAATACGTTTCAAGTCTTCGCCCGCGATCACGGCACCGCCGCCTAATGTCAAGGTCGCGTCCGCCGTCCCCATTTCGATCAGGTATGAGCTTAGCTCTTCCTCGTCCTTGATATAGCGCACCGATTTACCTTTTTCGACCTTATACAGAGGCGGTTGGGCGATATACAGATAGCCGCGCGCGATCAGCTCCGGCATTTGCCGGTAGAAAAACGTCAGTAACAATGTGCGAATATGAGCCCCGTCCACATCGGCGTCGGTCATAATAACGACTTTGTGGTAACGCAGTTTTTCGATGTCAAATTCTTCGCGGCCAATGCCAGTACCCAAGGCCGTAATCATGGTACCTATCTCCTGGCTCGATAACATGCGGTCAAAGCGGGCACGCTCCACGTTGAGGATTTTCCCTTTAAGCGGCAATATAGCCTGGTTCTGGCGGTTCCTCGCCTGTTTGGCAGAGCCGCCGGCACTGTCTCCCTCCACGATGAACAATTCGGATTTGGAGGCATCTTTTTCCTGACAATCGGCCAGCTTTCCGGGCAAGGAAGCTATATCCAGCGCCGACTTGCGCCGGGTCAAATCGCGAGCTTTGCGTGCCGCTTCGCGGGCGGCGGCGGCTTCGACGATTTTCATGATTACCTGTTTGGCTTCACCCGGGTTTTCTTCAAACCACTCGCTCAGGGCCTCGCCCATGACGCTCTCGACGATGGGGCGCACCTCAGAGGACACCAGTTTGTCTTTGGTTTGGGAGGAAAATTTCGGGTCGGGGACTTTGACGGATAATACGCATGTCAGGCCTTCCCGTGCATCATCACCGCTAATGGTGACTTTTTCTTTTTTGGCCGTGCCGGAACTTGCCGCATATTTATTGACCGCACGGGTCAGCGCGCCCCTAAATCCGGCCAGATGAGTGCCGCCGTCGCGCTGGGGGATGTTATTGGTGAAACAGCGGACATTTTCGTGATAGCTGTCATTCCACCACAAAGCCGCCTCGACGATCACACCGCCGTCGCCCTCTTTGGAAACAATAATCGGTTTTTCCAGTTGCGCGGTTTTATTGGCGTCCAAATGCCGAACGAATGCTTCTATACCGCCCTCATAATACATTTTTGTGACGATGGGGTCTTCGCCGCGCAAATCCGCCAGTTCTATACGGACACCGGAGTTTAAAAATGCTAGCTCGCGCAAACGCCGCTCCAGCGTAGATTGACTAAATTCGACCATGGTAAATGTGTCGGTCGAGGGCAGGAAGCGCACTTCCGTACCCGTGAGAGGTTTGCCGTCCACCACAGGCGCATCACCCGTGATTTTGAGCGGCCCGACCGCATCACCGTGTTTAAACTGCATTTCGTGCTGTTTACCGTCGCGCCATATGGTCAAATCCAGCACAGAGGACAGGGCGTTGACCACCGAAACACCAACCCCGTGCAGACCGCCGGAGATTTTATAGGAATTACTGTCGAACTTACCGCCCGCGTGCAGTTGCGTCATAATAACTTCGGCGGCAGATATGCCTTCTTCAGTGTGGATGTCCACCGGAATACCGCGCCCGTTATCACGCACCGACGCCGAGCCGTCCGGATGCAAGGACACAAATACCGTATCGCAATGTCCAGCCAAAGCCTCGTCAACGGAATTGTCCACCACCTCATAGACCATATGATGCAGCCCCGAGCCGTCGTCCGTATCGCCAATATACATGCCGGGCCGTTTACGCACCGCATCCAGCCCCTTTAAGACCTTGATACTGTCCGCGCCATAGTCCTCGTTTTTATCTTCTGTAGGGGCCGTATCAGCCATAATATTCCTCAAGTCTAAAAACTGCCCGAATCACCGGGAGATTAGGGGATAATATAGGGGAGGTTTATGAGAATTGCGAGCGAAATACGGGGGTGTTTTTGGGATGTGATTTATCTATGAACAGAGGTTTTAAGATGCCCACGGAACGGCAAACTGCACATATTGTGACTTTTTCACCCGTGTATTCTGATGCTATACCTGATAAATATACTATGATAGGGATATCAACGATAGTTGGCTTGGTTTTCACTGAAGAGGTGCTGATATGAGACGAATTCAAAAAACTATAGGAATGTTGTTTTTAACATTCGTGTATTTACCCAATGCCTTAGCTGGTGAGAGTAAAACGCCAAAATTTTCATCCTTATGCAGCAGTGCAGATCTTGAAAAACTTCAATGCGAAAATGAACGGGACTGTGCATTTAAAACGGAAGATATGATTTCCTTGTTTTTATCTCGAACACAAATCCCAAAAATTAAAAAACCTGTTAGGCTTAAATATCCTCGTAAATGCTACCATCGCTCCTATGAGCGCGAAACCGTAAACTTGGTGTTTGAGGTTAATCAAAATGGCGCGGTTTCAAATGTTCAAATACTTAATTCATCAAATGAATGTTTTGATCGACAGGCAAGAAATAATCTTCGAAAGCTAAAATTTGAAAACTCAAACCAAAGCTTCAAATGCATGCCTTGGACAGTGTCGTTTACGCGCAATAAAATTACTGATTCAAGTGGAAATAGATATTAGGTATAAACCCCTAAATTAACCCCCCATAAACCACCTTACCAAGAATTAACCCTTGCCTTAATATTGCCTTATTTGTGCCCCGTTTGTGACAAGATGGGGGTGCATACAGGTTTTACTGAACGGAAGGCACAAACAAGACACGGTTTTTTCAGCCCCCCAGCCCCCGGGTTTTGGCCTTCCGTTCTTTCCCACGTTTATAAGACCCACCTTATAAACCCACATATTCAAACCCTGCCGCTCCCACCGGCAGGGTTTTTGTTTGTTACCTCCATCAACCACCTTACCGAGAATAGCATCAAATATAGCTTATTGCTTATCATGCCAAAAAAGATTATAGGACATCGCGTAAATTAGTTTTCAGGGCAAAGACTAAATAATTAGCAGCCCTGATATTATAAAGGGGATTAGCTATGAAGAGAACTTTAATTTTATTATATGGGGTCACATCCTATTTTTTGGGCGTTATTGGCCTAGCGTGTATTATTTTAGCCTTGGCGGGCCTTATCCCTTACGGGTTCGGGCTCGGCGGAAAAGGCGGCGGCGTAAATCCGGTCTTATGGAATAGCCTATTGGTCATCATTTGGGGCGTTATACACACAGGTATGGCCAGGCCAGGCTTTAAGCGGGCTTTGACAAAAATTATCCCCGAAGCAGCAGAACGCTCCACCTATATTCTTATGGCAGGTCTAACAAGCGTCGCATTGATAGCTTTTTGGCAAATTGTGCCAGGTCAGATTTGGCTTATTGAAACGACTAGTATAGCCTATATATTATGGGCGATTTTCATTTTCGGCTGGGTTTTTCTTTTGGGTGCAACTTTTGCCATCAATCATTTTGACCTATTTGGATTACGTCAGGTCTTTTTGAATTTTAAAAATCTCGACAGGCCACCTCTTAAATTCACGAAACGTGCCATGTATAAATATATTCGCCATCCCATCCAAACGGGTGTGCTGATAGGTATTTGGGCCACGCCGACTATGACGAACACTCAAATAGTCTTAAGCATAGGTTTCACCATTTATATTTTTGTTGGCCTATGGTTTGAAGAGCGCGATCTTGTTGCCGAGCATGGGGAGAGCTATTTACAATACCGTAAGGAAACCGGTAAGGTTCTGCCAAAATTCGGAGGCTAGCTGGCAGGCGCTCATTTTTAGAAGCTGTGAGGTTCTAAAAATTAACCCCCCGTAAACCACCTTACCAAGAATTAACCCGTGCCTTAATATTGCCTTATTTGCGCCCTGTTTGTGACAAGATGGGGGTGCATACGGATTTGACTGAACGGAAGGCACAAACAAGACACGGTTTTTTCAGCCCCCCAGCCCCAATCCGTAGCATCTGGGTTTTGGCCTTCCGCTCTTTCCCACGTTACCAAGCCCACGTTACCAAGCCCACGTTATAAGCACACATATTCAAACCCTGCCGCTCCCACCGGCAGGGTTTTTGATTTGGTGGGTCATTTGAAACCTAGAATTTTGTAAGCTAGAGCGCTCTAGGCTATTCAGGCACAAAATTCGCGGCGCTTAGAATGGGGCCGCCTATGCCGTCTTGCACCAGTATAGCTAAAGCCTCTCCGGGTTTTAAGGATTTTATGCGTTTTTGGAAATCTTTCTGTCCGGATATTTTGCCAATTTCCTTACAGGCCTGCACCACATTGGCCAGCTTTATGGTACGCCCGGAATTTTCCCCGCGTTTAACCGGTACACTCTGAATGCCGGGACGGTAACGCACCGCCATAATAGTCCAGGTGTTTTGTAACTTGCTCCCGGGTGTAATATGCACATCAATACCAGCCGCACTGGTTCCAATGTGAATTTCAGGGCGAACATTCGGTAGGTTATCCAGTTTTAAACTGCGGACTTTTTTGTCTGTAAAACGCGACGCGTGAACCTCGCCGTTAATCACCATTTGCGGTGTATAAACCTTCCCGCCAAATTGTTTGGCATAGGTGCGTTGATGCTTGGAAAATTCCGGCTTGCCAAATGTATCCTTCCATCCCAGATAATCCCAATAATCAACACTATAGGACAGGGTCAGAAGCTCTGGCGGCCCGTCGAGTTCGCGGACAAATTTATTGGCCGCAGGGCAGGACGAGCAACCTTGGGAGGTGAACAACTCCAGCACGGTAACGGGTGTGGAGACATTACTGGCAAGGGGCGAACTGGCCGAGGCCACACTTGCTACAATTGCCACCAAGCTTGATATAAAAAACAAAACTGTCAGCGTAAAATATCTCATATCTTGATATTATCCCGACACAAACCAAAACGCCAGACACAATAACATCACATGGGTGTGAGGATATATCCACAAGCTGGGGGCAGGGTTTGAACCGCTCCGGGTTTGTGCTTGCGACTCCTAATTTATAGTAGAGGGAGCCATTACGGGTAAGACAAGACATACATTTTACAAGAGGTATTCCTGTTGGTTAAATCCTTAAGTGGGTAAATTGGTTCAATACACCGTGTTTCTGTGCATAAACGGGCGAAATTGGTAAATGACAGGCAAGAGCCAGGCCACTGGGCGTCAGACTCCATGCTGTTAACCAAACACGGCCAAGCGGTTCTGGTCAACCACTAACGAACATCCCAAATCGTATTGGTGAATGCTGCGAAGGATTGAGACGGTTGCTTGACAGTAAAGTCTCTTGCCTAACGGGGCGATATAGGCTTTATACAGCGTTTTACAGGATATATGGCTTATGGGCCACCAGACATTAACGGACGGGGCAAAAACGACAACCCTCGCGAACACAAGTGCGCAACCTCCTAGCAGGAAAACACTTTTTATAAAAACTTACGGCTGTCAGATGAATGTTTATGACAGTGAGCGTATGCGTGATGTTTTGGCACCTGTGGGCTATGCCCCCGTGGATAGCCCGGACGGTGCCGATTTGGTGGTGCTGAACACTTGCCATATTCGCGAGAAGGCGGCGGAGAAAGTTTATTCGGAATTGGGGCGCATTCGAAAGCTTAAAGAAAAATCTGGCGGCAAGATGAAAGTCGCCGTGGCCGGATGTGTGGCCCAAGCCGAGGGCGAAGAGATCATGCGCCGTGCACCCGTAGTTGATTTGGTGTTAGGCCCGCAAAGCTATCATAAATTGCCCGAAATGATCGCCAAGGTCAGCCGCGAATTTGGCGAACGGCTGGAGACGGATTTCGATACCCAGGAAAAATTCGACCTGATGCCAGCCACCCGAACCGTAGACGGCCCGGCTGCGTTTCTCACGATACAAGAGGGTTGCGACAAGTTTTGCACATTCTGCGTTGTGCCCTATACACGCGGCGCGGAGTTTTCCCGCCCCGTAGACCAGATCGTTGCCGAAGCACGGGCTTTGGTGGCTGGGGGTGTGCGCGAGATCACTTTGCTCGGCCAAAATGTCAATGCTTATCACGGCGCGGCTCCGAAGCTGGAGACAGACGAAAGCTGGGGTCTTGGCCAGTTAATCACGCATCTGGCCAAAATCGGCGGCCTGGACAGGTTACGCTATACCACATCCCATCCCCGCGATATGGACGACGAATTGATTGGCGTGCATAGGGACGAGCCCGCTTTGATGCCTTATTTGCACTTACCGCTACAAGCGGGTAGTGACCGTATCCTCAAGGCTATGAATAGAGACCACACATATGCCGAGTTTAAGAAACTGGTGGCGAAAATTCGGGCCGCAAAACCGGAACTGGCTTTGTCGTCGGATTTCATTGTCGGGTTTCCGGGCGAAAGTGAATTGGATTTCAAACGCACATTGGCGGCAATCGAAGAAATCGGCTTTGCGTCCTCCTTTAGTTTTAAATATTCCGCCCGCCCCGGCACGCCCGGTGCGGCCATGCCCGGACAAGTACCCGAAGAGGTAAAATCAGAACGTCTGGCCCGCTTGCAAAAACTGCTCACCGCCCAACAAAAGGCCTTTAACCAAAGCCTGATCGGCAAAACATTATCCGTATTGGTCGAAGGCACCGGGCGCGGCGAAAATGAATTGTTTGGCCGCGCACCGTATTTACAAGGCACGCATTTTATCGGGGACGTGGATTTAATCGGTAAAATAGTCTCCGTCGAGATCACAGACGCCGGGCAAAACTCGCTTCGCGGGGTCTTGAAGCATGGCTAGGGGCAAAACAGAAATCCTTGAATTTAGCGACGCAGATTTAGTGCGCGAACTTGCCGGGCCGGGTCACGGCAATCTGGCGCTGATCGAGCAGGCATTTGATGTTTACCTTGAGGCGCCAGGGGCCAGCATCACCATAAACGGTAATGGCACGGCCAGGGCCAGTGCAGCGAATGTGATCAAGGAAATATACACCCGGCTGGAAAAAGGCTGGCCGTGTTCGCGCTCGGATATAGAAAGCCTGATCCGCGGGGTCAGCGGCGGTAGTGCCGCCCACGGCAAAATGAACGCCGTAATTCCTGTACCGCGCCGCAAACCGATTGTCGCCAAGACCAAACACCAGGAAGATTTTATCACCGCCATGAGCAAAAACACCATTACATTTGGCGTTGGCCCGGCAGGTACGGGTAAAACTTTTTTGGCTACGGCTTACGGTGCATCTTTGTTGGCACGGGGTGAGGTCAAGCGGTTTATTGCCTGCCGCCCTGCGGTGGAGGCTGGGGAAAAGCTCGGATTTTTACCGGGAGACCTCATGGAGAAAATCGACCCGTATTTACTGCCGATCTGGGATGCGCTTAATATGGTATTGGGCGCAGATCAGGTCGAGCGCCGTAAAGCGTCCGGGGAGATCGAAGTTGCGCCTTTGGCTTTCATGCGCGGACGCACGCTCTCGGATGCATTTGTTGTCATTGACGAAGCGCAAAACGCCACCGTGGCCCAGATGAAAATGGCGCTCACCAGACTAGGTGAAAACGCCGCCTATGCGGTCACGGGTGATCCGAGCCAAAGCGATCTTTCGGGTGTTCAACCCTCCGGCTTGACCCATGCCTTGTCCATATTGGGCAATATTGACGGTATCAAGACCATAGAATTTGACGCGGATGATGTGGTGCGCCATCCTCTGGTTGGACATATTGTCAAAGCTTATGACAAGGATGCCGTTAACAATGCCCGTAGCAAATAAATGGCATTACTTACCATAGACAATATCGAAATTGACAGTGAGTTTAGGCATGCAGGCTGGAAAGCCGTGCCGGAATTTGCCGCGCTGATCAAAACTGCACTATCCGCAATAATAGTACAATATTGTGAGCGACCGTTTTCAGAAATCAGTCTGTTGTTCACTGACGACAAACAAATGCGCAGTTTAAACCGTACATACCGAAAGCAAGACAAGTCTACAAATGTACTGTCCTTTCCCACTCAAAATACGGCGCGTACACCTGTTCTTCCCGTGTTGGGAGACATTGTTTTGGCTTTTGAAACGGTTCAGCGCGAGGCGGATGGGCGCGGTATATCTTTGGCCGACCACACCGCCCACCTGATCATCCACGGCTATTTGCATCTACAAGGCCTTGACCACCAAAACAAAGAAAATGCCGAAGCCATGGAAGCATTGGAAATAAATGCGCTGGAGCGCTTGGGAATTTCTAACCCTTATGATAAGGATGTATTGTGAACGAACAGACCACACCCAAAAAATTTCTAGGCCGCCTGTTTGGTGATAAACAAACAGGCACCATTTCCCAACGCGGTGATGACCGTAAAGTGCTGGTACATGCAGCGGAAAATTTTCACAGCTTGCGGGTTGAAGACATGATGGTGCCCCGTGCTGAAATCATTGCGGTGGCCGACGATTTGTCCTTGGAAAAATTGACCCAGAGCTTTATTGACGCCGGGCATTCGCGCTTGCCAACCTATAGAGAAACTTTGGACGAACCGACCGGGTTTGTCCATGTCAAGGATCTGGTCGGCTTTATCAGGCCATTTATCAACCCGCAAAGTACAAAATCCCAAAGCACTAAATCTTATAGTGCCCAAAAAATTATCAATACAATAAAACGTCCGGTCTTGTTTGTGCCGCCGTCTATGGCCGCCGATGCGTTACTCAAGAAGATGCAGGCATCCCGCGTACACATGGCCATTGTAGTAGATGAATACGGCGGAACGGACGGGTTGGTGACTTTGGAAGATATTATCGAAGAAATTGTTGGCGAGATAGAAGACGAACACGACGAACACGAGCCTGAAATTCGTACACTAAAAGACAAGACCGGGCAGACCTATTGGGAGGCCGATGCCCGCGCATATATAGAAGATTTTGAAACCTTGTTTGGCCGCGATATAGCAACACCCCAGCAAGACGAAGTGGTGGACACATTGGGCGGTCTGGTGTTTTCACTGGCGGGACGTATTCCAGAGCGCGGAGAAATAATTAAAACCTCTATTGGGCTGGAGTTTGAAATACTGGACGCTGACCCTAGGCGGATAAAACATGTGCGCTTGCGCCAAAGCGCCAGCGCCAAGCCAACCAGCGCCTCTCAACCCAAAGAAAAATAGACCATGCGCACACCCATAAACCAGTTTGTCTCCGTCACAGGCTGGCGAGGATTTGCGCTCAATGTTGGGCTTGGCGCCACTTCCGTTTTAGGCCATGCACCGTTTTATTTGTGGCCTGTGACCATTATTTGCTTCGCTTTATTTTTATTGCGTTTGGATGCAGCCCGGTCTCTTTCCCAACCTTTGCGGCGTGGGTTTTGGAGCGGGTTTTCTTTTGCCCTGGGATATTTCCTAGCAGGGCTGTACTGGATTGGATCAGCATTTGTCGCGCGCGGCCCGGAATTTATCCCGTTCATGCCCTTCGCTATTTTGGGCTTGTGCGCCGGATTGTCTCTGTTTTGGGCGGTCGGTGGTCTCGCCTATGTGCGTCTGGTTCGTGACAACACAACATCCATTTGGAGTGCCGGCATATTCGCGTGCGTATTTTTTATTGTTGAATTTGCCCGTGGTCATATTTTTAGCGGGTTTCCGTGGAACCTGCCCGGTTATATCTTTGCCGCCGGAAAACCTATATCGCAAACCGCGTCCATGGTCGGTATTTACGGATTGACGGCTTTGGTGTTTTTTCTGTCCGCCGCTACGGCTCTGTGGATTGCCAACCCCAAAAAATACCTGCCATTAACTCTTTGGCTTGGTGTTGTAGCTTTTTGCTTCGGCTATGGTTCTTGGAGGTTGGCCCAAGCTGACATTAAACATTTAGAGGGGCAATATGTAGACGGGGTGAAGTTACGCATTGTCCACGCCAATATCCCTCAGCGCGATAAATTTGACCCAGGAAAATATGTGCAGACCGTCAATACCTATTTGCAATTATCCCGCAGTGTCGGTTTTGAAGACGTCACCCATATTATTTGGCCTGAAGGCGCAGTGCCGGGGTTGATATTTGAAGACCCGGGCTTAATGTCAGCAATTGAGCAAGTAATACTGTCCGGGACAGGAACGCCGCCCGTCTTTATTACCCAGACATTGCGAGCCGAACCACGTCCGGGTAAATCCAAACCAGCCTATTATAATTCCGCCGCCGCCGTCAGTTTCAAAGAAGGCGCACCACCCGAGTTCACATCCTATTATGACAAACAAAAGCTGGTGCCGTTCGGAGAGTTTATTCCCGGCGGTTCAATGTTGGAAAAACTGGGTCTGCGCAGTCTTTCATCGGCTCTGGAATCCATGACACCCGGTAAAAGTGGCAATATGCCGCACTTGCCGGGATTGCCTCCGGTTAGCATTCAAATTTGCTATGAGATTATTTTTCCCGGATTCACGCAAAAAAAACACCCCAAAAATGCGCAAAAACCAAACTGGATTTTAAATTTGTCTAATGATAGTTGGTACGGGAACTCCTCCGGGCCACGTCAGCACATCAATCAAGCCCGTTATAGAGCCATAGAACAAGGGTTGCCGGTCATTCGCGCCACTTCGGGGGGAATTTCCGGAGCTATAGACCCATATGGTCGCCAATTAAACCAGTTGGGTGTTGGCGAACAAGGGGTCATAGACACATTACTACCACAACCTGTTACGAGAACTTTTTACAATTATACAATTAATTATAGAATATTGTTGCTCATTGCTTTCTTGTTAATAGGGTGTAAAATAGTAATGCACAGGGCGCATTAACTGCATACAATGCGTGACCATGTATAATCTGGGCCGTAAGCGGATTAGGGGCGCGAAATGGTCTGAACTTAAACCAGAAGGACAAACAAAAAGGGATGAAACCATGAAATCACAACACGCGCCGAGGTCTCCAAACCCGGTAGATATCCACGTTGGCACACGCGTAAGGCTGCGCCGACAAGTTATGAAAATGAGCCAGGAAAAATTGGGAAACCAGCTCGGCGTCACTTTCCAGCAAGTCCAAAAATACGAACGCGGTGCAAACCGTGTGGGCGCATCACGTCTATGGCGGATGTCACAGGTTCTGGATGTGCCTGTTGCATTTTTCTATGAAGGCCTTGGCGAAGATGCACCGTCCAGCGAGTTTGCCGAAGGCGATCAAACACCAGTGGTTTATGATTTCATCAATTCCAATGACGGTGTGTCTCTGGCTATGGCCGTGTCCAAAATCAAGAACAAAGCGGTGCGCCGTCAAATTCTCGAACTGGCCCGCGCAATGGCTGAAGACCAAGACTAAATTTCGGCAAATACTCTGTAGATTTTACAGATATTGAATTAAAAGCCCTGCCTTGCTAGTCTTGCGCGGGGTTTTTTATATTTGAGACACTATGACTAGAGATACATCAATGTATGGCAACACATTACAAGGCCAAGAACAACAGCGCCGTAGATTATGGGGCCGGGCTAAAGGCAAACCCCTCAGCCGCTATCAGGCTGGACTGGTGACGGACAAACTACCGAATATTTCGCTTGATATAAAAAATCCATTGGCCGGGCTGACGCATTATAACAACATCCGGCTGGAGGTCGGGTTTGGTGGTGCGGAGCATTTATTGCACCGGGCGCTTGAAAACCCGGACACCGGGTTTATTGGTGTTGAACCGTTTCTCAATGGTGTTGCCAAAGCTTTGGCCGGCATTGAAAAACTGGGCTTGACCAATATCCGCTTGCACCACGGTGATGTCTGGCAGTTCTTGGAAAAAATCCCGGATACCAGCCTTGAACATATAGACATTCTCTACCCTGACCCGTGGCCTAAACCGCGCCATTATAAACGCCGCTTGATCAAGGAAGACTTGCTCCAAGAGTTTCATCGTATCTTAAAGCCAGACGGTAAATTGTATTTCGCCAGCGACATTCCGTCATATATAGACTGGGCTTTACTGCGCATTTTGCGCTATGACGGGTTTGCCTGGAACGCTGACACCAAGACCGATTGGCTAACGCCCTATGATAGCTGGCCGTCAACCCGCTATGAGGCCAAAGCCCTGCGCGAAGGACGAACACCACATTATTTTACATTTATTCGCCGAGACGTTCCTGCCACACTTTGACTTGAGCGCGAACATTGTCCGGCGCCGTGCCACCAAAAGACGTGCGACTGGCAACAGAATTTTCCGGACTAAGCACATCAAAAACACCGTCGTGAATTTGTGGTAAAACCTTTTGCATGGCTTCCAGGGACAGCTCGTGCAGGGCTTTGTTTTGTTTTTCCGCCAGTGCCACAATCTCGCCAGTAGCATGATGGGCGCGGCGAAATGGCAAGCCCAGCTCCCGTACCAACCAATCGGCCAGGTCGGTGGCGGTAGAATATGCGGCCCCGGCTGCTTTGGCCATGTTGTGCGCATTTGGTTTCATGTCCGCCGCCATACCAGTCATGGCTGCAATTGCCAATGCCAGCGCGTCGAAGGCTTCAAACACGGGCTTTTTATCTTCTTGCATGTCTTTGGAATAGGCCAGCGGCAAACCTTTCATCACCACGGTCAAAGCAACCATTGCCCCGGTTATGCGCCCGGTTTTCGCACGCACCAATTCGGCGGCATCCGGGTTGCGCTTTTGCGGCATAATGGACGAACCGGTGGTGAATTTATCCGACAATGTCACGAAACCGAACCCTGCCGATGTCCACAGGACAATTTCTTCAGCCAAGCGCGACAAATGCACGGCGCAAATACTGCTGGCGGATAAAGCTTCTAAAGCAAAATCACGGGCTGATACGGCATCAAGGGAGTTGGCCATAGGGCGGGAAAATCCAAGGGCGTCTGACGTCATATGGCGGTCAATAGGGTATGGTGTCCCCGCCAAGGCGGCGGCGCCGAGCGGACTTTCATTCAAGCGGGATTTGCAATCTTTTAACCTGCTGCGGTCACGGGCAAACATTTCCACATAGGCCAGCATATGATGGCCGAAGGTGACGGGTTGAGCCACTTGCAGATGGGTGAAGCCCGGCATCAACATATGGGAGGTTTTCTCCGCCTGGGCCAGCAATGCCCGTTGTAAATCAGCCAGGGCGGCATCAAACCCGTCCAGCCTGTCGCGCACCCATAACCTGAAATCCGTCGCCACTTGGTCATTACGTGAACGGCCCGTATGTAGCCGCCCCGCCGTCTCGCCGATCAGCTCGGTTAATCTGGCTTCAATGTTCAAATGAATATCTTCAAATTCGTCCCGGTAGGGAAATGTGCCGCCTCTGATTTCGCCTAAAATATCGTCAAGCCCTACCTGTATGGCGGCATTGTCCGTATCTGCTATGATGCCGCGGCTCGCCAGCATGTCTGCATGGGCCTTGGAGCCGCGCACATCTTGCTCGGCCATGCGCTTGTCAAAGGAAATAGATACATTGATAGCTTGCATAATATCCGAAGGTTTGTCAGAAAACCGACCACCCCACATTTTTTGTCCTTTAGGTTTTTTTGTCATGTCAGTTCCTCATAAATCCAGCGCCATACCAAAAAAATACGCGATTACCTTACGCTTGATGTTGGCTTTGGCCGTTATTGCCAGTGTTTTTGTCATCGTGCAATCCTGCTCTGTAACAAAAAAACCATCTCTAATGCGTTTTACCAAAGGAAGCCTTAAAAAACTGGTGGTTCTGGAAACGCCGCCGCCCATGCCGGTGCTGGCTTTCAAAGATGCACAGGGTCTTGATGTCCGCCTGACAGATTTTCGCGGCAAAACCGTCTTGCTCAATGTGTGGGCCACATGGTGCGCACCGTGCGTGGCTGAAATCCCAAGCCTTGATGCTTTGCAAGCGGAGCACGGCAAGAATAGTTTTGTCGTCATTGCCGTCAGCATGGACAGGCATATTGATGATGCGGCAAGTTTTTATAAAAAAACCGGGATCGAGAATTTGGCACTCTATATAGACCCAACATTTAGCATCAGCGCCAAAGTGGGTGTTCAGGGTCTGCCCATTAGTATTTTCTACACGCCAAATGGCCAGGAAATTGCCCGTATCCCCGGCGAAGTTGACTGGCAAAGCGCAGAGGTAAATGCATTGCTAGCTGCAATATTACCGCAAAATTAACCTTGTTTATAAGCGCCATTTTAAGAACGCCACTTTAGGTTTGCATAAAGTTTTATGTGGGTTCTGGCATGTATAAAAAATACTCCAAAAATATATCCGGCAATATGGCTGTGATTTTTGCTGTCAGCCTCATGGCGCTGATGGCGGGTGTCGGGGCGGCAGTTGATTTGAGCGCCATGGTTAAAAAGCGCTCAGGGTTCCAAAATATGGCCGATGCAGCCGTTTTGGCAGCGGCACGTTCAGGAGAGGTAAAACGCCATAAACTACAAAAAGTCGCAAAAGCATTTGTCGCGGCCAACAATTTTTCTGGCGATCACATAGATGTTAAGGCGAATCTAAGCCGCGATGGTAGATTACGTGTTACTCTGGAGGGAAGTTACAAAACCTCGTTCATGGGAATGTTTGGCCAGCCCCAAGCAGACATAGAGGTTGTAGCCGAAGCACCATTGGACGCCAGCGAGCCGGTTAATATTGCCCTTGTACTGGATGCAACATTTTCAATGTCTGGCACCAAAATGACCTCTCTAAAGGCCGCCGCCAATAGCCTGGTCACCTCATTGGAAGCTTTTGACAGCGATACTCTTAAAGTGTCAGTCATTCCGTTTTCGCAATATGTAAATATAGGCATGGCGAACCGCTCGGCCATTTGGCTTGATGTGCCGGATGATTATGTTGAAACATTGCCGCAAACTTGCAGAACCCGCAGGCCCGTTATTGGCCGAGATACCAGTAATTGCAGAACGGTAAATTATCCGGCACGCCCTGCTGTGCCGCCTAAAACTTGCTATAATGATGGCGTACCCTATAGTTGCGGCGGTCGTTCATATCGGCCCGCAGGTTCATATCAGTCCTGCCCAAAAATTTATGGCCCCCCGGAGCAAAAATGTAAGACGCCAACACGGACATATACATGGCGCGGCTGCGTTGGGTCGCGGGCGGAGCCTTGGAACAAACGGGCGAATTATGCTAACAATAAAGTCCCCGGCCTGATGAATATATCTTGCGGTACAGAAATTCGCCCCCTGACCAAAACGCTGAGTGATGTGAAAAATTCAATCGCGGCCCTTAACGCCAACGGCGAAACATATATGCCCGCCGGATTGTTGTGGGGCTGGCGTTCTTTGACCCGCCAAGAACCTCTTATTGAAGCGAAAGCCAAATATAGCCGCAATACCCGCAATGTTTTGATTTTAATGACCGACGGGGCCAATACCAAATCCAAAAACGGTGTAAGGCATAATGGTGGAGATGCGCTGTCTGCGAACACTTTGACCAAGACATTATGCCGGAAGATTAAAGCGGATAATGTTGAGGTTTATACCATTGCCTATGCCTTTGGCGATGTGACTGCGAAGAACATCTTGCGCAATTGTGCCACTGACAACGGGAAGTTTTTTGATGCCCGCAATAGCGCCGAGCTACAAAATGCATTTGATGCCATCGGCAAAAATTTACTGCGCTTACGCCTTACGCATTAGATTAATAGGGCTTGAGCCTAGCCTGCTTATTCAAGGCCCGGTTTTAAAGTGCCGGCATCTACGGTTTGTGTCGCTGGTGTTTCAATGGTTTCGGGGGCGGCGGTTTGAGCCTGTGCACTCCCTAAGCTTGCGGCGATAATTGCCGAGGTTTGTAATAATATTTTTAAATAATTTCTGTAATTTGGCGATCTCGTGTCGTCCCCCAAAAAGGTTGTTAGGCAAGCACAATGCTTTGCCAGAGACACACCTGTGCTCCCGGTTATTTGACCTTCAGACCTTCTTGGAATTTGTGCATCAATAGTGCACTTGTAATTATGTGTACACAGGCGGACTTTCACCTTGGCGTACAAACCCTCTCGTTTTGCGTAAAATTATACGCCTAAAGGGTCAATGTAATTTTAGCCGGACGGTTGAATAGATTACATCACTGTGATAAAATGGCAACAATCTATGTTTTGAGCTTAGGCCTTAAATATTAGAACTTGACCTTTGTGTTAATGAATGGCTGTTTATCACCATGACAAATAACACCCTTGATCTTCGTATTATTCCCGTAACACCGTTCCAGCAAAACTGTTCTTTGATGTGGGACAAGGAAACCATGCACGGCGTATTGGTTGACCCGGGCGGTGACGCGCAGAAAATCCTGCACGGCGTAGAAAAGCACGGTGTTAAACTTAAAGAAATCTGGTTAACCCACGGACATTTGGATCATGCGGGCGGGGCGGAGGATGTCAAGGAAGCCCTGGACGTGCCCATTATTGGCCCCCACAAAGATGACCAGTTCTGGATGGATCAAATTTCTGCCGACTGGGCCAAATATGGCCAAAAAGATATGGGGCGCAATTGCAAGCCTGACCGTTATCTTGAGGACGGAGATGTGCTTGAGTTGGGCGGTGTTAAATTCGGCGTTGTCCATTGCCCAGGTCACACACCGGGCCATGTGGTCATTTATAACCAGGACATGAAAATTGCTTTTGTCGGGGATGTGTTGTTTAAGGGTTCGGTTGGCCGCACTGATTTTCCAAAAAGCAATCCTGAGCAACTCATTGATAGTATCACGGATAAGCTTTGGCCACTGGGCGGAGATATGCGCTTCATCCCCGGTCACGGCCCCATGAGTACGTTCGGGGAAGAACGCCGTTCCAATCCATTTGTTGGCGATGCTGTGGTGGGTAAAGTCGGCGGACGTTCCAGCGGCATTATGTGATGGCAAAAATATTCGAAAGGCTTGATGATAAGCTTGTTGCTTTTATTAAAGCGCAAAAAATGTTTTTTGTTGCCACCGCACCACTTGGTGCAGATGGTCATGTCAATATTTCGCCCAAAGGCTATGACAGTTTTGTTGTCATTGATCCGCTTACTGTGGCTTATCTTGACCTTGGCGGCTCGGGGATTGAAACACTGGCCCACCTTAAAGAAAACGGGCGTATCACCATTATGTTTTGTGCCTTTGAGGGCAAAGCGAATATCTTGCGGCTTTATGGGCGCGGCGAGGCAGTTAGTTTTGACGATCCCGGATTTGACGGCTTATGTAAATTATTCCCGCCCGAACCGCGTGTGCGCAGTGTTATTAAAATTCAAATCACACGCATCATGGACAGTTGCGGCTTTGGCGTTCCGTTTTACGAATTTACAGGCGAGCGCGACCAGCTCAGACGGTCACATTCAAACCGTAAACTGGAAGATTGGCACCAGCACCGCTATAATAAGAACGCGCAAAGCATAGACGGACTTGAGGGCCTGATAAAACCAGTTAAGGCCAAACCCGCCAAATAAATTCTTCTGCTTTTTCTGTGCCTAGTTTTTAACTTCTTTTACTTCCGGATAGACAATTTTATCACCTAGATTGTCCAATACCTCTTGGGCGTTGAAAGCATTATTGGCATCAGCAGGCTTTATACCGCGGCCAAATTTAACCTCGGCACTGGCACGGTAGCGGGTGATTTCACGGTAGTCAAATCCGCTGCCCCAACTGTCATAAAACGGGCTGTAACGACCGTAACGTCCACCAAAGTGCGACCAGCTAGAACGGTAGAAAGAATGGTAATAGGGGCGGTAATAAGGGCTGCTCCAGCCATGGCCGGGATGGAAGTAAGAATAATTGAACAGACCATAATAAGGGTCATTGAAACCGGTATCCTGAATACGGGTTTTCTTATCCGTTGCCCGGTCGGTTAAGGTGAAATAGTCATAGCCAGCCGCTTTTGTCAGCTCGGCTGAGCGGTAAAGTAGATAGGTCTCGACGGTTTGACGATCCGTCAATGAATTGCCATCAAAGGTCACTTTAACCCGATCATTTTCGATCTGTAATTCGGAAAAACCGTTGCGCATATTGGTGTTAGCTGACGGCTGGTACGGAGTAGCCGTCGCACACGCCGTTAGCACCAGGGCGCTGGTCACAAGAACCATTTTTTTCAAAATACCGAGTTTGGTAATATTGTTTTTCATATTTCCTATCATATTTTTTGTTATGGGCATAGCGGGCATGGGGCAATCTCCTGTTAAATCCCCTCTCTTAATATCAATATAGGCGAATTGGGACAAATTCTCAAGTTACGAAATGGTAAAATAACAGCCGGACAACTACCTAACAGGTTTGGGGTATGCCCTGCTGGAACTAAAGCCAGTTTGAGCCACGGGTTTGCGGCCACGTCTGTGGGCCAGGGCTTCTGCGATGTGCAAACGCCTGATGTTTTCTGTGGCGTCCAAATCTGCCAACGTACGGGCCACCCGCAAAACCCGGTGATAGCCGCGTGCCGTCAAACCCAATGTCTCCGCTGCTTTTTGCAACAGCGTCATACCGTCACGCTCGGGCACAGCTACATGATCGAGCCTTGCCGTAGGCAAATCCGCATTGGTGCAGCCGCCGTTGCGGGCTTCGGCCATCTTGCGTGCAGCCAATACCCGCGCCGCCACTTCGCTTGTCCCGTCTTTGGACGGCGCCAAGGCCAGATCGGCTGGCGTGACGGCGGGCACATCAATTTGAATATCAATCCTGTCCAAAAACGGCCCCGATATCCTGCCCTCATAATCCGCCGCACAGCGCGGGCCGCGCTTACAAGCAATGCCGTCCGTTCCACCGGAGCCGCCGCACCGACACGGGTTCATAGCAGAGATTAGCTGAAACCGGGCCGGGTAAGTGACATGGGCATTGACCCGCGCCACATTGATTTCGCCAACCTCCAAAGGTTGGCGCAAGCTGTCCAGAACCTGGGGCGAAAATTCGGGTAATTCGTCCAGAAACAATACCCCCCTATGGGCCAAAGACGCCTCGCCCGGCTTGGCTTTGACCCCGCCGCCAACCATAGCCGCCATTGAAGCTGAATGGTGGGGGCTACGAAATGGTCTGGCCCTGGACAATTGCCCGCGCTCCAACAGTCCCGCCACAGAATGGATCATGGACACATCAAGTAATTCATGAGCAGATAGCGGCGGTAATATACCTGCCATTCGGGCCGCCAACATGGATTTTCCTGAACCCGGCGGCCCAACCATCAGCATATTATGCCCACCCGCCGCCGCCACTTCCAAAGCCCGTTTGGCAGTTTCTTGCCCGCGCACATCACGCAGATCCAGCGGATTGACAACGTCGAGTAATTCGCCGGGCTCCGGCCGCGACAAAACCTGTGTGCCTTTAAAATGATTGAGAAGTTGGATTAAATTCTTAGGTGCCAAAACGGATAATTTCCCGGCCCAGGCCGCTTCGGGGCCATTAGCCTCGGGGCAAATTAATCCCAAATCATTGGCACTTGCACACATGGCGGCAGGCAAAGCGCCTGGCACACCGGTAATCGTGCCGTCCAGGGACAATTCCCCAATGGCCGCATATCCGTCCAGTGCATCCTCAGGCACCGCGCCGAGCATAGCCATCAACGCCAACATAATCGGTAAGTCATAATGGGCGCCAGCCTTGGGCATGTCGGCAGGGGCCAGATTGATCACAATACGCTTATAAGGCAATTTAAGCCCCATAGCGGCAAAAGTAGCTATGACCCGCTCTTTGCTTTCGGCCACTGCCTTATCGGCCAGCCCGACAATATTAAAGGCTTGGCGCCCCGGCGCGACCTGAACCTGCACATCCACAAGCCGGGCCTCAGCCCCAACAAAAGCAACAGTAGAAATTCGTGCACCCATTATAATTCCCTGTCATTCACTACGTTCATTCCACGCCTCTTGAATTCACTCCCGTAAAGAGTGTGTAACACGCACGTGAGAACAAAGCAAGAACTAAATTAGCTAAAACCAATCCCTAAACCCGTCGCGCTCGCTCTTGCTCATGTGCAGGCCGCATTTTGTGCGGCGCCATAATATGTCTTCGGCGGTTTTGGCCCATTCGTGTTTTATCAGATATTTGGCTTCGCGCTCGCTCAGTGTGCCGCCGAAATTTTGGCCCATGTCTTTTGTCCGTTTTGCGCCTGCAAGCCATATATCCATTCTGGTGCCATAAGCCCGGCACAGGCGCAAGAGATGCTCCGGGGCCAGAAACGGATATTTCTGCGCTTGTAGTTGCACAAATTCTTCGAACCCCATATCCAAATCACCGCCCGGCAGTGGTTTTTGGGCTGTCCAGTCCCTCCATTGTTTTGGGCCTAAGTCGGGGAAATATTTTTTCATCTTACGCAAAGCATGTTCGGACAGCTCGCGGTAGGTGGTGATCTTGCCGCCAAATATGGACAGGACCGGCGGTGTGGTTTCGTCCTTGATATCGAAAACATAATCACGGGTGACGGCGGACGCATTGCCTTTTTTATTGTCGTATAATGGCCGCACCCCGGCATAGCTCCAGACAATATCACCTTTGCTTATAGGCTCGCTAAAATAATCGTTGGCGGCGCCTATCAAATAATCCGTCTCCGCGTCCGATATTTCTATAGGGCCATCGCTCAGTTCATAGGGCGCATCGGTAGTACCGATCAAGGTGAAATCCTGCTCATAGGGAATAGCAAAAATAATTCGACCATCCGGGTTTTGAAACATATAAAGTTGCCGCCCCGGATATAGGCGCCGCGTGACAATGTGCGAGCCTTTGACCAGACGCAAATGATCCGGAACCTCCTGCCCCAGGGCAAGCTCAACCATTTCGTCAACCCTTATACCGGATGCATTCACCAAAGCCCGCGCTTTGATTTTGCGGGCTTTACCGCCAGGATGCTCACTGACCTCGGCCTGCCAGATATTGTCTTTATGGCTAAGCGCCGTGCATTTACTGCGCGTTAAAATATCCGCGCCGTGATTTTGTGCCCCCAAAGCATTCGTCACCACAAGCCGCGCATCATCAACCCGGCAATCGGAAAACACGAACCCGGTTTCAAATTCAGGCTTTAAGACATCTTTGCCAGACCCCGTACGCAAATTGGCCATTTCGGTGCCGGGCAATGTCCGCCCCCCGCCCAGATGGTCATAAATAAACAAGCCAAGCCTCAGCATCCATTTTGGCCGCAGACCTTTATGATGTGGTAAGACGATCCGCAGGGGGCTAACCAGATGCGGCGCAATGCGCATCAAAGTTTCGCGCTCACGCAAAGCCTCGCGCACCAGCCGGAACTCTGCGTATTCCAGATAACGCAAACCACCGTGGATCAATTTGGAGGACTTTGAGCTTGTCCCCGAAGCCAGATCGTTTTTCTCAACCAGGCACACCGAAAGCCCCCGCCCAGCCGCGTCGCGCGCTATGCCGCACCCGTTAATGCCGCCGCCAATGATCAGCAAATCATATGTTTTATTTTCCATAAATCTGACATTAAAGCCAGCGCCTATAACTTGGCAAGGGCTGTTACGATCAGGGGTTCGAGTTGGCGTTGCAGAGCTGCGGCACCGTGGTTGCCGGAGGTAACTTCCATGGCGATTTGCCCGAAATAATTATTGTTATAATCAATCCAGGGTCGCCAGCCAAATGCGCCACCGCTGGAGATCACAATATTTTCATCACACGTATTGTTCCACTCGGGAATGTCGCATTGCCGCCAAAAACCAAGGCCGTAATGCCAGTCGCGCCCCGTAGCTCCGGTAGCCCCTGGGCGAAACCCAAACACCACATTCCCGGTACGGTCTTGGGTGAATGTGTCTATATCCGTAACAATCTCTCCCGCCAGCAGGGCGCGTAAAAACTTGGCATAGTCTTCGGGCGTTGATTGACCGCCGCCAGATACGCGAGGATTGGTCGTGCTTGGAAATGCAAAAACCGTATTGTTACTTAATCCCAATACGTCAACGATTTCGGCTTTGAAAATCTGCGCGTAAGATATACCCGTCACCAGTTCGGCCATATGTGCGGCAATTTGCAAATGGGCCGGGCCGTAATAATATGCGTCGCCGGGTACAGTGCCGACGCCGCCGCTATAAAATTCTTGCGCACAGGCACCCATGGTTGTCGCAGCGTCAGTTATGCAGCTCGGGCTGGTCGGCGCATCATTAAACCCGGAAGTAAATGACAATAATTGTTCCAGCGTGACCTGGCTGCGTATGTCTGCCGGATCGCTTGTCCACCACGGTATGATGTCGGCGGGGCGGCTATCCAGTGACAATGTGCCGCTTTCAACCAGCCGGAAAATGGTTGCGCCGCTCAAAAGTTTGGAAGACGAGGCTAAAAAATATTGACTGTCTGCTGGAAACGAGCCTTTTTCATAGGAAAACACCACCCCGCCGCCGTTCCCGACCGTCAGGCGGATATGGGAAACATTGGACGCATCAATGGCCGCTTTGACGTCCACCCAGATATCCGTTACGGGCGGTGGCGGCGGTGGAGGAGGGGGCGGCGTTACAGAACCACCACCGCCGCAGCCAATGAGAAACACACATGTTACAATGCTCGCGCCCAGCCATTTGCCTAAATTCGTCATAAAACCCTCTCGCACCCTCAGTTAAACCTAATGGCATACAATACCCGTCGCAATTTTATAGCAAATTTTTCACCATTTGTGTATATTGTGCAAAAAGGAACGCACATGCCACACATTCTCGCCATTGACCAGGGCACTACATCGAGCCGGGCTATTGTTTATGACGCAAAAGCTCGGCCCGTGTTCAGTGCGCAAAAACCGTTCACCCAATATTATCCCAATGATGGCTGGGTCGAGCATGACCCGGAGGAGATTTGGTCAGGCGTGCTTGAGTGTGTGCAAAAATGTTTGGCGAATACGCCGGACATTGCCGCTATTGGTATCACCAACCAGCGCGAAACTTGTGTGATTTGGGAGCGGGATACCGGCAAGCCCATCTATAACGCCGTGGTCTGGCAAGACAGGCGCACGGCGGACGTTTGTACGAAGCTGAAAGACGATGGTCACGAAACCATGATTACCGAGAAAACCGGGTTGTTGTGTGACCCGTATTTTAGCGCCAGCAAAATCGGTTGGGTGCTGGACAAGGTTGAGGGCGCACGGGCGCGGGCGATGGGCGGAGACCTTTGTTTTGGCACTATTGATACGTTTTTGATCTGGCGGCTAACGGGCGGGGCCAAAAAGAGTGGGACAAGACATGTCACCGACGCCACAAATGCCAGCCGCACATCTATGTATAACATCAAAACCGGCGCATGGGACGATGAACTTCTTAGCCTGTTTAACGTGCCGCGTTCTTTGCTGCCAGATGTTCTGGACTGCGCCGCCGATTTTGGCACTACGGATAAAGATGTGGTCGGTGCGGCCATTCCGATCACGGGCGTTGCCGGAGACCAGCAAGCCGCCGCCATTGGCCAGGGTTGTTTTTCGCCCGGTGATATTAAATCCACCTACGGGACGGGATGTTTCGTTATGCTCAATACCGGAGACGAAAAACTCACATCCAAAAACCGGCTCTTGTCCACCATTGCTTACCGCCTGGACGGTAAAATCACCTATGCACTGGAAGGCTCGATCTTTGTAGCCGGAGCTGCCGTGCAGTGGCTGCGCGACGAAATGGGGCTGATCAAATCGGCGGACGAGACGGAAAAATTGGCCCGTAGCTTGGAGAGCAATGAAGGTATCTATATTGTCCCTGCCTTTACCGGCCTCGGCGCCCCCCATTGGGACGCGGGTGCCAGAGGCGCCATTTTCGGTATCACCCGCGCCACTAGCCCGGCAAATTTCGTCCGCGCCGCACTAGAAAGTGTCTGTTACCAAACCAACGACCTGCTCACCGCCATGCAGGCGGACGGCGCAAAAATCACAAGCCTGAAAGTAGACGGCGGTATGGCCGCTAATGATTGGACTATGGGATTTTTGTCGGACATTTTGGATGTAGAAATCACCCGTCCAAAAAACATGGAAACCACGGCTTTGGGGGCAGCTTTGCTCGCGGGTAGTTATGGGGGAATTTACGAAGATGTGCGCAAGTTTAACAGCGAGACGGATAAGCGGTTCGCACCGGATATGTCCGCCGAAACCCGCGCCGCACTGTTAGCCGGATGGGATAAAGCCGTTGGTCGGGTTCTGAGCTAAGTACGAAATAAACACCCCTCAAAACCCGTTTATGTCAACGAAAGTCAGTACCCATTGTGCACTATTCACCAAGCCACAAGATGGACTTTGTTATTAAACATGAACTCTGAATGAATGTTTACTTAACCAATTTCATGTTTAAAACTACGCTAAAAGTATTTACCAATATTCTCAAATCCAACAACATACAAACCCGCTCCGCATAAAAAACATCATAGCGTATTTTGTTGCGCGGGCTGATAAAACTGCGCCCATTGACCTGAGCAAGACCCGTTACTCCGGGCCTCACAGAGTAAATTTTCGGATATTTCTCGCGGTGAGCATTGGCATAATCATTGGTCAAAAGCGGGCGCGGGCCTATTAAGCTCATATCCCCTTTAATCACACTCCAAAGCTGTGGCAATTCATCCAAGCTGGTTTTACGCAAAAATTGACCAATTGGCGTGAAAGATATATCTGCTCCGCTGGTCACTTCCCGTGACATCAGTTTAGAACATTTTGTCATTGTTCTAAACTTCGGCATTGCGAAAGGGTGGCCTTGAATACCCCGACGTTCTGACCAAAACAACACGGGCCCCTTGGAGCTTACGGCAATTGCAATGCTGACAATAATAAGGACAGGCATGAGCGACACCAACATAACAATAGACACAACAATATCTATTATTCTCTTGACCACCGGATAGCCAGTTCGAAACCAACCTAAAAAACCACTCATCCCAACCAACGCCCCACTTCCAAAACCAGTTACGCACGACTTAGGCTTTCAAAGCCCAAAGCCCAGCCCCACCTTGTCAATCTTACAATGATTATAATGTGAGCCCTCAACTAACATAACAACATTTACCTAATATTTGCAAGTATTTTCTAATAAATACAGCATAGTAACGAAGCGTGGGGTGGTCCTGAAAAACCGGGTAGTTTGTTAAAGGTGTGTTCTATCCTTTGAGGAGGAGAACGGCATGACAAGACGAAGATTGCGCGGGGATCAAACGCATTTGCAGATAGCGGTTCGACAAAAGGGCTATCTCGCCGCCTTTAAACCCGCACGTATGTCATGCAGAGCAACGGGATGCTTCGCGCTCACTAGCGCGCCCCTATTCAGCTAGCAGTAATTCAGCCATTCCATCAAGTTTAGCTTTTCGCTGTTCCCAATCCGGCAATCTCATCTTCAATAACCGATAGAAATTATTGCTGTGATTTCGTTCGATGAAGTGACAAAGCTCATGGCATAAAACGTAATCAATGCAGTCCATAGGTGCTCTGACTAGACACGGATTTATATGCACGACACCTTCGGGTGATAAACTTCCCCACTGTTTTTGCATCGGAACAATTTTTAATGCAGGTGATGATGCTATCCAGTTTGTGTTGTTTGAAATGGCCAATAATCTACCACCGATGTATTTTGCAGCACGTTCGTGATACCAGTTCACCAACCTTCGCTTCACCGCTGCAGGATCGTTAACACGGACATTTATTTTGATTTCGCCACCAATTAGTTTTATGTGAGATGGGCTGTCAATATTCCTGGCTATTTTCAGTTTATAGCGCCGCCCCAAATAAAAATGTGTCTCGCCGCTAATATATTCACGAGGTAAAACATAAGAGCGTGCTTTCTTCGCTTCGTCCAATTGCCTTGTAATCCACCTTGCTCTTTTGCGAACAGCGGTTTCGATTGACGTATTTGTCTCACCACTTGGTGTTTCCACCTCTACGGATTGGTTCGGATAGACATGTATCCTTATTTTTGCGGATAAATCTGAATTCTCCAGAACCGAGAAATGAATTTTTTCCTCGCCATATGTGACCGATTGTAGAACCTTCTTCGGCATCACGACAATCCAATTCGGGTGATATTGATTACATCTTCAGATAATTTTTTAGCGTTATCCAAACCTAATGGTTTAAACAAAATGGGCAGCAAACCCTTTCTGATCTCGGCCTCAATAATTTGAGGATTGATAGAATTTTCCTCTACGGCTTTCGAAACGATTGCATCAATCTTATAACTCAATTTGATAAAACCTTCCTGATCAATATCTATAGGTGTATCTTTGACCGTCATCTTCAAAAGCCCGAAATATGCGCAACGGTGCGCAGAAGACCTTAGCTCTTCCGGGATGCCGTCGACCTCCCGGCGCGCTATTTTGCTTTCTAAGTCATGGAATAAAGCATATTGTTTGAAAGGGTGTTCAAACATAGCGGCGGCTTCTTCAATTGCGTTTTTAAGCAGCTCCGAAAAATATTTTTGCGCATATGGGTCATCCGCAAGGTCTTGTTCAATAGATTTTCGTACACGGGACTTAATAATATCCGCTTCATTTTTTAGTTTCTCGTCTGACCAGTTTTCTGGGTCACTTTTTCCAAGTGAGTTGACCAGGTACACACCTTCGGATTCTAGCACCTCCTCACCGATAACATGCTTATCTACCAGGCGACGGATCTGGTCTTCATAAGCACTGAAATCAACTGTTTCCTGTGCATCACGTTTTGCCTCAATGCGAAGCTCGGTGAAAAACTTTAAATCCTTTTTATAGGTGGTTATTTTTTGCTCGGTTACACTGTTATCTTCAAAAAACGATTGTGACCCCAGCGCTATTTTCAAGCAAATCCCGAATTCTGTTAGCGCCTCGTAAAAATCCTCACGTGTTTTTTGCTTGGTATCCAGAGAACCACCATGTTCTTGCTCCTGCATTTGCGGAATTAAGACCTGCCTGAATTGTTCGCGGTCAGCTTTATTGTCAACAGGTTCAAAAATTGACCATAGGGTTTTGTGGAGACTTGGAAGGCGTTTATATTCGGTTGAAATCTCAGTATACAGGCCTTTAATATCATCGATATCAAAGCCGCCTTGAGTGCGCTCTGCCAAGTCTTGATAACTGGTAATAGCCGTGTCCAGTTCTTTTAGAATGCCTCGATAATCTATCAATAGTCCATATTTTTTTTCTTCATGCAGACGGTTTACCCGTGCGATAGCTTGAATGAGATTGTGGCTTTCCATTTTCTTGTCGATGTACAGGACAGCATTTCTTGGCTCATCAAAGCCTGTGAGCAGTTTTGAAACGACGATGAGAATATCCGGTCGTCCCGGCTCTGAAAAGTCTTCGAGAACTTGGCGTTCGTACTCTTGTGGATCACCAGTAACATTGTCTTTCCACCATTGTTGAACTTCGGGTATTTTTGAAGCGTCCACATCATCATGGCCTTCGCGGGTATCAGGCGGAGACATAATGACTGCGCTGCTAACGAGACCAGTCGCATCCAGCGCCTTCTTGTAGCGCACAGCAGACTTGCGGTCCTGACAAGCCAGTTGCCCTTTTAAGTTCTTGCCTAACGCCTTAAAGTTTTCGCTAAAATGCACGGCTATATCCCACGCGATGAGCTCTATGCGACTGGCTGATTTGTAAATTTGTCCCTTTTTGCTGTACTTCTCTTTTAGGTCGCTTTTTTGCTTGTCTGACAGGCTGACAGTGATTTTTTCGAACCAGTTATCAATAGCCTTGTCATTGATCTCTAAAACAGGTTTGCGTTCCTCATATATGAGAGGTGTGACTGTTTTATCGTCAACCGCGCGCTGCATGGTATAGGCATGAACAATAGGCCCAAATTTATTGGTTGTTTTGTCATTTTTAAGCAAAGGTGTTCCGGTAAAAGCGACATATGAAGCATTGGGCAGTGCTTTTTTCATACGTTCGTGGTTTTCGCCGCTTTGGCTTCTGTGTCCCTCATCTATCAATACAATGATATCTGCACTTGGATTATAGCATTCAGAAAGCTTGGCGGCAGTGCCGAATTTGTTGATGATTGAAAAAATAATCCGTTCTTCGCCTTTGGCTATGCGCCGAGCCAAATCCTTGCCGGTTGATGCTTTGTATTTTGACGACAGGTCTTTGCGTCCGAACTTTTGCGCGCCGAACGCTCCGCCTGACAGGAAGGTTTTAGCCAACTGTTTTTCGAGGTCTCTGCGGTCGGTAACGGCGATAATGCGGCAGTTTGATAAATCGGGGTGGATAAGCATGGCCTTACACAAAAATACCATTGTGAAGCTTTTCCCCGATCCCGTTGTATGCCAGATAACCCCGCCTTTGCGTCCGCCGTCAGGACGTTTTTGTGAAATTTGGTCAATCAGCCTTTTAATGCCAAAAGCTTGTTGATACCGCGCCGCGATTTTACCGACTTTTTGGTCAAACAGAATAAAATATCTTATGAACTCCAAAAAACGCTCTTTGGACAGTAAACTAATCAGGAGCCGATCTTGATCACTGACCGCCTGCGGTTTTGCCCAAAGTCTATGCATAAAATCTGTCAGATGTTTGGGGCGCCCCAAAAGAAGCTCTCCCCTTTGGCTGTCCGACAGGGGTGTGTTTTTGATCTGTGTAAAATGCTCTTCCTTAAAGTCCTCTTCATGCCATTTAGACCAAAACTTTCGGCTGGTTTTTGTGGTGCCGTACCGACCATCCGAACCGTTAATTGCAAACAAAAGCTGCGAATAGGCAAAGAGTGAAGGGATTTCTTCATTGCGTTGGTTGCGTATATTCTGGCTGATGCCTTCATCAATCATGGACTTGTTTGGATTGCCCGACGCCGCACGTTTCGCTTCGATAACCGCGAGGGGCAAACCGTTGACAAAACAGACAATATCAGGGCGGCGCGTGGTTGTGCCTGCCGTGTTTAAAACCTCGAATTCCTCGGTCACAACAAAGCTGTTGTTTTTTGGATTTTCCCAATCGATAATTTTTATGGTTGGCGCGTGTTTTTTGCCCTCGATAAATTCAGTGACCGTGATGCCCAGTGTCAAATGATTGTAAATGGCTTCATTGGCCCTTTGCAAACCGTCGCCCATAGGCGGGCCGGTAAGGTCGCGTACAATCTGGTCAATAGCATTCGGGGATAGGGGATAGGATTTTCCGCGATATTCAAAGCGCCGGGTTTTGAGGGCATCAATGAGCAAGCTTTTAACCACCACCTGCCCGTTACCGCCGCGCAGTTCCAGGCATTTTGCCGGCAGTAAATATTCCCAACCCAAGCACATCAAAGTCTGCAGGGCGGGAATGTGCGAAGTCGATAGCTCATCTGTATTTGGCGCTTGTTGCATTAAATCCCTCGTTTTAAATTTGTTATGGCCAAGATGCTTGTTATGCTCAAGATTTTGGGCCACCCGAAAATTTGTCTGGCGAGCCGATTAAACATCTACAGCCTCCCCGTTAATTTTGACACGGCGCTTGCCAGTGAGCAGTTGCTGCATCAAGGCGGATTTTTCGGATTTTAATTGGGTGAGCTGTCGGGTTAGTAGCTCAATCTCGCGGTCAGCATCGGAAAGAATGGCGGCAATTTTCTTCTGTTCATCTTTTAAAGGAATGCGAAGTTTTAACGTTCTTATGTCACTGCTGTTTACGGCTTCAAATGTACTTCCTTGCGAAAACCTTGCCCATTTAGGCTCGAAAAATAGAAGCCACTGATAGACAAATTCTTGCACTGCATTTTCTTTGGCTCTTATGGCCGAAATACCACGCCCAATACAGGCGTCATGAACAGACCGAGAAATTTCGCCAACGGGTGCTCTGACGCTCAATAGAATGTCATCTACTAAACATTCCTTTGTCACCTGTGATGTATACACTCTAGGCGCGGATATTCTGTTTTTAATATCTGCGTTTCCTTGTAACAAAGGCAGCCCAATTTTTTTATCATTGTAGGCCGTTGATTTTGGTGATGAACCCATGATGATCTGGGTAACTCTTGAAAGAATGGTTGTTTCCCACTCCCCATCAAATTCTGGGAGGCGTTTTTTGGCGGTTAGGAGTTGTTGCATGTGGGCTTTTTTCTGAGCCTCGCTCGCCACAATCAATTTCTCAGTCACCTCTATCGCAAGATCCCATGTGCCGAGGAGATTTGCAATTTGCTTCTGTTCTGAAAAGGGCGGTAAGACAATTGGAATGCTCTCACAGTTAGTTTTATTCATATAAGGAATTGTTGTTTTAGAGGCAACTGAATGCATGTATTGTTTTTGCGTTTCCAGAAAATAGGCAATATATTCATTGGAAATATTTTCGGGGCAAATGAATGCATGAAGTTGTTGATTCAAGACAACCGCACATTTTGTAATTGCTGTTAAACCCAAGTCCCCGACAGCAGCAATAACTACGCTTCCTTTTGGTACAATTTTCCCTCCCGCGCTGCTCACTTCTTCTTTGCTTACATAATTTTTTTGGGATTTAGATGGTATATATCGACCTTGTATTCCTGGAGTAGTGACCCAAGGAATGGTTCCATCAAATACCTTTGGTTTGTTTCTCCCAGGCACGATGGAATTACAGATTTTACCGATAGGGAGTTTCCTCCAACCCTCAGGAATGTCCATTTTCACCCCCGCTTTTTTGACCCAGCTTTTTACCTAATGCCTTTACGCCTTTCTCAAAGTCGGAATTGATTTTCTGGGTTTTGTTAAAGGCGGCGTATTCGGCTTTGGCTTTATTCACGGCTCGTTTATGGCTCATATTGCCTTTGCCGCTCAGGAGTTTATATTCGTTAAAGGAGAGGAATTTATCGACGCTTTGCGCCATATCATTCATGGACATTCTGGTGCGGTTTTCGATAATGTTTTCTATATAGTCGAAAAACCCTGAAACCGTACGTTCCAGACGCTTGATTTTCGCTTCGTCCAGATAGTTTTTCGCCACCATGACGTCGGATTGTAAAATCCGGCCATCCGGCGCGTTCTTCCATGTGGTCAGCCCCATATTGGGAGCTTCACGGTCAGCTTTTTGGTGGATGATCCCCGCCGCCGTATTTTCGGCAATGGCAAAGTGAAACTTGTTTTGTACCATGGCGTAAAAGTTTTTCGCCGTTTGTGAACCGCTGTCATAGTCAGTGCTGATCTCGGCAAAGATATCGGTGATTTGCAGGTAAATGCGCCGTTCACTGGCGCGGATGGAGCGGACACGTTCCAGCAATTCCTTGAAATAATCTTCGCCAAAGACGGTTTCGGCCTGTTTCAGGCGTTCATCATCCATGACGAAGCCTTTTTTAATATATTCCTTTAAGGTATTGGTGGCCCAGATGCGAAATTGTGTGGCGCGGCGCGAATTGACCCGATAGCCAACGGCGATAATGGCGTCGAGATTGTAATATTCCAGTGAGCGCGTGACCTCTCTTTTGCCTTCGGTTTGAACTGTCAAGAAATCCTTGACAGTTGCGCTTGGTGTAAGCTCACCTTCATCAAAAATATTTTGGATATGCAAGCTGATATTTTGCTTACTGGTTTGAAACAGCTCACTTAAAGAACGCTGCGTTAGCCAGATGGTTTCTGCCTGCATCAACACTTTGACATGCACGGTTTCGTTCTCTCCCTCATAGAGAAGAAAAGGCGTGCCTTCTGTTGCTACAATATCTTTGCTCATGCACTATACCCCAGCTCTTTGAGATAGCCGTCCATCTTTATTTCAAGTTCGGCCAGTTCGTCTTTCAATTTCAGGCGCTCAGCCCGTACCGCCATCAGGTCAATTTCTTCTTCTTCCTCGAACGTATCCACATAGCGCGGGATGTTGAGGTTATAGTCGTTCTCCGCCAGTTCCTCGCGTTCGGCAAGATAGGCATATTTATCAACCGTTTCGCGTGCTTTGTAGGTTTCGATAATTTTGGCGATATTTTCAGATGAAAGCTGGTTTTGATTTTTGCCAGAGACAAATTCGCGGGCCGCATCAATGAACAGGACTTTGTTGTCGGCTTTTTTCTTTTTGAAAACCAAGATAGATGCTGGAATACCTGTGCCGTAAAACAGTTTTTCAGGCAGGCCGATCACTGTATCGAGCAGATTTTCCTCTATCAGTTTTTGGCGAATGCGCCCCTCCGCCGCGCCTCTAAACAAAACACCGTGGGGTACAACGACCGCCATGCGCCCGGTTTTGGGCTTCATGGTTTCGATCATGTGCAAGATAAAGGCGTAATCGCCCTTGGTTTTTGGCGGAATACCGCGTTTAAAACGGCTGTATTTGTCATCTTCGGCGGTCGTATAACCCCATTTTTTTAAGCTAAAGGGCGGATTGGCGACAACAATATCAAAATGCTGTAGCCCGTCTTTTTTGTTTAATAATTTAGGATTTCGAATGGTGTCACCCCATTCAATTTTGTGGTTATCCTCGCCGTGCAAAAACATATTCATCTTTGCCAGCGCCCATGTGCTGCCAATAGCTTCCTGACCATAAAGCGCGTATTTTTTTGACCCCGAATGATGCCTTTGCACATATTGTCCGCATTTCATAAGCAGCGAGCCAGAACCACAGGCCGGATCGCTAATTTCATCACCTTCTTGGGCGGCCATAATTTCAGCCATGAGCAAGGAGACTTCTGGCGGCGTGTAAAATTCGCCCGCAGAGCGCCCTGAATTTGCCGCGAAACTCTTGATTAAGAATTCATAGGCATTGCCAATGATGTCCAGTTTTCCAATTCGAGAAGGGCGCAAATTAAGGGTTTCTTTGGCAAAATCTTCAAGAAGGTCTTTGAGAAGTTCGTTCTTTTGTGCTTCTTCGCCAAGGCGGTTTGAGTTAAAATTTATGTCCTGAAACACATCGCGCAGCTTGGAGATATTGGCATCTTCGATTGCGGCAAGAGCTTTATCAATCCGCTCGCCATTTCCGGGCTGGTTACGTTTTTCGTAAAGTGTGTAGAAATTAGCGCTCTTTGGCAGTACAAACCGCTCGTTTTTCATCAATTCTTTGATGAGTTCCGGCTCGCTGCCATATTCCTCTTGGTATGCTTCCACATGATCTTGCCAAACATCGCTAATATATTTGATGAACAGCATGGTTAGAACATAGTCTTTATAGACCGAAGGATCGACCGTGCCTCTAAATGTGTCGCAAACAGCCCAGACCGCCTTGTTGATTTCGTCTTGTTTGATTTTATCGCTCATGTCTAATTTCCTTTTTGAACAAGCCTTGAGCCAGTCCGTTGAGTAGGTTTTTTCTATTGGTTATAAGGTGCTTTAGCACCTGCTCTTCAGCAATGGCCGCTTCCCACAACTTCACGATTGCGCGTTGATGCGCCAAGGCAGGAATAGCGATTTCCAGGTTTTCCACAGCCGTGCGGCGGATGCTTTTCATAGCCGAGCCGACGGCAACAGTTGTGAAATAGTGCTGCGAGGGGGGGGCGTTAAGTTGCCATGTTAAAAACTTTGGCAGAAGTTTTTCTTTGTCATTTACCCTGACAACGAAAAACTGCGGCGCGCAAACTGCCGGAAAATCCAGATCAGGAATGTGGTAGGCGAAGTTAAGCGTACCACGAGCAGCTAAAATTATGTCGCCGGGCTGTAAGTAGTCTACATGCTTTGTTGACGGCAAGGTTACGCGATCAACTTTTGGCCAATCAATGCCAGAACCTCTTGAGACGTTGCGCAACTGGATAAAGGCGTTGTCACCACTATTAAGCGCGTGAGAAGCCCCGCGTAGCGGAAAGCCCGCGCTGATGGCGCTTAGGCGCCCTAACTTAGTCATAATTGCTGCGTCATTGACCATGAGGCGTAATATACAGTGTTTTATTGAAAGTCAAGCCACATTATTTGCATCATTGGACATGATGCAAAATTTTATGGATGTGGGTATCCCTCGGCGCATTGCATGTAAAATCGACATTGCCGTGTCTGGTTGTGTAGCGCCCACACCAAAGCCGGCGTGTGTTTTACGTTTATTTTCCTCATTCAAATTTTATTTTGGCTTTGCATCAATGTGCCGTCCGCAGAGCAATTGACATAATCCCCTGTAAGTCGCCCCGCATCAAACACCGAAATTTCGTGCCACAAATGCAGGCCCGGTTGTCCATTAAATTGCCCAACCATTTCCGTAAACACCTGCATAATCTTCTCATGGGTCGGATGATGATGTGTCCAGTTCTCCAGCGTGCCTAATGACGTAAAATATCCGATGCCAATAGTTCTCATAGCTTCGCCAGATGACGGTAATTCTTGCATAAAACGCATACCCAGACAGCCGGAGACCTCCCCATTGGCGCGCAAATAATTCAAGCCGGCATGCAGAGCCGGCTCCACAGTTTCGTGGTAAATGGCTAATTGCGCATCATTGGCCAATGACAAATCCTGGGTTGTTTTTATCAAACATGTATTTTTTGGTGCGGTAATTTGAACGCGTTTGCCCAAGGTTTTTTGTATGTCCACAGACCTGTATTTGCCCGTTGCATCAAGATCATCATCGGCGGTTGCGACCATGCGATCGCGGGCACTGCCCCAATATCCGTGGTGGGGTGTCACTTCAATATTATCGCAAAAATTGGCCAGCCCTGTTACATTTTCTTCGCGAGAATATGAAGTTTCATTATGGTCCAGAGAGACATGGCAATATTCACGCCACAGCCCGATGTCTCCGTCGAGTAGTGCATCGTCCGAAAATAAATCTTCAATACCGGAGTGGGCGCACCAGTTTTCATACTCCTCTTGTGACAGCCAGTAGGCAAACCAGATTTTACTGTGGGGGCCAAAACCGGTTTTGACCTGACCATGTTCCAGCAAGCCGGGGCCACCGTCGTGTTTTAAGGCTTGTAAAAGCCGCGCTTCGATTGCCAAACCTTCGCCAGAGCGTATTTCAACCCCGAAAATCACCATAACAAGATCGTCCAATTGCTTAAACCGGGGTTCATAGGCATCGTACTGGGTTTCGAACCCGTCAGGTCTGTGTACGGGTGGGGCTTTGCGGCGCGGGCCAATGGTGATTATATTTGATGGGCTCATTATTCACTCTCCAGGTCAACCAAACTTACTTCTAATGGATTTATCCCTTCATTAATATCCTCTTCTATGACAACTGGCGTGAGTGGTGTTTTATTGAGAAGCAGACGAGTGGAGCAAGGCTTGCTATAATGCCCGGCAGGATCAGCAACGGCTTTGGCCATCTTGATGGCATCAAAATCAAGCTCGGCGATCACCAACCCTTCTTCGGTTTCCGGTAAATACTCCGCAAGTTCGCGCCCGTCCGGGCCAAAGATCATAGATGAACCGCCGCCCAATTCTATGAACGGAGGCGTTTCCGTGCCGACCTTGAAATAATCAAGCATTTGCTGGTTCATCACACTGGTTGCAGCAATTACGAAACATTGCCCTTCAACGGCGTAGGTGCGGGTCGCCGCCATGTTGACTCTGGCACCCAAGGCATAGGCTTTTTCGCGGTAGACAACAAATGACGGCCATGCGGCAACATGAATTTGTTCGTGCTGGCTATACAGTGCAAATTTACTGAGAGGCTGCATATGTTCCCAGCAACAAAGCTGGCCAATATTGCCAATATCGGTTTTGGTCACGGCCAGATCATGGCCATAGCCTTCCCCGAATATGGAACGCTCCACATGGGTTGGCTTTAACTTGCGGCGCAAAGATAAAACCTCACCGCTATTGTCAATCAGGCATTGGGATAAATAGAGACTACCGCCAGCGCGTTCCGATATACCCGCCGAGATCATAATATTGTTTTGGCGCGCGATATCGCACAGGGCCTCAAATTGCGGTGTCCCTACTTCCAGTGAGTTATCGAAATAAGGCACAGTGTATTGCAGCGACCAGGCGGGCGCACCCAGCCAAATTTGAAAAGGATAGCCCGGAAACCAGGCCTCCCCAAATGCGATGAGATCGCACCCTTTTTTCTTGGCCTGGGCTACAAGTTTTGCCGCCTTTTCAAGGCAGGCATCCAGATCAAATACAATCGGGGAAGCCTGTACGGCAGCGACTTTTACGAGTTTGGTTTTTGACATGTTCAGGGTTCTTTCGTTTAAAAATTGCGCGTGAAGCTCACACCCCACTCTGCAGGTCGTGCAAATAATGTTTGTTGGAAGCCGCCCGGGTTAAGGATGGACGCACCTGCCAGGCCGTAGACCTCATCGGTAACATTTGTACCAAACAGACTGGCACCCCAATCACCATTGGCGCTCTCCCAATTCAGGCTAATATTGATAACCGAATACCCGTCTTCGCCAATTTCGTTATTGGCATCGAAGAAAAACGCACTGCGGTAGCTATAATCAGCCCGCGCCGTCAACGCGCCGTAATTGTTCATATCGTGCAGATAGCTGGCGCCCGCATTGACCGTCCATTCTGACGTTCCGGGCAATTTACTGTTCAGTGTGATACCAACAACCCCTGGCCCCAACTGGTCGTATTGCGCATCAAGATAACCAACACCCAGATTTAGGCGAAACGCATCTGAAACCACGGCCAAAGCTTCAACTTCAAACCCTTTAATACTGGCCGCCGCTGCATTTTGTGTCGTTGGCGCAATACCGATTTGCACATTGACCTGTACATCGGAATAATCGGTTGTGAACGCCGCCGCATTGAGCTGCAACCGGCGGTCAAGCAGTTGGGTTTTTATCCCGATTTCGAACGTATCGACAGTTTCCGGGTCAAAGGACGGGATAACATCGGCCGGGTTCTGACCTGGTGCGGGCAGGACTGGCGGGAAAACGCGTTGGGTGAAACCACCAGATTTAAATCCTTGCGAATAGGTCGCGTAAGTCGAAATGTCGTCGCTCCATGCGTAATAAATATTTGCGTGGGGGGTAAAATCACTGGAGCTTGTGGAAGCCGTCACACTCGGCAAAAGCGGTGTGCCGTTGGGAATGCCTGTGGCAATATCGTTGACAACTCTTTGGTTGGGCAGAAAATCTCTTTGATCTTCAGTCCAGCGAAGGCCGCCCGTAAAATCAAGGCGGTCTGTCACAGACCAGGTGAATTGCCCAAAAGCGGCAATGGATTTATTGTTCACATTGCCGCCGCTTAAAATTTCAATCACTGAAAAGTTGACCAAATTGGCATTGGTGCCCTCTTCAGTAAAATAAAACCCACCCAAAATCCATTCCAACCTGTTGTCCATACTCGATCCGAGAATTTGAATTTCCTGACTGAATTGATTATAAATATAACTGTCAGATGTGGAATTTACGGCGACGGGCGCACTGTCAGGCTCATTGGAAGATAAACTATCAAGGTCGCGGTAAGCCGTGATGGACTTGATGGTTATATCATCATTTATATTATACTCTGCTGTTAAAGACAGCCCATAGACATCAAGGTTTGACATTGAAGGCAATGTGCCTTGATTTATGCCCGGCACACCGACACTGACAGAAGCGGCGTTAAAACAGGCCGGGTTTGATGTTGTCGGTATAAAGCAGGCGCTGGGTGGGCCTGGGGGCAGTAGGGCCAGTGACGGATCAATCATTGGCGCAATCACTGCATTTTGAAAACCGGCAAAGGGGGCCGTAGGATCAATGGCCGTAAGAATAAACGGCGCAGACTCCTCTCGCTCTGTCGTATAATCTCCCGAGAACACAAAGGATAAATTATCTGATGGTGCGTAAGCAATTGTCCCGCGCGCAGAAAAGCTATTGTCATCACCAAGGCTGATGCCGTCAGGACGATCCACATAGCCGTCGCGTTTGTGGTAATTCACCGCGATGCGCGAAGCCAGGTTTTCACCCAGGGGAATGTTCAGCAGGCCTTGGAGTTGAATACGGTTGTCCGAGCCAGTTGTGAGCTTCGCCCGACCACCGAATTCGTCCGTTGGCGCTTTTGACGTCACACTGACGGCACCACCAATCGTATTGCGCCCAAACAAAGTGCCTTGTGGCCCTCTAAGGACTTCAACGCGTTCAATGTCTACAAGGTCAATTAAGCCGCCCACGGCCCGCGAAATATAGACACCGTCCAAATACAGGCCAACACCCGGATCCGTATTCAAAGAAAAATCCACTTGCCCAACACCGCGCAGGAAAATTGCCGGGGTCGAGGAACTGCCGGAAAAAGCCGCCGAGGTGTTAATTGTCAAATTGGGTGTAAAGTCGGCAATTTGTCCCACATTTACAATTTGGCGATCGTCCAAAGCTTTGGACGTGAATGCAGTTATTGAAATTGGTGTATCTTGCAGACTTTCGGCACGCTTACGGGCAGTCACCACAATCTCGTCAATATAACCCCTGTCATTGCTGGAGGGTGCGGTGGTTTGAGCCTCTTGCGCATTGCCCGTCTGCGAAAAACCTATGGCTAGGGCTAGTGCGCCTAATGCTGGTTTAATTCGTTTAAAAGCTTTCATGATTTAATCCCCTTTTTGTTTCTTTGCTCGACAATGTACGGAGTTTTACATGTTACCAATCTCGTACTCGCCATGCGTTTATGGGAGTAGCTTAGGCGGGTTTTTACGGAAAAACTTGACAGTGGCGGCATAAAAAGTTGATTATTCAAGTAATAATAGTTGAAGATATAGAAAACAATGCAAAAAACTCTCGAAAAAAACGGGATTAAAACCTATAAAACCGACACGGTTTCTGCCTCAAACCGCTTCCATTATTGGCAAAAAGCGACATGTGATGCGTTTTTACCGCTTGAAGCGGAGCAAATTGACGATGATAAATTTTCCGGCTGTATTCAGGTCGTTCATGCGGGCGGTATTGGCGTTTCCTCCATTAAAGCGGACAAACAAATTATCAGAAGAAGTCGGCGTCTCATTCAAAAAAGCGAAGCATCTTCGCTTGTTTTCATTTGCCAAACTTCAGGCTTTGGCACCGTCCGCCAGGACTCGCAAGACGTGAAGCTCAAACAAGGCGACATAACATTTGTAGACAGTGACCGCCCATATGAATTTAAATTTGACAGCGCGTTTGAACAGGCGGTTTTGCAAGTACCCAAACAGGTATTTCTAGAGAGGTGCCGCTGGCTCGTAGGGGTGGCCCCCATTAAACTGGACGGCAGTAATCCACTTGCCCAGCTTGTGCAGGTCAATTTGAAAACACTTTTGAAAGTCGGCGGCGCTCTGCATGAAAACTCCCGTCCCATGGTTTTTAACAACGTCATCAACTTGCTCTCAACTGCACTTGGAGAAGTCTTCGGCGAAACCCTGCCAGATGCCAGTGAACCCAAACTCATGCACATCCAAAGAGCCAAGCACTATATCATACAAAATTTAAAAGAGAGGCGCTTGTGTCCCGACGGAGTCGCACATGCCTGCGATATTTCGCCCCGATATCTACGCGCACTTTTTGCCGAAGACGGACAATCTGTCAGCGCATGGATTAGAACACAAAGACTGGAATCCGCACGCATGGAATTGGAAAGAGCCAGTAATATTGCTGCACCCATAAATCAGATTGCTTATCGCTGGGGTTTTTCAGACTACACCCATTTTTGCCGCCTGTTTAAATCCACCTACGGTATGAGCCCCCGTATGTGGCGCAACAAACTGGCACTTAAATCGTAACGCCGCCAATGGGCTTGTTACGGTTTAGTAAGGCTCGTCGTAGCCAGTGTTGATCCAGTGTTGATCCAGTGTTTATAGTGAATAAAGCGCACCGTGTTTTTGGGCGGCGCGAGCCACGCCAATTTCTTTGTGGTGATGAAATAGGCGCGATATTCCTGTTGGGGCTAAAAACAAAGGCAAATCCGTAGTCTTGCCAAACTGTCCGGTTTTTTAGGACCACCTCGGTCAAATCTATATTCAAAAAAATATCTATATTGAAAAAAAATGTTGGGATAATCTTAAATCGGTAGGCTATAAACTCAATGAATAGAAAAATACTCTAGTGGTTTGTTGGTTAGGCGCTTTTGTTCGATTTCCATAGCTGTCATATGAATTTTGCGTTGCCTTTGCTTTGCGCCCGAAGGACTGAGCAAGCCAAACAGGGGCAGTTTTTTATTTTTTATCAGGCGCTGCCAAAATGCACCAATGTTTTTGGTGTCATAACCGGCGCGTGCCAGATAATACATGCCGACATAATCAGCTTCTAATTCCAGCTTGAGCGCATAGGTTGGCGCTAAACCCCAGCCAACACCTTTGTGCTTGGCTTTTAGGCCGTGCCCCAGCCTGTTATGGGCCAATTCATGTCCGATAACAAATGCAATTTCAGCATCGGTTTTTACAAAACTCATTAGTCCTGTTGTGACGGTTATCGTGCCGCCATGGGCGCGGGCATTGACATTTTTGCTGAATTTAAGCTGGGTTTTATAGGCGCACACATTGGGAGCTTTGACGGGGACCAGCACTTCCAGCCCGTCGCGGCTCACGCGTAACAATCCAACTGCCAGATAATTTTGTACATCCGGGGAGCCGGCCTTTACAGGTTTATCGTTGCGACCAAGGAGAATATCGCCTGGCTTAAGTGCCCGTCCAGCCCCGTCGGGGCGTACATACAATACAGACGGGGTGGAGAGGGCCGTGACACGGGAGCGCATGGCTTGGGGGTAGTCGGACAGAGTGTGTGTGATGACACCTGGATCGCGGTGAATTTTATCGCATAGGGGAGCGTTGCTTTGCATGATTTTGGCGGAAATAGAGTCCAGTCGCGCTACATGGTCGAGATAGCGTGAAACCTCATCAGTGGCGTTGTTGGCGGCACTGTTTTGATCCGAGGATGGCACCGAAAGCGGGATGGAGCTGGCGCAGCCGACAAGGAGCAAACAAGAGGCCAAAAACAGGCTTGGCGTCTTGATAGATGCCCGCATGCAAAAAGTTAGAGAGCGACGCATTGGCAATACCTGTTGAGGAATAATTTTGTTTTACGGGGTCGTTGGGATAACATCTGGCAAGACTTCCATTTGCAGCATTTGCAGCGCGGGGTTAAGGGCTTTAACTTCTCTTAAAAAGGACTTTGGTTTTTTGAAAAACCTACTATCTGCGTTCACCTTATAGCCCAACATTGTTAGAACTTCACCAATGAAATGGACGCAATTTTGCTTGTTCAAGCTATAGCTTCTCCCGGGTAAATTGCGCCATTGATCTGTCAAAATTTGCAGTTTTTTGTATTCGAGGTCATTCACAGTGATGGAAAACTGGACGTCAGATTTTCTGATATAGCCTGATTTGGCCGCTTTGATAGCGCCCCGCACTGAGCCGAGCAGTATTTTTGGCGTGATCTTGCGAGCCGTAAACCCGAAATTTTCATCAATTTCTGTATTGTCGGTCAATGTGCCTTGCACAACAAGAAAGGCATGGGGAAAATTATTGCCGAAGTCGTGGCTGTAGAAAGTTACAGTCACATCTGCCTTTGCTTGTAATGCAAATAATACAGGAAACAGGCATAATATTAAAAAAACCGACAAAGACCGCAGCCTCGAATAAGCCTGCCAAGTATACGCTCTCAATCCTGTTGATTTTGACACATACCGCCTTTAATGTTTTGATTGCTCAATTGGTGTTTGCAAGTTTAAACGGGCTTTACAAAACAAGTTTTCATCCTAATTTACAAGTCTAACGTCCCTTGTTATTGTGTCAACAAAATAGGTGTTTGTCGCTATTACATAACTTAAACTAAACCGCTCCGGCAAACCCGGAGCGGTTTATACTGGTAAAGCTTCGAATTGATGGAATTATATCGAATTATTAGAATTTTTATGTTGCATTTAATTCAAAATATGTTACACGCTGAGATAACTTGTGGATTTTTATATAGGGCATTCAAAATGAACAGAATTAGTAAATTACTTTTAGCAGCAACAGTTTCGGTTTCCATGTCGGGTCTACCCGCACAGGCAGCGGATATTTTAGGGCAGTTGAATAATGTGACTGGCAGTGTATTGGTTGAGCGCGACGGCGAATTTTTTAGAGCTGAAACCAATAGCCAGGTCGCTACAGGTGACCGCATCATAGCAATTGATGGTGCCCGCGCTGATATCAATCTTGCTATGGGATGTTCTGTTAGTTTGGATGATGCCAATACGGTTACGATTGCTGTGCCGGTTGCTGAAGCATCTGATGTTTGCAGCACTGTTTTTGATATTACTACGCTTGATGTAACAGATCCTGCCCATGATCTATCTGGGGCTTCGTTACCGCTTCTCGGACTTGCTCTTATACCAACTTTGCTCGCTGCGGCGGCCGTAATTGCTGGTATCGTTATTATCACTGATGATGACACGCCTTCAAGCCCTTAGTTAAGCAGCATATCCATAGTATCAATTGCATAGCAGTAGCTGTTGCTGGGCATGGGAGTATGCCGTCAGGCAATTTCGGTTGTGGTGTAATTGGGTATGTTCATTTTCTGATATCATTCGTGGCAGGGCTTAAGCAGTGACTTTATACGCAAAGCGTAGCTAGAGCCTTTTAATCGTACGCATACTCAGTTATTTTAAGGTATTCCGGTGTCTTTCTAAAGATTTGTTATACGCCCTATGGTTTTCCGTAGGGCGCAATATATTCAGGTTTCTGCTTTGGGTCGTGCGCCTTCAGTTTCGAAAAAAACATTTCAATTAAACGCAGAACGCTCTAAGTGTGTATCCCGCCGTTTTGAGATCATTCCCACAATCTTATTGGCCGTATATATTTCCTTTTGTATTCCGTTAGGCGTCTATAGTTCGGAGTTTACCTTTAGCAGGTGAGCTTTTTGAGCTTAGAAAAGACCGCATCGATCGGGTTTAGGCTCTAAGTATGTCACTGCTCCAACTATTGGAGAGTACATCAAATACTTACTTTGCGGCCCTGTCCTAAATGTCCACAGGCCCTGGGGCGTCCTGCATTTCATCTGTAACTGGTTTGAATGCCAGATCAAGACATGCCATCGATGCGTTAGTTATTATGCTATCACACGCATATAACGTCTTGGTGTCGCCGTGTGCATTTATTTCACTTATGGGAAACACTGTTTAAATAACTGTTTTGGTGCGCCCGCATATGACTGAGTATTTGCAATTGTAATGAATATTTTGGTAAATTGGAGGGGCTTCAATCCTGACCCAGCAGCTAAAAATGATTGCCGCTTCGTTTTTGTCCATACCGCGATAAGCATTTCCGTTTCAGTGTCTTAGGCCCAAGCTATCGAGCGATTCCAAATATAATTGCGCTAATAATCGGCACTGTTTTTATTATGTCGTTAAAGATTAACCGGCCGGCTTTATCTTGGACAAAAACAACATCATTAGGAAGTATTACTGGATCTTGTGCGCCCGCGATTTGTATGTTTTGCAAATTGATGGTTATTGTTTTTCTTTCGTTTTTAATTAGCCTGGATAAAATAACGTTTTGCCTGTTCGCATCAAGCGTAACACCGCCCGCCAGGGCGATAGCTTCCGAGAGCTTAATTGCCTGACCAAGTTCAAATGAACCAGGTTGGGTAACGGCACCGTAAACGACTATATTGCCAAGTGGCTGCGATTCTTTTTCAATGGAAACACTGGGGTTATGCAAGCAGCAGTCCCCATATCGTTGCCCCAATGTATTTTGCACTTCCGTAACAGACTGCCCGTCTAAACGGATTTTACCAAGATGAATAAAGTGTATTGACCCTGATCTATCTACAACATATTTTCCAGAAAAATCTTCAAACCCATGAACCGTCACATCCACACTGTCTCCGATTTTTATGACATCCTTTTTTACATTGACCAATGCGTTAGAAGCAGGAAAGTCAATTTCCGAATAACTGTTGTCCGACATATTATTGCTATTATTCGATGTAAAATTGCTAGTGGTACATGCGGATATTAAAGTGGGAAAAACGAATAAGAACAATATAGTGGCAAAGTGCCGCAATGAAAGTTTTTGGCATAGTTTTCGTGCCTTGAAGGTATCAAACCACAATTTAATATAAGCATTCATGAAAAACTCCTAAACCTAGGCCCCTGGAAATCAAAAGCATATAAATATAATATTTTCATTGCGCATATACCAGACGATAAGTTAAAAGGCGAGAGAAACTAGCATCTTGTGGGTGTTTATATAAAAGTGCTTGGTATTTATATAGCGAAATTAGTGCGTAATTATTAGAGAGAATGGGGATATGATGCCGGATAATGTGAATGCCTTAGAACATGGACAGCAAGACCACTCAAGACAATACTCCCATAAAGACAGTGGGGCTGGGCATTTAGAGGGAAATTTCCAAGATAATGGGCCGCATTTGCTTTCTGATGGCGCGCCGGGCGATGCACCAGTAAATATTTGGAAAATTTTGAATATTTTCAAGAAATATTGGTGGGTTATCGCCATTTCAACAACAATAGTCATGGGCCTGACGGCTCTTGCTGTCTTTCGCATAACGCCTGTATATATGGCGTCGAGTGTGTTGGAGGTTAAGCAGCAAGAAAGGCAATTGTTTAACGCATCCCAAGTTGATAATTTTATTGATGGCAAGGAGTTCTTCAATACGCAAATAGAGTTGTTGAAAAGCACGACTTTGGCATCAAATGTTATTGATAGTTTGGACTTGATGTCGGATGGGGAATTTGCAACCCTTGAGGGCGAGACGCGCGAAAATAAAAAACGACGCGTATTAAGGGCTTTTTCTAGCCGGTTAAGAGTTGCACCTGTTGGTAGAAGTCGGTTGGTACGGGTGAGTTATTCACATACCAATCCAGCAACTGCGGCCCGCATAGTAAATGCTGTTATTGACACATTTATTTCCTACAATTTAGAGAGGAAATACAATGATACATCATTTGCTCGTGACTTTATTGAGGATAGGTTGAGAAGCACCAAAGAAATATTAGAAAAATCAGAACGTAATTTAATGCAATATGCCGCTGATAATGACTTTATTGCGGTCAGAGACGAGCAAGGAAATGCTACCCCTGGATATTTAGATGAAGTGGCGCTTGTGTCACTAGCCACCGAACTTACGCTGGCAAGAACCAATAGGGCGGCATTTGAAAAAAGATATAATCTTGCCTTGGAAAACCCAACCGTTCCTGTGGTTCAAACAGCAGGTGCGCTTGTAACATTAAAAGATCAGCATGTAACTCTTCGCGCAGAATATATACAAAAGCTGGCTGTTTATAAACCTGAGTTTCCAGAAATGGTTGAGCTCAAATCACGCATTGATTATTTGAAGGAAAAAATTATAGCGGAATCTGAAAATGTGGAAAACACAGTTCTATTGGATTTAAAGACACAATATGAAGTCGCGCTGAGCCGTGAACTGGATTTGCAAGATCGTGTAAATGTATTGAAAGATTCGATCATGTCTATTCGTAATAAAAGTGTTGATTACACTATCCTAGAGCGTGAAGTTGAAACCAATCGAACTCAGTATGACGCTTTGTTACAGCGGATGAAAGAGGTCAGTATTTCTGATGATATTGGATCAAATTTAATTTCACTTGTGGACCGCGCCCAGATACCGTCTTCCCCGTTCAAACCCAACAAAAGACTAGCCTTGATATTAGCCGGACTATTAGGGGGTGCGCTGGGTGTTGGCATGGTATTTGCGCGTGAAATAATTGATGATAGGATTAATACTCCAGATGATATTAAAGATAAATTAGGGAGCGCTGTAATGGGTGTAATTCCGTTAACCCGAGACACCAATAATATCAGCGACATGCTTAATGATTCTCAAAGTAGCCTCGCAGAAGCTTACGCATCTTTGCGCATAAATTTACAGTTCACGGGGCCAAACGGCGGGCCAAAAGTTATTCATGTTACCAGTACGCGAAGCGGGGAAGGTAAATCAGTCAGCGCTCTGGGCATAGCATTGCGATTTGCAGGGTTGAATGAAAAAGTTCTGCTTATTGACGCAGATTTACGATTGCCAAGTTTTGGAAAAGGGGCGCGCAATACAATTGGATTGTCAGGCTTGTTAACAAGTGGGGAAGACCCAAAAGACCATATAATAAAATCGAAATATGGAAATTTGGATTTATTACCAAGCGGCCCAACGGTTCCAAACCCATCGGAAATTTTATCCACATATAGATTAGAAGAAATTTTGAATTATGCGCGACAAAACTATACCTATGTTATTGTAGATGGGCCTCCCGTTATAGGCTTGGCAGATGCGCCTATACTGGCAACGAAGTGTGACGCTTCATTGTTCGTCGTTCAACACGCATTTATGCGAACACCGGCCGTTAAGATGTCTATTGAACGGCTAATGGTTCGCGGTGTGAAGTTGTTGGGGGTATTGCTGACCAAGTATAAAGCACCGTCAGCCGGATATTTGAATTATTATAATTACAGCTATGGGGAAGATTCCAGTCAATACGGCACCAAAAATACTGGCAAGAAAACCAAAGTAGCTCGTCAGAAACAATATATTGATATTCTTTAGTAACATACGATATGCGCCTAATTTTAAAATTAATATTGGTTGGGTTGTCTGTCATTATATGCGGCATCTTTGTTTTTAAAATGTGTATTGCGCGAATGGTGGCAAATAGTGACCCGCAACAATCACTCAGGTATTTTCCGGGATATTCAAAGGCACTTTTTGCACTCAATGAAATAGATCTTCGTGCTCCACCAAATGCAACGCTTGGCCAAAACATCCAGGAACGTTCGCAACTTGCATTACCAGGTGCACCTATAAGTGATCTTCCTTTTCTGTATTCAGCTTTTGGAAAATCAATAGTTAAAGGTGAACTGGCCTACCGTGAGTTATTTTTAGCCGCAAAAGCTCGCAATATTCACAACAAAAGAGCATTAAGGGGGTTGGTAGCCATAGGTTACGCAAAGCAAGATTTTCCTGATGTCATTGAAAATTTAGATGTTTTGTTGAGATTGGGGGGGCGAGATCATACCTTATATCGTGACGCAATGTCTTCCATGGCAATAGATGTGCAAGGCAATGAAATAGTCAACTCGTATTTGCAAGGCCGGGCCGTTTGGGGCAGCAGGGTGCTATATGAGCAAATAGTAAAAATGGGTATCTATAATATTGATTTGGTTTCGAAGTCATTATCTGCATATTCAAAGACATCGGCATTTTCAAAGACAATGGACGAAACCAATGCTGTTGATAAAGAATTGTATGAACAATTTCTGGAAAAACTCATGCAATTAAAAGCCTATGACCAAGTATATACATATTGGTTGCGCAAGGCAGGTGGGCAAAGCGCTCAACCCGAGTTTTTTATTCATGATTATTCTTTCAAAGGCAGTGAAGTTTACTTGCCTTTTAACTGGAAACTGTATTCAACCGAGAAACTATATGCGCAGTTTGATGATCCAGAGGGGCTTTACGCCTCATATGCGGATAATTTTCAGGGTGTGCTAGCTTCACAAGTGTTGAAATTATCACCAAGTCAATCCTATCAATTGGAAATCGCTGCGCAATGGACATACCGGCAACGGCAAGGTTTCTTTTCGTGGAACATAAGCTGTTTACCTTCAAATCAAATTATTGCCCAGTTAAAATTAAATGACGAGGTGTTGGTGAAGGGGGAGCGTAGTGCTCTTCTTAATGGAGAGTTCCAAGTACCTGACGAGGGCTGTACCCTGCAAAAGTTACAATTACTTGGCAGTACTGGACAATATAGTCAGCGAATTTGGGCCAAAACTAAATATGCCAAAATTATTCAGGTTAGACCTTAATATGTCCAGGCTTGTGCAAAAGAAACACTTGGCGACAGGCCTTAAAGCACTACAAACTATCTCCCAATACCGCCTCGGCATATTTATTGTGCTTTGCCTAACACTTGGCGGAACCAGCCAAGACATAGTAACCCCAAAGCTACCACTGTATTTACTGTCTTTGTTTGTTATCGGCTGGTCGCTTGCTGTTATTAATTCTAATAGCCGCATTTGGGAATTGAAAACTCTAATTGGCCTCTTTGCGGTATTTGTAATGTTGTTTATTCTTCATCTCGTGCCCCTCCCGCCTGACATTTGGACAAAACTTCCCCAAAGGGGTGTTGTTCAACAAGGTTTCGAATTGATGGAGATGGAGTTGCCGTGGCTGCCTCTTTCCCTGATGCCAGAAAGAACTTTGTTTTCGTTATTTGATTTTTTGCCGCCATTTGCTGTCATTTGTCTTGTCGGCGTCCTGGCCTCCGCCCAAGAGATAAAAAATTCACTTTGGATCATAACAGGTTTTGCGGCGGCAAGTGTCGTTTTGGGTATTGTACAGGTTTCCGGGGCGTTTGATAGTTTGTACTTTTACGATTTCACCAATGAAAAATCACCGGTCGGGTTTTTTTCCAACATAAATCACCAAGCAAGTTTCTTGCTCATGGTTCTCCCATTTGCCATTTATTTACTGCTGGAAAGTACCAGTTTATGGGCCCGCCGTAATTATCCTCCAGCAAAACTTGGCTTTGGTTTTATCTTTGGTTTTGCAATAATAATTGGTATTTTGCTGGCTGGCTCTGGTGCGAGCTATGTATTGATCATACCTGTTTTCCTGGGGGCATTATTGATTTGCCGACCATTCATGAAGATTAAGCGGGCATATATCTATATAATTGCAGGCATATTTATATTGGGGATAGTTATTGATTCTATCTTTTTTGGCGGCGTATTTGAAGATTTATTAGCCCAATTTGTGGTCACCGAAGAGGGGGGGCGAAGATCAATGTTCTCTACAACGCTTGCAGCCGCTAAAGATTTTTTCCCGTTTGGGAGTGGGGCGGGTTCCTTTGAGAATACGTACAAACTCTATGAACAGCCAGGGCGCACAACGATTCCACATGCCCATAATGAATATGTGGAGCTTTTGTTGGAGTTTGGCCTTGCCGGAATCGCACTAGGTGGTGCATTCCTAGTGTGGTGGATCACAGTTATCTGGCGGGTGCTAAAGTCTCCACTAAAATCTTCAGTATTGGCGCGATGTGCCAGTCTTTCAACGGCGAGTGTTTTTATTCATAGTATCGCTGACTATCCAATCAGGACGATTGGGCTTAGTGTGCTCGTCGTATTTTGTTTGTGCATAATGGTGTTATACCGTGACACGGAACATCAAATTTAGCTGTGCTCTGCTCGTTTTTATTATTCATAATGCCGTAGCCGATGCCATCATTTATAGATTTACCTTGACGTTAATTCTAAAAATGTCTCTAAGGTTTTAGACGTTTTATGGTAAAGTCTTTGAAAAATTAACGGGGTGAACTGCCAAAAATCATTGGGACGACGAAGCTTCATTGAGGCCTCGAAACTTTGATGGGATTTTTTGCTAACCAGAAAATAATGGATAAAAATGTGATAGAAGAAAATAAAAACTACGGCCAACTCTTATCAAAAATTAAGGATAAAACCGCTGTCGTCGGCATTATAGGGCTAGGGTATGTCGGCTTGCCACTCGCCATGGCGGTCATTCAAACAGGCGGATTTGATGCTATTGGATTTGACGTAAATCTTGATAGAATAAAAATGTTAAATCAAGGCGTGTCAGACATCGGAGCCGTTACGTCCGAGCAACTCAACGAGACAGTTGTGTCGGGTAAATTTAAAAGTACAGATGATTTTTCTCTTTTGGAGAAAGCTGATATTATTCTCATTTGTGTGCCGACTCCGTTAAGTGTTAACCGCGTTCCGGATTTGTCATATGTAATGGATTCCGGGGAGAAAATTGGGCAGGCATTGCGCGTCGGCCAATTGATTGTTCTTGAATCGACGACATACCCCAAGACCACAGATAGTGAGCTTACACCTTTGCTTGAAAAACTATCTGGCCTGAAAGTTGGCCACGACTTTTTCACAGCTTACTCACCTGAACGCGAAGACCCTGGTCGTGTCACGCACACAACAAAAACAATCCCCAAAGTGGTGGGTGCCGATGACCCGGCATCTCGGGCATTGGCGGAGAGCTTTTACAATGAATTTATCGTTGAAACAGTGATGGTGCAAAACAGTGCGACTGCGGAAGCGGTCAAACTTACAGAAAATATTTTTAGAGCCGTAAATATCGCTTTAGTGAATGAATTGAAAATTGTATATGACGCAATGGGCATTAATGTCTGGGATGTTATAGATGCGGCGAGTACCAAGCCGTTCGGCTTTATGCCGTTCTACCCTGGCCCGGGGATTGGCGGGCATTGCATACCGCTTGATCCGTTTTATTTAACTTACAAATCCCATGAATACGGTCGGCATACCAGGTTCATTGAACTGGCCGGTGAGATAAATAGTCAAATGCCGGAATATGTTGTCGGACGGATTGGAAATGCTCTTAATGATCTTGGAAAACCAATGAAAAATGCCAAGGTATTGGTTATGGGGGTGGCTTACAAAAAAGATGTGGCTGATGTCCGCGAAAGCCCGGCCTTGCACATTATGGAACAATTATTGTCAACGGGTGTGGATTTATCATATCATGATCCGTATATTGCGCAAATTCCCAAAATGCGAAATCATCCGAGCTTACAAGGCTTGCAATCCGTAGATATTAACGAGGCATACCTGGCCAGCGTGGATTTAGCCGTGATCATTACCGATCATTCAGATATAAATTATGAACGTATTACCAAATCAGTACCGTCGATTGTTGATACGCGTAATGTTACCCGTAAATTCAGAGAGCAGTATTCTAATATTATTTTAGCCTAGCGCATTTTATGAGCAAATTATTGTGTTCCGAATTGTTGCAACTCTACAAGCATTTTTTGCGCTAAGTGTGTTCGGTCATAATGTTTGGCTGCTTTCGGGCCGTTTTGAATAAATTGTTTGAGTGTATCCGGGTTTTGATCAAGATAAATGATTTTCTCATATAAGGCTTGGGGATTGCTCGGTTCAAAAAGTAGGCCTATGTGTTCACGGGTGACAATATCCGCAGATTCGCCCTCGACGCCATGTAATATAGGAATGCCCATTGCCATGCATTCAAATAATTTTGAAGGAATAACAGAATTAAAAAGCTCGGCCTTTTTTAGATGAATAACCGATACATCTAAAATTGACCAATATTTAACGACATCTGATTTTGATACTGTATCAACAAAAATTACATTACTTAATTCTAGTTCGTCTGCGCGTCTAACAATTGCCTCTTTATTCGCTCCATCACCAAGGAAGAGAAATTTAAATCTGTCAATTTTGTCATATTTTTGTATATATGCCGCAGCTTCGAGAATGGTTTCTAACCCGTGGGCCATGCCGTGCGTTCCGATATAACCTATGACGAATTTTTCAGATAATGCATGGGTTTTACTGAGTGTTTGATCTTTTACTAATGGGAAAAATTTTTCCTTATCAACACCGTTGGTGACCACTTTAATTTTGCTCCCATCAATCCCTCTCGCGATTAAATTGCTCTTGAAGGAATGTGTAACAGATATGATAAGAGCAGATTTTCTATATAAAAAAAGTTCTATTTTTTCTAACCAGTCAAGTATCCTGTTACTTTTCAAAGCCCCGACGGCCCTTATGGATTCTGGCCAAATATCGCGGAGTTCAAATACAAAGGGTTTGCGTTTTATTTTCCCCGTCATATAGGCAGCGCAAGCAGTGAAAAATTGGGGCGAGGTGCCGATCACAATATCAACTTTTCTCACGAACAATGCGGCAAAAAATGCGCTGACCATGAAGCTTAAATAATCTAACGTGCGTAGGGTAAAGCCCTCATTGGCTGAAATATACGTCCATACGCGAATGACCTTGATACCGTCTATATTTTCCGACTGGACTAGGCGGTTCTTGTAACCGTCAAAGACTTTACCTTTGGGGAAGTTAGGCGCGCAGGTGATAATTGTGACTTTGTGGCCCGCCTTTACCCATTCGCGGCAGTGTTCATATGTGCGGCTTGCCGGCGCATTGACTTCGGGAGGGAAATTATCCGTAAGAAACAGAATGTGCATCAAGCTCAACTTTATGTTTAGAGCCGCACATGGGCTAAATTTGCATCTAGAAATAAATATATTAAGCTAAAATTACAGTTTTTGTCCAGCGATAATTAAGGCGGGTCAACAATCATTAATATGGGTAAAAAATCATTGCAAATTAAACGACTATCATGATATGTACGATTTAACATTTAACCACTATGGTTGGGGCAAACAGCGGTTGGACAGAATTATTCAAACATTTTTATTTGTATGCAATCTGTTTCCAAGGAACAATGCAGATTGCACTTAAGGCTAGGGTCATTATGAAAAAAACAATCTTGGTAACGGGCGGTGCTGGGTTTTTAGGCTCGCATCTATGTGATAGGCTCATTTCGGATGGACATGAGGTTGTCTGTGTTGATAATTTCTATACGGGCAACAAGCGAAATGTTCTACACCTATTGGACAATTCCAATTTTGAACTGCTTCGCCATGATGTCACATTCCCGCTTTATATTGAAGTTGATGAAATTTATAATTTAGCTTGTCCAGCTTCGCCAGTGCATTATCAACACGACCCTGTACAAACCACCAAAACCTCTGTTCACGGGGCAATTAATGTTTTGGGTCTGGCAAAACGGATTGGTGCTAAAATCATGCAAGCGTCAACCAGTGAAGTGTACGGAGACCCTGAAGTCCACCCACAGGTTGAAAGCTATTGGGGCAATGTCAATCCTGTGGGCATTCGGTCTTGTTATGATGAGGGCAAGCGTTGTGCCGAAACCCTGTTTTTTGACTATCACCGCCAACATAATTTAAACATAAAAGTTGCTCGAATTTTCAATACATACGGGCCAAATATGCATCCCGAGGATGGACGGGTTGTTTCCAACTTTATTGTTCAAGCCCTAAAGGGTCACCCCATTACCATATATGGGGAAGGCAATCAAAGTCGGTCTTTTTGTTATGTTGATGATTTAATAGAAGGTTTTGTTCGGCTTATGGCAACACCTGATGATTTTACAGGGCCCGTAAATTTAGGTAACCCTTATGAATTTACCATCAAAGAACTGGCGGAAAAGGTCATTCAGATCACAGGGTCAAAATCTAAACTTGTATATATGCCTCTGCCGCAAGATGATCCGACACAGCGACAGCCAAATATCAGCCTAGCCAAAGAAACCTTCGACTGGGAACCAAAAATTCAACTTGAACAGGGCTTGAAAAAGACAATTGCATATTTTGACGATTTGCTCAAACAAAATGCATGCTAGAATGTATGGGCACCAAACCCAATTTATATGGAGATATGCCGTGTCTTTGAAAATTTGCATACAGCATATATTTTGTTGCGTTGACTTCAAAGAAGAATAAAACAATGGCCAAAACGCTCCATAAGAACGATAATTCTCAAGACTATTACTCCGGCTATGAAGACTGGAAGGGCTGGGACAGTTTTTTTACTTATACTTCGCAGGACAGGGAGTATTTTTCTGGTGAGCTAAAAGGTATAGACCTTTCTGGCAAGAACGTGCTGGAAATTGGGTTTGGGTCAGGAAGTTTTTTAGCTTGGGCAAAAGATTCTGGGGCCAATATTACAGGCATAGAAATTGGCAAAAAGTCTTGTGAGGCTGCCAAAAAAGCGGGTGTTGAACTTTTACCGGCTGATTTTGAAAATGTAGCCGCAATGCACACAGAGCAGTTTGATGTCATTGTTGCATTTGATGTGTTTGAGCATTTTACATTAAACGAAATCCAGATGAGAATTAAAGCTGCGGCGATGATGCTGCGGGCAGGCGGCTTTCTTATTTTACGGTTTCCCAACGGTCAGAGCCCTTTTGGCCTGGCTCCTCAAAATGCAGACATTACCCACAGGGAGGCTTTGTCAAAAGAAAAAATGGAACAAATTTGTCATGGCACAAGTTTCAAAATCATACGGTATGACGGGTCTTATCGTGTGCGCGGGCCAATTGGCATTAAACGGGCGGCGCGTTTCTTTCGTTACCGGGTACAAGATGTTATTGGCGCGTTGTTCAATTTCGCATACCCGGCACAGATTCCGTTGGCGCCTGTTGTGGTGATTGTTTTGCAAAAACCAAAAGTAAAACGCAATTCTGCTTAAGGGGCAATAATGACACATTCGCAAGATCGTAGAGTTCTTATTTCCACACTTCATCCCAGTACGGGCGGCGTACCTGCGATGACTAAATTTATTGCAAAACTACTAAAGAAACAGGGATTTGAACCTGTTCTTGCTTATTATGAACCATATAGTATTTCGCCAAAATTATCTGTGCCTTCTTATGCTCTTTTGCGCCGGGGCATTGGCTCCAAACAATCGAAGGAACTTGATGATTGCGAAGCGCACGGCATTGGTGCGTGGCTACCTGAATTAGAGTTCACGCACTATATGAGAACAAAGCCGTGGAAAGAACGCATTAATTCATGTGACTTTCATATAATGGTATCGGGCAGTGCTGTGCCACTGCTACCATTTTATCAATCCGGTATTCCCTATCTGGGCTGGGTCGCGACTGGGTGGGAGGAAGATGTTGAAATTCGCGTAAAGGGTTTTTCAGTGCTACGCAAATTACTACATACATGTTTAAACGCCCCCGTCATGCGAGCTTTGGAAAGGCGGGTTCTAAAAAAGGGCCATATTCTAGCACTGAGCGAGCATACAGAGCGCGTACTTAATGACATTGCCGGGAAGCAAATCACGAAAGCTGTTCTTCCCATGCCCATTGATACACAATTCTTCTTGCCAAATACAAAAACTGTCAAAAAGGGCCGTGTCGGTTTTTCTGCTCGACTGGATGACCCTCGTAAAAACATCACATTGTTACTCAGGGCGATTGGGATACTCGTAGAGCGCGCAATACCAATCTCGTTAGATTTAATCGGCGGTAAGCTTAGCGAGGATGCAACCTCTCTAATTGAAGAGCTTGGGATTAAAGAGCATGTAAACATTATAAGCTACATTCCAAAAGAGGAGTTGGCAAAGCGCTTGCAGTCACTTGATCTATATGTCTTACCGTCACATCAAGAAGGGCTTTGCATTGCAGCACTTGAGGCCATGGCTTGCGGCTGTCCGGTGGTTTCTACACGTTGCGGGGGGCCAGAGGAATATGTCATAGATGACCAGACAGGTTTCCTGGTTGACTTTAATGCCCTTCAAATGGCAGATGCTATCCAGAAAATTACCACTAACCGCTCTTTGCGTTCTCGGTTAAGTAAGGGGGCGCGAAAAATAATTGATCAACGGTATAATGAAAAAGCAGCAAGTTCTGTGTTTTGGGAAAATTTTGAAATTGCTTTTACAGAGAAAAAAGGGAAATTGTGAAAAAAATACTTATAACAGGCGGCGCGGGTTTTATTGGCGTAAATGCCGCCCAATATTTTTCCGAGCAGGGGTGGCATGTCAGTGTTCTTGACGATCTTTCCCGCCGGGGAACCGAAGATAATTTGCAGTGGTTAAAAGAGCAGGCCCGCATACAATTTTACAAGGAAGATATCCGTGGTGCTGCGGCGATTGAGCAGGTCGTATCAGATGTAAAGCCTGATGTCCTCTTACATTTGGCAGCCCAGGTGGCGGTGACAACTTCTGTCGATAATCCGCGGGAAGACTTTGAAATCAATGCGCTTGGAACCTTTAACCTACTTGAGGCTGTTCGCACGAAAAGCCCGGAAACCTTTTTCATAAATGCCTCAACAAACAAGGTATATGGAAAGATGGAAGAAATAAGTGTCGAAGAACGCAAAGGCAGGTACGAATACAGCGATTTGCCAAATGGAGTTAATGAAGACCAGCAGCTTGATTTTCACTCTCCCTATGGCTGCTCCAAAGGTGTGGCAGATCAATATACCATAGATTATTCGAGGATTTACGGTTTAAGCACAGTTGTATTCAGGCAAAGCTGCATTTACGGCACGCGTCAATTTGGAATTGAGGATCAAGGTTGGGTAGCTTGGTTCACCATTGCTACAATATTGGGCAAACAAATCACCATTTATGGCGACGGGAAACAAATCAGGGATGTGTTGGATGTCAGAGATGTTTGCCGCGCTTATGAAGCCGCCTATATTAACAAAGAGGCCGCCAATGGACAGGCCTTTAATATTGGTGGCGGGCCGCAAAACACCTTGTCATTGCTTGAATTATTGGATCATCTTCAACATGATCTGAAGAAAAACATTCCCCTAAATTGGGATGATTGGCGTCCAGGGGATCAACCAGTTTTTGTTTGTGATTTGGAAAAGGCCAAAACACTCTTAAATTGGCAGCCTGAGATATCCACCAAAGACGGGGTTAGCCATCTTATCAAATGGGTTGATGAAAATAGAAACTTGTTTGATTGGTTGAAATAAGCAAATATATTTTGGTCACCTGAAAACAGCAAAGAGTATTAGTTATGTGCGGAATTGCGGGACAATACGCATATAATGCGGCAAATATTGACAGAGACGGTTTGCGCAAGAGCTGTGAGCGCATGGCCGCTCGTGGGCCTGACGGATCGGGTGAGTGGATCAGTGACAATAACCGCGTTGGATTTGGACATCGCCGGTTAGCAATTATTGATGTTTCAGACCGCGCTGCCCAACCTATGACAAGCCAAGATGGTCGCCTCATCATTACGTATAACGGCGAGATATACAATTATCCCAAGCTCAGAAATGAACTGATTGGGAAAGGGTATGTTTTTAAAACTCATTCCGATACCGAAGTATTGCTGGCTCTATATGCCGACAAAGGTGAAGACATGGTGCATGATTTGCGCGGCATGTTTGCCATTGCAATTTGGGATGCCCAACGTGAAAGTCTATTCCTGGCTCGCGATCCTTATGGCATAAAACCACTATATTATTCTGATGCGGGAGGTGTGTTTAAATTCGCGTCACAATGTAAAGCCCTGATAGACGGCATGTCCGTTTCAAGCGCACCAGATCCAGCCGGTATGGCCGGGTTTTATCTATTTGGAAGCGTGCCAGAGCCGTTTACGGCGTACCGCAATATACATCCTTTGCCCGCAGGTTCTTTTATGCGGGTTGATAAGGACGGCGCCCAAACACCTCGGCCTTATTATTCAATTTCCAAAGTGATTGCATCGACTGATCATGACAAGATAGAGTTTACAGGGGGCGAACGGCAAGAGTATATTCGCTCTGCACTTTTGGATTCAGTTCGTCATCATCTTGTCGCGGATGTTCCGGTGGGGCTATTTCTATCTGCCGGTGTCGACTCTGGAGCATTGCTTGGTTTGATGCGAGAGGCTAGCAGTGCCGACATACATACTGTTACATTGTCGTTCGAAGAATTTGGCGGTATTGCTGATGACGAAGTGCCGCTTGCTCGGGCAGTTGCAACGCATTACGGCGCAAAACATACCAGCCGGGTTGTGACCGAAAAAGAATTTCAGGAAGATTTCCCAAAAATTATGCAGGCAATGGACCAGCCATCAGTTGACGGGATTAATACCTGGTTTGTCAGCAAGGCGGCACATGAATTGGGTTTGAAAGTAGCGATTTCAGGCCTAGGGGGTGACGAATTATTTGGTGGCTACACCTCATTTCAATCTATCCCCAAGGCTGTGGCCACTTTAAAAGCGCCGCTCGGCTTGCCTGGCGTGGGAAGTGTGTTAGGGTCTATGGCAGAGATATTTTCCAAGCAAATGCCAACCGTATTTCCGCCCAAGCTTGCAGGATTATTGCGTCACGGCGGTACATATCCAGGCGCTTATCTGGTGCGCCGAGGGATATTTATGCCAGAAGATTTAAAGAAATTTTCCTCCCGTGAAATTTCCGCGTCTGGTCTTAAAGACCTAGATCCGTTCACTCTTATTGCTGAAAACCTCGGCGAGGATATATCAACGGGGTTTAAGAAAGTCGCCACACTTGAGGCCAGTCTTTATATGCGCAATCAATTGTTGCGCGATTCAGATTGGGCCAGCATGGCACATTCACTAGAGGTCAGGGTTCCGCTGGTTGATTCTGTCTTATTGGAAACCCTTGCGCCTGTTCTAAATGGACACCCCTTAAATTCACCAAAAATTGCTCTGGCCCAAAGCCCGATACCCCCATTGCCAGAGAAAATAACAAACCGCCCAAAAACGGGATTTTCTACACCAATTTCAAAATGGCTTCAAAATAATGAGCAAACGCAAGCCTGGAAACAAATACCAATGCTGGCAGCGCCTGAGTGCAGATGGGCTAGAAGGTGGGCCTATACAACTGCACACTACCAAGGTTTACTAACATGAAAATCATTGTCTTGACCAACCGGGTTTTGTGGTGTTTATCCACGGTGAGAATTGACCGGAATTTACGAAGTATATGAACGACGAACTTGAGATTTGGTTGTATTATGAATGATAAAAACAAACCTTCAACACCGCCAATTCGGATGGCTGTTGTCGTGTCCCACCCTATACAATATTATGCCCCATTTTATCGTGCGCTTAACCAAGACCACGGGATAGAAGTAAAAGCATTTTTTGCCTCGCGTATCGGGCTTGATAAAATTTATGATCCTGGGATGGGGGTGGAAATTGAATGGGCCTCTGATTTGTTAGGTGGGTATGAACATGAGTTTTTACCAGGGTCTGAAAACAATAAAAAGACCAGTTTTTTTGGGATAAATAATGCGGGCGTTGGTAAAGCACTCAGCAATTTTAGGCCAGATGTTGTATTGCTGCATGGATATACGCAAATGACGATGGTACGGGCAATAGCGTGGTGTAAGCGTACCAATGTGCCTATGATGATGATCTCTGATAGCTCGCTGCACTCTGAAACCAAAGCAATGACAGCTAAACTGAAATCTATTCTGCTCCCCATAATATTTGCACAATTTTCAGCATTTCTTTCCATTGGCGACCGCAATGCATACTATTTGAAGCACTTTGGGGTCTCCCCCGATAAAATATTCAAAACACCGCTCATGGTAGACGACGGGTTTTGGGACAGACAAAACACGCTAAAGAAAACGCGAAAAAAGATTCGTTCCCAACTCGGTTTAACAAAAAACGATTTGGCAGTTTTATTTGTCGGTAAGTTGATAGCTAGAAAACGCCCTGGTGATCTTATTGCGGCTGTTAAAAAAGTCCAAGAGGGTGTTTCGACAAAAAAGCGTGTTAGGCTATTCTTTGTCGGGGACGGAGAGCAACGGGCAATGTTAGAAGAGATGGCAGTTCGTGATAAACTACCAGTAAATTTCCTGGGTTTTGTCAATATAGACGAGCTTCCAGACTATTACTGTGCAGCGGATATCCTTGCTCATCCGGCTGATAGGGAAGTTTATGGTATTATTGTGCTTGAGGCAGCAATTCTTGGCTTGCCATTAGTCCTGAGCGACCGGGTAGGTGCCGTTGGCCCCACCAGTATCGCGCGGCCAGGTGAAAATGCACTTATTCACACATGCGGTGATATTGATGAACTGGCGGGTTTGTTGGTGCGGTGTGCCGATGAGCCAAAATTGATTGAGGAATTATCACGTCAATCTTTTGAAATAGCGAACGAGCACCGAGGGCCATTGACCGTTTCAAGAACGATTGAGGCAATGGAGTATTGTTTAGGCCGCACGTCAAGCAATCGAGAGGCAAAAGTCTAAAATGGATACACCTGATAGCTCTACATCTCCATTACGGATTTTAGCAATATCTGATGTTTGGCAGGGGGCAAATGATTATGCCTTTGTGCGTGCATTTCGGCGGGCAGGGCATTCTGTATCTGTGGTTTCCGCTCCTAATTATATACCGCAATGGGAGCGCACAAGTTTGAAAATATTGCGGCGCTTGCTGACGCCTATGCTTATTGCCGAGTACAACCAAGCCCTTATTACTGCGGCCAAAAAAATGCAACCGGAGCTGTTTTTTGTCTTTAAAGGCGCATATCTTACCCCTGCAACACTTGTTGTCATAAAAGAAATGGGGGCAATCGCTATTCAGTTCTATCCAGATGTAAGTTTCCATACACACGGAAAATATATATCGCAGGCATTACCGCACTATGATTGGGTGTTTACAACAAAATCATACGGGCTGGACGATATGCTAACACAATTGGGAATAGGTAATGCTTCCTTTATGTCTCACGCATTTGACCCCGAGGTGCATGCGCCTCTTACGGGGGAGAAAAAAACAGGCCATCATTATGGTTGCGATGTTTCATTTATTGGAACATGGTCACCTAAAAAGCAAAATATTCTAGAGCATATTCAGCGTAGTTTACCAAAGAGTAAGCTCCGGGTTTGGGGAAACCAGTGGCAGAATTCTGGCGACTGTTTGAAAAATATGGTTGAAGGGCGGGCCATTACGGGGACGGAATATGCTAAAGCCATTCATGATTCCGCTATAAATTTGGCAATTTTAAGCGAAGTTCGAGACGGGGCTTCATCAGGTGACCAAATCACAGCTAGAACATTTGAAATTCCAGCGGCGGGCGGGTTTATGTTGCACGAGCGTACTGAAGAAGCGATGCAGTATTTTGAAGACGGAAAAGAATGCGTTTTTTATTCTAACCCTGAGGATTTGGTCAAAAAAATCCGCTACTATCTCGACCACGCTGATGAACGTGAAAAAATTGCCAAAGCAGGTCGTCAACGGTGCTTGACATCAAAATATTCTGTGGATGACCGGGCTCTATCTGTGATCGAGAAATATCACCAATTAAATGTAGAGCGGCTGGCCAGTAAAAGCCAATAGTGGTAGGACGGTGTTGATTAACTAAGAAGGCGTAAATACGAATGAACTTAGTAGCCCCTAAATATGGCCGGCCCCAATTACGGCCTCACCAAAAAAACGCGTATAGTGGCAATTTAGCGCCTACATGGCTTGAAATATTTTTGGCCATCGGGTTGTTTTTCTATTACTTCATTGCCGATGCGGTTTTTGGATCACCCGGTTATTATTTTTTCAACTTTACTGGACCAATGCTCCTGGTTGGCATTTTGGGTTATGGTAATTGGCAGATGATCCGAAATAACGGCAAAAACCTGTGGACTGCCCTGTTTTGGTTTCGTCTCTCAACGGCGATTTATTTTGGAATTGGCACATTATACGTATATTTAGCCGATGATATGTCGAGCCACTATATGCAAAGCTTTTATAAGTATAATGATGCTGATATATTCAAGTTAAATTTGATTGCGATCTCATCTGTAATACTTGTATTGATTTTTACAAAATTCACACTGCAAGTCATAGATAAAATTGGTAATCAAAGAGCCACTACCCGAAAACCAATCGGTGGAGCGAGGAGCGGGAGAGGGCTTTTATATGCCGCAATCCTGTTCTTGGGCATTGGGCTTACATTAAATTATGTATTTGCACTTCCGTACCGCATGGGTTGGAGCCAGACGACATTGCCTGGGTTTATATTTAACCTATCGAAACTATCGCAGATAGGTATATTTTTCGCAATTCTTTGGGCCCTTAGACATTCGAAAAAACTATTGCCCATAATTTTCGTTCTCGTTTTTATCGAGATGTTTGTTAGTTCTCTCATGTTTGCAAAAACTGATGTATTGTTTATTGTAATCATGGTTCTATTGGCCTTCTTATGGGACAGAGTAACCATTACCAAATTAATATCGGCCGGCACACTCGTTGTGGCGGTGTACTTTATTCTTACACCAATTGTTAATCATGGCCGAAGCGAAATTGCGCTCAGATATGGTAGCAATACACAAGCCGGATTGGTCGAGCGATCAGAGGTGCTTTTCGAATATTTTATAATTGATCCTGATTTGCGACAAAAAGATGATATTCAAGGAGAATTTTCCCGCCTTAGTTATGTCAGTGCTTCAACATTTGTAATTCATCTTTACGATACAGGCCACCCAGGCGACTGGCCAAAAATTTTACCTGCCGTATTTGTTCCCAGACTTCTGTGGCCCGAAAAACCGATTGTAACCAATATTGGGCGAGATATAAATGAACTTGCAACCGGCAGGCGTACATCGTCTGTGGGTGCAGGGGTGTTTGCAGATACGTATTGGGCCATGGGCTGGCTCGGTGTTATCCTTTTTATGTCTGTTTACGGGATAATTATTGGCGGATTAACTCGGTTTACTTTTTTTGTCATGCGTGATGAGCGCTGGATATATTTCCCGGTTGTATTGATTGCTTTGCGACAGGGGCTACGGACAGATGGCCATTATATTGCTGACGTCGCGGGAAATATCATCATATTGGCTGCGATGTATGTATTGTTGCGTATAATGGATATGTCGATAAAATTATTTGCACACAATCTATGAGGACAACCAAGGAATGTATTGTTGAAGTGATCCTGAAAAACCGGACAGTTTGGCAGTTCAGTTAAGGTGTGTTTTGGTTTTCGTTATGCTGCCAAATTCCTTGTTGTTGTGCGTCTATTACAGCGCGGCTTGCATGAAGAAGACGTAGCCAAAATGGCACATACCATTTTGGCCTGAGTTTATGAGTACACTAGCTAGTGTCTTTACCGATCGCCATCCAATTAATAGAAAGCAATGCGATTTTTGTGTCTGACCAAGTCGATGTTGTGACTTCAAAATCTTCATTAGTAATGTTTGTCACTACTGTTGTGTGTCTAAGGTCATGATTGTTTTTATGATGTAAAGCGGCAATGCTTATGTGAACCACCGGGTCACCTCTAAATTTTCTACCAAATTTTATTATTGTAGAAACTTTTCGCGCTCCGCTCCCAGCAAACATTGATCCACCGGATGAATAGTGATCAAAGACCCTAGCCACCCCTGTTTCAATCCGCATTTTGCCTAAATCCAATTCAGTATTCATAGATACACCCCTTTTATTAAGTTTAAGTAATTGCACTCCACAGAGTAAGGTTGCACTTTCAGTTATTGGAGTCAAGTTATCCTTACGAGCAAATGCTCCAACAGATTATGCGCAGTTTTCCGAACTTGCAAAATCATTGTCATAATGCTCCTTGAGCCTTTCTGGTGTTTGTTTATGTCGTATTTGCCTTTGGCGGGGCATTGTGTTAACTGCTGGTTGCAGTTGAATTTGGGAATCGGGTGATACGTGTAAAAATTTTTACCGCCGTGATAGCTATAGCCGCGATACTCATGATCGTAGTCTTGTCTGCTTATGCCAAAAAAACCACCAAAAAAACTACAAGTATCCACAGCCAGTTGCCGGTTTCGCTCACCGCCGGGGAGACCGGAATAGTGGCGCGGGTCATCGACGGCGATAGCCTGGTGCTGGAAAATGGTCTGCGGGTTGTGCTGGCAAGCATTCAGGCTCCAAAGCCGGGCCGTCACAATAAAAGAAGCGGCCAAACCGATGCACCCTGGCCATTGGCGGATGAAGCGCGAGATACATTGCAAGCCTTGGCCGCAGGCAAGAGGGTTAAATTGTATTACGGCGGCGACAAACGCGACCGCTACGGCCGGGCCGTGGCGCAAGTCTATGTGCTGGACAAAGACGGTCAGCCCGGTACGTGGCTGCAACAAGCCGTGGTTGGCACGGGCATGGCGCGGGTATATTCCTGGGCCGGATATGAGCAAAACATCGCTGCGCTTTACGGCGCCGAGCGCACGGCCCGCAAAAATAAACACGGCATATGGAATACGGCAGACACGGGCGGGTTTTACGATATCCGCAAGCCTGACCCGGATCCGTTGGCGCAATATGTGGACAGTGTGCAGATCATCGAAGGCATCATTATCAAAACCGCAGACGTAAGGGGCACGATTTATCTAAATTTCGGTGCCGATTACCGAACTGATTTTACCATCGCCATTTCCAAAAAGTCTCGCCGTGCTTTTAAACATGCCAGCTATGACCCGCTTAAATTAACCGGTGCGCGTGTGCGGGTGCGCGGCTATCTTGAGCTTTACGGCGGCCCGATTATCTGGCTTAACGATCCTGAAAGGCTGGAGGTTCTGGACTGAAATCCAAAATATATAAGGTAAATGCTACGGCTCAACCGTGCCCACGGCCTCGCTTACACTCCCAAACCCGTCCGCCTTTAACCGCGCCGCCAGATCGTCGCAGATTTCTGCGGCCAGGGACGGGCCTTTATAAACAAGGGCACTATAGAGCTGCACGGCACTGGCCCCGGCGCGGATTTTTATATAGGCGTCGCCGCCATTTGCAATACCGCCAACCCCGATGAGCGGTATGTGCCCGCCGCTGGCGGCGTAAAATTCTGCCAATATCCGGGTTGACGGGCGCATTAACGGTTTGCCGGATAGACCACCCGTTTCGGTTTTGTGCGCACTTTTTAAGTGTGCAGGCCGGGCTATGGTTGTGTTGGAGACGATAATGCCGCTCATGCCGTAGGTGCGGGCTTGCTCGGTGATGCGCTCGATCTGGGCGAAGTCCAGGTCGGGTGCGACTTTCAGAAATATGGGCGGAGACGGCTGGTCGCCGGTTAAATTTTGGCGAGCCTCGGAGATGCGCCCCAACAAATCCTCCAGCGCCTCACCGCCTTGTAAATCCCTAAGACCCGGCGTGTTGGGTGAGGATACATTGATAGTGAAATAATCCGCAAGCCCCCACAGTGCCGCCAAACCAGTAATATAATCCGCGGCCCGGTCAGTGCTATCTTTGTTGGCACCCAGATTAGCCCCGACAATGCCGGGCCTGTCCTGCCGCGCTCTAAGATTTTTTGCAAAATTATCCAGACCTCTATTATTAAAACCCATACGGTTGATCACGGCCTGGTCTTCAGGCAGGCGAAACAGGCGCGGCCTCGGGTTACCAGCTTGGGGTAGTGGTGTAACGCTGCCGCACTCGACAAACCCGAACCCGGCGGCCAACATGGCGTCTGGCACTTGCGCGTCCTTGTCAAACCCGGCCGCCAGTCCTACTGGATTTGGCAAGGACAAACCGGCAATTTCGGTCTTCAAGACGCCGTGGTTACAATTATGCTTTGGCCCCAACCCGAATGAGAGCGCCCGCAGCGCCGCATTGTGGGCTGCTTCCGGCGGCAGAGTTTTGACCAGCCTCGTGGCCAGCTTGTGCAAAACATTCATGACAATATTTCCGTGCGATTCTGTTTGGGCTTATCAAACTCTTGAGCGGCGGATTAAGCAAGGTATTTATGAATTTGACCGCATATAAGCTGCCAGTTAGATATTGACCTGAGCGCTACCACTTGTCAAAACGGGCGCTCATGACTGGATATGAATATGGCGGATTTAGAAACACTTAAAACCAAATATGCGGGCGAAATTGCGGCGGCGGATGATCTCGGCAAGCTTGATGCTGTGCGGGTGGCGGCTTTGGGTAAAAAGGGCGAGGTGAGCTTGCAAATGCGCACGCTGGGCCAAATGAGCGCGGCGGAGAAAAAGGTCATGGGCCCGGCGCTTAATGCGCTCAAGAACGAGCTGGCCGCTTTGGTGGAAGCCCGCAAAACCGTGCTGGAGGGCGCGGCCCTCAACGCGGCTTTGGCGTCCGAGACTTTGGATATGTCTTTACCCGTTCAAACCGATACAGGCACTCTGCACCCGGTTATGCAAGTGATGGAAGAAATGGCGGTGATTTTCGCTGACCAGGGTTTTACCGTCGCAGAAGGCCCGGACATAGAGGACGATTTTCATAATTTCACGGCCCTGAATTTCCCGCCCGGACATCCGGCGCGCGACATGCACGATACGTTTTTTCTTAAACCAGATGAAAACGGCGAACGTATGGTTCTCAGAACACATACCTCCCCCGTGCAAATTCGTACCATGATGAGCCAGAAGCCGCCCATTCGCATCATCATTCCTGGACGGACTTACCGCTGTGACAGCGACCAGACCCATACGCCAATGTTTCACCAAGTCGAAGGTTTGGTGATCGATAAAACCACCCATATGGGGCACCTGAAAGGTTGTTTGATGGACTTCATGTCGGCGTTTTTCGAGACCGATGTGGACGTGCGTTTCCGCCCGCACCATTTCCCGTTCACCGAACCCAGCGCCGAAATGGATGTGCGCTTTGAGCGGGTTGGTGACGAAATCCGGATAGGGCAGGGTGACAAGTGGATGGAAATTCTCGGCTGCGGCATGGTGCATCCAAATGTGCTGAAAAACTGCGGCCTCGACCCCCTTGAGTACCAAGGCTTCGCATTTGGCATGGGCGTCGACCGCCTGGCCATGCTTAAATACGGCATGCCGGACCTGCGCGATATGTTTGCAGGTGACGGGCGGTGGTTGGCACACTACGGGTTCTCACCGCTGTTGCAGGCGAATTTGGCTACGGGGTTAAGCTGATGAAAGCTTCACCCCACACCACCGCTCATACCGACGTAGGTCGGTATCCATTTGTGAGTATTGCGCTAAGCCGAAAGGTGGGCCCCGTCCTGCGACGGGGTGAGCGGGGTGAGAAAATACATGGCCAAGGATTGATACTATGAAATTCACATTATCTTGGCTCAAAGAGCATCTCAAAACTGACGCGGGTATCGACGGCGTTGTTGAGGCTATGACCCTTGCGGGTTTGGAAGTTGAGGGGGTTGAGAACCCGGCGGAAAGCCTGAAAGGATTTTCAATTGCCAAGGTTGTGTCTGCCGAGAAGCATCCTGATGCTGACCGTCTCAAGGTTTGTCAGGTAGAGACCCGCGACGGGCTGAAACAAATTGTCTGCGGTGCGCCCAATGCGCGGGCCGGGATGACTGTGGCTTTTGCGCCGCTGGGTGCATTCATACCGGGACTGGATTTCTCGCTGGATAAGAAGCCCCGTAAAATTCGAGGCGTCGAAAGTTCCGGCATGATGTGCTCAAGCAAAGAGCTGGAAATGGGCGATGACCACGCGGGTATCATGGATTTGGACGATAGTTTTGAGATGGGCATGCCTTTGGCTGATGCGCTCGGGCTTAACGATCCTGTGATAGATTTTGAAGTGACGCCGAACCGTCCCGATTGGCTCGGTGTTGATAATATTGCCCGGGATTTATCCGCAACGGGTTTAGGTAAATGGACTACGCCGGAGATAAAACCCGTCAAAGGCGGCTTCCCGTGCCCGGTCAAAATCGAGATAGACACCCCGGACGCTTGCCCGGTATTTGCGGGCCGGGTTATTCGCGGCATTAAAAACGGGCCGTCGCCTGAATGGTTACAAACGCGGCTCAAAGCCATTGGTCTGCGGCCAATTTCCGCTCTGGTGGATATTACCAATCTGATTTCCTATGACCGGGCCAGGCCTTTGCATGTTTATGATGTTAGCAAATTAACCGGAACCATCCGTGCGCGGCTGGGTAATGAGGAAACATTTGAGGCGCTTGACGATAAACAATACACATGCTCGACCGACATGTGCGTCATTGCAGATGATGCGCGGGTGCTTGGTCTGGGCGGGGTTATGGGCGGCACCTATTCCGGTGTCACCGAAGATACGACAGACGTGTTTATCGAGAGCGCCTATTTCGATCCCTTGCGCACAAGGCGCACGGGCCGGGCTACGGGCATTACATCCGATGCCAAATACCGGTTTGAGCGCGGTGTTGATACCGGATTTGTGCTGGGCGGTCTGGAGATGGCGACCGGATTGGTGCTGGATTTATGCGGCGGTGAGGCGTCTGATATTTGTGTGGCAGGTGAAGTTCCTGCCGCGCCTATGCCGATACAGTTTGACCCGGCGCTTAACAAGCGCCTGACCGGGTTTGATCTGTCCGACAAAGCCATGACCCAAATTCTCGAAGCTTTGGGCTTTGGCGTCAAGACCGGAAAAACCTGGACGGTCACAGTCCCGAGCCACCGCCGCGATTGCACGATGGGTGCGGATCTGGTCGAGGAAATTGCCCGCATTCACGGTCTGCACAATATGGTGGGCGAGAGCCTTCCTTTACCGTCAAACCGGCGTGAGCCCTTGGCGACGGATTTGCAAAATAAAACCCGCCGGGCCCGCCGCGCCTTGGCCGGGCAAGGCCTCTCCGAAGCGGTTACCTGGTCATTTGTTTCCCAGGCCCATGCTCGATTGTTCGGCGGTGGGGATATTGGCTTGCAGCTAGACAACCCGATCTCGCCAGAGCTTTCCACCATGCGCCCATCCGCGCTTGTTCATCTCTTGCTGGCCGGGCAAAGAAGTGCCGACAAGGGTTATCCGGGCGCACGTTTGTTCGAGGCTGGCCCGACATATCAAAACCCAAAACCGGACGGCCAAAGCCCGACCATAGCCGGGATGCGCCGCATGGAAACCACCCGCCACTGGCAGAGACATACAACGCCCGATGCATTTAGCGCCAAAGCAGACGTTGTGAGCGCCTTAAAAGCTATGGACGCAAAGGTGGATAATTTACAAATAGCCAAACCGTCTGGTAGCTACTGGCATCCGGGCCGCTCGGGCCGTTTGCAAATGGGGCCTAAAAATATTTTGGCGGATTTTGGTGAATTGCATCCAGCCGTGCTTAAAACTATGGGTATTGAAGGCCGGGTTTGCGCCTTTGAAATTTGGCCTGCCAACATTCCGCGCAAGAACAATAAAGGGCGTAAAAAAGGCAAAACAAAAGGCGCACTTGTACTTTCTGATTTGATGCCAGTACATCGGGATTTCGCCTTTATCGTCCCGGAAGATACCCCGGCGGATAAATTGTTACGGGCCGTTAAGGGTGCCGACAAAACCCTGATTAGCAATGTCACCCTGTTTGATATTTACCAAGGCAAAGGCGTGGAAGACGGCTATAAATCTCTGGCGCTGGACGTAACTTTGTCCCCCAAAACCGAAACCCTGACCGATAAAGACATAGAAACCGTAACTACAAAAATCATCGCCCAGGCTGGTAAAATGGGTGCGGTTTTGCGCGGTTGATCTATGAACAAGCCGTTTTATCAAAGCGGATTTTATTGCCCCCGTCCAGTTTTGATATGACCGCGTTTAGTTGGTTTTCATTGCTCTAACGAGAAAGAAAATACAAACGGGCGGATGAGCGCCATTAAAACGGCCAGATGCCTTTTTTGCGTTTGTAGGACAAATAGCCGACATTGGCTCCTAATCTGGCACCGACACCTGTGCGGATTGGGGCCAGGGTTATACCTTCGGCTCTTTGGTAATTGACGCCCATGCCGCCGACGATATAGGCGGAGCCGTCAATGCCGGGGAAGCGGCGGTAAATATAATTTGGGTCGTCCAGACCGTAGACCAATGTGAACACTTTGGAGGCATTGCCGCCCCAGTCCCAGCCTATACTTGGCCCGCGCCAATAAACTTTTTGGTTGCTGCCGTCTTTCATCCACAAAGTGCCGTCGCCGTAACGAAGCCCGGCAATAAATGCGCCGCCGCCTTCTTGTCCGGTAATATAACCGACCGGACGGCCTTGTTTGCGAAACAGACGCTCGATCATGGATCCGGCGCTTTCTGCTGTGACGCCCAAATGGGTGGACAGAGCCGAGACCAGTTCGGTTTCATTATAGGTTTCTCCGGGTGTCGTGTTTTGCTGTTGTGCGGTGCGGCTATCCCTGTTCGCGGTCGGGTCGCTTTGGGTTGTTGCACAGCCTGAAAGCCCAAGCCCTATGGCCAGCAATAATGCCAGCAACATGTGGGGTAGATAGCGCGTGAATTTTCTCTTGTTTGTGTGCATCAACATTTTAGTCTCCATATTTCCAATCATTTGCGCAAGCCTGCGTTAAACTATGGTTAATAAAAGGCAAAAATATGGCAAAGATTTGGTTAATTTCTCTATGAAAATGTGCTTGATTATGTGTAAGAGGACACAAGCGGGGTCTGCCCCAGACCATCATTCGTACACAGGAGGACGGCATGTCAGACCCATCTGATTTCACAGACACACCTGCCAGGTCTTCCGTGGATGTTGATATGCAACATGTGGACGCGTTGCGCCTGGCTATTGCGGCCGGTGATGGTGCCGTATTGCGGCAATTGCTGTCCGAGGAACATCCGGCGGAACTTGCGGACAGGTTTGAGCAATTGACTGCGGGCGAGAGGGCTATGCTGGTTAAACTGGCTCCGGAAGTGATCAGCCCTTCTGTACTGGCAGAGCTTGAAGACGAGGTGGTGGAAGATATTTTGCCACTCTTAAAGCCGGAACAAATTTCCAAAGCGATGGAAGAACTGGACTCTGATGATGCAATCCAGATTTTTGAGGAATTACCCAAAGACCGCCGGGCCCAGGTATTGGCCGACCTGTCGGAACAAGACCGCAAAGAAATAGAAGACGGTTTTGCTTTTGACGAGGAAACCGCCGGACGGCTCATGCAAAGAGAGTTTGTTGCCGCGCCTGAATTTTGGAGCGTCGGGCAAACCATTGACCATATGCGCGGGCAACACAGACAAGGCGGGGGCGGGCAAGGTGAAAGCGGGCAAGGCGGGGATAATCTGCCGGACAAATTTTTTGATATTTATGTGATTGACGCCCACTTCCACCCGCTCGGCTATATTCCGCTTTCGACCCTGATGCGCTGTGAGCGGGATCAAGTTCTCAAAGACATTATGGATACAAATCTCACCGTTATTGAGCCTGATCTGGATCAGGAAGATGTGGCCTATTTGTTTGAAAAATTTAATCTCATATCGGCACCCGTGCTTGATGCGGACGGGCGGTTATCGGGTATGATCACCGTGGACGATATTGTTGAAATTATTCAAGACGAACATACCGAAGACATGTTGGCTTTGGCCGGGGTCAGTGAAGCCGGATTGGTGGACACTGTCTGGTCTACTGTTGGGGCGAGAGCGCCGTGGTTGTTTGTCAATCTGTTGACGGCAATCGGCGCATCTTTGGTTATTGCGCAGTTTCAAAATGAAATCGAACAATTGGTCGCATTGGCAGTGTTGATGCCCATAGTTGCCTCCATGGGCGGCAATACCGGAACCCAGGCTTTGACCGTGGCCATACGGGCTTTGGCCACGCGGGATTTGACTTCGGCCAATACGCTGCGTGTGATCCGCCGTGAAGCCTTGGCGGCTGTGGTCAATGGTCTGATTTTTGCCGTGGTTTTGGGCGGGATAACCTATGTGTGGTTTGGGCAGCCGAAATTGGCGCTGGTCATTGCTACCGCTTTGGTGTTTAATCTGTTTTGTGCTGGGCTTGCGGGCATTTTGGTGCCCCTCGGGCTTAAAAAGATCGGTGCGGACCCGGCCGTAGCGTCGTCGGTTTTTGTAACAACAGTGACCGATGTCATAGGGTTTTTAGCGTTTTTAGGGCTGGCTTCTCTATTTTTGTTGTAATTTGGCCCTAGTTTTGCACATATGCTTGTTCAGTATAGTTTATGTATTGTTTTGGAACAGCCTGGAGTCCCTATGGCGCACATATATAGCATTTCAGAATTTGGCCTAAAGCTGATCAAAGCTTATGAGGGTTTTCGCGCTGTGGAGACAACGCTTGTGTCCGGGCAAAAAGTGATCGGCTACGGGCATCTCTATAGGCCTGGTGAAATGGTTATGTTGACCAAGAAACGGGCTGAAGCTTTATTGTGCACGGATCTTGCGCCCTATGAAGCGCTGATTAATAACAATGTTTATGCGCCTTTGTCCCAAAGCCAATTTGATGCGCTGGTGTCTTTAAGTTTCAATATTGGTACAGATGCATTCTTAAGTTCAGATGTGCTTTATAATCTCAATACTGGCCAACCATTGGCCGCCGCCGCCGGATTTGATGAATGGCGAAAAAGCGTGATTGGCGGCAAGACTTATGTCGTTGATGCTTTGGTGCGGCGCCGAACAGCCGAAAAGGCGCTGTTTTTACGCCCGCCCACAGGTATTGTTGCGACACCGCGCCATGAATTGCCGCCGATACGGGTTTTAGATACTCAGGCAGACGATGAGGATACAGAGATTTTTGAGCAATCCGGTGCCAGCGGTTTTGTTGCCCAAGTGCCTTATAGTGCCGACAGCGAGCGAACCACTATATTAGACTTGAGCGAGAAAGTGACAGACGATGTTACGACGCCAGAACATGATCTAACCGATGAAGAACCAGAGTATGATTTAACCAAAGAAGATATTGTCTCGGGGGATATTGCTTCTGAGGATATGGTTTCGGAAGATGTGGTTTTTGAAAGTCCGCAAGTTTTAGATGGATCTGTGCCCCTTAGCCATGACCTTGTTGACGATAATATTGACGACGAAACGACCGAAGTGGTCACAGAAGATATTGATGCAGATATTGATGCAGATATTGATGCAGCGGAGACTGAGAGCGAAGACCCTTCCCCGATCGCGGTCGCAGCAGCGCAAGTGAGCGAGCGGCTCGACCGGTTAATTGATGAAGAACCAAGCGAAGATATAGATCAGCCAAGCGAAGATATAGATCAGCCAAGCGAAGATATAGATCAGCCAAGCGTCGACGAATATGGGTTGAAAACTTCAGTGCCGTTGAAGGCTGAAAATGTGGAGACAGAACATGAAGAGCCTGAAAATGTGACGGCTGAACATAAAGAATCTGAGCAAACAAAGCCTGAAAATGAAGATGTTGGGCAAACTTTTCCGACCATGACATTGGTTGAGATGGATATACCGGCGAGCGTCGATTATAATTTGCAAACCCCCAAGCCCGAAATTCTTGAAGACGAACCCAGTGGCAATAACGAACCGGCATTAACATTGGTTGAAGCGGAAACATTGGTTGAAGAGGGCGGGGATAATTCGGCAGAAGATCAGCCGGTTCAAAATGCACCCAGCAACGACCCGGCCCCGCCCAGCAATGATCTGGCCCCAATTACGGATGTTTCTGACGCGAATGTTTCTGACATGGATGTTCCTGATACGGATGTTTCTGACGCGAATGTTTCTGACGCGGATGTTTCTGGCACGGATATTTCTGACATGGATATTTCTGACGCGGGTGTTTCTGATACGGATGTTTCTGATACGGATGTTTCTGACGCGGATGTTTCTGACGCGGATGTTTCTGACGCGGATGTTTC
>CAZCUM010000005.1:0-13987 GCA_964502015.1 uncultured Robiginitomaculum sp. | reverse complement strand
CGGATGTTTCTGACGCGGATGTTTCTGACGCGGATGTTTCTGGCACGGATGTTTTGAGGCCTGTCCAGGAAATGCATGATGATGAAGCCAAGACAAGCTCTGAACTTTCCGACCCTGATCAAATTATTTACAGTGAAGAACCAAAGGTCGATGAAGACTTGGCGACACCAACAACCGATGTCCAGAGCAATTTTGACATCCAAAACACTCTTGAAGCCCATGAAGCACCGGCTCCACAAGACATGTCACCCGTTGTTTCTACATTACAAAACCCATCACTTGATTTGGTTGCAGAAGATGTTTCTAAAAAAGGGATGCTGGCTTATTTAATAGCGCCTGTCATCGGCGTGCTTTTGCTCGGTGCGGGTTTGTGGAAAACCAGGTTTGCGCCTGCCGTTAATACAAGTGCCAGTACAAGTGCCAGTACAAGTGAATGGGCTAGTTTTATGGCGCCAATCGCCTTACTGATTGGGGGGTTGATATTGCTTGGTGGTTTATATTACATGCTCAAATCCCGGCTCGGCAACCGCACGGTTAATTAAGTGCGAAATTAAGGGTTTGTTCAGCATAAATTTTGGCGAAATGCTCACGGATAGGGGGTAAAACTGTTATCACAGGAGAGCCAGATGAGCATATTTACTAATTGGACCGACGACCACACGCATAAATTCAACAAAGACATTCTATGCGTTCATCACAGCCTGGAAGCAACGGGTCTGTTTACAGATGCCGCTTTGGCCGAAATGCTCGATAACCATCCGGATGCTATGCTGGATGTTTGTACAATGGGCAAAGACAAGAAATACCCCAACAAATTTCGCACCGGAGATTTTCGCGGTTGTGACGGGAAATCCCTGATCGAAATGGTCAAGGAGGGCAAGCTCTATATTAATGCCAGGCGGGCTATGAATCTGCATCCACAGTATAACAAAGTTTTACAACAAATGTACGGTGAACTGGCCGCAAAAACCGGCAACAGGGAGTTTAACGCCAACGGCGGCATTCTCATATCTTCACCTATTGCCAAAGTGCCTTACCATACCGACCGCCAGCATGTGGTGTTGTGGCATATACGCGGCACCAAGCGCGTTTATGTATATCCAATGACCAACAAATTTATGTCCGATGCGTCCTATGAAGCGGCGGCAACAAGCACGCTTTTGGACGATATACCTTATGAAGACGAATTTGATGAACATGCCAAGGTGTTGACCTTGACGGGCGGCGAAATGGCGTGCTGGCAGCTCAACCAGCCACACCGGGTTGTCAACGAAACTTTTTGCGTCTCCATAGCCAGTGAATACTCAAACCGTGAGAGCGCGCTGAAAAATTCCGCAATGTTCGCACAAGCAGCCATGCGCAGCACATTTGGCTCAAAGCCGGTCTGGCAAGACACGGCTACGTCCATACGGCTCGCCAAGGCGGTGGCTGGTAAAGTTTTAAAAACGACCGGGCTTTACAAGACTAGAAATACTCAAGATTTTGTCACTTTTAAGGTCGATAAGTCGGTTCCTGGATATATAGTAGATATTGATCCGGTGCCCCGGGACTTTTAGAGGCTTCCATAATTGACGCCTCCCTGTTAGATGCAGGTATGACGGTTCATATGGTCAAATTATCGGTCGGATCCAAATCCATTGAAACACTTGCGGCGTGGCAGGAAAATTTGGCCCAGCGGCGCGGGCGTGAAGGTTTGCCTGCTTACGCTGATCACATCACCCGCATGACCCCGCGCAGGCGCGAGGAAGTTTTGGACGGCGGTTCGATTTATTGGGTCATCAAAGGTATTATACAATGCCGTAACGACATTGTGGATTTGGCGGAAACGCACACTCAAGATGGACGCAAGGCGTGCCGTATTGTTCTGGCCCCCAAGCTTGTGCCTGTCGTGCCAACGCCCAAACGCGCATTTCAAGGTTGGCGATATTTTAATCCCGAAGACATACCCGCAGATTTATCCAGCCTGGGTGATGCAAAAAATCTGCCAGCCCATATCCGTACCAAATTGGTCGAGCTGGGGGTTTGGTGAATTTATCCGCTATACAATAGTATTTGTAAGAGCGCCAATGCCGTCAATGCTGATGCCGATCTCGTCGCCTTTTTTCAGCATTTTCCCGTTTTCCAGACCACAGCCACCGGGCAGTGTTCCGGTGCCGAAAAATTCTCCCGGATAAAGATGCTCGCTGCGGCTGACATGTGCGACCGCTTCCCCGAGGGTGTAATGCATGCCTGCGGAAGAGACAGTGCTTATGTGTTTACCGTTAATATTTACCGAGCCTGACAAATCGTTTATACGCGGCAGGATTTCGTCTGCCGTGACAAATTCTGCTGATATGGAATTGGCAAAATGTTTGGATTTTTGCGGGCCAAAACCGCTGGCCATTTCGGGCATTTGCACATCGCGGGCGGAAAAATCATTGAAGACAACAAAGCCGCCTATAGCCGCTTCAGCTTCGGCAGGTGTTGCATTATAAAGCGGTTTGGCCAGTACGAACCCTAGCTCTAGCTCATAATCTATCAGATCGGAATACCCAGGCCAGGCAATGTCTTGCCCGTGGCCAAAGAAATTCATATGACCACCCATATAAAAAATTGGCTGCTGGTACCAAAGGGGTGCCGGTTTTAATTTTGGATGTACCTTACCCGTCAGTTTTTTGTAAATCTGGGTAAGGCGGTAGGCGCCCGGCCTGCTGGTTCTGGCAAAATTACTGGCAGCATTGATATAATGTTGCTCAAATAACATGAAATCCCGGTAGGATTTTGGGGCAAATGGTTTGGGGTCGCGCTCATCAATGTCGCTTTGTCCGGTCGCAGCAAGGAAGTGCTTATAGGCAGCGGCATTTTTACGCACAGGTTTCCAGGTTTCGTCTTGCCAAATTTGTAAACTGTATTTTCCGGCTTTCAGATGCTTTCTGAACTTCATGCCCCTTCAACTCCCAGCCATTTCTGCGGCAAAATGGGCGTGGACACGTTGGTAAAACTCCCGCTTCATCAAGCCTTTACGCCATTTGGCAATTGCGGCATATTTGGCCAGATCAACGCCGCACATATCCGCTGGTTCCAGAGCCGCCAGCAAATTGATATCGGCGAGTGAGATATGGTCTCCAACCAGAAAGTCATTTTCTTGTAGTTGAGAGTTTATCAATGGTAAATCTCTGGCCAACATATTTTCCCCTGCCTTGATGGAGGCTTCGTCCGGTTCCTGGTCGAGGAGTTTAGCGACAATTTTGTTAAAAAACACCCGGGCCATGGCTTGCATCACATGATGGCTCCCCATATCAGCCCATTGGTTTACGATTGCTTGCTCCTGCGCTTCTTGTGGGTAGAAAACGGACGGGCCAGACAATGCGCACAGATATTTATTGATGGCGTCTGATTGGCTTAATTTGAAACCGCTATCATCTATAGCTGGCACCCGCCCGGCCGGATTGGTCTCTAGATATTCAGGTTTCAACTGCTCACCAGTTTGTAAATCCACATGCACATATTCATGTGGTAGACCGAGATAGCTGACACACAGCCGGACTTTATTGGTCGGCATAGACATGAAATGACCATAAATTTTCAACATATTTTTCTCCAGTTTCTATGTGCGTTTATAGTGTGTTTTACCCTAATCACCAGAGATTTTCGGTAAATCGGCGAAATCACCCGGCCTCTTTTGGGCTCTCGCTTGCATGGCTTCCATCATTTCTGCCGGATTTAGAAAACTGGCATTCCAAAGGGCGATTTGCTCCAGAGCGTCTTCGGTGGTGTGGTCACGGCCATAGGTGACGGCTTTTTTACAGCCCATGACGGCCAGGGGAGATTTGCTTGCGATCATTTTGGCGATTTCCATAACACCCGCCAACATGTCGTCCTGGTTTTTATAAACCCCGTTGACCAGGCCGTGGGCTTTGGCTTCGCGTGCATCCATTTTGCGCCCCGTATAGGCAAGTTCCCGGACGATACCTTCGGGCAAATGGTTGAGAATGCGCGGAAAAGTACCTACATCTGCCGTCATACCCACGTCGATTTCCGTGATGGTAAAAAAAGCGTCTTCGGTTGCATAGCGCATATCGCAAGCCGTGATCATGTCCACACCCGCCCCGTAACACCCGCCTTGCACCGCTACCAATACCGGAATACGGCACTGCTCCAGGCTGGTGAATGTATTTTGCAAATATTTGACTTTATCTAAAAACGCTGCCCCGTAAGCCGGATGGTTTTTGTCAAGACCGCCCCCATCACTCTTCACTACCCCGCCAGCCAGCATGGAAATATCAATGCCGGCGCAAAATATCGGCCCCGTAGAAGAAATAACAATTACACGGGCTTTGGCACCTTCATCAATATCGCCTATAACCCTCGGCAGTTCAGCCCAAAAATCAGCCGCCAGAGCATTGCGTTTTTCGGGGCGGTTTAAGACAATATGCGCGATTTGCTGGTCAATATTGAGGTCGAAACTTTGAGTGTTCATAATGGTCTCTATATGGTCTCTATAGTGTGAATAAACTGCCTTGGGACGGATCGGTATTGCCGTCTAACAAATCATTATAGCATTTTAGCAGGGCTGTACCGTCTTGTTGTCGGCTAATGTTGAGCCATTCTTGTGCGCTGGCGCAAAACGGGATCCAGCGGGCGGCAAGGTTCTTGGCAAAGTTGGCGCCGCCCCAATCGGTGATGCGTTTCTTGGCTTGGTCGGGCGCGAAAAACATGGTTGGCGGCGCACCTTTCTTGGTTTTGGGCGGCGGAGCGCCCTGCCAATGGGATTTGCCAACCATGCAGTTATAGACGAGGTTATCGCCAAAATGCCCGTAAAGCTTTGCGTTTACTGCGCCGTTGCCTGCCATATCTATGAGCGCCGTTTTTTTGCCCGCGTCCAGGCTCAGGATATTGTCATAACTTTCTACAAAATCGTAAAACCCAGTGCTTGTGGTAAACTCCATATTGCCGTTAGATGTGAGACCTACGGTTTTGACCGTATTTCGTTGTTTCAGGCAAAACGCGGTTCCAAGGGCGGTTTTTGATGAAGCACTGAGCAGGATTATTTGCTCGGCAGCAAAAAAATCGGCATCGGCAAAGAAGTCGTCTATCAAAAATGATGTGGTAAACAGGGGGCGTAATATCGGCTGTAAATCATCAAGGGCAGGGGCAAATGACGGGTCGTTTTTCGTCAAACTATAGCTATTGTATATCGGATGTAAGGGCAGGCGGTGGGCGGCGCCGTCTTGAAACCCGAACGACGAGAGGCGGGCCGGCTTGATGTCCATGCTTTTGGCAATGGGAAAAAACCCATAAATTCGCGCCCCAGCGGCTATTTCGCTACACTTGCTCTGCGTCACTACGGCGTATCCCCAAACCGGCATACGCCCCATATTTCCCCCCATGCCTTTCGCGTCTATACCGTAAGCTTTGGGGTCGAAAAACTTCCAATAGCCGATCATATCACCGGTCACCATATAGGTAATATTGTTGGCGGTCAGGGCAAAGGGGCCAATATCGACGCGGATATGGTCGTCGGCAAGATCGCTATCCGGCACGTCCACCAATTTGGTGTCGCGAAAATCATTGCGGTTGACCAATAAAGTCTGGTTCATGCCTAATATCCTTTCATAACTTTGGTCGGTGAACGGTCAAATACGTCGTCGGGAACGAAAAAATCCCCGGCCAGCGGGCCATCATATCCCGGCGCGTATTTAGCGAAATCCGTCACGCCCCCGGCCCTGAGCAATTCTTCGTCAATGACAAAATTTCCGGTGAAAGCGCCTGGGTCTTTGCACATCATGATATGGGCAGCATCCGAGAGAATATCCGGTGTGCGGCTCATTTTGGCCATTTGGTCGCCGCCCAACACATTGCGCACGGCGGCGGTATCAATGGCGGTTAAGGGCCACAGGGAATTTACCCCGATGTTAAAAGGCTTAAATTCTTCCGCCATGCCGAGTGTACACATGGACATGCCGTATTTTGCCGTCGTGTAAGCGGTGTGGTTTTTGAACCATTTTGGTGACATGTCCAGAGGCGGTGATAAATTGATGATATGGGCGTGGTGTGACAATTTCAGATAGGGCAGGCACAGCTTGGACATTAAAAACGTACCGCGTGCATTGACTTGGTTCATCAAATCATAGCGTTTCATGCTGGTGGCCTCGGTGCCGGTCAGGGAAATGGCGCTGGCATTGTTGACACATATATCTATGCCGCCAAATGTATCGATGGTTTTATCAATGGCGGCGCGCACCATGTCCTCACTGCGCACATCACAAATTAGAGCCAGGGCTTTACCGCCCGCCGCCTCTATCTCTTCGGCGGCGGTATAAATCGTGCCGGGCAATTTCGGGTGGGGTGCTGCCGTTTTGGCGGCAATGGCCACATTGGCCCCGTCCTGTGCTGCTCGCAAGGCGATGGCCAACCCAATACCCCGTGAGCCTCCCGACATGAAGATGGTTTTGCCTTTTAAGTTTTTTATATCCGCCATTTGCGCTCTCCGGTAAAATTGCTATGCTAGGTTCTGATACTAGACACTATAACCGTTATGCACATTATTGCATAATAGATTTTGGGGAAATTATGGCAGGTTTTTATGGCAGGTTTTCAGGTTTTTATGGCAGGTTTTAATGGCACTCGCTGAAGCAATCCTGGTTTGTCTGACCGACCGCCCTATGAGCGGCTATGATCTGGCCAAAACCTTTGATGCCAGTATCGGGTTTTTCTGGCGCGCCTCCCACCAACAGGTCTACCGCGAGCTGGCACGTTTAAGAGGTAAAGGCCTGGTGGAAAGCAAGGAGATCGAGCAAAGCGGGCGGCCCAACCGTATCGTCCACACCATAACCGATGCGGGTGAGCGAACGGTACATGCCTGGTCTTTAAAGCCTTGCCGTATGCCTTCGGTCAAAGACGAGTTATTGGTTAAACTATACGCCCTGGATCACGTGGATTTACCGGTTTTGCGTGAACAATTAGAGCTACGCACAGATCAACACCGGGCCAAGCTCTCCGCTTATCTGCGCATCAAGGAAAAATTTTACGACGGCAAAACCCTGTCCCGCGCTAAAAAAGGCAAGCTCATTGCCTTGACTATGGGTATAGGCAATGAACGCGAAGTCGTGCAAACGCTGGAGCAAGCCGTTATCTCTTTGGGAGAAATAGATGGGTAAGAATTCTGGATTGTCGACCACAAAGACTAAAAAGGGCTGGGTGCTAGTATGGGCATTGCTGGTTGGTGCCGCAATGCTTTGGTTGGCATCTAGCAATAGGACAACTGATGCCGGCACAATGGTCTATATCGTGCGCCACGCCGAGAAAGTTACCGGAGAAAATGCCGGAAGTGATCCGGCTCTGACACCGCAAGGACAAGCCCGTGCGAAAACATTGGCTAAAATATTACGCAAAAGAAATATCAATTATGTCTATTCCAGCAACTATATACGAACCCGCGATACGGCGGCGCCGAGCGCGAAAATGGCGGGTGTTGAAATAGAAATATACGACCCGCGCAATTTGGCCGCTCTGGCCGAAATTATCAGGGGGCAAAGCGGGCGATATCTGGTGGTTGGCCACTCCAACACGATCCGCGAAACCGTGACGGCCTTAGGGGGCAACTACACTGGTTCGCCCGTCAACGAGAAAAGCGAGTATGACCGACTTTACGAATTGCTGCTCAGGACGGACGGACAAACATCTGTGCGCTTGAACCATTATGGTCAGCGCTATGTCCCGGTTCAAGAGGACAATGAGTAACTCCTGATTTTACGTGCATTAACATCTTCCCAAAACCTGCTCATAGAACGGTAAATTCACCTCATTTATCCCTTTAACAATGCGCCCGGAAAGGGCTATGAGTTTATCCTATGAACACAAGCTGGAAATTTTGGATTGATCGGGGCGGGACATTTACCGATATTGTTGCCCTTGAGCCGGGCGGGGATATCCAGACAAAAAAACTGTTGTCGGAAAATCCGGAGAATTACGCGGATGCGGCACTTGAGGGGATAAGGCAGTTTTTGGGTGTGCCAAAAAACCAAACATTGCCGGGCGAGAAAATTTCCAGCGTTAAAATGGGCACAACCGTAGCCACCAATGCATTGTTGGAGCGAACGGGGGAGCCGACGGCCCTGGCCATAACGGCGGGTTTGCCGGATGCGCTCGAAATTGGTTATCAGGCGAGAGCTGATATTTTTGCGCTCAACGTTTTAAAGCCAGCACCGCTCTATGATGCTGTGGTCGAGATCGACGAGAGGTTGGGCGCAGATGGCCAAGTATTAACCGCGCCGGATATGGTCAAGGTGCGCACGGATTTACAAAGGGTCTATGATAAAGGCTTTCGGGCTTTGGCCATTGTGTTCCTGCATGCTTACCGCAATCCCGAGCATGAAATCCGGGTGGCGGCAGCGGCCCATGATATCGGCTTTACCCAAATATCAACCAGCGCCGAGGCCAGCCCTTTGATCAAGATGATAGCCCGTGGGCGCACGGCGGTGGTGGATGCATATTTGTCGCCAATCTTGCGCGGCTATATTGACCGTGTGGCTGATGATTTGGGAGATGTGGGCGAATTATTGTTCATGCAGTCCTCGGGCGGACTGGCGGACGCCAGCAATTTTCACGGACGTAATGCCGTATTGTCCGGGCCTGCGGGCGGGGTGGTCGGGGCGGTGCGCACGGCAAAGAGGGCCGGGTTTGATAAAATCATCGGCTTTGATATGGGCGGCACATCCACGGATGTTTGCCATTATGCGGGCCATTATGAGCGCAGCCAAGAAGCAGAAATTGCGGGTGTGCGTATGCGCGCACCCATGTTGGAAATCCATACGGTGGCGGCGGGCGGCGGCTCAATTCTATCCTTTGATGGCAGCAGATTTCTGGCAGGCCCGGCGTCTGCCGGGGCCAATCCAGGCCCGGCTGCCTACAGGCGCAGCGGGCCATTGACCGTCACCGATATAAATGTCGCACTGGGTAAATTAAGGCCCGAACATTTTCCGGCTATTTTTGGCGCGGGCCAGGACGAGGCTTTGGATGTAAGGGCGGCCCGCGAAGGCTTTGGCGTGATTGCCAGTGAGACCGGCAAAACCCTTGAGGATACGTGCGAAGGTTTCTTGCAAATCGCCGTGGGTCATATGGCCCGGGCTATCAAGAAAATATCGGTAGAGCGCGGCTATGATTTGCAGGATTATACCTTGGTATGCTTTGGCGGCGCAGGCGGTCAACATGCTTGTCTGGTGGCTGAACAGCTTGGTATCAAGCGCATATTTATTCATCCGCTGGCGGGGGTATTGTCGGCTTACGGCATGGGGCTTGCGGATATTTCGGTGCTGGAGCAAGCCAGCCTCAATGGGCCTATTTCGCAAATTGATGCGGCTTTCAAGCTGGCGGATAGTTTGCGCGAAACCGGGGTGGATAAATTGATCGCGCAAGGGGTTCATAGGGCAAGTATCAAATCTTTAAAACGTGCTTTTGTCCGCTATGGGGATTCTGATACGGCTTTGGAAATACCGCTGACGCCAAACCTGAGACAGGATTTTGAACAAGCCCATCTGGCCCGCTTCAGCTTTACAGATAAAGACGCCGATATACTGATCGAATCCGTGAGTGTGGAAAGCTCAGGCGGCGGCGAGCGGGCGCAAAGCATAAACCTTAAAACTCAAACAATGCAAGACGAAAACCCGGTGACATTTTATGCCAAAGGTAAATGGCACGCCGCCCAGGTTTATCACCGTAGTGGTTTGCAGACTGGTACAGTGGTAAATGGCCCGGCGATTATTTTGGATGCAGGCGGGACAAATATCGTCGAGCCGGGATGGGCAGCGGAATTAACGCACGAGCAAAATTTGGTTATGAATTTTTCCCCTCCCGCGATCACGCAAGAGGAGCCGAAGCAAAGCGGGGCAGGGGAAAAAGACCCCGTCCGCCTGGAGATTTTTAATAATCTGTTTATGGCAGTGGCCGAGCAAATGGGCGTGGTGTTGCAAAACACGGCGCGTTCGGTCAACATCAAAGAAAGGCTGGATTTTTCTTGCGCCGTGTTTGACGCAAGCGGTGGTTTGGTCGCCAATGCGCCCCACATGCCCGTGCATATTGGCTCTATGGACGCCAGTGTCAAAGCCCTGATGGACAGCGGTCTGGGCATGTCTGCTGGTGACAGTTTTGTTCACAATAACCCTTATGCGGGCGGTACGCACCTGCCGGACATCAATGTTATAACGCCTGTATTTGACGAGACGGGAAACAGGTTATTGTTTTATGTGGCCAGCCGGGGCCACCATGCTGATATTGGCGGGCTGGCACCGGGCAGCATGTCGCCGCTGGCTATGAATATATTTGAAGAAGGTGTGGTGATTGACTGTTCGGTATTGGTGAGCGGCGGTAAATTTCTGGACGCCGACATTCGCCGCACCTTGGAATCAGGGCAATATCCGGCCCGTAACCCCAAGCAAAATATCGCGGACTTGAAGGCACAAGTCGCCGCCAATGCCAAGGGTGCGGCAGAGCTGATGAAATTGTGCGAAAACCACGGACTTGCAACCGTGAGCGCCTATATGGGCTATTGTCAGGATAACGGTGAGGACAGTGTAAGGCGCGCAATTTCAGCCCTGTTGGACGGAGAGTTTGTTTACGAGATTGATCAGGGCAGCAAGATATGTGTGCGTATTAGCGTCGATAAAAAAGCGGGAAGCGCCGTGATTGATTTTGCCGGTACTGACGCCCAAAGGGATGATAATTTCAATGCGCCCGAAGCCGTTACCCATGCGGCGGTGCTGTATGTGTTTCGGTGCTTGGTCGGTACGGATATTCCCCTCAATGCTGGTTGTATGCGACCCCTTGATATCCGCATTCCAAAAGGGTGTTTGTTATCGCCCAGCCATCCTGCGGCCATTGTTGCGGGTAATGTGGAGCTTTCCCAGGCCGTCACCAATGCCCTGTTCGGCGCACTTGGGGTGCTGGGTTCCAGCCAGGGCACCATGAACAATCTCACATTCGGCAATGACAAATACCAGTATTACGAAACCATATGTTCCGGCGCACCCGCCGGGCTTGATCACAATGGTTTGGGCTTTGACGGAGCTTCCGCAATCCATACCCATATGACAAATTCCCATCTAACCGACCCGGAAGTTTTGGAACTTCGTTTCCCGGTGCGTCTTAAAACTTTTGAAATTATGCGCGGTTCTGGCGGCAAGGGAAAGTGGAATTCCGGTGATGGTGTGCGGCGTGCTTTGGAGTTTTTGGAGCCTATGCAATGTGCTATTCTGTCTGGTAACCGGGTGATACCGTGCGTCGGCGTTAAGGGCGGGGAGCCGGGGCGGCTCGGTGTGAACACAATCATTCGGGCAGACGGTCGTGAGGAGATACTTTCAGGATGTGATAGCACGAAAGTCCAGCCCGGGGACATATTCAGGCTGGAAACCCCGACCGGCGGCGGCTATGGTCAGCGGGATGAATGATTTTCAAAACATGCTTGCGGCGGGGGGCGAAGGGATCGCCGTAATAGACGCGGCTAAATGTGCGCGGCTTGCCAAAGACAAAGATGTGTTATTGGTGGATATTCGCGATGTGCGTGAGCAAGAGCGCGACGGGTATATTCCCGGTGCCTATGCCATGCCGCGCGGTATGTTGGAATTTTGGATGCATCCCGGCAGTCCTTATTACAAACCGGTATTTGGCAAAAAATCCAAATTTATATTTATTTGCGCCAAGGGTTGGCGGGCCAGGTTGGCGGCGGTATCGGCCAAAGCTTTGGGTTATGATGCCAGCGTTATGGACGGCGGCCACGGCGCTGTATTGGATTTGGGCCGAGACATGGGGCTTGGCTTGGTGCAAAAGGACGGGGAACGGTTTTATACTCTGGCCGAAATAGAAGCCAAGCTGCCCCATATTCTCAAGCGGGAAAATATCGCCAGATATGAGAACGGTAAAGTCCTGATTGGTAATCGCAAAGACTATCCTTCCCAGAAAAATTTTGTTACATGTGAAAGTGTGGAAGATGTGGCTGTGGCCATAGAAAACATGGTCACACAAGGCGTAGGCCCGTGGGTAGCGGCGGTATATGCACTGGCCATGGGGGCAGACCAATGGAAAGGGCGCGCCGATATTCTTGCAAAACTGGAGGCGGCGAAAGACCGCCTCATAAGCACGCGCCCGACCAATACCTTGATCCGCTACCGTCTTGAAGACGTGCTGAAATCTGCGCAAAGGGCTCTGGAGAAAGGACGCGACCCGGCTGAATTTATCCTGAACCGCATCAAGACCATCATGGACCAAATGTATAAATACTATGGTCGCCGGGGGCAATACGGGGCCAAATTGATTGAAGACGGCGACGGTATTTTGACCATGTGTTTCGCGGAAACCTCTTTCGTGCTGGCGATGATTATGGCCAAAGACGCAGGTAAGGACTTCACCGTCTATGTACCCGAAACCCGCCCGTTTTTACAAGGAGCCCGCTTGACCGCGCCGAGCCTGGTCGAGTGCGGTATCAAGGTGAAATTGATCACCGACGGCATGGGCGCTGGCTTGATGGCAGAGGGTAAAATCCAAAAATACATGACGGCGGCGGACTTGATCACACTGGACGGGCATGTGGTCAACAAAATCGGCACATTGCCAAATGCTATAGCCGCCCACGCCCACAATATTCCGTATTTTGCCTTCGCTTGGGGCTGCGATAACAACAAACCAGACCGGGACAGTATAGAGATCGAGCAGCGCGACCCGGCGGATATTCGCCGGGTGCGCGGCCAAGATCATAATGTAGCCACAACCTTGGACACCATAGACGCTGCCTATCCAGCCTTCGACATCACCCCGCCGAAATATGTAGCAGGCATAATAACAAGACACGGCGTTCTTTGCCCCTACACACTGAAGAACGGATTTGAATAATGAACGAAATTACGGCTTTAATTGGCGGCACCGGGATTTATGCGCTTGACGGCATGGTGGTGCGCCGCGAGACGGTGAACACGCCTTACGGTGATGTTACGGTTGAGCGCACGGACGATTTGATCTTCCTGAACCGCCACGCCCCCAATCATTCTGTGCCGCCCCACAAGGTCAATTACCGGGCCAATATCAAGGCGCTGCATATGCTCGGCGTCAAGCGGATTTGCGCCACCTTTGCGGTGGGTTCTATAAATGCGGAGTTCGAGCTGGCTGTGCCAATTATCCTGAGCGATTTTATTGATTATTCGTCCGGTCGCGCACATACATTTTTTGATAAAATCGAAGCCTCAAAAGGTCATGTGGATATGAGTGTGCCGTTCTGCCCGGTACTGTCGGACGCGCTGGAACGCGAGGCGGCTTCGCGCAATTTAAAGGTTCGGCGCGGCGGTGTCTATGCTTCCACCAACGGGCCGCGCTTTGAAACGCCAGCCGAAATCCGGGCTTACCGTAAAATGGGCGCGGATGTGGTCGGCATGACATTATGCCCGGAGCTTGTTTTGGCTTTGGAGCTTGGTATGTCCTATGCTGGTCTGGCGTTTTCCATAAATTGGGGGGCGGGCATGACACCAAATATTGAACTCATGCACGAGGGTGTTGAGGGCATCAAAGAGAAAATGCTGCATGTGATGACGGCGGCGCTGACGCATACCAAGAACGCGGACTGCACCCCGGCCACAATTTTATAGCCAAATTAAACCCAATTTATAGTCAAATTAAACCCAGGCCATAATATCGTCCAACGCCCGCGCGGCCAATTTTCCCTTGCGAAACCGTGTCTTGTTCTTGCCCCTGATCCGTTTGCCGTCTTCGTCTTTGTACGTCAGCTCTATGGCTGGGAACAGGCCGAAATTTATGTTCATGGGTTGAAACTTGGCTTTGGGGCCGCTCATATATCCGCCGGTAACGTGGTGTACCAATGCACCCAGAGCGGTGGTGAGGGGCGGGGCGGGGCATGTGTTGCCGTGGGCCTGGGCGCCCGCCATGCGGCCAGTGATCAGGCCGAGGGCGGCACTTTCCACATAGCCTTCGACGCCCATAATTTGCCCGGCAAAGCGTAGATTTGGTC
>CAZCUM010000004.1:0-108865 GCA_964502015.1 uncultured Robiginitomaculum sp. | reverse complement strand
ACAATATCCGTGTCGGTAAAACCGGGGCAGACCGCATTGCAGGTTACCCCGGTTTTGGCCAATTCCAATGCCAGTGAGCGCACCAGGCCAAGGGTTCCGTGCTTGGCGGATGTATAGGCCGTCGTGTAGGGATATGCTTTTACCGCCGCCGTAGAGGCAACAACTATGAAGCGGCCAAAGCCGCGCTCCACCATGCCCGGCAAGCTTGCTTGTGCGCATAAAAAAGCCCCGGTTAAGTTCACCGCAATCATAGAATTCCACATTTCGAGCGAGGTTTTGAGGGCAGGCGCAGTTTTGGCAGAGCCGGCATTGCTGATGACAATATCGACGGGCCCGCCTTGCTCGGCGGCAACAGCAAATCCGGCGGCAACACTTTTGGGGTCGGTGACATCCATAACCGTAAACGCAAAGCCGGTTTGCTTTAGTTGTCCCGCGCCGCGCCCGCAAACTGTCACCTTATAGCCCTCGGCGCTCAAACGCTGCGCAGTGGCGAGACCTATGCCGGAGCCACCTCCTGTTATCAATACATGCCGTTTCAAAGTGCCTCCAATGGGTAGACCCCATACAATTTGGTTGTCTTGGTGTAAACTATATTGTAGTGATTGACAGCAAAAAATCAATTGATTTATCAATTAAACTGCTTTAGTTACATTTGCAAATAGTAAGTACGGCAGTATTTTGCGCTTATCTAAGGGTCATATATTTTCCTTCCCCCATTTTTCATGGGGGAAGTACCCCGAAGGGGGGGGACAGCTCCACTTTGGTGCAAGACGAAAGTTTGGCCCCCATCGAGCGCCAAGAGGCGCCCACTTCCCCCATGAAAAATGGGGGAAGGAAAATATGACCTTGGTTAGCGTAGAGAAGCTATCAAAAAGCGAAAGATAAAACATGGCGGAGCGATCCTTTCATCAGGAAGTCCAGGACTTGAAAATCGGCGCAGGTGAACAATTTCGCGGCGAGGGGATATTGGCTGTCACCAAGGCGCTGTTACAATCGGGCATATCCTATGTGGGCGGTTACCAAGGGGCACCCATATCCCATTTGATGGATGTGTTGGCGGACGCAGAAGATATATTATCCGGTCTGGGCATTCATTTTGAGGCCAGCGCATCGGAAGCTTCGGCGGCAGCTATGTTGGCGGCGTCGGTAAATTACCCTTTGCGCGGTGCGGTGACCTGGAAATCCACCGTTGGCACCAATGTTGCGTCCGATGCGTTGGCCAGTGTGGCGTCCAGCGGCGTCATGGGCGGCTGCCTAATCGTTATCGGCGAGGATTACGGCGAAGGGTCGTCCATCATGCAAGAGCGCAGTCATGCTTTCGCCATGAAATCACAAATCTGGCTGCTTGACCCGCGCCCGAACCTCCCCTCCATCGTTGATATGGTCGAAAAAGGGTTTGAGCTTTCAGAGGCCTCCAATACCCCCGTCATGCTGGAGCTGCGTATTCGCGCTTGTCATGTCCACGGGCAATTTACCGCCAAGGATAACAAGCGCCCGGACTTCACCTTGCGCCAAGCTATGGAAAACCCGGTGCGCGATTATGACAGGGTGGTTTTGCCGCCGTCCAACTTCAAGCACGAGATCGAAAAGATCGAGCAACGCTGGCCGGCAGCCGTCAAATTTATCAAGGACAATAAGCTCAACGAGTTTCTGGGCGGGCATAAAGGTGATCAGGGCATTATTGTTCAGGGCGGGCTCTATAACACTTTGATGCGGGCACTGAAGATTATCGGTCTGGCTGATATTTACGGCAATACGGACGTGCCGATTTACTGTCTTAACGTCACCTATCCTATGATTGACGACGAGGTGGCCGGGTTTTGTGTGGACAAAAAATCCGTGTTGATAGTCGAGGAAGGCCAGCCGGAATATCTGGAGCAAAACATCAATACAATATTGCGCCGCCGGGATATAGGGGCGAAGATTTACGGCAAAGATGTATTGCCAATGGCAGGTGAATATACCGGGCAGGTGATTGCGGGTGGTTTGCGCAAATTCTTTAAAAAACCTGCCGCAAAAACACCGGGCAGTTTGAGCGAAGCAGACCAAAATGCATTGGTTGAAACCGTACCCGCCCGCCCGGTCGGATTTTGTACGGGCTGTCCGGAGCGGCCTATATTTACCGCCATGAAATTGGTGCAACGCCAGCTTGGCGATATCCATGTGAGCTGCGATATTGGTTGTCATTTGTTTTCCATCCTGCCGCCGTTTAATATTGGCAATACCACCATGGGCTACGGTCTTGGCTGGTCGGGGGCCAGTGCCTTTAACACCAAATCCGACAAGCGCACCATCTCGATTATGGGCGACGGCGGCTTTTGGCATAACGGTTTGACCAGCGGGGTTGGCAATGCGGTGTTTAATAAAAACGACAATGTGCTGGTCATCGTCGATAACGGTTATAGCGCCGCCACAGGCGGGCAGGATATTCTGTCGTCCCGCGCTTTTAACAAAACCAAGACCACCAATAATCCCATCTCCAAAGCCATTGCGGGCCTGGGGATTAAATGGCAACGCTCGGTTAACACCTATGATTTGGGGGCCATGATCAAAACCCTGACCGAAGCCCTGACCACGGACGAAAAAGGCCCCAAGGTCATTTTGGCCCAAAGCGAATGCATGCTCAACCTTGAGCGGCGCGAGAAACCAATTCGGGCTAAAATGATCAAGGACGGCAAGCGCATTGTCCGTTCGCGCTTTGGTGTTGACCCTGATACCTGCACGGGTGACCATGCTTGTATCCGGCTGTCGGGCTGTCCTTCTTTGAGTATAGTCGACAACCCTGATCCCCTGCGCGAAGACCCGGTGGCCCATGTCAATAATGATTGTGTGGGTTGTGGTGTGTGCGGAGAAGTGACCCATGCGGCGGTGCTGTGCCCGTCTTTTTACCGGGCTGATCTGATTTATAATCCAAGCGTTTGGGATAAACTCCGGGCCGGGTTCAGCGGTAAAATCATCGGGTTTCTTCAAGCCCGTGCCGACAAAAAACGCGCCCGCCATAGTTTCGGGGCGGCGTGAACATGGCGAAGATTTCCCCCAAATTATCAAAAGATAAATCCATCAATATTGCTATTATCGCTATGGGCGGGCAGGGCGGCGGTGTGTTGTCCAAATGGATATTGGACACGGCGCAGGCCCAAGGGTATCTGGCCCAATATACATCCGTGCCCGGCGTCGCCCAACGCACCGGGGCCACCATATATTATATCGAGCTTTTCCCTGCCCATCTGGCCGACAAACAAAAGCAAAAACCTGTACTGGCTCTCACCCCCATACCGGGGGATGTGGATATTGTCATTGCCTCTGAAATGATGGAATCGGGCCGGGCTTTGATGCGGGGGTTCGTTAGCACGCAAACGGTTTTGATTGCGTCCGATCACCGGGATTATTCCATAATCGAAAAACAAGAAATGGGCGACGGGCGGCGCGAGCTTGCAAAAGTACGCGTAATGTCCAAAAAAACCGCAGCACAATATATCTGCTTTGACATGGACAAAGCGGCCCGCGAAGCGGGCGCGGTTATAAGCTCGGTGTTGTTCGGGGCTTTGGCGGGCTCCGGGGCTTTGCCGTTTGCACGAGATGTGTTTGAAAAAACCATCACGGAATCAGGTCGGGCTGTGGCTACAAATCTGCGCGGTTTTTCGTTGGGTTATGAAAATGCCCAGTCTAATACTGAAACACAAACACCCCATAAGAAACAAGAACAAAATGCCCCGTCCGCCAGTGTTGCGCCTTTACTGGAGCGCATGAATAACGGTTTCCCGCCTCGCGCCCACACTATGATTACGGAAGGTTTGAAAAAACTGGTGGATTATCAAGACCCGGATTACGCAGGGCTGTATCTTGAGCGGCTCGGCGGCTTTGTAGCGCTGGACAGCGCAAAAAAAGACTGGCGATTGACCAGAGACATGGCGCGCTATTTGGCTTTGGCCATGAGTTATGAAGATACTATCCGTGTGGCGGATTTGAAAATCCGCGCCGCCCGTTTCGAACGGTTTCGAGACGAGGTCAAGGCGGCGGACGGGCAGATTGTCAATGTCTCGGAATATATGCATCCGCGCTTGCAAGAGGTTTGCGATATTTTACCGGCCCGGCTTGGGCGCACCATTTTGAAAATGCGCTTCCTGAATATTTTCTTCAAAAAAGGCCGCCGTATCACCACCACTCGCCTCGGCGGATATTTTCTACTTTCCTTCATTGCAAGACGTAAACCGGCGCGGCGAAAAAGCTTGCGTTACGCCGTTGAAACGGACCGTATTGAAACGTGGAGCCAACAAGTGGAAACCGCCGCCGGGTTCAATTATGACCTGGCTTGCGAACTGGCCGGACTGCAAAGACTAATCAAAGGCTACGGTGATACCCATGAGCGCGGCTTGGAAAATGTGGCCAAAATCATGGCTGCATATCCGGGTTTCAAGACGCAGAAAAATGCGGCGAAGCAATTAAACGATCTCAAGACCGCCGCCCTAAAAGATGAAGACGGTATTGAGCTCGGAAAAACTATTGAGGCGTATTGTGTGTAATTGGAATCACGCATCTCTTCCTTCCCCCACTTGTGGGGGAAGTGGGCGCCTCTTGGCGCTCGATGGGGGCAATCTCCCGTCTTGCATAAAACTGAAGCGGGTCCCCCCATCGCCTCCGCAAGAGCTCCGGCACTTCCCCCATAAAAACGGAGGAAGGAAAGTAGGTAGTTAAGGCACCAATGCCAACACCCGCAGGGGCGACCCCGATCCGTTCACGATTTTTAAGGGGGCGGCGATGATGATAGCACCTGTGGGGGGAAGTTGGTCGAGATTGGTCAGGCTGGCCAGGCCGAATTTATTGGCGCCGTGCATCAAAACATGACAGGGAAAGGCCGGGTCAAATCCAAATGCTTGCCCGGCGTCGGTGCCGACGGTTTCCACGCCTGCGCCCAGAACATCCCGCTTTTCTGCTAAAAACGGAATGACATCTGGATGCCAACCGGGGGTGTGGGCGCCGTCCTCATGGAAATTTAGAAATTCGTCCGGGTCTAGCCGTTTTGACCACCCCGAGCGAAACAACACCCACGAAGCGGCGGGGATGCGGCCATGCTGTGCTTCCCAGTCTTTGACAAATTCTATAGTGATGAGAAAGTCCGGGTCTGCCTCGACTTGCGCCACCGCGTCCAGCACACAGGCCGGGCCGATAAATTTTTCGACCGGGATAGTATCCGTAGCATTATTTTCATAATCCTTGCCGGTGACAAAATGGATGGGGGCGTCAAAATGCGTACCCGTATGCTCGCCGCATTTAAACCAGTTCCAATACCAGGCCGGCCCGCGTTCATCATATTTTGAGAGTTCGTGTAACTCAAAGGGTGGGTTTTGCACATATTCCGGCGGTAATTGCAGTACGGGGGTTTTTGGCTCTAAAGGCTGTGTCAGGTCTATGACCTTGACGGAACCGCTTGCCATAGCTGCGACCAAATCGTTTAATACTGTTGCACTCATATTGTCCTCGCACTTATTTTTTGTTTAGGGATAAGACTTACTTGAATTTATTTCCGTTTTCAATTAAATATTCACGTGAACACTAAAGTTTTGTATTGGAGACCGTTTTGACCACCACATTACCTTCCCCGCCTATACCTGCACTACCTTTACTTTCCCTGCCTGGACAAGATAATTTTGTTCTTGACGATTATCCTTTGTATAATCTCAACCGCACCTCCGCGACTTATATAGGCGAAATGGCAAAGGCGCTTAAACAAATCGGCATGGACCAGACCGGCTGGCGCATATTGGGGATTTTAGGCGACCATAACCCCAGCACCGTGACCGATATTGCAAGACGCAGTGTCATTAAAATGCCGACACTGACGCGTATGTTAGACCGGATGGAGAAGGGCGGTCTGATTAAACGAAAGTTGTGGGCCAAGGATAAACGCATTGTCCATATCCATATCACGGCCAAGGGGCGCAAGAGTTTGAACGAAGCCGTACAAGTTGGCGGTAATATTTATGAGCGGGCTTTTGACGGTGTTTCCCAACAGCAAATTCAGCAACTTATGAAAACCTTGATAAAAATGCGTGAAAATTTAAGCCGCTCTCCCTACGCCCCGAAAGCAAAATAAGCATGTGGAAACCGCCGCAGCGCATACGTCACAAGACCAGTCCCGGGACGTGGCCAAGCGTAGAGCAAGCGGCGCGCTCAAAGTTGTTTTCTGCTTTGTCCGCCGGAAATTTACAACTTGACCAGCGCACATGGATACCGGCTATGGTACCGTGGCGGGCGACGGCGGACGGGGAGGTTACGGACGCGGTGGTCAGTTGGTATGAACGCTTTGCAATGGGCAGACCCGGCGCGATCGTTGTTGAGGCGACCGGGATTAGAGATATTGCGTCCGGGCCTTTGCTTCGCATAGGCCATGATAAATATATTGACGGCTTGGCGCGGATAGTGGATGCGGTGCGCCGGGCCAGCGGTGGCCAGACGAAATTATATATTCAACTGATAGATTTTCTAACCATGCGCCGCCGCCCGGCCAAGGATAAATTTTTCGGGCGGTTTTTGACCATTACGGATGCCCACAAAAAAGCGGTTGGACACACGGATGAAGATATTGTTCGTGAAGCTTTATGCGCATATGACGATGCCAGGCTTGAGGCAGTTTTAACCCAACGCGAGTTTGAAACCTATCAGCGCGGTTACCGCGAACGGGTCACGGACACAGATTTGCCTCATATTGACGAACTGCCGGAAATTCTGCCCGGCTTGTTTGCGGGCGCAGGCCAGCGGGCTAAAGAAGCCGGGTTTGACGGTATAGAGCTACACTATGCCCATGCTTATACCGTAGCGTCATTTCTCTCCAAGCTGAATACGCGGGGAGATGGTTACGGCGGCCCGCGCGAAAACCGGGTGCGTTTGCCGATAGAAATTTACCAAGCGGTGCGGGCCGCCGTTGGTGATGATTATGTATTGGGGTGCAGAATGCTTTCGGACGAATGTATCCAGGGTGGTAGCGGTCTTGCGGATGCCAGTTATTTTGCGGCACAATTTGCTAAAGCCGGTATGGATTTCTTGTCGTTTTCCAGGGGCGGAAAATTTGAAGACGCGGCAATCCCGGCCAAAGGGCAAGCGGTTTACCCTTATACCGGGCGCAGCGGTTATGAATGTATGCCGCATTTTATATCGGACGAACAAGGGCCGTTTGGCCGCAATATTGAACCCACCGCCCATATCCGCGCCCATTTGCGCAGCCAAGGCTACGCAACACCGGTCGTGGTTGCGGGCGGCATTCACGGGTTTGAGCAAGCGGAAAATTTGCTGCAAGACGGCAAGGCGGACATTATCGGCATGGCCCGGCAAACCCTGGCTGACCCGGACTGGTTTTTGAAAGTAAGAACCGGAAACGGCGAAGCAGCACGCACTTGCAAATACACGAATTATTGCGAAGGCCTTGACCAAAAGCACAAAATCGTCACCTGCCAACTTTGGGACCGCGAAAATATGAGTGATGAAAATATCACGAAAACACCAGACGGAAAGCGGCGCATGACTGCGCCACTTTGGTCTAAATGAGGGGAATGTAATGGGGAGAATAATTGACGAAAGTGTAGCCGCCGAGCCAATTTTGGCGGCCAGCCGCGACGAGATTGAGGCGCTGCAACTGGGGAAATTGAAATGGGCCGTGCGCTATGCTTATGATAATGTGCCCATGTACAAAAACAAATACGACACGGCGGGTGTGCATCCGGATGATTTGCAGCATTTGGACGATTTGACAAAATTTCCGTTTACCACCAAGGAAGACTTACGAAAATCCTATCCGTTCGATATGTTTGCCCTACCTATAAAAGACGTGGTGCGTATTCATGCTTCCTCGGGCACTACGGGCAAGCCTACCGTGGTTGGATATACCCAGGGCGATATTGATATTTGGGCCAATTTGGTGGCGCGCTGTATTCGTGTTTCGGGGGGCAAGGCGGAGCACAAATTACATGTGGCTTATGGGTACGGCCTGTTTACCGGCGGGCTTGGCGCTCATTACGGTGCGGAAAAACTTGGCTGTACTGTGATCCCCATGTCCGGCGGACAAACCGAGAAACAAGTGCAGATGATTTTGGATTTCAAGCCCGAAATCATCATGGTGACGCCTTCCTATATGCTGGCCCTTGCGGATGCGTTCAAAGCGCGAGGGCTTGATGCCAGAGATACGTCCTTGCAAGTGGCCATTCACGGGGCGGAGCCCTGGAGCGAGGAAATGCGCCAGGAGATTGAACGGAGATTTGATCTTGACGCCGTAGATATTTACGGACTTTCAGAGCTTATGGGGCCGGGCGTCGCCAATGAGTGTGCCGAAACCAAGGACGGCGCTCATATTTGGGAGGATGCGTTTTTGCCAGAAATTGTAGACCCGGATTCATTTGCGCCGCTTGGGGACGGCGAGAGCGGGGAATTTGTGCTCACGGCCTTGTTTAAACAAGCCATGCCAATTATTCGCTACCGTACTAAAGACCTGACCAGATTGCTGCCCGGAACCGCGTTTAGCCATAGGCGGTTTGAGCGGATAAATGCTCGCACAGACGACATGATGATCATTCGCGGCGTAAATGTTTTTCCGTCCCAGATCGAGGAGATTGTTCTGCAAGAGCCAGCATTATCGCCCCACTACCAGATTACACTGTTCAAAAAAGGGCGCATGGATGCGATCTCCATTGCCGTTGAAGGGCGAGCGGACAGCAGTGCCGATGCCATTTCACAAGCGGTCAAGGATGTAAGCGCTCACATCAAGGCCAGGATAGGTATCTCGGCATTCGTAGATGCACAAACACCAGGAAGCATTCCGCGCTCACAGGGCAAGGCGGTACGGGTGATAGACAAGCGCTCTTGAGTGTGGTTTTCGCGCAACGCAATTATTTTATCGGAATTTGAAAAGTTAATTGTATTTGCAATCATTTTATTTTTTCACTACACTCAAACATATAAAATAGCGGAGACATAACGCGCAATGGGAATGAATACCGCCATAGGTGAATTTGATGAATGGCAGGACATGCTGACGGCTGTGTGTGGTTTTTTCACGGTGTCGGCTCCCAAAACATCATTTACCGGGCATTTGGAATTGGGCCGGTTTGGCGCATTTGATATCGCAGGTGTGGCTAGTAATATCAGTAAAATTGAAAAAACCAACAAAGATGTTTCGCGGTCGGATGACGCGAATTTGTTTTTAATATTGGGCGTAGAGGGTGAGGCGGTTCTTGAGCAGGACGGCGCTAACGCAAGGCTTGGTGTTGGTGATATGTGTCTGATTGACAGTCGCCGCCCTTCCGAGTTTCGTTATAAGTCCGGGTTTAAACAAATTTCTGTGCATTTGCCAGAAATGCGGACCCGTGAAGTTTTCAGCAACCGTGAACTGCCTTTGGCGAAAATATTGAAATACCAGGACAATACCTTGCTGCGCGAATGTGTGGTCAATATGTATGAACGGGCGCAAACTGGTGTAGCCTTGGGTGATCCGTCAATCGGGAGTACAGACAGGATCGCACAAAATGAAGACTGCTTGCGCCTGTTGCGGCAGATGGTGTTCGGGGGGGCTTATAATACGGGAGATAGCGACCTCAACGTCAACCAGTACAAGCGGGTCAACCAGTATATTGAAGACAATCTTTACGACCCGGATTTAAACCTCGATAAAATCGCAGATGCTTGTTTTATTACGCGCCGTTCCTTGTGCCGTTTGTTTGAGCGGGCCAATTTATCGCCCTTTACCTGGATCCGCATGCGCAGGTTGGAGCGGGCCCGCACCGATATAATGAACTGCAAAGACGGTGAAACCTGCACGGATATTGCCTTTGCTTACGGGTTCAATTCATCGCCGCATTTTTCTCGCGTATTTAAAAACAAATTCGGCCTGCCGCCAAAAAAACTACAAATGCAAAGCCGGGTTTTGTCCTGAATGATGACAGACCCTAAGGGCGTACCTCCTAATGCTTGCATGCGACATTTTGGCCCGCTAAGGCAAGAAATGCATTTCAAAACAATATAGTTTTATTCCAAGGCGGAAGCTCGTCCGGGATTCTCGCCCCCAAAAACAGAGCGGTTTCGCAGCAATTATGCAGTCCGGGATCACGCAAAAGTGGTTTCACATGAACAGGGGAATATAATGAACACATTTAGAAAATCATCGTTGTGGGTAAAATCTTTAGCTACAGCCAGTATTGGCGCATTACTAGCGGCTGGGCTGGCGATGCCTGCCGCCGCGCAAATCGACGAAATCATTGTTACGGCTACCAAGAAAGACGAGAGCTTGCAAGAAGTCGGTATGGCAGTGACAGCCGTACAGGCGAAAACTTTAGAGCGCATGGGGGCAGTAAATTTTGCAGATTTTGCTGTACGCGTCCCTAATCTTGGGTTTGGTAATGAATCCGATGGTCGGTTTAATGCCAATTCACCGTCTATTCGCGGTGTATTTGGTGATAATACGACAGGGTTTTACATTGACGACACGCCGATGCCCGCATCTATCCAGCCACGGGTCATAGATGTTGAAAGGGTCGAGGTGTTGCGCGGGCCGCAAGGGTCATTATATGGTGCGCGTTCAATGGGCGGCACCATACGCCTCATCACCAAACAGCCAGATTTGGATGCAAAGGAAGTAAGCGGAAATGTACACGCAACATTATCAACTGTAAAAGAGGGTGATATGAATTGGTCTGTAGACGGTTCTGTTGATATTCCAATGGTTGAAAATAAACTGGCGGCACGAGTTACGGCATATTATGGAGAAAATTCAGGCGTTTTTGACCGCCAGTATATTCCCACCTATGTCAACCCTGTAACAAATGCTACGGTCAATAACCCAGGCCCTGCTTTTGCGCTCAATGAAAATGTTGACGACGAAAAATATTTCGGGTTTCAAATCGTTGCCAAGGCGCAGCTAAATGAAAATCTAACATTTACGCCTAAATTAATGTACCAAAAAATTAATGCTGACGGCTTGCCATTTGCCGATATTACCCCTGGCAATTTCACGGAGCGGCGGTTCTTTGATTCGGAAGAACCCGGTTCTGACCGCTGGTGGCTCGGAAGCGGTACTTTTAATTGGGATGTTGCAGGCGGCACAGTTGTCTCGACCACATCCTATTTTGATCGTTTTCTTGCGGAAAAAGAAGAGGAAACGCACTTTTTGCATTTCCTGTATGGGGTGGTCATTGGCTTGCCGATTGATCCAATAGAATCTGTACTTGACGAAAATGAACGGTTTAAATCTTTCGTACACGAAACTAGATATTCTTCAAATTTTGACGGACAATTTAATTTTACGGCCGGTATTTATTACCAGAGAAACAAAAACCGCCTGCGCTATGATCCTCCGGCCTTGCAGGTTGGGGTCAATGCGGCTTTAAATATTGCGGCTGGCGGCCCGGCAAATATTGTCCCTGGTGATTTGATCTTTACAACCGACAATCGGTTTAACACAAAAGAGTATGCCGTATTTGGTGAATTTACCTATGATATATCTGATATGTTTTCTGTTACTGCCGGGGGACGTTTTTATGACACGACGACAGACTTTGCAGTAACTTCAGACGGTTTTGCCAATGGGGGCCCATCACAATTCTCCGGTGTTCAAAAAGAAAACGGGTTTAACCCGAAAATCCTGGTGCAAGCGCAGCCCAGTGAAAGGCTTAATCTGTATGCATCCGCATCCAAAGGGTTTAGAATTGGCGGTGTGAACGGAAATGTTCCAGCCGGGCCGGGCGAGCTTTGTGAAGCTGATGTAAATGCTTTGGGGGTAACGCCGCCATCAGGATTTGATTCAGATACGCTGTGGAGCTATGAGGCAGGATTTAAATCTAAAACTTCCAATAACCGTTTTAGTGTAAACGGCGCGGCATATTATATTGACTGGAGCAATATTATCCAGAGAAACAGGCTTGCTTGCGGTTTCCAATTTGATGCCAATGCGGGTTCTGCCGAGATCAAAGGTTTTGAGGTAGAGGTGGTTTTTGTACCAGTTGACGGTCTTACACTTAACGGCTCTGTTGGGCATGCTGATACTGAGATTACGGATGCTGGCGCGTTTCCGGGTATTACGACGGGCGCTAAAATTCAAGGTGTGCCCGATTGGACATATACGGCTTCGGGCGAGTATATATTCCCTTTAGGCAGTATGGAAGGCCTGCTTCGGGCGGATTTCAATCATTACGGCAATAGCTTTAGCTCCAACAATGAACCGACAACACCGCGTCTTCGCCCCAAATGGAACGAATTAAATATGCGCGTTGGTGTTATTCGTGATAATTGGGAGATTGCCTTGTTCGTAGATAACGTATTCAATGAGCACATAAATTTGGCGGATAGCCGATCCATTGCGGCTGAAACGCCTGGACGTCAACGGATCGTTACCAACCGTCCGCGTACTATTGGTTTGGATGTGCGGACGAATTTTTAAGGCTATAAACGCTTGGCGGATATAGATTCGCCGAGCGTATATAGGTTCGCAATTATGTGCCATATATTCTATTGAGGATTGTTTGAGATGAATTTATCGAGAAACTTTGGGGTTATTGGTGCTTTTTTAGCAGGGTTGGGCATGGCGGCATGTTCACCACAGCCTGATTCGCAATTGCCTGCTCAACTAGCTGCTGGTGAGAAAATGGCTGAAAATACGCCCGCCCAGCAAAAAATTTCTTATCCTGCACCGCTCGGTGAAGAGGAAATGGGCAATAGCAATGTGTTGGCAGTGCCATACGCCCCGTCCTGGGCGATTATCCATGACGCCAATTTCCATTCCATGATTGATGGCCGTTTTATTGTGTTTGATAGTGCCGCCAAATCTCATGCTTATAAAGGCAGTATGCACGGCGGCACGGTCGGCGGTATTGATGTTGCGGACGACGGCACAATTTATATTGCCACGACCTATCATTCACGGGGCATATCGGGGGAGCGCACAGATATAATTGCCATACACGACCCGGTAAATCTGGAAAAAACAGGCGAGATTATTGTACCGGCCAAGCGCGGTGCCAATATGCCGTTTAAAAACGGCTTCAGACTTAGCGGCGACGATAGTCTGGCTTTTAATTATAATTTCACGCCCGCCGCCTCTATCAGTGTCGTTGATATTGCCGCGCAGAAGTTTTTAAAAGAAATTCCCATTCCGGGCTGCACATTGGCTTATCCCATGGGCGCGACAGGATTTGCTTCTTTGTGCGGCGACGGCGCCATGATGGGTGTGGGGCTGGACGCGGGCGGTAATGTTATAAAAGAAACCCGCTCCGCACCCTTTAACAATATTGATGATGACAGCATGTTTATGAAGCATGCCCGCTTTGGCGATGTTTTGTATTTCCCAACATTTACGGGCAATATCCAGCCTATAGATTTATCAGGCGATACGCCCGAGCCTCTGCCCAAATGGTCATTGGTCAGCGACGGCGAGCGCAAAGCCAATTTTCGTCCGGGCGGTTGGCAATTGATTGCGGGTGATGACAAGGGTGTTTTCTATATTCTGATGCACGCTGACGGCGGAGAAGGTACCCATAAAAACGGCGGGCCTGAGGTTTGGGTTTTTGATACAAAAACCCAAAAACGTATCGATAAAATAGAGCTAAAAACCTGGGGCGTATCTGTTGCAGTTGTGGGGGATAGTTTGATCGTCACCAATGCCGAAATGCAGCTTGATATTTATGATCTCGCGAACAAACGCCAATATTCGCACACATTCGGAGACGGAATTTTTACGCCGTTTGTTGTTTATACGCACAAGGGGCAATAAGAGGGATGATGGTTTTTGATCCACTATTACCCATATTTATCCGCACAGGGTTTGCGCTTTTGTTCGTGCTGGCAGCCGTGCATAAATTACGCGATGTTCAGGCATTTAGAACAATACTTGAAAACTATAATATTGCGCCGGAAAAACTGGTTCCGTTGCTGGCAGTTTGCTTGCCGTTGATAGAAATGACCCTGGCGGGGTTGTTGATTTTTACGCCTTTGTTTGGTGTGCCCGGCGCGGTAGCACTGCTTGGATTTTACGGCCTGGTTATGGCCTTTAATATAGCGCGGGGGCGCACACATATTGATTGCGGATGTTTTTGGGGTAGCGCCAAATCCGGGTTTGCGGTTTTGCATTGGGGCCATGTGCTTCGAAACCTGGTGCTTATGGCTATAGTATTGGCCGCACTTATTCCGGCTGGTACGCGCCAGCTTGGCATATTGGACGGACTGAATTTGCTGTTTGGTCTGGGCTTTGGTTATCTGGCCATAAAAGCGGTCGGCGTGCTTGGGGCTGTACGCGCCCGTATGCGGGAGGTTGGTCATGTTTGAGGGAATTATGATTTCACAGGTTTTGTTGTGGCTTGCTGTTATCGTTCTGACGGCTTTGGTTTTGGCATTGGCGCGACAAGTTGGCGTCTTGCATGAACGTATAGCCCCTGCGGGCGCTCTGGCCATGAATGCAGTTTTGAAAGTCGGCGAAAAAGCCCCCCACATGATTGAGCAATCAATTGACGGGCGCACGGTTGAAATCGGCAACGAAAAACAAGTCTCGACATTGGTGTTTTTCCTGTCGCCGGATTGTCCGGTTTGTAAAACATTATTACCGGCCTTGAAATCGGCACTGCGGGCAGAGAAGTCCTGGCTCGAATGTGTGCTGGCGTCAGATGGTTCAATCCCTGAAATCCACAAGGATTTTATCAGGAAGTATGACCTTGAAGCCTGGCCCTATGTGGTCTCGGAAAATTTGGGCAAGCAATTTGGTGTCTCTAAATTACCCTATGCCGCATTGGTGGACGAGGCGGGTATTGTGCGCTCCCTGGGCATGGTCAATAGCCGGGAGCATTTAGAGAGCCTGTTTGTTGCCAAGGAAACAGGCATAGCGTCCATTCAGGACTATATGGCAAAACGTAATCGCGATTAGAAAAGAGGTGAAGGCATGTCTGCTTTTGATAAATTAATTGAACGCTCGGCCCGCAAATTGGCCCACAATACGTCGAGGCGCTCCATGCTGACCCGGCTCGGCGCATTGGTAACGGGTGTTGCGGCGGTGCCGCTTTTACCCGTGGCCAGAGCCGCCGCCCAGGAAGGTGGTTATCCCGGTGTCGGTGCGCAAAGCACAGGCAACCCTCAAGATCCCGGCGACCCGACCTCGTGCGATTATTGGCGCTATTGTGCCATTGACGGGTTTTTATGCACATGTTGCGGCGGCAGTGCCAATACCTGTCCGGCGGGCACTGAAATGTCTCCCATTACCTGGATCGGCACCTGCCAAAACCCTGCCGATGGCCGGGCCTATATTATCTCATACAATGATTGTTGCGGTGCGCCGGAATGCTCGCGCTGTATGTGTAACCGCAATGAAAGTGACCGCCCAATGGTACGCCCGCAAGCCTCCAATGATATTAACTGGTGCCTCGGTACTACCAATATATCCTACACATGCTCGACGGCCATTATTGTTGGCGTCGCCTTAACGGACTAATTGAGAGCATATATGCGCGTATTGTTTTTATCCTTATTTTTGGTTCTGGCTGCTTGCGGCTCGCCCAGCGACGAGGTTGAGCCTCCCGTTCAAAGCACAGCGCCAGCGTCCATAAAAACACCTGCCCTAAAAAAACCAACTCTAAGCCCGGAAGCGAACGGCAAGAAGTTTTATAAAAAATGTGTCGCCTGCCATCTGGCCAATGGCGACGGTATTCCTGGGGCATTTCCGCCTCTAAATTCTGGTATGGAAGTCTTGGCCAGCACTGAGGCAGGGCGCACATATCTCATCTTGGTTATTTATAACGGTCTGCGCGGTTCACTACAAACCGAAAGCGGCACATATAACAGTGTCATGGTCAGACAGTCCGGGGGAAAATCACCCGCAGATATTGCGGATGTCCTGAACCATGTCTTGAATAATTTTTACCCGGACAAAACCATAAAAGCGTTCACGGCGGAGGAAGTCAAATCTGTCAATGAAGGTCATGGGCGAATAGGCGGGGACAAGGTTTTGGCCCTCAGGCCCAAGGTCGACGGATGAAATATATTGCTTTGAAAATTTCCTTGCTGTTTGTGGCTACTTTGGTGGTCGCAAATGCGCACGCACAAGAGGTAGCGCAAAGTAATTTCGAGTATTTCCAAACGGACAAAGCTAAACAGGCCCGCCAAGACTGGATGTTAAATTGCCAGGGCTGTCATAAAGTTGACGGTACGGGGCGGCCCGAAAAAGGCTTGCCAAATCTAACCGGTGAAGTTTCGAAATTCCTGGCCGTAGAAGGCGGGCGGGAATATTTGTCCCGCGTACCGGGCATTACCAATGCCAGCGTCAATGATGCGGATTTGGCAGAGTTGATTAACTGGCTTTTGCTCCGGTTTGACCCGGATAATATTCCTGACGGGCATTTGCCTTACACCGTTGAGGAAGTCTCGGTCTGGCGCAAACATCCCTTGTCCATCAAGGCACCGCAAACACGAGAAGATTTACTTGCAAAACTGGCACAAAATAATTCAGAAAACTGAGGAGAGAATAATGGGATATCATCTATTTATAAACGGCGAAGCGGTTGCTTGCGATGAGCATGTGGACATTTTAAATCCGGCCACGGACGAACTTGTGGGTAAATGCCCGGTTGCGACGCGGGCGCAACTTGATGCAGCCGTAGAGGCGGCGGCGCAGGCATTTAAAACCTGGAGCAAGACCAGCGACGTTGAGCGCAAAAACGCCTGTCATGCTCTGGGTAAGGTTTTGGAAGATAATGCCGAGGAGTTGAGCAAGCTTCTGACCTTGGAGCAAGGGAAACCCTTGGGCGGGCTAGGTTCCAGGTTCGAGCTGGGCGGCTGCGCGGGTTGGGCGCATTTTACGGCGGAGCTTGAACTGCCCGTCGAGGTTATTCAGGACAATGAAGAAGGGCGCGTAGAGCTGCACCGCCACCCCGTCGGCGTAGTCGGCTCGATCACGCCTTGGAATTTTCCGTTGATGATTGCCATCTGGCATATTATTCCGGCCATTCGCACGGGCAATACGGTGGTGATTAAACCATCGCCATATACGTCATTATCTACCCTGCGCATGATTGAACTACTGGCAGGGACTTTGCCCAAAGGTGTGCTGAATATTGTCAGCGGTTCGGACGATCTTGGTAAAATGATGAGCGAGCATAAGGGCATTCAGAAAATTGTCTTTACCGGCTCATGCGCCACAGGCGAGAAAATCATGGCCAGCGCCGCCCCAACTTTGAAACGTCTGACCCTTGAACTTGGCGGCAATGATGCCGGCATTGTTTTGCCGGATGTGGATGCCAAAGCCATTGCGGAAGGTTTGTTCTGGGGGGCGTTCATAAATAACGGCCAAACCTGTGCGGCCCTAAAGCGGCTTTATGTTCACGAAGATGTTTATGATGCGGTCTGCGAGCATTTAACCGCATTTGCCAAAAATGTTCCCATGGGCAATGGTCTGGACGAAAACAATGCCCTTGGCCCCGTGCAAAATGCCATGCAATATAACAAGGTCAATGATTTGGTGAACGACGCTGTAGCCAATGGGGCGCGGGTCTTGCTCGGTGCCAACCCGCAAGGTGGGCCGGGGTATTTTTATCCCGTCACCTTGCTGGCTGATTGTACGGACGATATGCGCATTGTCGCCGAAGAACAGTTCGGCCCGGCTCTGCCGATTTTGAAGTATTCTGATATTGATGATGCCGTCGCCCGCGCCAATGCCCTGAATGTTGGCCTTGGTGGTTCGGTCTGGTCAAATGATATAGACAAGGCCAAACGAATAGCGTCGCAAATGGAATGCGGCAGTGTCTGGATTAACAAGCACGGTATGATCCAGCCCAATGTTCCGTTTGGCGGCGTCAAAGGCTCCGGCATTGGCGTCGAGTTCGGCATTGAAGGTCTGAAAGAATACACGACCATTCAGGCGGTGTTTTCCTAAAGTTTGGCGATAAGGATGGACAGGGTTTTGCGAAACTTAATTCTGTCATTTTTACCAAGAACAGACAGGACTTGCTCTTCGTGATCGGCTGATTTTTTTATCAGTGGTTGAACGAGTTTGCGACCTTTTGTGGTCAGGCGAAGGTAAACATTCCGCCGATCTTCCGGGCCTATGGTTTTCTTGATCAAGCCTTCTTGTTCCAATTGGACGATCTGTTTGGTGACCCGAGGCTGTTTAAACAAGACATGGCGCGCCAATTCGGTCAGGCGCATATCAGGCTTGCTCCACAAACAATACAATATCCGCCAGGCCACAGGCTTTATGCCTGATTTTGCCAGCTCCCCATGGAATTGTGATGATGCGCCGTGACTCACCATAGCCAGTTGGTATAGGAGATAATCGTCAAAATGTTGGTTACTCATAGCTGTCTCTATCATAATTATTGCAGGACTAAAGAATTTAGTTGCATAATCAAATAAATTATATTAAAAAGAATATAAAATGCAATAGGGTGAAAATGCAAGCTCCAAAAAATATTCTGGTCAGGGTAACAGGCTCGTCGCGCACTACGCAAGATATCAAAACGATATCCCTTGCCAGTCTTGACGACAGCCCTTTGCCAGATTATGCGCCGGGCGCACATATAGATATAGACATTGGAGACGGCGAAACCCGGTCATATTCCCTGATGCCCAACATATTGAACGGGGCGGATAATGGCGAGTACAAGCTGGGAGTTTTGCTTGAGGCGAACAGTGCGGGCGGTTCCAAATTTATGCACGAACTTGAACCTGGCGACCAAATGTCTATTACGTCGCCTAAAAACGATTTTCCCTTGGAAAGTGGTGCGCCTTATAGTCTGCTGTTTGCAGGGGGGATCGGGATTACTCCGATCATGGCTATGGGTGTGCATTTGCAAAATACGGGCGCAAAATTTGCGCTACATTATGCGGGGCGAACGCGCTCATCGCTGGCATTTGTCGAAGAATTACAAACCCGTATCGGCGACAATGTGCATATGCATTATGACGACGAAACAAGTGCTTTGGATATTGGCGGGGTTTTGGATGAGGCTCCAACGCAGGCTCACATCTATGTTTGCGGGCCTAAAGGCATGATTGAAGCCGTGCAAAAACAGGCTTTGAGAAACGGATACCCTAAAGAACAAATCCATTTTGAATTGTTCGCGACAGCAAGTGCCCAGGACGGGGACAGTGAATTTGAAATTGAGTTATCCTCGTCTGGTAAAATACTAAGGGTTCCGGTTGGCAAAACCATCATTGAAGTCTTGGAAGCGGCGGGCGAAGACCCGATTTATGATTGTGTGCGCGGCGATTGCGGCATTTGCCAGACGGGTGTGCTATCGGGCGAAATCGACCATAGGGATGTTGTGTTGAGCGAAGCGGAAAAATCCGCAGGTGATGTGATGCAGATTTGTGTGTCTCGCGCCAAAGGGGAAAAACTTGTGCTGGATTTATGAGGAGGCATTATGAACAGTGTTAATTTAAAAGATTTAGTAAAACCCGGTGCCAGCGAAGTACACCGGGATGTTTTCCTCAGCCAGGACGTGTTTGCCCAAGAAATGAAAACCGTGTTTCGGCGTACATGGGTTTATGTAGGGCATGACAGCCAGGCACCCAATAAGGGCGATTTCACCACAACCACAATCGGCACCCAACCCGTGATTATGGTGCGTCATACCGACGATACAATCCAGGTTTTGCTCAACCGTTGCCCCCATAAAGGTGTGCAATTGGTCAATGACCCCAGCGGCAGTACGGGCCGGTTTTTCCGCTGCCCTTATCATGCTTGGTCATTTAAAACCGATGGTAGCCCGCTGGGGATTCCGTTTAAAAAAGGCTATGAAGATACGGGCTTTGACACATCATGCGCCAAAAAAGGCATGTGCAAAGTTGGGAATGTCAAAAATTATCGCGGGTTTATATTTGCCCGCCTGAGCAGTAGCGGCGAAAGCTTTGAAGATTTCTTTAGCGGATCCTTGTCCAGTATTGACAATATGATTGACCGCTCGCCTGAAGGAAAGCTGGAAGTCGTCGGGCCGCCCCTGCGCTATTTGCATCATTGTAATTGGAAAATGCTGGTGGATAACCAGACCGACACATGCCATCCCATGATCGCCCATGAAAGCTCGGCGGGAACGGTCAAGAAAATCTGGGATGCTGCGGCGGGTGAAGATACGCCCAAACCAATGGTCGTTGAACTGGTACTGCCGTTTATGTCGTCTTACGAAACCTTCGAGAAAATGGGTATCCGCACCTGGGATCATGGTCATGGCCATACGGGTGTAAGTTGGTCAATCCATTCCGAATATAGCGATGTGGAGGGGTATTTTAGCTCTATGATTGATGCTTACGGTAAAAAGCGGGCCGAAGAAATTATTGCGGAAACGCGCCACAACACCTGTTATTTCCCCAATATGATGGTCAAGGGGGCGATCCAGACCCTACGCTTGTTCAAACCAATTGCCGCTGACAAGACCATTGTTGAAAGCTGGATTTTTAAACTGGTCGGCGCCCCCGATACATTCTTGAGGCGCACAGCCATGTATAACCGGATCATCAATGCCCCTACCTCTATTGTCGGCCATGATGATCTGGAAATGTATGAACGGGCCCAAGAGGGGTTGAAAACCGATGCCAACCCCTGGGTGAATATGCAGCGCCATTACCGGGAGGACGAGCTGGGCGGTGAGCGTGTTCACCCCGGAACTTCAGAGGTGCAAATGCGCAATCACTATGTCAGTTGGGCTAAATATATGGGCCAAATAAATGAGAGGGGGGCGGGAGCATGAGTGTCAGCGAAAAAGATATAATCGATTTTTTATACGCCGAAGCCAGCCTGCTCGACGAGCATAAATTCGGCGACTGGCTCGAACTATTTTCAGATGACGGGGTTTACTGGATGCCCCTGGAATTTGGCCAAACCGAGGAACATCTAACAACATCTTTAATGTATGAGGACAAACTTTTGCTGACCGTCCGGGTAGAACGCTTGAGCGGCGAGCGCACATTTTCCCAACGCCCCAAAAGTCGTTGTCATCATATTTTGCAAAGACCACAAATCTTGGAAAATGGCGAGCTTATAAAAACCAAAACCGCATTTCATTACACGGAAACCCGGCTCGACGAACAGTTTTTCCTGGTTGGTTGGGCCGAGCATGTTTTGCGGCCAACGGACGCAGGTCTGAAAATCGTGCGCAAGCAGGTTAATTTGATCAACCCGGAATCTGCCCACCGCAATATCCAGCTTTTCGTGTAGAGCCTTCATGACCAGCTCTCTGTTACCACCACTGGAATATACAAATGTTGCGCAATTTTTTGCGGCCACCGCCAGCGTATATCCAAACCGTCCGTTTTTGAATGTGTTATCGGAAACGGCAAATGTCTACGGGATAGAGGCTGGTGAAATCAGCTACGCATCTTTGTTAAGGTCTGCGAGGGAAAAACAAACCGTCTATGCAAATGCAGGTTACGGGCCAGGGCACCGGGTCGGGTTATTGCTGGAAAACCGCCCCGCGTTTTTCGAACATTGGCTGGCCTTAAATGCGTTGGGCGTATCCATTGTCCCGATAAACCCGGAGCTGCGCGCCGCAGAGCTTGAATATCTGGCTGGACATTCTGAAATGGTTTTGGCGGTAGCTTTGGAGAAACGCCAAGATGATTTGCGCAGTGCCGGGCCTGATAATCTTGCAGTTATCGGCGCGGACGACCCTGTTCCACAAGCACCCACTGCCGCGCAAAAGACCCTAATCACGCAAGACAGTGAATGCGCCTTGCTCTACACATCCGGCACTACCGGCCTGCCAAAGGGCTGCGTGCTGACCAATGCCTATTTTTTGAATTGCGGACAGTGGTATCGGGACGTCGGTGGACATTGTGCCCTGGTTGAGACCGGTGAACGCATGATTACGCCCTTGCCGCTGTTCCACATGAACGCTCTCGCTTGTTCCAGCATGGGTATGATGGCGGTTGGTGGTTGTGTCAGTTTCCTTGACCGCTTCCATCCCCGTAGTTGGTGGGCCAGTGTCAAAGAAGCCCGTGCCAGTATTATTCATTATCTGGGCGTCATGCCCGCCATGCTCATGGGGGCGGAGCCAAGCGAACGGGACAGGGACAATGATGTCCGTTTCGGGTTTGGCGCCGGGGTTGACCGGGACTTGCACGCAAAGTTTGAAGCCCGCTACGGCTTTCCGCTCATCGAAGCCTGGGCCATGAGCGAGACTGGTAACGGCGCGGTGATTGTCGCGTCGGATGACCCGCGCCATGTGGGGACAAATTGTTTTGGTGCGCCCGCGCCTGAGATAGAGGTCAAGCTTATTGGTGATGGTGGCGGCGAAGTTGCGCCGGGAAATCCGGGCGAATTATTGGTACGCCGAGCCGGGGATAACCCGAAATTCGGCTTTTTTGACCGCTATCTGAAAAACCCCGAAGCCACCCGTGAGGCCTGGAAAGACGGTTGGTTTCACACGGGGGATGTTGTACGCGAAAACCTCGACGGGACATTCGTATTTGTTGACCGCAAGAAAAATGTCATCAGGCGCAGCGGCGAAAATATTGCCGCCGTCGAGGTGGAAAACGCCTTGTCCCGACACAAAAATATTGTTGCCATCGCCGTGGCGGCCACGCCCGACCCTGTGCGCGGGGACGAGGTTTTCGCTTTGGTCGTCACCAATGCTGCCGCGCCCGGACGCGCCCTCGCGGAAGATATTGTCAAGTTTAGCCTGTCGCGCCTGGCCTATTATAAAGCGCCGGGCTATATTGCTTTTGTCGATGCTTTGCCGCTAACATCCACCAATAAAATTAAACGGGGGGATTTGAAAACCTTGGTTAAAGATTTACGACAGCAAGCCGGTACCCTTGATGTGCGCCTTCTCAAAAAGCGCAGCACATGAGTAAGCCATATGATGAGGTGGTGATCACTGCGCCCGTTAGCGTGCCCTATGTGCGTTTTAGCGATCGGCCTGCCAATTATTGGCTTGGCCGGGCTTTGGGCATGTTGTCAGATGCCAGCGGGTTAGGGTCGCAGGACATTGACGGATTATCCGTAAGCTCCTTCACCCTTTCTGGTTCCTGTATAGATGGCCCCGATAGCGCCGCCACATTGACACAGCATTTCGGCCTGTCGCCGCGCTGGCTTTCCCAGGAGGTTACGGGCGGAGCCAGCGGCATCACCGCCCTGCGCAAGGCGGCACGGGCCGTACAAATGGGCGACGCTGATATTGTCGCCTGTATCGCGGGCGACACCAATCCAAAAGGCGGGTTTGAAGATTTACTGGACAGCTTTTCGTCTGATATGAGCCGTGCCGTTTTGCCTTACGGGGCCGGAGGGCCAAACGTTAGTTTTGCCCTGATCACCAGAGCCTATATGGAACGCTACGGCGCGGTGCGCGAAGATTTCGGACACCTTGCGGTTTCTCAAAGAAGTAACGCGCTTTCCTACCCCCAAGCTTTGATGAAAAAGCCGCTTACGCTAAACCAGTACATGGAAGCAAAACCCGTTTCCAGCCCGCTGCATTTGTTCGATTGTGTCATGCCGTGCGCCGGCGCGGAAGGCTATTTGGTTATGAAAAAATCCAGAGCCGTAACACTTGGACGTCCTTATGTGCAGATCCGCGCCACATGTGAGCGGCACAATGCTTACGCCAGTAACGATGTGCAATTGCGTACGGGGCTTGCAGTAGACGTAAAGGATTTGTGGACACAGGCCGGTGTACAGGCGCAAGACATTGATGTGGTGACGACCTATGATGATTATCCGGTTATCTCGTTCATGCAGCTTGAAGACTTGGGGTTTTGCCAAAAAGGCGAAGCGGCGAAATTCGTTCGGGAACATGATTTTACCGTGGGCGGCAATTTCCCCCACAACACATCAGGCGGGCAATTGTCCTGCGGCCAGGCGGGAGCGGCGGGAGGGTTTCTCGGCATTGTCGAACTTGTCCGCCAGCTTACGGGCACGGCACTGGGCGAGCAGGTGCAAGACGCCCGGCTCGGTTTGGTGTCAGGCTTTGGCATCATAAATTACGACAAAGGCCTGTCCTGCGCCGCCGCTATATTGGAGCGTGGCCATGATTAAGCTCCAGGTTTGCGGTAACTGTCAAGAAGTTCACTACCCAAAGCGCGATATTTGTGCGGCGTGCTGGCATCATGCGCTCGCATGGCAATCGGTTTCAGCGCGTGGCAAGGTCAGCAGTTTTACCGATCTTCATATCAGCGCCAAGCCTGAATGGGCGGATAAATTACCCGTGCGCATCGGTCTGATAAAACTGGAGGCCGGGCCAAATGTGTTGGCGTTTATGGACGCAAATATCATCAGCAATGCCTGCGTTGTTTTGACGAACAAAGACGGAGTATTCACTGCGAAGGAGCAAGAATGAAAAATTTATCTGCAGTCATAACCGGGGCCAGTAGCGGTATTGGCAAAGACCTGGCTTTGCGTATGTTGGGCATGGGTTACAAGGTTATCAATGTGTCGCGGCGCGGTGCGGATTACACCCATAAAAACTTGCACAATGTGAGTTGCGATCTCACAGATGCCGCCGCCACACAAGCGGCGGCAAAGGACATTGCCGCCAAGCACACTGTCACCCATTTCGTCCACAATGCGGGCATGATCTTGCCAAACCTGTTGGAAGACGCTAGCCATACGGATATTCAAACCCTGTCGCAACTGCACGCAGGTGCAGCCCTGATCTTTGTACAAGCTTTCACTCCCGCCATGAAGACGTCCGGGTTTGGCCGCATAGTGTTTAATTCTTCGCGCGCCGCCATGGGGGTTCCGACCCGCACGGCCTATTCATTTACCAAAGCCGGTCTGCACGGTATGGCCAGAACATGGGCTTTGGAGCTGGGGCCATCGGGCATCACCGTCAATGTGGTCGCGCCCGGCCCCGTGCTTACGGATAATTTTTGGGACATCGTGGACAAGGGCAGTGAGCGCGAACAAAAATTGGCTGCCAGTCTTCCGGTTCGCCGCCTGGGTACTCCAACGGATGTCAGTAACGCACTGCTATATTTTTGTGACCCCGCCAACGGTTTCGTCACAGGACAAACCCTTTATGTTTGCGGCGGTGCCAGCATAGGCGGTATCGCGATTTGATTGCGCTAGCATGCGCGAGATTATATAGGCGACATTAATAGGCGACATTATATGAGCGACATGGGCATATAGGCGACAGGGGTAATCCAGAGCGTGGTGGAAACGGCGTGAATAACGCTATAAGGGTTTACCCCGGTTTCCCTAGAGCCTAGAGCGCAAATGCTCCAAAAACAAAAAAGGCGGCTGGTGGGCCGCCTTTTCAGTTGAATTTTCAAGACTAGCTTTAGAACTCTTTTCTGACCAACACACCGTAAGTGGTTGGTGCGGTTGGGTAGGCATTGATTGTGCCTGCTTGTACCACGCCTGGGAAAGCACTGATGAAGCTTTCTTGTCCAAAGATGTTGCGGCCCCAAACCTGTACGCCAAAGCCGTTATCAAGTTTAACGCCAACAGAGCCGTTAAAAATGCTGGTCTTGGCTTTAACACCGAGGATTTCAACAATATCAACTTCGCTTTCAAACTGGTAGTCACCGCGAATATAGCCGGTGGTTCCGCCGCCAAAGTCGTGGCTATAGGTTGCGGAAGTTGAAAAGCCAAATTCCGGCACACCTGCAACGCTTTGACCGGAGCGGTCAACAATGGTGCCGTTTGGCCCAGGTGCATTGACGAAGCTGTCGTATTTAGCGTCCAGATAAATACCCGCGAATGTCAGCTTCAAAGCTTCAACCGGATAATATGTTGCGTCAAATTCGACACCAAATGTACCTTGTTGACCAGCATTGGCCAATACGAAGCCGGTGCCGATAAATGTGTTGGACTGGAAACCGTCAATGGTTTGGTCAAACACGGCCAAATTAAAGGCGCCTTTGTCAAATCTGGCCTTAACGCCAGCTTCAAATACCATAGCATCTTCTGGCCCGGCGAGACGTGTACCAAATGTCTGGTTGGGCTGGAGCAATCCAGCCGCACCCAAGGCGGCTGCATCAACGGCAAATGGCCGCGAATCCCGTGATAAATTCCACGATGTGGATTTAAAGCCGGTGGCCGCACTGGCGTATACATTGAAGTTACTGTTAACTTCATAGGCCAGACGCGCCGTCCAGGTCACTTGATCATCATCAGACTGGCCGTTTTCAACTGAATTACCAAATCCAAGGAATTGTGGCACAAATTGCAAGCCCTGGAGGCCAGCAATACCTTGAGCAACGCCCGCGTTAATCGCGGCTGATGTGCCGGGTGCAACACCTTCGATAAAGGCAATATTGGCAGGTGTTGGTGCCAGGCCGGTAGCGGCGGTAAAGTTTTGCCCAAACAAGGCCGTAGGCAGGTTAACGCCAAAAACGGTTAAATCATTATTGAGGTCAATACTTGAAAACACCTCATTGTTGACGGTGTTACCTGTAACGGTTTTCTTGTCTTTGGTGAAGTTTACCCCGCCAGTGACGGTCAACTGTTCCGTGGCATGAAAGTCAACGGTTGCAAAGACCGAATAAGCTTCATTGTCTTGGGTAAAGGTTTCAACCGTATCATTGGCCGCATTGAAGAACGTGCCTGGTGCCCGGCCAAAGACGGCTTCAATACCAGCAATGCCGCCGCCCGAAAGGATATCAATATAAGGCCTAAACGCTGGCCCAATATCAAGTCCACTGACCTGAGTGATACTTTCGGAGAAATAAAACCCGCCGACCATCCAGTCGATCATATTGTCACCTGAAGATGTTAGACGCAATTCCTGAGTAAAGGTTTTGATGTCTACATCCGTTGGCACATTGAGAAGTGGTGCCGTTGTGAAGTCTGCATCATATTCCGAAAAGGATTTGTTTGCCCGTGCTGATGTAATCGAAGTGACATCAAATTTGTCAAGCTCAACATCCACGTGAAGAGAGATACCGTCATCATTAACCCGGTTGACCGAATCCCTGTCCTGGAAATTGACATAGGCAAAGGGGTTGGCAGGGTTGGCCAATTGTCCGCCAAGTGCCATGATAGCACCAGCCGTTGGCCCGTTGGTCACATTGGTGACACCGCAACAAAGCTCGTCGATCTCGCTATGATCAAGGATCAGGCGAATAGAAATATCATCACGCGGTTCGACCAAAATCTGTCCGCGCACACTGAAACGGTCACGTTCATTATTGGCGCCAAGGCTAGGTACGGCGCTCGGGGCATAGCCGTCGCGCTTGTTGAGATTACCGCCAATGCTCACGGCGATGCTATCATTGAGCCCGCCCGTCATATAGGCGCGAACAACACGTTGGTTGTAATTACCGACGCCGCCTTCAACATAGCCTTGGGGGGTAAAGGACGGTTTGGCCGTAACAATGCTGATCACACCAGCAGATGCGTTTTTACCAAACAATGTAGATTGTGGGCCGGACAGTACTTCAATGCGCTCCAATTTGGGCAGATCACCAATTTGCGCGGCTGAGCGTGAGCGGTAAACACCGTCAATAAACACACCAACCGAAGGCTCGATACCGGCATTGTTGGCACCATTACCAAACCCGCGAATACGGAAATTGGTGTTGGAGGAGGACTGTAATTGTCCAACTCGCAAAGACGGGACTACGGATTGCAAGTCCTGAATATCGAGAATTTGAGCTTTATCCAGCACGTCAGCCGTTGTGACGGATACCGTTACAGGGGTTTCTTGCAAGGTCTGTGTCCGCTTTGTGGCGGTTACGATAATCTCGTCGATTTGTGCTTGCGCTACGCCTGAAAATGCGACGCTGGCAATAAGTGCCGTTGATGCCAATAGCCCGTATTTTTTCCCGTATTTCTTGTTGAACATAGGTGTCCCCTTTATGGTTTTGGTTGGTTGGTGTTGCGGTCATCCGTTAAAATTGAATGGACGTTATGCGATTATTAACACATATCTAGCTTAGGCACAAAGCCTTGTCAGTCCCGTTATGAAAAAAATTGCATAGTGTGCCAAATAAGTCACAATATGTGTAAACTGCTGTTGATTGGCATTAGAATTGTCGAGAACATTGTGTAAACATTGGCTTGACTTGATTTCTGTTGTTCTTAATATGTTCCAAATATTTAAGGAGCCGAAAAATGGGAAAACCCGCCAGTATTTTTGTATGTCAGTCTTGCGGCAGTGTGCACGGCAAATGGGCCGGGCGCTGTGATGCGTGTGGGGAATGGAATGTATTGGTCGAGGAAATCCCGTCAAGCCATACACCGCGTAAAACCGGGCGCAAAAAAGGCCGGAGTATTGACTTTGTCGGCTTGTCCGGAGAGGCGGTTGATCCGCCGCGCCTCAGCACCGGGATTGAGGAGTTTAACCGGGTGACGGGCGGCGGGTTGGTGCCGGGTTCGGCTTTGTTGATCGGTGGGGATCCGGGTATTGGCAAATCGACTTTACTCCTGCAAATGGCTGGGCATATGGCGCTTTCGGGCCTTAAAACCGCCTATATTTCCGGCGAAGAAGCGCCCGCCCAAGTTAAGCGCCGGGCCCGGCGGCTCGGTCTGATCGATGCGCCTGTCCACTTGGCGGCCGAGACGGCGCTCGGGCCTATTCTCGACGGGTTAATGGTCGAGAGACCGGATATCATTATTATAGACTCGATCCAGACCATGTGGACAGATCAGCTCGGGGCCGCGCCCGGCACTGTCGCTCAGGTTCGGGCCTGTTCCCAGGAATTGACACGCTATGCCAAAAAGAGCGGCGCCTGTATGTTGCTGGTCGGGCATGTGACCAAGGACGGGCAAATTGCGGGGCCGCGTGTGGTCGAGCATATGGTCGACGCGGTTTTGTATTTCGAGGGCGACCGGGCCGGGCAGTTTCGCATCTTGCGGGCCCATAAAAACCGCTTTGGGCCTACGGACGAAATTGGTGTGTTTGAAATGGGGGCGGCGGGCTTGAGCGAGGTGGAGAACCCGTCGGCGCTGTTTCTAGACGGGCGCGGCGAGGCCGCATCCGGGGCGGCCGTTTTCGCCGGGCTTGAGGGCACGCGCCCTGTACTGACCGAGATACAGGCTTTGGTCGCACCCGCCGCTTTCGGTACGCCGCGCCGGGCCGTTGTAGGTTGGGACAGCGGGCGATTGGCAATGGTGTTGGCTGTGCTTGAGGCCAGGTGCGGAGTCAGTTTTGGCGGCAAAGATGTATATCTCAACGTGGCGGGCGGGCTTAAAATCAGTGAACCGGCTGCGGATTTGGCGGTGGCGGCGGCTTTGGCCTCGTCGGTGTTTGACACACCCTTGCCATCTGATTGTGTGGTGTTCGGCGAAATCAGCCTGTCTGGAGATGTGCGGCGCGCCTCACGCACCGATGCAAGGCTTAAAGAAGCGGCGAAGCTTGGCTTTAAACGTGCCATTGCACCGTCACCACCGCCGCCTCAAGCTAAAAAAACAGATATGCCGGCCAATCAACTGCCAATTCTTGCAATCAGTACTTTGCCTGACTTGGTAAGCCGTGTACAAGCTATGTCAGGCGGATGACGATTCTTATTGTTTCCCTCTCACTATTTTGATTTTGCCATTTTGATTTTACCATTTTGAGTTTGATGGAAATTGGGGACAGGATATGGACATAGCAAGCACAACGATTGACGGTTTTGATTTGGTCGTGTTTATCATTCTCGGGTTTTCGAGCTTGCTGGCATTTATGCGCGGCTTTTCGCGGGAATTGATCTCTGTTATTGCTTTGGTCATTGCGGTTGTTGGCTCCTTGTTTGTTTTTGGCCGCTACCAATTGGGTTTTCAAAATTTTATCAAACCTGCCATGTTTGCGGATGTGGTTCTTGGTTTTAGCGTTTTCGGGTTTTTATATATTCTTTCCAGCTTGCTCATGCGTGGTTGGGCCAAATCCATTCGCGGTCATGAGCCACCTTTTCTGGACCGGGTTTTAGGTCTGGGTTTTGGTCTGGTGCGCGGTATTGTGTTGTCGTCGCTGATTGTATTGGTGTTTAAGCAGACCCCCTGGATGACCCAAGCCAAGACTTATCCGGTTTTGTTAAAGGTTTCGCAGGCTTTGCAAGCCCTGCCTTTCGCCAAGGGAAAAATAATTGCCAAAGATATACAGACCGAAGGTAGAGAATCAGATATACTCCCCAACTTACCTCAAGACGAACAGTGATGGATATCTTTGATGAGGACAATAAAGGTTAGGTTATGCCCCCTCTTGTAAACCCCCCTCTGGTAAACCCCCCTCTGGTAAATCCAAAGGATTTAAGCCTGTCGCCAAAAATCCGGGAAGAATGTGCGGTCTTTGGGATTTACGGCGTAGATGATGCGGCGGCTGTGACGGCACTTGGTTTACACGCCTTGCAACACCGGGGCCAGGAAGCTTGCGGCATTGCCAGCTTTGACGGTGATAAATTTCACAATGAGCGCCATCTCGGCCTGGTCGGAGACAGCTTTACTGGCAGTGATCCATCGGTGCGCTTGCCCGGTCATGCAGCCATTGGCCATAATCGGTATTCCACAGCCGGGGAAACCTTGCTCCGAAACACCCAGCCTTTGTTTGCCGATATTCCCGGCGGCGGGCTGGCTTTGGCCCATAATGGCCATTTGACCAATGCATTTTTGTTGCGCGAGCAATTGGTGCGCGATGGTGCGATTTTTCAAAGCACCAGCGATACCGAGGTTGTCTTGCATCTGGTGTCGCGTTCGCGCCGTACCACATTTATTGATCGGTTTATTGATGCCTTGCGCCAGGTTGACGGCGGCTTTGCCTTTGTTGGATTGACCAATAAAAAACTGGTTGGTGCCAGAGACCGGCTCGGCATTCGCCCTCTGGTGATTGGCAAAAAGGGCGGGGCTTATATTTTGGCGTCCGAGACCTGTGCCCTCGATATGATCGACGCGGAATTTGTCCGCGAACTTGAGCCTGGCGAGGTTGTGGTGATCACCAAAGACGGTATAGAATTTATCCGCGCATTCCCGAAAATTCCGCCGCGCCCCTGCGTGTTCGAGTTCGTATATTTTGCCCGTCCCGACAGTATTGTCGGCGGGCAAAGCGTCTATGAAGTGCGCAAACGTATGGGGATGCGATTGGCCGAAGAATGCCCAGCCGATGTGGATATGGTCATTCCGGTTCCAGATAGCGGCGTGCCCGCCGCGCTCGGGTTTGCCCAGGCTTCCAACCTGCCGTTTGAGCTCGGGATTATCCGAAACCATTATGTGGGGCGCACCTTTATTCAACCCACCCAAGCCATTCGCGATATAGGTGTGCGGCTCAAACATTCCGCCAACCGTAATTTGATCAAAGGCAAGAAAGTCCTGTTGGTTGACGACAGTATTGTACGCGGTACCACGTCCAAAAAAATCGTGCGCATGATCCGGGCAGCCGGTGCGGCGGAAGTGCATTTTCGTTCCGCGTCGCCGCCGATCCGCCATCCGGATTTTTACGGTGTCGATATGCCCAGCACCGATAAATTGCTGGCGGCCAATTATGATCTGGAGGCCATGACTGAATTGCTCGGGGCGGACAGTCTCGGGTTTTTGTCCATAGACGGTTTGTATGCGGCGCTTGGCGGTTTGGTTCGCAACGGCGACTATCCGCAATTTGCCGATCATTGTTTTACGGGTGATTATCCCACATCTCTGGTGGATAATGACCGAAAAAATTGTGGTGAAAATCCGCAAATGTCCTTCCTCGTAGATGTAGCATAAATTATGACAGATAAATCTAAAAAAGCCCCGCTGGCGGGCCGTGTCACACTTGTAACCGGGGCTTCGCGGGGTATTGGTTATGCCGCTGCCATTGAATTGGCCAAGGCCGGCTCGCACATTATCGCCACCGCCCGCACCCAGGGCGGTCTGGAGGATTTGGATGATGCCATCCGCGCCGTAGGGGGCGAGGCTACAATCGTGCCTATGGATTTAAAACATCCCGACGGTATCGACCAGTTGGGCAAGGCGGTTTATGAGCGTTGGGGTCGGCTTGACGGCTTGCTGGCCAATGCGGGGCTTTTGGGCGAAATCGCGCCGGTGCCCCATATTGCACCGAAGAAATTTGACGAAACTATTGCCGTTAACGTCACAGCCAATTTTCGCCTGATCCGGTCTTTCGACCAATTGCTCAGGGATGCGCCTTCGGGACGGGCCGTATTTATGAGTTCTTCCAGCGCCCAGAGCCGCAACGCATTTTGGGGGCTTTACGCCGCCAGTAAATCGGCCCTTGATGCCATGGTACAAAGCTGGGCCAAGGAAACGGAAATTACAAATCTGCGGGTTAATCTGGTTTACCCTGGCCCCGTCCGCACCCAGATGCGGGCCAAAGCCATGCCCGGAGAAGACCCGGATACATTGCCCAAACCCGCCGATATTGCCAAGCGTATCATACCATTGCTGGCACCGGAATGTCAGACCCACGGCGAGGTTATTAACTTTCGGGAATAGGGCGCTGAACCAAGTCATTAAGGTGGTTTTTCCCGTGAGGCCAAAAGTGAGGCCGAAAGTGAGGCCGAAAGTGAGACCTGGGGCGGATATTTGTCAGGTATAACTGATTTCTCCAGCGGTTTTGGGCAAGGGTCTTTATCATGTTTTTGAGCCGGGTTGGCGGTTTTTGCTTCCCGGATTATCACCCCCAATTCGGAAGGGAAAAACCTAACGGGTTTGTGGGAGTTAGCCGGGTTTGGTGGGTTTGGTTGTTGCAATTTCCCCATATGTTCAGCACCTGCCAAACGGGCCCCATGTCGCAAATTTCCGGTTTCGGTCGTAAACACAGGCTCTATAGTGCGCGGCCATCTGGGCCTGAATGGCAGCAGTTTTTCCACATCTTCCAGCCGGGCCAAGGCAAAGGGTTTGCGCGGGCCCGGCCTGTATATATGTCCGGGTTTTACGTCAGGATTTTTCGCCTGCCGGTTTTTTTGCAAGCCAGCATCCATAAGCCGGGGCGACATATAGGCGGCCCGCATACGGATGATCCAGCGCCTTATGACCGCCTCGCCGATCACCGATCGTGCCTGGATTATGCGCTTTGGGCATTGTAGCACCCAGGCTTTGATTTTCAGGTTGAGATTGGCGCGGGTTTTTGTGCGCAATTCTTTGGTGTGTCGCACCAACATATGGGCGTAAAATTTAGCATATTTGCCCCCGCCAATCCCAAGCCTGACCACCCGCACCAACAGCACAACAAAGGCCCGCAAATCAGCAAGCTCATACAGGCCGGGCGGGGTAAGTTTGTGAATAGTCGCTAAATCAAGTTTCATGGCAAGGACACTAAAGCAAGCCGCGAAACCGTGGATAAGGTTTTACGAAAAACTTTCAAACACCGTGCCAGACCTCCAACCTATTACCCCTCACCTTGTTCCTCTCCCAAAAGGAGAGGAGACGGTGTCTTGACCTTTTTTGTGTGTGGGTAGGTCAGATATTTTCTGTATTTTCTTTGCAGGTGTATCAGTATTTACAAGTGGTTTTTGCAAACCACAAAACAAACGAACGTGGTCTCCTCTCCTGTTGGGAGAGGAACAAGGTGAGGGGGAACGGGCGAGAACAGGTGAGCGGGGTGGGTTTTGATGAGGGCTTACTCTGGCGGCACTCTAGTCAATAACCGTCGCGGCCCACTCTACAAATTCAGCCACCACGGCGTCCCGCTCGGTTTTGGGCTCGTTTAGGGCTTCGTGGCGACCGTGTTTTCGTATGGTGGTTTTTATGTTGGTCAGACCGGCGGACTTTAAGCGTGCGCCTAGCTCCGTCTGGGCTTTGGCGTTTCTGGTAGACGGGTCGGCGTCACCGCCCAGCAGGTATATGGGCATGGGTTTGGGCACATTTTCCAGACCCTTGTCCGAACTGCCGTAAGTAATGCCCGACAGCACATCTTGCCACATGGACACGGTGACGGGCCAGCCGCAGTCCGGGTCGTCGTCGTAAGCCCGACATTCATCAATATCTTTGGACAGCCAATCACAACCCGTCTGGCCCGGCTTGAATTTTTTATTAAAGGCGCCAAAGGTCATGGCATTGGCGATGCTGGGGGCATTTGCGCCTTTCAGCCTTCTCTCAACCGCAAGGATAAGCCCGAGCAATTTCAGGGCTGGGTTTTTGGAGAGATCCGCGTTCCAGACGGCGGCTGCATCAATAGTTTCCGGCCAGCGCAACAGGTAATTATATGTCAACATGGCCCCCATGGAGTGACCAAACATGACCACGGGGATGCCTTTGTGCCGTTTGCGAATTTCCCCGTTGACATATTGCATGTCGGCCAGAACCTTGTTCCAGCCGTCATGGCTTGCAAACACACCCTGGTTGGCATCTGGCGCGGTGGTGGCTCCGTGGCCTCTGTGGTCCTGAGCGTAAACCGCATATCCGGCCGCGCTTAGTTTTTCCGCGAACCGGGCATAACGGCCCCCATGTTCTCCCAGGCCGTGATTGATGTGGATGATTGCTTTTGGTTTGGCTTTGCCCTTGATGCTTCCTTGGGCTTGTTTGTGATAGACGCACAGGCTGGCCCCGGTCGGGCTGTCCCAGGCTTGGGTTTTCGTATATGTGCCGTTTTTGCGGGTGGGTTGTTTTCTCATGGGTTTATCATAGAAGCAAAGGGGCTCGGAGTTCCAGCGTTTTATTTCGGGTTATTTCGAGCTTAGACCTGTAAAAAATGTGGCGATGGATTTGCTCAGCAGGGTTTCGTAATCATTGGCACTGAAGGCGAAGAATTTGAGCCCCCGTGCGCTGGCGATAAACAATTGTGCCAGTTCTCGCGCCGCCAAATTATCAGGCCCGCCCGTGATGGTTTTAGCCTTGAGGCCTGATTGCAGCGCGTCCGTCAACATGCGCAAAAACCTGTCGTCGGCTGTAGCATTGATGTCAGCGGAAATACTTTTGCTCATATCGAATATCTCGGTTCCGTGGGCCGTGTCGTAGACCAAAGCATAGAGCGGGGTCATGCGGGCGGTCGTGGCATTGGCGATGCGGGTTTTCAGGGGTAAGTCTTTGGCCAGTTCATGCTTTGCATCTGCCAGAGTCTGATTGTGGATTTTTTTCGTTGTCGAGCGAAAAATATCGGATTTGTCTTTAAATACCAAATACAGCGCCGAGCGCGACATGCCGGATGCCAAGGCGATGTCCGCCATGCTGGTGCGTTTAAAGCCGTATTGTTTAACACAGTTAAATGCGGCTTGTAAAATACGGTCGGTTTTGTTGGCGGCGTCAAAGCTTTTCATAATGATTGACATATTGACAAAATGCTTTTAATTTGTCAATTCAAAAAGAACTAAAAAGGGAATAATCATGGCGGCCAAAAAGAAAACGCAAACCAAAAAACCACAAACCAAAAAACCAAAAAAACAAATCGTTTTGGTGACAGGCGCCAGCGGGTTTATTGCCAAGCATTGTATCGTGCGCCTGCTCAAGGAAGGCTACGCCGTGCGTGGTTCGCTACGCACGCCAGGCCGGGCGGATGAGGTGCGCGCTGCCGTGGCCACGCAAGCCCCCACTGATGATTTGTCCTTTGTGACCCTGGACTTGATGTCGGGCGATGGCTGGGTCGATGCGGCGGCAGGCTGTACATTTGTTCAACATGTGGCCTCGCCCTTTCCCAATTCTGTGCCGGACGACGAAAATGATTTGATCATTCCGGCCCGTGAAGGGGCGCTGCGGGCTTTGCGGGCTGCCGCCAAAGCCGGGGTAAAGCGCGTGGTGTTGACGTCGTCTATGGCGGCCATTGCATACGGCCATGACAAGGGCGCGGATTATGTTTTTGACGAAGATGACTGGTCTAACATAGACGCGGATATCGGTGCCTATCTCAAGAGCAAAACAATTGCCGAGCGGGCCGCATGGGACTTTATGGAAACGGACGAAGCGGGCGGCATGGAATTATCCGTGATCAATCCCGGTGCGGTGCTGGGGCCATTGCTGGACAAGGATTATTCTACTTCGGGTGAATTGGTGCGCAAATTATTGGCCGGCGAGGTTCCGGCCTGTCCCGATATTGGATTTTCGTGCATAGATGTGCGCGATGTTGCCGATGCGCACTATAATGCCATGACCATGAAAGTCGCTGCCGGGCGGCGGTATCTGTGTATTGACAGTTATGCAGGCATGTTGGGTATTTCCAAAACCCTGTACGAGGCGGGTTATAAAACGCCCATTAAAAAACTGCCAAATTTCGCCGTACATCTTATTGCCATGTTCGACAAGACCGTGCGCCTGATCAAGCCCGGTATCGGCAAGCACGAAAAAACCAGCAATGAACGCCTGCGCGTGGAGTTGGGTATTGAACCGCGCTCCATAAAAGAGATGACACTCTCAATGGCCGAGAGCATGGTAGAGTTCGGGGTTGTGGAGCCGAAAATGCGCTAACTGAAGATCTCCGGGCATTCGCGGCAGCATTTATTGTTGACGATTATGTAGATCAGGTGAATGGTTGCCAGACCTGCCAGCAGGCAGAAAAACGAGATATTGGCGTAGGCGAAAAACGCCCAGACAATGGCAACAACCGCGATCATGGTCAGGCCGAAAATCCGCATATGTTTATAGGTGGACAAGAGCGGCGGGATGATCAACAGCACCATATATATGGCGTAAGTGCCCCATCGGGGCATGATATAATCCAAAAGCATGGTGTCTTCATAGGTGATGGATTGTCGGCTGATTTTAACCTGCACCCAGTCGGGATTGAACAGGTGCGGGACGTATAGGGTCAAGCCGAATGTCAGGCCCGCCAGAGCAAAGAGCATTAGCGGTTTTTTGCGTTTACTGCCGGGCGGCTCTAAGAAATACATGGCGAAGGGCACCCAGGTCGGCCACATCAGCCACGAAAACAGGATAAAGCCCATGGCCGCCCACCAGATCATATCCGGCGCACCTGCGTTCAGCCCCATCCAGACATGGCCCTCCATAAATTGCTGGATCCCGGCAAAGATCGGCATGAGAGCGATGGGCAAGTAACGCTTGTTAATGGTCCAGGCTTTCCAGACGGCAAAGCCGCCGCCCGTGGCCAAAACCCCGGCGGCCATAAAACTGACAGATGCGGATAAGCACATAATCCATCCCCTTTTTTATTTATTGTAACTATTTTTGACTTTAATTCAATGGCGGTTTTTACGCCTCGGCGGACTTTCGAAACCGCGGGATAAAGCGCGGTGTTTTGCTGGCGTAGTCATCATAGGCCTCGCCAAAACTGGCCCGTGTATCGCGCTCTTCTTTTAGAGCGAGACGCCAATACATCACCAGCAAGACCGGGAACATCACCAAGGTTAAAATGGTTGGCCACTGTACCAAAAACCCGAACATGATCAAGATGAATGCCACATATTGCGGATGGCGGATTTTGGCATAAATTCCGCTTCGGGCCAGGCTTTGGGTACGTAATGCTTTTTGCAAGACCGGCCAGGCGGAGGATAATAATATGAAACCGGCAAATATAAACCCAAAGCTGATCCAGTGAAACGGTCCGAAATGCGGGTTGGCACGCCAGCCAAATATCATCTCCCAGAAATGCCCGGAATCGTGGGCCAGCCAGTTGACATCCGGGAAGCGCGAGGACAGCCAGCCCGACAAAAAATAGATCGACAAAGGAAAGCCGTACATTTCCGTAAACAGGGCAATGATAAAAGCGCTAAAGGCCCCAAGTGATTTCCAGTCTCTGGAGCTTGACGGCTTGGTAAAGCTAAAGGCGAAAATAATAAATATAGCCGAGTTTAATATCACCAAAGGCCAAAGCCCGTAGCTGGTGAATGTAGATGTGGCATCAGTCATTTTTTGTCTCTATTATTATCATTGTTTGGAGGCGCTTCGTGACCACCATGACCACCATGACCACCATGCGCGCCGTGCATGAAGAAATGCACGCCAATACAAAGGCCCAATATGACCGCCACAAAGATATAGTCATTGGGGATGTGGGAGCGGTGTTCGAACAATAACAGCGCCCCGATAAAAAGCGCAAATACGCCTATCGGTACCCAATACCGAAATTTGATCATGCCGTGGCCACCTCGTCCAAATTAGCGCTTGGGCACAGCGGTGAACTGCACAGTAAATAATCACGTGTCAGCGGAACCACATCCTGGCGTTTGGTTATCTGTATTTGAAACACATTGTGTAAGCCGTGGCGAAAGGATAGCTCCGAGGACGCCAGATAGAAATTCCACATGCGCACGAATACATCTCCGTACTTTTGTGTCACCTCGTCCTTGTGCAGTAAAAACCGCCGCCGCCACTCACGCAGGGTTTCGGCGTAATGCAGGCGCAAAACCTCAACATCTGTGACCATAAGCCCGGCCCGTTCAATATGGGGCAGGATTTCTGACAAGGACGGGATATAGCCGCCGGGGAAGATATATTTGGCAATCCACGGATTGGTAATGCCCTTGGTATCTGTGCGGCCAATGGTGTGAACAAGAGCCACCCCGTCATCATTGAGCAAATTGGCTATCTGGTCAAAATATGTCTGGTAATGGGGTACACCCACATGCTCGAACATGCCCACGGAGACAATCCGGTCATATTTACCCTTGGAGGCGCGGTAGTCTTCCAGTTCAAAATCAACTTGGCCGGACAAATCAAGGGCGTCGGCCCGCTGTCGCGCCACGCTCAATTGTTCTTTGGCCAGGGTGATACCTTTAACTTGTGCGCCGGTGGACTGTGCCAGGAAAATCCCGAGACCACCCCAGCCGCAGCCGATTTCCAAAACGGAATGCTCGGGTTTCACGGCGAGTTTTTTGGCGATTAAATCACATTTGGCCGCTTGGGCGTGTTCAAGTGTATCGTTGCGGTTAGCGTAATAGGCGCAGGAATATTGCAGATCATCATCCAGGAACAATTCGTAAAAATCATTGCCTATATCATAATGGTGGGCCGCATTTTTTTGGGCGCGAGAGGCCGGGTTAAACTGGGCCAAGCGGCGCAAAGCCCGGCGGGTTAAATCCGGCAGGGCTGCGACCTTCTTTTTATGGGCCCGTAAATTGGCCCACAGCAAATCCATAAAATCATATATATTGTCGTTATCTATGCGCAATCCGTTTTGCATATAGGCTTCACCCAATGCCAGTTCCGGGTCAAAAACGATACGGCGTAGCCAGGATTTCGAGGTAATCCTCGCCTTTACGGGCTTGATTAATTTCTGCCCGTAGCGTTTTTTTATGCCGCCGGGATACGTCAATTCAAGCGCACCTGTCGTAATCATACCAGATAATGTTTTGTCGAGAATATGTCTAAAAATACCCATAACCTTTTCCTTTCAAGCTGCGAGCGGTTGGTGCCATTGCAGAGCAAAAATACTGTTGGTTATTGGTGATACGCGCGGGCGGGGTATATCCCTCAAACAAATTTACGGGATCGCCGCGAAGGGTGTTAAACGTCCCCTAATTTAAGCGTTCCGTCTGTTTTTTCAATCTTCAAGCTCTTGCTGACAAAAGCTTTATAGTCCGGCTTGTAAATCGTATCTACGGCGACGAAATTTGCTTGTCCTATTTCGTGGGTTAGGGTTACATCGAGATAGCCGTGATTGTCGGTGTTGTGGTAGACAATTGCATCATTTTTCTCGCGCAGGCGGCGGGAGAAATCGGGGGCGATCTCGCCGAAGAACATTTCTATGCCCGGCGAGGTTACGGACGTGACGCCGAGCTCGACGCCCATGTTTTTGCCCGCTTTCGTGACCAGCTTATTGGCCCAGCTCTCGTGGCTGTCCCCGGTCAGTACCAGTAAATCTTCGGCGCCTTGTGCGCTCGCCAATTCGTAAAACCGTTCCCTGGCCGCCGGATAACCGTCCCATGTATCGAGGGAAAGCGGCAGGCCGAGGGGTGACAATGCGATATAATCATGGATTTGCGGAAAGGTTTTTTCCAGCTTAAGGATAAAATCCGCGTCTTTATAATCGCTTAGGTTCGGGGAGGCGATGGGGGCCATGATGGTCTGGTTGGCAATCAAGCGCCAGGACTGGCCTTTGTCCTTCGATGTTTTCAGTGCGCCGGCGATATAGTCTTTTTGTGCGCCGCCCAACAATTCACGGGCTGGGTCGCCCAAGGTGTTTTGCACAAAATTGCCAATACCCTCGCGGGTTTGCAAATCCTTGATATGGTCAATATAATCCAGTGGTTTTGTGCGTGCGGTCAGCCGGGTTTCAATCGTGGTCAAACTTAACAAATCACCGAAAGAAAAACTTCGAAACAAGGCCTCGCGGGCCCGGCCAGGGACAGGATCGCGCACGGGCATGTATTCATAATAGGCCTGCATAGCGGCGGCCCGGCGCATCTCCCAACTGCCTTCGCCTGCATTGTGGTTTTCGGCTCCGGTTTTCCACGAATCGTTGGCAACCTCGTGGTCGTCCCACACGCAGATAAAAGCATGGGCGGCGTGTACGGCTTGGCTGGATGCATCTTTCTTGTATTGGGCGTGGCGGGTGCGGTAGTCGGCCAGGGTGATGGTTTCGTGGGCTGGCTCGACCAACCGGTTTAGTTTTTTGCTGATTTCGTGGCCGTAACGGCCCTGGCCATATTCATAAAAATAATCACCCAGATGTATGACCGCATCAAAATGGTCTTGCTTGGCGATCTGGGCGTAAACATTGAACAAGCCAAATCCGAAATGAGAACAAGAGACAACGGCAAAGCGGGCTTGCTCAACCGCACCAACAGGCAGGGTTTTTGTCCGCCCAACGGACGAGACATGCGGGCCAGTTTTGAAGCGGTAAAAATATGTTTGTCCCGGCTTTAAGCCTGTGACATCAATTTTGACCGTATAATCGCGGGCGGCACTGGTGGTGGTTTTACCCTTACGGCGTATTTTGCGAAATTCCGCGTCCGTAGCCATTTCCCATTTAACAGGAAATGTGCTGGTAACAGGAAATGTGCTGGTAACGGGAAATGTGCTGGCACTACCCGTATTTTCCCCAGGCGTGATTCGCGTCCATATGATCATTCTGTCCGCACCAGGGTCGCCGCTGGCCACCCCGTGTCTGAATTCCACCGGGTAATCCGGCGATTCGCCCAAATTGGTATTTGAACAGGATGCAGCAGAAGCTCCCACCAGAGAAATCCCTGTAAATAATGCCCCGCGCCTGGTTAAATCTGCCATATTTCATCTCTTCATTGTGTGTTTTGCCCGTAAAGAATGACATAAATATCACACTCGCCAACTAGTTAACACCCAGTTAATAAAAATCAACAAAAGCTATTGTAAATTTTTTGTAATCAAGACACATTGGCCTCATGTGTACACTCTGTTGTGTGTGCGCAATTAATTTTGAACGAGGGGTTCCCTAATGAATAATTTTACTAAATCAGCACTCTTGCTCGGTGCGGCAACTATAATGAGCTCGACCTTAGGCACGACGGCCTTTGCCCAGTCCTCAGCTTCTGCCATACGCGGTGTGGTAACGGGTGCGGACGGCGCACCAGTGTCTGGCGCGACAGTTACCATTTTACATGTACCTACAGGGCGAGTATCAACAGCGAGGACCTCATCGAATGGTGTGTATTCCGAGCGCGGTCTTCGTGTTGGCGGGCCGTACACAATTACTGTTACGGCTCCAGGTGCCTCTCCTGAAATCAAAGAAGGCTTGTCCTTCTCGGCTGGTAGTCCTGTCAGCGTTAATTTTGACCTTGAGGCACTTGGTGTCACGGACGAAATTATTGTTGTTGGCCGTAGATTAACCGATATCAGCCTTAATAATGGAGCGGGTTCCGCTTTTAACGCAAGCGATGTTGAGAACCAGCCATCAGTTGACCGTGATTTAACAGACACCTTGTTGCGCGACCCATTGACCAATTCAGATGGTACGGTTGGTAATCTTTCCATTGGCGGGCAAAACCCGAGATTTAACGCCATTTCTATTGACGGTATTTTTGAGCAAGATGACTTTGGCCTCAGAACGTCTACATTCCCTGGCAACCGTTCGCCAATTTCACTAGATACAGTCGAATCTGTTTCCATTGTAGCCAGTGATTATTCGGTGCTTAACTCTGGTTTCCAAGGCGGTCTTGTTAACGTCGTGTTGAAATCAGGTACAAACAATTTTGACGGCGTTGCATTTTTCGAGCGTTCAGGTTCTGCCTTTATTGGTGACCGTATTGCTGGTACCGATGTGATCCTAGACGATTTTAAAGAGGAAACTTACGGCGGTGTCGTTGGTGGCCCGATCATCAAAGACAAATTGTTCTTCTTTGGTAGTTACGAAAAGTATAATACGGCCATACCCATCACGTTCCAAGACAGAGATTTTGCTCCGACAGCTTATGCTGCCCTGGCACCATTTATCCAAACTGCTTTCGGTTTTGATCCTGGCGCAAGACCATTGGTTGTCAGCAACCCGACTACGAATGAAAAAATACTGGGTAAACTTGACTGGAATATTAACGACGACCACCGGGCCAGCATTTCCTATCGTCGTTCGAGAGATACAGGCGAAAGCATTGGTAATCGTTTCTTGAGCGCCAATTATCAACGTCCCATCGATGTTGATACTTATTCCGGTCAAATATATTCTGATTGGAATGAAAACTTTTCAACCGAGTTCCGTATTGGTTCAAGTAAGAAAGTGCTTGGGCAAAACTGTAATGCGGGCACTGGAATAGGCGAGATTAGGGTTCGCTTGGGCCAGAATGATGCTGATTTGATCGGCACACCGCTTGAAGGTTTGATTTTGGACAACCAGGCTACATTTACTGCTGGTTGTGACCGTTTCCGCCATGCAAACTCATTCGAAGATACAAGATTGCAATTGTTCGGCAGTGGTACATATTTAATGAATGATCACACGATAACGGCTGGTATTTCCTACCAGGATTACAGCCTCGTAAACTTTTTCGTGTTTGATTCTCTTGGTCGCTTTACATTTGACGGCTTGACGAACCTGATCAACCGGACAGGTTCTGTCAGTTATCGTAACGCTCAGTCAAATAATGTAGCTGATGCCTCTGCTGCATTCGGGTTCCAGACTTTGTCGATCTTTGCACAAGATGAATGGCAGGTTACGCCTGATCTTATTGTCAACGGTGGCTTGCGTTATGAGACCTTTATTCAAAGTGATCAAACGCCGCTTCGCCAAGATTTTGCCAACGCTTACGGGCGGTCCAGCCAAAATAACCTTGACGGCATAGACATTCTCTTGCCGCGTGTTGGTTTTTCTTACACGCCGTATGCGCGTACAAAAGTTAGTGGTGGCTTGGGTTTGTTTTCGGGTAGTAACCCAATGGTTTGGATTTCCAATGCTTATCAGCCGCAAATTTTCAGCGCATTTGGTGGCGGTCTAACGAATTTAGATCCAACTATGGTTCCGCAAGTGTTACTCGATTCAGTTGCTGCGTCAGATCCAACATCGTCAGCCGATATTGATCTGATTGATCCAAATTTCCAGACGCCTTCTACTTGGAAAGCAAGTCTGAAATGGGAACAAGGTTTTGATGCCAATTGGGGCGGTATAAACCTGGGTGATGATTATCTATTCACCGCGCAATATCTGTACTCTAAATCCAAGCAAGGCTTCCGCTGGGAAAACCTGGCCCAAACAGAATTGGCAGGCGTTTCCAACACTGGGGTTGCGCCGGACGGACGCATTATTTATGCGGATTTGTCCGATTTGGGTGTTCGAGATGCAATCCAACTGACCAATTCTACAGGCGGTCGTGGACATATTATATCTGCGGGCTTGGCCAAGCGGTATGATTTCGGTGGTAGTTTCAATGTCAACTATACCTATGCAGATGTTGAAAGCGTAACACCAGGTACGTCAAGCCGAGGTATTTCCAGCTTGCGGGCAACCATTGGTGTGGATCGTAATAATCCGCTCACGGGTCTTGCACCGTTTAACACTAAACATAAATTTGGTTTGAACTTTGCCTTTGAAAGAGACTTCTTCGATGATTTGACCACACGTTTGGACATCTTCGGTAATATCACTTCAGGCGAACCTTACAGCAACACCTTTAATGTGAGTAGCAGCAATGCATTGTTTGGTCGTTCTATCTCCGGAAGTCCGCGTGATAACGACTTGCTCTATATTCCAATGATCAGCGGCGGTGCATTTAACGACCCTGCCGTTGTCTTTGGTGCGGGTTTTGATGCGGGGGATCAAACTGACTTTATCAACTACATCAATGCAAATGGTCTCACGCCTGGCAGCATTGTTGATAGAAACCAGAATGCGTCTGCCTGGAACCAGCTTTGGGATTTAAGTTTCTCGCAAGAACTACCATTTGGTGATTTTGGTCAGAAACGATTGGCTGGAAATAAAATTAAAGTTTATGTCCACATTCGCAATTTCCTGAACCTGCTGGATAGTGACTGGGGTACCCGCAAGCGTGGTTCTGGATTTGATACCATACGTTTGGTGACTGCCGATTTGGTTTCAGCTGCTGATGTAGCCGCTAATGGTGTTGATGGTGCGAGCGCCCTAAGAGGTGATGATCCACGTACGACATGTACGACCCAGGCTACCTGTGTGTATCGTTATTCTAGGTATAGAGCAGATAGTCTTGGTTTCCTTGACCTTGACCGTAGTTTGTACAAAGTAAAAGTAGGTATCCGCTACGAATTCTAATTCGTCGATACCAATACAAAACAAAAAAGGCGGGAGTTTCTCCCGCCTTTTTTATTGCTTCTGATTTAAATCGAGCAGGTTTACTTCTCCAGCCCCACTGCATCCACCATAATGTCAAAGATTTCGGCTTGGTCTATGACGCCTTTTACTTTATCTGCGCCGGGGCCTTTGGCGAAAAGGGCTACGTCTTCGCCGGCGTGGGTCTCGGATGCTCTACGAATAGCTGATTGTTGTTTATAGTCTTTGTCTAACACTATAGTATCGGTTTGCGGCTCATCCGAGCGCACATTGGAGCCATTGTGATACCCAAGCGTGGTATAAGGCAGGCCGTCTGCCGCCTTGCTTGGCTCCTTGGACGGTTTTCCGGTTTCGCGGTCAATGGAGCGGACAAGACCCAATATGGGATTGCCGAGAGCCGGATACCCCGCAATGGTAAACACATGGCTGTGGTCAGCCGTAACCAATATCAAAGTATCCTCGTCGTTGGTCAGTTTGTCGGCCAATGCCACGGCGCGGGCTAATTCTTGCGTCTCGGAGAGGGCCCGATAAGCATTGGAGCCGTGATGGGCATGGTCAATACGGCCCGCCTCGACCATGAGATAATAGCCGGTGCCCCGCGCTTCCAGATTTTTAATGGCAAATTCTGTCATTTCGGTCAGGGATGGTTGCTCGGCATTATTACGGTCAGTTTCGTAATCCATATGGCTATTGCTAAACAGGCCAAGGATTTTTTGCTTGGCTACGGGTTTAAGCCCGCGAAGCTCGTCCGCGTCCGAAACATAAACATAGTCCGCGCCTTTAGCTTGCCATTGGGCCGTCAAATCCTTGCCGTCCTCGCGGCGACCACTTTCAATGAGCTTCTTGGGCAAAAAAGCCCGCCGCCCGCCGCCCATGGCCAGCTCCAAACCATCACCCTCATTATAATTTATGAGTTGTTGGGCCAGATCAATACAACCGCGTTCGACGCCGTTCGGTGTCATGTCCCTGTCACTTTCCCAGCCTCTGCTCAGAGCATGACCGTAAACGGCAGCCGGGGTGGCATGGGTGATGCGCGCCGTGGTGACAATGCCCGTGGACATGCCGGCCCGTTCCGCCAAATCCGCAAACCGGGGTGTCGGCACGGCGGCACTGTCGGCGCAGCCCGCGAACAACCCGTCCGGGCGCACATTGATTTTGCCAATTTGGGTTTTTAGCCCGGTGTTCATAGCGCTGGCCGTGCCGGCACTGTCGGCGACCTGGGCATCAAGATTATAGGTCTTGACCAGGGACAGGTTTGGGAACTCTTCAAAGGACAACATATTGTCCTCGCCGCTCATACCTTTGCTTTGGCCATCAAAAATCCGCGCTGCCGTGATAGTGGAAATTCCCATGCCGTCACCAATAAACAAAATGACGTTTTTGGCTTTCGCACCGGATTTGACGGTGGTCACGTCTTTAGCAGAGACTTCATTGGCTGAGCTTTCATTGGCCCCGGCAGTATTTTGCGCTTTTTCACAAGACGCCAAAGCCAGCGAACTAACCGCTGCCAGCAATATAAATTTGGATATAGACTTCATAGGAGTTCCTCACTTTAATTTTGTACTGTCATAGAACTTGTGCCCGGCGTCTGTCACCTAAAAACTCGAAAACACCTAATTCCCCTCCACCCTCCAGGCGATCAACAGAGCCGCCAAGATAAGCAGGAAATATATCCATGTCGGCGCGAAAGGGGTGCGGCGTGATGCGGTGACCGAGTATTTCTCGTGGGCAATCAGCCCTGCGAAATCAACGTCAGAGGTTTTGCCGTTTGCGCTTATTTTACCCACGGCTGGGACGCTTCCGGTTTCGCCAGCCCAATATGTACCGCCGCCGCTGGCCGTGACCAGAGGGGCCAGGATTTTATCCGTGGCAATCACATGCTTGAACTCGGTCGGGTTCAAGGCTCCGGCGGCAGCAATACTGGACAGATCGCCGCCCCCATTTCCCGAAACTGTAACCCGGTAAGCGCCTTGCACATCCGCTTTGAGACTGCCCGTAAAATAGCCCGGCGACACCCGGCGCAAGTTCAGTGTTTCTGCCGTGCCGTCCGGATGTAATACTTGTATGGGTGCGTTTTTATCGTCCAGCGCCCAGTGTTCGATTTGCAATATGCCGTTTTCCACACGGGCCTTGAGGCGGTCAGCCTCCAGATCCGGCTCACCCATGAGCCAATGGGACAAGCGTCTGAACATTTCATTATATGGCCCGCCGCCGTCGTGCCCCTTTGACCACAGCCAAGCCTGGTCGGACAATAACAATGCCACCCGGCCTTTGCGAACTTTGTCAATGACCAGCAAAGGCTGGCCATCATCATTTTCCATCAACACGTCGCCCTTGATCACTTCGGCGTCAATAGAGCGGTACCAGCGGCCCCATTTGGCGGAGGTTTCGCCTGTGAAAATGGACGTGATCGGATGCCGCTTGCCCTTGTCGTTTAAATTCGGGCGAAATGTTGTGTCCGTGGTTTTGCCTGTGGGGCGGGCAGGTAGCACGGCGATGAGAGGTGAGCGGGCCAACCCGTCATTGGTGGCATAGGCCGGGCCTGCCGCCACCAAAAGCGCGCCGCCATTTTCCACATATTTGGAGATATTGGAAATATAATAGGGGCTGAGCATGGGCCGGGTGCGGCCTCTTGCCGCCATAGTGCGGCGCTTGAACTGGTCGAAAATCACCAGATCAAATTCGTCCAGCTTGTCTTCAAACAATTCTCTGTCCGGGAACCGGATCAAGGACAATTCACGCGGCGGTGCATAGGTGTTTTTGACCCCCGGATTGGTCAAAATAGTGAACTGGATCAAATCCACCGACGGATCGGATTTGAGCAGATTGCGCCAGGCCCGCCCGCCCATATGGGGCTCGCCCGTAATCAGCAAAACCCGCAAGCGGTCGCGCACGCCGGAGATTTCCGCCACCAATACATTGTTCAGCAAGGTCAATTCGTTTTTGGCCGGGCTGGCGCGGATTTCCACCGTGTTGACGCCGCGCTTTTCGATTTTAACCGGAATGGTGATTTTATCGCCAACCGTAGCGGCAAACCGCGCCACAAGCTCGCCGTTAACCCGGATTTCCAGCTCGGCCCGCTCACCTGCAAACCCAGGGTCTTCCAGGCGCAGTTCAAATCTGGCGGTTTCCCCGACCATGCCGTATTTCGGGGTGATGAGTGGGTCGATGCGCCGGTCGCGGGCGGTTTTATCACCTATGATAATTGCATGAAAGGGCACGCCGGACGGGATCAAATTGCCCGGATTTTCCGGCAAGTCATGCACGAGGCCGTCAGTGATTGCAAACACGCCGGCAATACGGTCGCCAGGCAGTCCGGCCAGTGCGTCAATCATGGTTCGGCTTAGGCGGGTGCCGTCAGTGCCGGGGGCCACATTAACTTGAACCAGTTCCAGATTTTCCAAACCGTTCAAACCGTCAACCAGGCTGGCATGTACGGTTTTAGACACTGGCTTGCGGTTTCCAAATGCCATGCTCTCGCTCTTGTCATTGATGATCAGGGCAATGTCCGCCAAGGGTGTGCGCTGTTCGATCAATGTTTGCGGGTTGAGCAAAGCCCCGGCCAGAATAAATGCGGCTACGGCGCGCAGGATGAAACTTTTAAGCCCGCGCCATTGGCCAAAGGTCGCGGCAGCGATGATTAAAACCGTCAGGCTGATAATTGCCCAAATGGGCAGTACAGGATCAAGCACGAATGAGCTGTTCATGGCTGTTGCTCCGGTTCAGGCTGTTGGGGCCCATCTGGTAATGGCCCATCTGGTAATGGTGTTGGCAAGCCGCTTAAATCTTCGCCGAGCCGTTCAATGATTTTCGCAGCGTGTACCATATCGTCTTTATAATTGCCCGACATGGAATACATGGTCAGATTAACCCCGAAGCGTATGGCCATTTCCCTTTGGCGCGGAATTTCGTTTTCAATCACGGTCAATGTGCGGCCTCTTTCGTCTTTGCCCCAAGCTGCGGCCCAGTCATTGGAACCAACAATGACGCTGGTGACACCATCTCGCGCCGTGCCGCTTTTGCCCGCCTCGACCCACAATTTACCGTCCGACCAACGTCCCGGAAAAATGTTAATCAGGTAAAATGATTTGGTCAGCACATGAGAGTTTCCTGGTGCGTTGGACGGGGCGGCCAGGCGCGGAATATCAAGATTTTTCGACAATTGCGCCAAGCCCGGATGGGTTTCACCACTAAACAACCGTCTGCGGTCCTGGTCTTGGGTATCCAAAACCAAAATACCGCCGCCCGCCATAAATTTGTTAAGTTTATCCGCCGCCTTGGGGCTTAGAGGGCCGGCATTTGGCAAAACCGGCCAATATAAAAACGGATAATAGGCCAGCTCGTCGGTCTCGATATTGACGCCGCGCACCCCTTTGGGCTCAATGGTGGTGCGGCGGTCAAGTTCAAACACCAAACCCTCCAACCCGCCCTTGGACAGGCGGTCAATCTGGGCATTGCCGGTGATGACATAGGCAAGGTGCAGAGCAAGGGCATCATTTTGCCCGTCATTTTTCCTATCTTGAGCATAGCCGTCTTGGGGTGCTACGGCGATAAAAATCACGGCTAAAAGGCTGGCGCTGGCTTGCCATATTTGTCTGTTTAACCGCCCCGATGCCAGTAAAGACATAGCCACATCTATGGCCATCATCAAAGCAAACAGGCCCAGTAAAGTGCCGGAAAGGGACTTTGGTTTGCGCCCGCCGTAAACCGCTTTTTCGAAGCCAGAACCCGACAAAGCCGTATAATCATCCGGGCTTTTTACGGTGTTTAGTGCTTGTCGTCTCAATCCTTGGCGGTAGAGGCCGGGGGGGTGGTCGCGGCTTGCTTTGGCGGCGGCAAAATCACTATGGGGGATGGGGCGGGCTGATAGAGGCGGGCTGCCTAGATTGCCAAATCCGTCAAATGTCCGCTCCGCCGTCCAGTCTCCACTACTCTGTGTACCACTCGTCTTGGTACCACTGCCTCCACTTCGCGCCAGCGGTAAAAGCCGCTCCAGCATTTGCACATACAGCCCCGACAAAGGCAGGCTTGACCAGTCGGGGCCAGCCGTAACATGGAACAAAACCACGCGGCCCATGCCGCGCCGCGCTGATGTGATCACCGGCGATCCGTCTGCCAGTCTGGCCCATGTGGACGTGTCTGTGCCTGCGCCCGGTGTGGCCAGCACTTGTTTGCGCACCACAATATCCTCATGGGTGCTGAGGCCAAAAAACGGGCTGTCCTTGGCAAAACCGTCAAAACCTTGCGGTACTTCCCAGGCCAATGCACCGCCTATGGAGCGGTCACCTGAGCGCAGGGGCACAGGCAAAAGCGCATCAGAACGCTTGGCCAGTCTAGGGCCGGCGAAGCGCACCAACATGCCGCCGTCTTCTACATATCGGGTGAGGAGCGGGTTTTCCGTGCGGGCCCGGTCAGACATAAAAATAATCGAAGGTGATACGGCCAAAAGCTCGTCCAGATCACCTTTATAAATATCGGCACTGGGCGCCAAAGCTTCCTCGATATAGTGCCATTCTGATAACAAAGGCTGGGTGTTGGCGTCGCTACCCTTGAGCAGGCCGACCAGGGGGCGTCCCCAATTGTCGTCCAACAAAATAACGGCTCCGGCGGAGGATATGCCTTCCGGCTTTAACAAGGAGACACGGCTGCGTAGCTCGGCGGGCAGTTCAAACTCGGCTTCAGTTTTGACAACACCGGGCGCAAAGCTGATTTCGGATCTGGCCAAAACCCGGCCCTGGGCGTTATAGGCGGCGATATTGAGAGTGCGCAGGCTTGTGCTGTCGGTACGGTGCCAGGCGGCGCGAAACCCGTTGGCCGTTTCGACAACCGCTCCTGCCAGCACAGGGCTAAATTCGGACGCCGGGCGGTATAATTTTACAAGTGGGCGGCTTCGCACTTGTAGGCCGCCTGATTTTAGTGCGGCTTTGAAATCTTCCGCCAACCCGTATTCTGGCCCGTATTCTGGCCCGTAATTTGGCCCGTAATCCAGCCCGTCAGACAGCCAGACAATATCAGATTTGGAGAGATCCAGAGCCGACATTTGTTTGATAAGCCCCGTGCGGTCAGGCCTATAGGCATAGGGCTGCAAGCCGCGCAATACGCTCAAAGCTTCGGTAGGCGGGATAAATCCGCCGTTGTTTTCCCCGCCTATATCGACACTGCGAAGCACAGCCACCATTTGGTTGTTGGAGAGGGCTTGTTTAACCAAAGCCTCGGCTTCGCTCACCACGGCTGGCCAATTGCCCGCCGCCGCCCAGCTATTGTCAATGATCAGGGTTACTGGGCGGTTGCTATCTTGCGCGGGTTTGAACAATATAGGTTTGGCCAAAGCAATGGCCAGCAAGGCGCCCATCAACAGGCGAAATATGAGCAGCCAAAGCGGGGTGGCGTTAGGGGTGTCTTCTTCTTTTTTAAGTCCGCCTAATAATCTAAGGGGCGGGAAGACTTGCAAGAGGGGTTTGGGCGGCGTGATTTTCAGGACGAACCAGATGACGGGCAATGCCAACAGGCCAAACAAGGCAAGAGGTGCCAAAAATGTCACTGGCCCTATTATCACGCCTATAACCATTACCTGTCCCCGGCTATTTTAGTATCCAGGGCTTGATACATGGCGCTGAGCGCTTGGGTGGCTGGTTGGTCGGTGGTGTGGGTAATCAATGTCCAGCCCAGGCGTCGGGCCGTTTGGGCCAGATCGGCTTCATGGTCTGCAAATTTTTTCACATAGCGGTCGCGCAGTTTTTCAGCACGGCCCAGCAAGAACGGTAATTGTGCCAATTTACTGCCTGGCTGCAACAATTGCACCCGTCCTTTAAAGGGAAACCGGCGCTCGGCCGGGTCGACAATATGCAGTAATATTCCGCTGGCTGGCCTGGCGGTCAGAGCCACCAGTTTTTGCCGCCATACATCTGCGTCAGCCAAAAAATCAGACGCCAGCACCAATTTTGCATGGGCAGAAAAATCAGCCGTCAGCGCATCCATGCCGCCGTCCGCCGTGGCCAGTTTTTGCGATATGCGCTCAATGCCAAAACGCCCCGTATGAGGTCTTTCGCTCACCCCCAAAACCCCGCAGCGCTCCCCGGCCCGCATCAACAAGGAAGAGAGCGCCATCATCAATACACTGGCCCGGTCTTTCTTGGTGGCTAGGGATTTGTGGGATTTCCAGTCCATACCGGGCGCGCCGTCGCGCCACATCCAAACGGTATTGGCGGCTTCCCATTCGTTTTCACGTACATAGTAATTGTCGGTGCGGGCTGATCTGCGCCAGTCAATATCATGGGCACTGTCGGACGGCGAATAGTCACGGTATTGCCAGAAAGTTTCCCCGGCGCCGGCCCGGCGCCTGCCGTGTATGCCTTGTGAAACAATGGCCGCCACCCGCTCCGCCTCGGCCAGCAAAGCCGGGTAGGGCGCGGCCAAGGCTTCCGCCTCGCGGCGTAGGTTTGAGGCGATGGACATGTTATTCCTTCCCCCATTTTTCATGGGGGAAGTGCCGGAACTCTTGTGGAGGCGATGGGGGGCATAACTTCATTCTGGTGCAAGAGGATAGTTTGTCCCCCATCGAGCGCGACCTCTTGGGAATGCCTCTTGTGCAAGAGGCGCCCACTTCCCCCATAAAAAATGGGGGAAGGAGATATTCGTATTTCCACTTTAACATATAACCCACTAACTAACCCGCTCAGCCAATTTCGTGATCAGGTCATCGAGATTGGCACCATCAGCGCGGGCGGCAAAGCTTAGGGCCATACGGTGTTTCAGCACGGGTGCGGCCAAGGCCAGCACATCATCAACGGACGGAGATATACGCCCGTCCAGCAAGGCCCGCGCCCGGCTGGCCAGCATAAGTGCTTGTCCGGCCCGTGGCCCCGGCCCCCAAACCACCGCGTCTTTGATGAAATCATATTCGCTTTGGTCGGGTCTGGCATTTCGCACCAAAGACAAAATACAGTCCACGACTTTATTGCCAATGGGCATGGAGCGCACCAAAACCTGCATGTCGGTCAACCCTTTGGGCGTCATAATTTTCTTGGCCGTACCTTGTTTGGTGCCTGTGGTGGCCAGCAGGATTTCGCGTTCCGTGTCTGCTTTTGGGTAATCCACATCAATCTGGAATAAAAACCGGTCAAGCTGGGCTTCGGGCAGGGGGTAGGTGCCTTCTTGTTCAATCGGGTTTTGGGTGGCCAGAACATGAAAAGGTGCGGGCAGGTCGTGACGGTCTCCGGCGATGGTGACGAAACGTTCCTGCATGGCTTGCAAGAGTGCGGATTGGGTGCGCGGGCTGGCCCGGTTGATTTCGTCGGCCATTAACAATTGACAAAACACCGGGCCGGGAATGAAGCGAAATGCGCGTTTGCCCCTCATGCCTTTTGTTGTAATTTCTTCCAGAACCTCGGAGCCCAGAATATCTGCGGGCATCAGGTCAGGGGTGAATTGGATACGTTTACCGTCCAGCCCCAGGACAGTCGATAAAGTTTCAACCAGAAGCGTTTTGGCCAGACCCGGCACACCGACCAGTAAAGCATGGCCACCGCTGAGCACAGCCGCCAGGGACAGATCAACCACAGTGTCTTGTCCAATCACTATATTGGATATTTCCGACTTTACCGCGCCCAGTTTTGCACTGGCGGTTTCAAGTTTTTTCTCAAGTGCTGATGTGCTCATAATTTACTCATTTTTTGCATGGTGTTTTTGCCCTTGCATGGCAATATTGAATGACTAGGTTTAAGGCATAAGCCACAAAGCGCAAAAGGAAATTTGCATGTGACCCCATTAAAAAATAGCAACACTGGAAAAAACACCAATAGTGACATGACGACCCCAGACATGACGACCCCAGATATGGCGACCCTGATTAAATCCGCGCGCGAACATGATGGCGTTGGGGGCGAAGGTGCGCTGCCCGTAGAAAACTGGCATCCGGAGAATTGCGGCGAAATGGACATGGTCATTCGCAAGGACGGTTCCTGGTGGCACGAGGGCACGCCCATCACCCGTGCGCCTTTGGTCAGGCTGTTTTCAAAGGTTTTGCGCAAAGACGCGGACGGGGAGACATATCTGGTTACGCCGGTGGAGAAAATTCTCATCAAAGTTGAATGCGCCCATTTTTTGGCCGTGCGGCTGGATGTGCAAGGCGAGGGGCAAGATCAACATTTGTTTTTTACCACCAATACGCGGGAGGTGATTGAAGCCGGGCGCGAGCATAAACTGCGGGTTGAGACCGATCCGGACAGTTTGGAGCCGACACCCCTCTTGCATGTGCGCGGGCGGCTAGAGGCGCTGTTGAGCCGGGCGGTGTTTTACGAACTGGTTGAGCGAGCGGTCGAGATTGACGGCCAGCTTGGTGTGTATGGCGGCGGTGTATTTTTTCCTTTAGGCCCGGCAGGTGTGCATGAAATTTAGCCTTGATGATCCCTTGATCGTGCAAATACGCAAGGTGTTGCAGTCCGTTGATATGGACGATGACAGCCATGTCCCGATGCAAAATAATCACCGCCCGGCCTCTGTGCTGGTACCTTTGATCAAACGGGATGAATGGTGCGTCTTGCTGACCCGGCGGCCTATGCATATGACGACCCACGCCGGACAGATCGCCTTTCCTGGCGGGCGTACAGAGGCGGGCGAAACCCCCGCACAAGGGGCGGTGCGCGAAACCGGTGAGGAAGTGGGGGTCGGGGCCGGGGACGTTCATTTGCTGGGGCGGTTGGCTTCGTTCAACGCGGTTTCTGATTTTCGAGTGACGCCCTTTGTTGGCATACTTAACCCCGACGCCAAAATTATTGCGTGCCGGGACGAGGTGGAAGAGGTGGTCGAAATTCCCTTTAGCTTTTTCATGGACAAGGCCAATCATGTGCCGCGGACAGTGGAGTTTGAAGGCGTAGAGCATAAATTATATGACATGCCTTGGCCAGATGCCCAAAATCCGCACTGGCATATTTGGGGTATGACGGCCATGATGATGTACCGCCTGTATGAAGGGCTTATGGATGAAGAAATTATGTATGAAGGGCTAAATCCGTGAAACTCGATGCCGACAAAAACCCGTGGCTTAAGGTCAAACCCACCCGCAAATTGTTTGCGGCACTGCCGGATGGCAGTGCGCGTTTCGTCGGTGGTTGTGTGCGCAATGCTTTGCTCGGCGCGCCTGTTGCCGATTTGGACATTGCCACCACGCTTGAACCTGATGCAGTGGCCAAACGGTTAAAACAAGCCGGGTTTGGTATACACGAGACCGGGATTGCCCACGGAACTTTGACCGTCGTTTATGGTGATGCAGTATTTGAAATCACCACACTGCGCCGGGATGTCAGCACGGACGGACGTCGGGCAAGTGTGGCTTTTACCAAAGACTGGCGCGAGGACGCCCGGCGCCGGGATTTTACCATTAATGCACTATATGCAGATTTGGACGGGCAGGTTTACGACCCGACCGGGCAAGGGCTTGCGGATATTAAAGCCGGCAAAATCCGGTTTGTCGGGGACGCCAAAACCCGTATCGAGGAAGACTATTTGCGCATATTGCGGTTTTTTCGTTTCAATGCCTGGTATGCAAATGACCGGATTTTTGACAAGGACGGGCTGGCAGCGTGCCGGGATTTGCAAGGCGGCTTGAAAACATTGTCAGCAGAACGGGTTTGGGCCGAGACCAAGAAATTATTATCAGCCCCTTTCCCCTTTCGCACCGTCCAAGTCATGCTGGTCGGCGGTATTTTGGAAACCCTATTGCCAGAGGCCAGCAACGCCGAAGGCATGCAATTATTGTGCGAATTAGAGGCAAAAAAAGGTCTGTTGCCAGACCCGTATTTGCGCTTGATGGCCATGTCGGCTCGCGACGAGCTTGCTATGGCGCGGTTGTGCAAACGCCTTAAAATGTCCAATAAAGAAAAGGCCCGCCTGATGGCTTGGGCCGGGGATCAAACCAAATTAACCCCGGACATGGCCGAGAAAGACACCGAAATTGCCCTTTATACCGCCGGGCGGCAGGTGGCACTGGACAGGGCGGTTTTGCGATCCGCAGGGGCATTATCCCAAACCGCCGGCGCGGGAGGTGATATGGACGCCTGGTGGCAGGTGTATGTAAAAGCCAAAGATTGGCAATGGCCAAGCTTCCCCGTCACGGGCAAAGACCTCATCAAGCTTGGCATCCCCCACGGCCCGGCCCTGGGCAAGGCCATGCGCGCCTTGGAAGCTTTGTGGATAAGGTCAGGTTTCAGTGTACAAAAACCGCAATTACTAACCGCCGCAAAAATGCTGTTTAGAAATTTGGGCGGGCCTTAACCTTAAATCTTTTCGCTTAACTTTATCGCCGTTTTACACCCGGCTGTGATCAGTCCGGTGAGCAATGGGTAGGCCGGAGCCTGTTTGGCCCCGTGGGCAATAGCCGTGTCGCGGTGGCGCAGTTCGTCTTCGCGGAATTTTGTGAATGTGGCGCACAGTTCCGGATGACTGTCTTTGGTTTCTTCGATCTGGGCCGCATAATGTTGCTCGATGACATTTTCTACCGCTTCAGTGCAAGCATGGGCCGCTTTTTCACCCATCAAGGCGGTGAGGGTTCCAAGCCCGGTGCTGGCCAGCTTCCAAACACCGATAAGCGCGGTTGGCCGGGTGTTATTGGCCCGCAATAAATCATCAAAAGCCTGCAAATGCTCTTGCTCCTCGTCGCGCATATGGGCCAACTGCTTGGCGATAGCCCGCGTCTTTGGCGAGCGTCCAAACACTTTAGCCCCAAATACCTTGGCCCCAAATACTTTAGCTTGAGCATCGTAAATGGCGACGGCTGCATATTCCCCCGCATGGTCAACCCGCAACATTTCTTTGATGCGCGGGGCGGTGGGGGCATTGGGGGTGCTGCCAGGGGCGCTGCTGCCGGGGCCAGTTGATCTGCCGCCAGGTCTTGTTGGTCTTTTAACAAAATTAGCCATATTTATCTCTTAAAAGCAAAACCGAAGCTAATCAATGCTGCCAGCCCTGAAAATAGAGCATTATATCCGGCCATGGAAATTTTAAACAAATGCCACGGGGCTTCGGAGCAGGCGGGCATTGTGACGGGACCTTCGAGCGCATTTAAGATATCCGCCGCATTGATTGTGCTGGCTCCCGCACCAACCATACAGGTTTTGGGGCCTTCCCACCATTTAAATTCGACCCCCACATGCCAAAATGCCAAGCCAAAGCTGACCAGAAATGCCGCACCAATCAGCGCAAGAAATCTGCGTTCCCACCTGGGATCCATAGTTTTTTGGCGCACCAAGAGGGCAATAACAGCAATGACAATAACCGCTTTATGGGCATGGCGTTGCCAATAGCACATCTGGCATGGTGCCAGACCGCCAATATGCTCAAAGGCGAGGGCGCCGAGCCATAAAGACAAGGACAGTAACAGGGCGAAAATTGGCCAATTGCGCGCCGTGAAAAACTTTAAAACCATGCTCGTTTGATCTCCGTCCAAAACTATTATAGTCACGCTCAAATATACGCTAATGGGGAGTGTTACACGGTAAAAATAAAAATAAAAGGGGAATCCCCTTGCCAGAAACGAATCAGCTATGTTACACGTCCCAGCCTTTACTTTTTGGTAGAGGCTTTATCTTTTGGTAGAGGCTTTACTGTTTGGTAGAAGGGTCTTTACCTTTTGGTAAAAAATGTCTTTGTCTTTTGGTGGAAATACAAAAGGCAAATTGGGGAATATAAGTGTCTATAAGTACGATGACCAGCAATGTTGATTTTGATGCAACACATATTGGTGCCAAATTTGTTGCGGCGCGGGTTGCGGACGGCTTGTCAGTGAACGACGTGGCGAGCAAATTACATATTCAATACAGATATCTCGACGCCATTGAGCGTCTGGACAAGGAGGCTTTGCCCAGCCTTGGCTATGCCCTTGGCTATGTCCGGACCTATGCCCGGTTTTTAGGGTTGAACGAACAAGACACCATGGCCCGCTTTAAAACAGATATTGAAGCCCCCCAGGATATGGGGATTGTTGGCGACCCACATTTTGTGCCCAAACGCCGCCTGCATTTGCCGCGCGGCAGCATGGCTATTGGGGCCGTTTTGAGTTGTGCTTTGGTTGTTGTCACCTGGTACGGCATGAAATCGGACGCGAAGTCTGCGGTGCCGCTGGCCCCGGTCACACAAGCCGAAAATTGGGGTTTTAAACCCGTGCAGCCTGGCACGACCGACGCAGATATGATTGCCTTGAAAGCCCTTGGCCCAAGTTGGGTACAGGTTACGGACGGGGACGGAATAGTGCTGATTTCGCGTATTATGGTGCCGGGCGAGATATTTGAAACCAGTCGCAAGAATTTGCCAATATTGTCTTTGCGCGATGCGGGCGCCATAGAGGTGTATCTCGGCGGCAACCGTATTGGCTTGATTGGACAAGATGGACAATCGGCCAAGAATATCCCTTTGGCTGAGCTTGCCCAACAATAGGGCTTTCAAAGTTTTCCTTACTCCCCTAAACTGCGCCGATGAACACATCCTATGATCATATAAGGCCTTGGCGGCAAATCCTGCGCCGTAAATCGCGGCAAATCATGGTGGGCCGTGTGCCAGTCGGCGGGGATGCACCCATTAGCGTACAGTCCATGACCAATACTTTAACCAGTGATGTGGACGCGACCATTTCGCAAATTAAAGCACTGGAAGAAGCGGGCGCGGACATTGTGCGGGTGTCTTGCCCTGACCCGGAAAGCTCTAGGGCTTTGGGGAAGATCACCAAATCCGTAGACGTGCCCATCGTTGCTGATATTCATTTTCATTATAAACGGGCCATTGAAGCGGCCCAGAGCGGTGCCGCTTGCTTGCGGATAAATCCTGGCAATATTGGCGGTAAAGACCGGGTGCGCGAGGTGGTCAAAGCGGCGCGGGATCATGGCTGTTCAATCCGTATTGGGGTCAATGCCGGGTCGCTGGAAAAAGAGCTTTTGGAAAAATACCGTGAGCCCTGTCCTGAAGCTATGGTGGAAAGTGCGCTCATGCACGCCCGTATGCTACAAGACGAGGACTTTCACGAATTTAAAATCTCGGTGAAGGCTTCGGACGTGTTTTTGACCGTGGCCGCTTACCAAAGCCTGGCCGAAGCCATCGACTGCCCCTTGCATTTGGGCGTGACCGAGGCTGGAGGTTTGCGCATGGGCGGGATCAAATCGGCTATTGGCATGGGTAATTTGCTGTGGGCCGGCATAGGCGATACCATTCGCGTGTCGCTTTCCGCCGATCCGGTAGAGGAGATAAAAACCGGCTATGATATTCTCAAATCCTTGAACCTGCGCACACGCGGCATCAATATTATTTCGTGTCCAAGCTGTGCCCGCCAAGGCTTTGATGTGATTAAAACCGTGGAAGCTTTGGAGCAAAAACTGGCCCATATTACCGAGCCGATTACGCTTTCCATTATTGGTTGCGTTGTCAACGGCCCCGGTGAAGCTGCCTATACGGACATCGGCTTTACCGGAGGCTCCGCCGGATACGGCATGATGTACGCTGCGGGCGCGCGCACTGGAAAAACCAGCAATGACGATATGATAGACGATATTGTCTCGCAGGTCGAAGCACGGGCGGCGGCTTTGCAAGATGAGCGCGATGATGGGGAGTAACCTGCCAGCCACCATTCCGTCCTTGGCGCGGGTGTTTGAAAATGAGCGCGAGGGTTTACGAGCCTTGATTACGGATGAGGATTTATCGTCCCAGCGGGCCGTGTCTGAAGCGCGCCGCGCCCTTGACCGTACTGGCGATATTTTTGCCGCGTCAACGGACGATATGCACATCCAAAAAGCCGGGCTGTGGTTGTTGGAGATGGTCAAATCCGGGGCGGGGGTTTTGGACAGGGGGGCCAAGGCCGATATTGTCTGGCGCGAGGTGCCGCGTACATCCGTGCGGGTGATTGCAGGCAGTACTTTATTTTACGGTGCCGCCGGTTTTTTTGTACTGGCCGGGCTGGTGCAAGGCTCGACACTGGGCGTGATGGCCGGGGCGGTATTGGCCGGGCTTCGGTTTTTTGACCCCAAAGACTGGAAAGATTTTATCGCCAGGAAAATCGCTTTATTTGGTCGGGGCAAGCAAAAATTACTGGAAGCCCCGGACGGCAACAGGTTTGCGGCCGATGCTCATGTTTCGGTGGAGGCGGCGGGTTATGTGGATGCTTTGGCCGATGCCCTGCGTACGGCAGATCATGTGTTGCTGCGCCTCGCCGAGCCTATAGCTGAAAAAGCCTGGACAGACGACGGGCGTTTGACATCTTTGGTGCAAGGCTTGCTGGAAGCGCAAGCGGCAGGCGATAGGGAATTTGCCATGAAGCTCATAGAGGGCGAGTTGACCACTATCTTAAACGCTGACGGTATCGAGATCGTCAATTACACGCCCAGGACCGCTAAATTGTTTGACATATTGCCGGCCCTTGATTTGGAGGGCGGCAAGACCAAACAGGCGGCTCCGGCTTTGCTGGTTGGCGATAAAGTGCTGAGGCGCGGTACGGTCTGGAAGTCTTGAATATGGCGGACGGGAACAAGCAGATCGAATTTATCGGTTATGACCTTGGCCACGGCGAAACGGCCGTAGCGCGTAGCTTTAGCGGTTCGTCGCGGGAGCCGGAAATTCTTGAACATAGCGGCGAGCGTAGCTTTGTCACCGCCGTGGCCCGCAATGCATCCGGTGTGCGCATCGGGGCGCAGGCCGTGAATTTGGCCGCATTGGATCCGAAAGACTTAAAGGGGAAAAACGAAATATGGGTCAAGTTTAAAAGCCGGGATTTAAGCGACACCGCCACGGAATTACCAACGCGCCTGTTCACACAGGTCTTGTTTGGTGATTTGGCGGCAGACAAGAAAATTGACAGTTTGAAAACCAGCCGTTTCATTGTCGGGTGCCCGTCCGGATGGACGGCAAATGACCGGGAAATATATGCGAATTTGATGGAAAAATCCGGGCTTAAAACCGTGCGTATTGTGCCGGAAAGCCGGGCTGCATTGATGACGGCATTGGAGCAGGGGTATTTGTCCCTGGAGGCGGCGCGCTCCAGCGTGCTCATCGTGGATATTGGCTCTTCAACTACGGATTTTACCTATTGCTATGATTTGCAAGCCGAAGATGTCGGGCACAATATTTTGGGTTCGGGCTTGCTGGATACATTAATATTGGAACGTAATCTGGCGCGACAGCCTGAGCGCAAAAAAATCGAAAAATTGATCGCCAAATATCCCTGGTACAGACCGATTATGGAATATTGGTGCCGCTTGGCCAAAGAACAATATTTCAACGGTGCCGGAAAGGGCGCCGACAACAGAAAAGGCGCGGCGGTTGAAATTATCCGCCGCTTGCCAGTCGCGGGCGGGGTATTGTTTGAAATCCGTGTGGATAAAAAAGATGCGGACGCTATTTTAAAAACCAAGATCAAAGATTTAAACGGGTTTTCCTGGCCCGACACATTTGATTATGCCGTTAAGGAAGCCGTGCAGCGGCTCGGCGGGCGACATCCCCAGACGGTCTTGCTTACGGGCGGGGCGTCGCGTCTGCCGCTGGTGGCCCCTGCATGCGAAAAGGCCTTCCCAAACGCACGCGTGGTGCGCGGGGCCGAACCGGAATTTGCCATTGCGCGGGGCCTGTCCTGGCTCGGTAGGTTTGAATATTTACACGGCAGTTTTAAAACCTCGGTCAACGAACTGGTCAAACAGGGCGGGCCTGTGTATGAAAAAGCCCGCACGGCCAGCGATCAGCTCGGAGATGTTTTGGCTCCGGTATTGGTAGATGCATTGATCGACGCTTGTGTGGTTCCGGCGTTTCGAGACTGGCGGCGCGGCGAAATTAAAGCTTTAAATGATGTGGAAGCAGCCATGAATGTCCGCATAGCCCAGTGGCTTTCCAGCGACGCGGCCCAAAAAACCTTGCGCCCGGCCATCGAAAACTGGTTCGCGTCCCTGCAACGCCGCATTGAGCAAATTACCGACCCGCTCTGTCGTGACCACAGTCTCCCGGCTATGGTGTTGTCTCTGGACGACAGCACCCATGTCAGCCGCCATTTGGAGGGCCTCAGCGTTGCCGTACCCAAAGTGACAAGCCTGGAAAATGATACGGCGCTTGTGGGCACAACCATTTCTGCGGTTTTGATCGGAGTGCTTTTGGCTGAAGCCCATTTGCTGGCACCGCTCCTCACCAGCCCCATCGGTATTGCCGTTGGCGGTGTTATCGGGATTGGCAGTTTTCTGTTTGGCAAAAAAGCATTGGAGGGCAAATTGAGGGCCGCCAATATACCGGGCGTCATGCGCTTGTTGTTGACGGATGGCCGGGTGCGCAAAGCCGCTAAACGCCAGCGGGCTGATTTAATCAAGGCGGTTGCCAGGGCGTGGAACGATGATGCATCCGAGAAATTCTCGAGCGAATTGGTTGAAACCCTCGGCGCGGCATTACTACAACGGGCTGATGAACGTGCGGTGTTGTTTTTGCTTTAGGGGGCGCGTAAAGGGAGTTTATGAAAGATCGATTTTTCTATCCATTGTTTGTACTGGTCATTGCCGGGATTGTTGTGCTGGCCTTGTGGCCCGGTATCAATAACCCCGAAGGACGCCCCAGAGACATCATCACCGACGGGTATTTGCTCAGCGGGTCGAAATTGACCAATTTAACGGCGGCGCCCGGTACATTTGTCCGCTATATTGATGCCCAGGACGGCAGTCCATTGCTGGCGGTTTTATCCTCCAATACGCCGCGTGAATTGGCGGGGCGATCAGCAGGTGTATTTGGAACTTTGGGGCCAAATTACGAGGCCGGGTTTGGTGGACGTAAACTGGAGATTACCATCACGGCCCGCGCCGGGCGTACTGATGCTTTGGAGGAATTTAGCGCCGGGTATTTCACGGTTGGGGTCGGGGACAGCCTTTGGCATAATTTCGTGCTGACCAAAGATTTTGCCGATTACACATTTGTGTTTAAACCCAAGCCGCCCCAAGGCAGACCGGGCAATGATTTTGTCGGCATATGGCCCGGTGATGCAGGAAATGGCCACAGTATGGAGCTTAAGTCCATACATGTTAAAGTGCTGAAATAGTGCTTGAAATTACTGGCGGGCACACCATCTGCACAAGAAGTTGATTTAGGTAGTGTACTCACGGATATAATATATGAATGATTTAGCCGAAAAACCGATACTGATTGATGACCAAATTGCCGCCGTGCAAATTGGCGCGGGCGCTGTGCGCGGGCGCATATTGCGCCTCGGCCCGGCATTAGACCAGGTTTTGGGCGCAGATCGTTACCCCGGCAGTGTGGCCAACCTGCTCGGGGAAGCCGTGATGATTAGCGCTCTGGTGGCCGGGGCGCTCAAATTCAAAGGCCGGTTTTTGGTGCAAGCCCACGGCACCAATGAAGGTGCGGTGTCAATGTTGGCGGCGGAATGCACGACAGACGGGAATATGCGCGCCTATGCCAGATTTGACCAGGCGAGTTTGGAACGTATATTGGCGAAAGAATCCAGACCGGACGCCAAAACCCTCATGGGCGGCGGGACATTTGCCATGACCATTGAACCGGATGGCAGTCGGGAAAATTACCAGGGTATTTCGGCCATAGAAGGTGCAAGCCTGGCCGATTGCGCCGAGCATTTTTTCAAGCAAAGCGAACAAGTGCCGACGCGCATCAGGCTTGCGGTCGGGCGGTTGCATCTGCCGGGCCAAGAGCAGCAATGGCGCGGCGGCGGCTTGATGGTGCAGCGCGTAGCCGCTGATTTGGGACGCGGCGACACTGATGAAGCCTGGGAGTTGAGCAAAGCCGTTATGGGGACACTGAAAGACGAAGAATTGCTCGACCCGGACTTGGCCAGCGAGCAGGTTCTTTACCGTTTGTTTCACGAGCTGGGCGTGCGCGTGGACACGCCAAAACAAGTTCGCGCCCAATGTTCCTGTTCAAGAGGGCGTCTATTGGCCAGTTTGAAAAGTTTCGAAGTTAAAGACCAGGACGACATGTTTATTGACGGAAAAGTCACGGCAAAATGCGAATTTTGCGCGGCTGATTATGTGTTCACACCGGAAGATTTAACAGATTAAGCTCGCCAGAACGACGGGTTTAACACGACCAATACCGGGATGATTTCCAGCCGCCCGACAATCATGGCCATGGACATCACCCATTTGGCGGCGTTGGGCAGGGGTTGAAATGTACCCGTAGGCCCGACAATATCCCCAAGGCCGGGGCCGACATTTGTGATGGACGTTGCCGCCGCTGACAAAGCCGTGATTTCGTCCAATCCCATGAGGGACAGCAGGATTGCCGTCACCGCATAACACATCATAAAGATAAAAAAGAACCCCATGACCGAGTACACGGCTGATTTGGGCAGTGGCTTACCGCCGTACCGCATGGGGGAGACCGCATGGCGGCGCGGCATTTTCACCACATAGGCCCGCAGGGCTTCGAAAGCGACCTGGAACCGAAAGATTTTGATGGAACAGGATGTTGACCCGGCGCAGCCGCCAATGAACATGATCGAAAAGAACATGCCAACCGCTAGCGGCCCCCATGCCTGATAATCACCAAAGCTAAACCCTGTTCCGGTCATGATAGAGATAATGTTGAACATGGCTAAGCGCACAGGATGTGCCGTTGATTGATAATTATTCATAATCATATAGGCCGTCATCAACATAATAAGCACAAACAAAGCCAGCAAAAAACCACGGGTTTGCGGGTTTTTGTAAATAGCGGATAAATTGCCGCGCATGGCCAACACATAAGCGGCAAAGGGCAGGGAGGCCAGAACCATGAACAGGCTGGCGACCATATCTGCGCCGCTGTCCGCATAACCGGCAAAGCTAGCATCCGAATTGGTAAAGCCGCCAGTGGCAATGGTGGTCATGGCCAGGCAAATGGCGTCGAACATCTCAATCCCGAGCATGTTATAACTGACGGCGCAAATCACGGTTAGGCCGATATAAGCGATGCCAATCCCGGTAGCGATTTGTCCGGCGCGGGGCAGTATTTTGCCCATAGGGTCAAACCATTCGGCGCGAAACAACTGCATGCCGCCAATGTTGAGGCGCGGCAATATGGCAATGGCGGTGATGATAATACCCACACCGCCGTACCATTGCAGCATGGCCCGCCACAATAAAATCCCCCGAGGCGCATCATCCAGCCCGGTCATCACCGTAGAGCCGGTTGTGGTCAGCCCGGACATGGATTCGAAATAGGCATCGGTAAAGGACATGGAGCTTTCTTGCAAAATGAACGGCAAAGCGCCGACAAATGCCAAAATAATCCATGAGGTAACCGTCAATAAAAACGCCCCCCTGGCGCTCATGCGGGCTTTGGGGCTATAGCTGGACAAGGCGACGACACTGCCCAGCAAGGTGGTTATAAACCCCGATATGGCAAAGGCTTGCCAGCTTTCGCCCTTATGGGCCAAATCCACCAGCATGGGAATAAGCATAGCCACCCCAAGCCCGGCAACCATCAAACCAACAATAAACAATACGGGACGCAAATCAGGCATAATGGGAGCCTATGTGAATGGGGCTAGAGTGCAAGGGGGAAATCAAGGGGGAAATGCTTGGGTGTTTAATAGTCCGGCGCGTTTTTTTCGCAGGCCGACTTTAAAACTCCGGCTTTGGTCAAGAGGAGAGGCGGATTATAATAATACTTTGGATTAGGTATGGATTTGTATTCACCGGTTTCATGGTCAATTATTTGTGCCGGAGGTGCGGTAAATTTCATAAATAGATCACCGTTTTCGGTCAATATTGTCATGTAAGGTGTATTCGGCACCAATTTTGTGGTTTGCATGATTGGCGACCCGCCGTTAAAATTAACCGCGTGAATTGCACTTCCCCAATCTATAAGATGATTGAGTCCTGTTAACACCCAATAGGTATTGGGGGTGTCGCTTTCGATAATACGCAATACGTTTTTATTACCATGCCCCGTAAGAATTTGACCTTTTGGCGCTCCGTCTGGGTAATAAACCAAACCGCCTCCGAACTCTCCAGCATTGTAGCCGACCAACCAGCCATTTGCTGTTCGGATTGCATCTCGTGCAGCCCCCAACTGTCCCGCTTCACGAAACGTAAATTTTGGAAATGTTGGCAAAGGTCCAAATACGGGCGCTTTTTGGCCTTTAGGGGGTGTACAATATGGCCGCTTCTCGTTGATTGTGAATGCCATATTTTTTTCATTTCGCCAAAAATACCCGTTCAAATAAGAATTCTGTAAGCGCGGACTTATGTCTTTACCCGATAGAGTATGTTGGGCCGCTGCGCGGACAAACGTAATCGGGTGTTCTTTTGCAAATATCTTTAGACGTTTGCGAATTTCGGGGTCGTTTCTTAATTTATCATGCTGTGCGATTGCCATCATGGCGTGGTTCAATACTTTCCAGTCATTGTTTTTATCCAGGCGCGCCATGAGAACGGATTTGAGAAATTCCGAATTTTCGTCGTAGCGTGTAAGAAAATCTATGACCGGAGCGATGTCATGCAAGCGAGGGTCTTTGAGATATGGTCGCACCCGTTTCACCCATTTTTTGGGCGTCTTTATGTGATCATCTAAAAGGTCATTGAATGTGATTTCTGCTGATGGTTTTGTAGCGACGTCCCATCGTATCAGTTGGGCCTCAATAGATGCTTCAACAATTTCAAAATAATAATTGCGAAATGCCTCTTCGTTGGAAAGCAATATTTTATCCAGCCGTATGGCTACGGAAATGGGTTCGCCGCTCTTTGTTGTGTCGTGCGCTCTTAAACGCATTTTTCTTAAAACTAAAAACGGTATCAATTTAGATGTTGGCGATACATTGCCACCAGTAAATTTGCGCTCATAATATTCAATATTCTCGTTGGTGACATATGCTTGTTTTTCATAGGGCGTATTGGTGATTTGATTGCCAATCATCAAAGCACGTGATCTTTGGTCTGGTGTGAGGTTTGCATTTCGTTCGAAAATTTTGCGAATAAGCCGTTTTTCGTCTCGCTTTTGTAAAACTTTATAAGCGTCCGCAAAAATTTGAGGATTGTCGCTGGTGAGCAGTGTCCACAACGCTATGTCTGCTTGTGGCCCTTCCATGCGCGTTATAAGCTCAATAAATTGAAGATCCGGATAAGCTTCCATGAGTACAATTATTTCAGGTAGGTGTGTGTTGGATATTGATGTTGTGGGCCTACCTATACCTGTAAATTGCATGGTTAGCAGGGCCGCTTCTCGCAAATCATTGTTCTGGCTTCCCATTGCAGCAATGAGCAAAGCGTGCGCTTGGGGAGTATCATGGCGGGACAGTATTGAGCCTAACATAAAATCAGGTTGTCGATGCCAAAGCGCAGTGATTACGCTAAATTGATGATGACTAAGAGGTTTTATCCTACTTTCGCTTAAATAGGCCAGAGCAACAATAATAAATTTTTGATTTTCAGCCTCGTTGCGCTCCATTATTTCGAAAAGCGAATTCCAACCAGTGTCACCAAAAGCACCAAAACTGTTGGCTATGGAGAACTCACTTAAATCTGCGTTAGGATGAAGCAAGGCTTTGTTGAGTTTTTCTTTGCAAGTTTCAAGGCTGGCGCAAGTGAACTCCGGACGCGCCAAGCTATGCCCTGCCAATAATAAGGTCAGAAGAATGCAGACGCTACTTATTACAAACCTATGCAATGACTACTCCCGTTCATCTCTTTCGGCAATCTAGACAAAATCTTGCGAAAGTAAAAGAAATTCATAAATTGTAACAGGGCTGTTGAGTCATAAAAAACTTGTATCGGCTTTCGAGACATACCATGCTACCATTGTTGCAATCATTTTTTTGAATGCAAACTTCGGAGCACCTTCTATGTCCATTAAAATATCACCGTCTATATTATCCGCCGATTTTGCCCAGCTCGGCAATGAAATCCGGGCCATTGAAAATGCCGGGTGTGACTGGGTGCATGTGGATGTGATGGATAATCATTTTGTGCCTAATCTAACCATTGGGCCGGATGTGTGTAAATGGATACGGCCCCACATCAAAACCGTTATGGATGTGCATTTGATGATGGCACCAGCGGACGGGCTGCTCGGTGCATTTGCAAGTGCGGGTGCGGATTATATTTCCGTCCACCCCGAAGCCCACCCCCATCTTGACCGTACATTACAGGTTATTCGCGAGCTAGGCCCCAAGGCGGGTGTCGCCCTGAACCCGTCAACGCCCATCAACGTGCTTGAAAATGTCCTGGACAGGCTTGATTTGGTCATTGTCATGTCGGTCAATCCGGGTTTTGGCGGCCAGAGCTTCTTGCCGTCGCAAATTCAAAAAATCCGCGATCTCAAAGCTATGATTGGCAAGCGCGATATTCTGATTGAAGTTGACGGCGGCATCAATCCGCAAACCGCCCCCTTGGTGGCGAAGGCCGGTGCGGATGTATTGGTGGCAGGCTCGGCCGTATTTGGCAAAGGCGGACAAAGCGAAACCGTCTACGCCGCCAATATCAAAGCCATCCGGGATGCTGCAAATGCTGCAAATGCTGCAAATTCTACAAATGTTACAGGGAAATAGCCGGCAGCTTCGCACCTCACGCACATGGCGGCAGCCCCCAATCCGCTCGCGCAGATCCTAGTTCACAAGCAGGACTATCCCACTGCATGGGCGTGCCTGTAATTTCCAGGGCCGGGCGCAAACGGTGTGCTTTGCCCCACGGGGTTTGCTCGATTTTATCTGCAAAATCTGCTTTATTGGCTTCTATTGACAAAGCATCCGGCCTGTCTTGAGCCGGCCTGTCTTGTGGATGCGCTATTAACAGTTCGGCCGTTCTTGCCAAAGATAGTTTTGCGCTATGTGTGCCGTTTCCTGCCATTTTGCCGCCCAAGGCGCCCAGGACTGCGGCGGCCATGAGATAGCCTGTTGCGAAGTCGAGGGCTTGCACGGGCAGGGGGGTGGGTTTATTATGACCAGCCCATTTCATACCCGCATCGGCGATGCCGCAACTCATTTGCACCAGACTGTCAAAGCCGCGCCGCCCGCGCCACGGCCCCGTCCAGCCGTAAGCATTCAAACACACCTCGATCAGCTCTGGCGCAATGCGGCGGCGGCGGGTTTCGTCGTAGCCCAAATTCTCCAGCGCGTCCGGGCGGTAGCCGTGTACGAGAACATCCGCACCCGCTAACAATTCCTCGAAAACAACCCTGTCGGCATCCCGTTTCAAGTCAAGTCTGGCGCAGCGCTTCCCCAAGGTGATATCCGGCACAACATTGCCTTCGTCCCAACCCGGCGGGTCTATGCGCAGCACATTTGCGCCGTACCCGGCCAATGTACGTGTGGCCACAGGGCCTGCCAGTACCCGGGTTAAGTCGAGGACTTTAAGTCCGGACAAGGGCCGCGCGCGGCTCGGTTGCCAGGATTTGACTTTTGCTTGTCGTAATGTGCCCCAAGCTATGAGAGGTTCTTTGGCGATGGTTATGCCTTGAGGATGAATTGCCCATTCTTCGCATGTGCCCATAGCGGCTGCCACACCGCCTGCCGCGACAATTTCGGCTTCCAGTTCATCTTTGCCCCAGCCTGCTATAACTTTGGCGACCTGCGAGCGCTGTGCTGAAGTGCCGACCACAGATAAGGCTGCCGCCCGGTGATGGGGCAGGTTTGTATGTAGTTTTATCCAGCCGTCAGCGGTCTGGTAATCCCCGGCAATAGCGTCCCAAATAGGCGGCAACTTCCAGCCAATAGGAAAAACAGAAAACCCGAACCAGAGCGCCGCCAGCCGTCTGTCAACCTTTACCTCCGGGCTTTTGGATAATCCTAAAGTCTCGAGCAGTGAAGCTAAGGCGCAGCCAACCGCCCCCAATGAGGCCACAGCCAAATCCGTAACCGCATATGGCGACGGCAAGTATTCGCTGCCAACAACAGAATAATCACAGTCAAGGCCGAGAGATTTTTGAATGTCTTTCATGGGCTAATGATAGATTGGCGGCGCAATATAGTCACCACATAATCATATTTACTCAATCATATTTATATGCATTCATACTTGCATTCTCTATTTGCGTTTTATTTTGTGATTATCCAGCACAACGGCAAAATTAAAACACCATCTTGACCAAACCGTAAAGTATGGTATGTTTCCTGTGCTAAACAACCCAAAGAGGAAACAATAACATGAATATATATCTGCTGATCGGGGGGGTGCTGAGCCTTGTTGCCAGTGCTTTACATATTGGGGTGATTATTGGCGGCCCTGACTGGCTGCGGTTTTTTGGAGCCGGGGAGCCTATGGCGCGCATGGCTGAGAACGGGTCTTGGTATCCGGGACTGGTGACCGGGTTTATTGCCGTGGCGCTGATGGTGATCGGGACTTATGCGCTGGTGGCTGCAACAGGTGGTTCGGCGGGTGGTTCGCCGCTCGGTACCCAGGCTTTGCCGCTGCCTTTCGTCAAATGGGTCGTGCTGGCGATTACGGGCGTGTATCTTCTGCGCGGTTTGGTTTTGGTGCCCATGTATTTTTTCGTGCCTGAGCAGGTGAACAGCTTTGCCCTATGGAGTAGCGGCATCGTCCTGACACTAGGTATTTTCCATGGCGTCGGGCTGTCACAGGTTTGGAAGTTTTTATGAACATTTGGTTTCTCGGGGCGGCGGTTTTGTCGTTCATTGTTTGTCTTATCCATGTATTTTTAGGCGGTAAGGAAGCTGCACGGCCATTGCTGGACAGTTCTGATTTAAAACCGGTACCAAAATACACCAATTATTATTGCTGGCACATGGTGACAATCACCATCGCCGCGTTGGGGGTTATGTTTTCTATTGCCGCATTTATCCAAAGCGCCGTGGAGCTGGCCTGGGCGGCCAGCATGTTGGCGGCTTTGTTTTGTCTTTGGAATATTGCTTTATATCTTTGCAAACGCCAAGAATTGCACCGCTGGTATCAGTTGCCCCAATGGGTGTTGTTCTTGCCGATTGCCGCGCTCGGGGTTTTGGGATTTTTAATATGAAGCGATTTATCAAAGCTGACTGGTTGGATTTGGGCCTCACGGAGCTAGCAAAAGCCGGGCCAAGGGCTTTGCGTATTGAAGCATTATGCGTGGCAGCCGGGCGTACCAAGGGTTCCTATTATCACCATTTCTCCGGGCGGGAAGATTTCACATCTGGGTTATTAGAACATTGGCAGCAAAAACTCACCGAAGCCGTGATAACCGAGACCGAACGGCAAGAAGACCCGGTGGAGAAACTCATAGCCCTAAACCGGATCACCGACGATCTGGACATGGGCGTGGAAACGGCCTTGCGCCGCTGGGCCGGAACCGACAAGGCGGTGGCCGCCGCCATAGCCAAAGTCGATAAACGCCGCATAGATTATGTGGCTAGTCTTTTGATGCAAGCCAAAGACATCCCGAGCCAGCAAGCCATTGATCTGGCCGTGATGAATTACGCTTCCCTGATCGGAACACAACTTATGTTCACCCCCATAAGCCGCGAGCGCCGCCAGCGTATTGCGCGGGTTTTTGTGGATATATTAGAGACGCTACCGGATCACAGATAAGTTATTCCGGCATTTAATTATGCGCTGACTCTCCCTTGCGCCGTTCATACCCAGTCAAGCTGGGTATGAGCGGTGGAGGGGCATTATATTCACCGAATCTAGAACATTACCACAAGCGTAAAACTTAACCTGGACAGCCGTGGATCACACCCGGTGCCAACCGTTTAGTCTGCCGACGATATGGGCGGCGTCAATTGTGCTGGCATTTGCCCCCCAAATATGGGACGGGTTTAGTATGCGCAGGTTGATCCAGGCTTCCCGCATGGGGCCAGCGGGCAGGGCGTCTGCGGCAAACACCAGAGCGGCGCGTTCTGCGAACAGGCGGGCGTCGGCATTGGGGGTGTCTTGCAGCCAGTCGGTTAATGTTAGCAATTCAGGAATATCGCCGCCAATGCGGGCCATTTCCTGGTTAAACACATCTTTGGTTTTTCCATTGCCCAAGGCCCGCATAATATCCAGAGCGATGACATTGCCCGACCCCTCCCAGACACTATTAAGCGGTGAGGTGCGAAACAGGCGCGGCAGTCCGCTGTCTTCCACAAACCCGACCCCGCCCAGACATTCCAGTGCTTCTGCGACTACGCTTGGCTGGCGTTTACAGACCCAGTATTTGGCAACCGGGGTCAGTATGCGCGAAAGAGTGTGGGCGCGGCTATCCTTGGGGGCATCAAAACCAGCCCCGACAGCGAAACTGAGGGCCAAGGCGGCTTCACTCTCCAAGGCCAAATCAGCCAGCGTGTTTTGCATCAAAGTCTGGTCGATGAGCTTTTTTTGAAACACGGTGCGGTGGCGGGCAAAATGGGCCGCCAATGCTACGGCTTTGCGCATGCCGGACGCGGAGCCTGTGACGCAATCAAAACGGGTGTGGTGGGCCATATTGATAATGGTCGGGATGCCGCGTCCCGGCTCGCCGACCCGCTTTGCCCATGCGCCTCTATATTCGATCTCGGACGAGGCATTGGAACGATCGCCCATCTTGTCTTTCAGGCGCTGGATTTCTATAGGGTTGCGCGTCCCGTCCGGTCGCCATTTCGGTACCAGGAAGCATGACAGTCCATTGCCGTCTTTGCCGTCCTCATAAGCCAAAGTCAAAAACCCGTCGGACATGGGCGCGGAGCAAAACCATTTATGCCCGGTCAGTTCAGCCTCACCGTCCGTCCCGACTTTGGCCTTTGTGGTGTTGGCACGCAAATCCGATCCGCCTTGTTTTTCGGTCATGGCCATGCCCATAGTTAGCCCGGATTTGTCGTGGGCGGGCTTGCATGCCCCGTCATATTTTGCCGATATTACCCCTTTAAGCCAAACCTTATGCGTCCAGTCTTCGTGCTGTAATACCGGGGTCACGGCGTAAGTCATGGTCATGGGACAGCCCACACCCGTATCGGCCCAGCCCATCATATAAGCCAAGGCGGCATGGGCCATATGGCCGGAGGATGTGGCCGTCCAGGCGATTGACGACACGCCGTTTCCAAGCCCGGTTTTCATCAACGCATGATAGGCGGGGTGGTATTCCACCTCGTCGAGCCGCCGCCCCCGCGCATCAAAGGCTTTGAGGACGGGTTTGTTCTCGTCAGCCAATCGGCCCAGCTCGCGCATATCGGCGCTCCCGACCAATTTGCCAAAGCGGCTCAAATGCTCTGCGTGTTCCGGCAAGCCGTCTTTCGGTCCGCCAGCCAGAGACAGTTTTTCCGACCCCGTTCCTATTGCGGATTTAAGGGCAGGGTCATCAAATAGGCTAAAGTCGCCCGGTAAAGGCGGCTGGTTAATAACCTCATGGGTCGAAAGCTCGGTGCGCGGGTGTTGTTTTTTCATGGCCCAAGTTTATGTGAAATATGCCGTAATCGCAACGAAGAACTTTGCGGCAATTAGACGCTTGACGGGGCGGGGGCGGCGGGTCATTTTGGGCTTTGGTTTAGACGTTGTTGAGAGGGTTTTCATGTCGGATATTTATGATATATTGGTTATCGGCGGCGGGCCGGGTGGTTATAATTGCGCTATCCGCGCCGGGCAGTTGGGGCTTAAAGTCGCGTGCATCGAAGGGCGCGGGACGCTCGGCGGTACATGTCTCAACGTCGGTTGTATCCCCTCCAAAGCTTTGTTGCATTCATCTGAAATGTTCGAGACTGCGGGCAAGGATTTCGCCGGGCTTGGTATTAAGGTCAAGGTCGAGCTGGATTTACCCACCATGATGGCGAGCAAGGAGAAAACGGTCAATGCCCTGACCAAGGGCATTGAGTTTTTATTTAAAAAAAACAAAGTCGAGTATATTCAAGGCTTTGGCGTGATAACTGCACCCGGCACAGTTGATGTGGACGGCAAGACCTACGCGGCGAAAAATATTGTGATTGCTACGGGCTCCGAGGTCGCGACCTTGGCGGGCATTGATATTGACGAGACGCGGATCATCTCCAGCACAGGCGCGCTTTCCCTGTCCGAAGTGCCGGGTAAATTACTGGTTATTGGCGCAGGCGTCATTGGGCTGGAGCTTGGTTCGGTGTGGCGCAGGCTCGGCTCGGAAGTGACGGTGGTGGAATTTCTGCCCCACATCTTGCCGGGCATGGACGGAGAAATCCAAAAGCAAGCCATGCGCATGTTCAAGAAGCAAAAGGTCAAATTTGAACTGGGCCGCAAGGTTACGGGCGTCAGCAAAACGGACAGCGGCCTTAGCGTCACCACGGAAAGCTCAGCAGGCGGCAAGCCCAAAGACATAGAGGCGGACGTGGTGCTGGTGGCGATCGGGCGGCGGCCGTTTACGGATAAACTCGGGCTGGACACCCTCGGCGTGGCTACGGACAAGCGCGGCTTTGTGCAGACACATCATTTCAAAACCAATGTTGACGGCATCTGGGCCATTGGTGATTGCACCACCGGGCCAATGCTGGCCCACAAGGCCGAGGAAGAAGCGGTGGCCGTGGCCGAACTGATTGCCGGCAAGGCCGGGCATGTCAATTATGATGTCATACCGGGCGTGATTTACACCAATCCGGAAATCGCTTGCGTCGGGGCGAGCGAGGAAGAATTAAAAGAAGCGGGCATCCCCTATAAAAGCGGCAAATTCCCGTTCATGGCCAATTCCCGCGCCCGCGCCAATCACGAGACCGACGGCTTTGTAAAAATCCTGGCCCACGCGCAGACCGACGAAATCCTGGGCGCACATATGATCGGCAAAGGTGTATCGGAAATGATCGCCGAAGTCGCCTTGGCCATGGAGTTCAAAGCCGCCAGCGAAGACATAGCCCGTACATGTCACGCCCATCCCACATGTAGTGAAGCCGTGCGCCAAGCCGCAATGGACGTGGAAAAATGGGCCATGCAGATGTGATTTTCTTCCCCTGCTTTTCGCGGGGGGAGTACCCCGCCCCCGCCTTCGCGGGGATGAGCGGAAAAAGGGGGATGGGGGGCACAACTTCAGTATTGCGCCAGACGAGAGATAACCCCCCATCGACCGCCAAGAGGCGCCCACTTCCCCCGTAAAAAACGGAGGAAGGAAAGATACTACAAACCCTCGTCTAATCTAATCCCCCTGCCTCACCAAATATGCCTCTCAAAACCAAAAACCACCCCCCTCCATGTTACCCCGGGTCAAACCCGGGATGACAAATATTTATAGGTTTCGTCTTTATCCCACGCCGAAATTATATTAACTTTTACGAAAAACCTTGACCTGTTGCTCAAATATTGGGACTGTGGTTTAACAAAAAATAAACGATAAAATTAGGGGAATATTATGGCTGGAGCACCGTCTGGGGGAACAATTCAGTGGTCGTCGCGTTTTGCATTTATTATGGCGGCGGTCGGGTCTAGTGTCGGGCTTGGCAATCTTTGGCGGTTTTCCGCCGAGGCCGGGTCGAACGGCGGCGGGGCGTTTATCATTATATATCTGGCCTGTGTGATTTTTATCGGTATTCCGGTTTTGATGAGTGAATTTATTATTGGCCGGGCCGGTAATGCCTCCAGTGCCATTCGCAGTGTTGACGATCTTGCGGCAAGGTCAGGTGTCTCGGGGGGATGGGGTGTTCTAGGTGTCACGGGCATGGTGGCATCGTTTTTAATCGTCAGTTTTTACTGCGTTGTTGCCGCTTGGGTCATAGTCTATATTCCGAAATTTTTGGGCGGTAGTTTTACCGGGCAATCCCCGGAGCAAATCGCCGATCAGTTTTCACACCTGATCGTCGCCACCGAGTTTAAGGAACTGGCCAAAAAACCTGGATTGCTTTTGGGTGCGCCCAAAGATGTGCTGCTGGCGTTTACAGGCTTTGCCATGCTGACAAGTTTTCTGGTTGCACGCGGGGTCAATAAAGGCATTGAATTTGCAGCGAAAATATTGATGCCGGTGTTCTTTTTCCTGCTCATCGCGCTTTCTCTCTACAGCCTGATCTCGGGCTTTGGTACGGAAGTCATGGCAGACGGCAAAAAAAGCAACGGCTCGGCAGAAGCCATTAAATTCCTGTTTGCACCGGACTTTGGCGCCATAACACCGGAAGTTGCCACGGCGGCTTTGGGGCAAGCGTTTTTCTCCATTGGCTTGGGGAGCGCCATCATGATTACTTACGGCTCATATTTGCCCCAAGACATCAGTATCCCGAAATCAGCGATCATCATCGGCCTGACCGATACCGGCGTGGCTTTGATTGCCGGGCTGGCCATATTCCCGATCGTGTTTTCCCACGGGCTGGATTTTTCCGCCGGGGCCGGGATTTTCTTCCAGACTTTACCCGTGGCACTTTCGTCTGCGCCGGGCGGTAATTTCATCGGGGCCGCGTTCTTCTTCCTGGCAATATTTGCCGCCGTTACCTCGTCTATCTCCTTGCTGGAGCCGACAGTTGCCTGGGTGATCGAGAAATTTAACTTGTCGCGTGTTGCCGCCGCGTCAATTGCCGGAACGGTGATGTGGGGGCTTGGGTTTGGCTCGATTTATCTGGCCGGGTTTATGGACGTTATTGACGGTGAGTTAACCGGTGCAATCGCATTGCCGCTGACCGGATTACTAACGATTTTGTTTGTTGGCTGGCGTATGAAAAAAGCCATAGTCAATGAGCAAATGCACGGCGTATCGCCGGGGCTTCAAAAATTAATGATTGTGCTGGTTCGTTATGTGGCACCAATATTTGTGTTAATTGTATTGCTGGCAGGTATTCGCGATAAGTATTTTGCTGACCAACCCATGTCCGAACTGATGGATTCATGGGGTTTCCGGCGCTTGCTGATCTTAACCGTCTTCATTCTTGCGGCACTAGTCTGGAGTAAAAACAAAAACCGCAAAGCTTCAATTAAAACTTAAATTACAGCAATAAACTGAGCTTGGGGCTTGCGTATTTTTTGTGTCTAAAATATTAACCATTACTAGGGAATATTCATTTAGCTTTTGGCTTAACTGCATTAAGAATATTCTACGGCAATCACTCCGGGGTGCATATTGGCAACCTGATAAAGGAAATTGGCATATGAAGTTAGCGGCTTCTTTTACGGCGGTCTTAATCGCCAGCGGTTTGGGTGCATGTACCACCGTCGATTTATCACAAGTGGCATTTGAACAGCCCAAAGTCACAGAAAAACCTGCACAAAATGTGGTTGAACGTGCGTCCGCCTCACTGACCAAATCGTTTCGCCAAAAAGGCTGGAGCAAAAGCGGCCCGAAAGAAATGACCAACACGGCGACAAGGGTTTTGCTGGGCGGGTTGGAGGACAGGGCGGCTGTAGAGCCTAAACCTGTGATATTGGCTGTAAGCTTGACGCAACTGGATGCAGATATTTTTGCAGCAAACACACAAATCAGCCAGACTGCAAAAGCCGCAGAAGTGTTCCTAACCATTGCAGATGACAGGGCCCGGCTTGGTACCGAACTGTCAATGTTGGAAAAAGCATTGCTGGCCGCCCGTGAAGCGGAAACCCGGTTTGAGCAATCACTGCACGGGTTTGATGCGGAAAAACCCAACCAGAATTTAACAGGTTTATCGCGCTCGATTGAGCGCTTGAAAACCATAACAGATGCTTATGGTGAGCGCATCCGCACCCAAATTACAGCGCGCGCCAGCGCCAGCCGATCTTAGCTATATACCTTTCTCTAGCCTATTACCCCTCACCTTGTTCCTTATGATAGTAAAAGTATGGAAAGCAAATATGGACAACTACCTACCCCCATAATTCTGGTGTTGGCGGTTTGATGATCGCGCCTTGGTATTGCAGCGCATTTTTTACGTCTTTTTCCAGTAACAAAGGCCCATCCAAGTCTATGAAATCGGCGAAGGATTCCAAAACCATCATCGGTGCCATGGCCAGGGAGGTTCCGACCATACATCCGGCCATGACTAAAAACCCTGCGGATTTTGCCGCGCTCATCACTGCCAAAGCCTCACTAAAGCCGCCGCATTTATCCAGTTTGACATTCACGGCGCGGTAGCCCGCATCCCACAATCTTTGCAAATCGTCCCGCGTGTGCAAACTTTCGTCGGCGCACAGAATTGGGAGATCGTCTGGTGCAGTTTCGACCTGGTTAAAGGCGTCTGTTTTGAGGGGTTGTTCAATCATCAATACGGCCCCGTGGGCCAGGGCATTTCTGAAGCCGGGTAAATCTTGCGGCGACAAAGCTTCATTGGCGTCTATGATCAATTGGGCGTCCGGGCGGGCCTCCAGCACGGCCAGACAAGATGCCAGCCCTTGGGGGCCGTCGATTTTCAACTTCAATACGGGATATTGCTGTGCCGCCAGGGCCGCTTTGGCCATATTGGCGGGGCTGTCTATGGACAATGTAAATGCGGTGGTTCGGGGACGGGGTTTGGGAAGTGCGGCCAATGCCCATACGGGTTTTGCAGTCTGTTTGGCTTTTAAATCCCAAAGGGCGCAATCCACCGCATTTCGGGCCGCACCTGGGGGTAATAATGATTGTAAGCTTTCAGTTGAAAGGCCGGATTTTATGTCACCGGATATGGCCGATATTTGTGCCGTGACTGTCCCGACGGTCTCGCCGTAGCGGGCATAGGGCCGACATTCCCCAAGACCAACAGCGTCGCCAACACTTATTTCTACACGAATAACATGAATTTGGCGCACATGTCCGTGGGCGATCCGGAAACTTCCGGCAATGGGCCATATTTGTGTGCTGGTTTTTAGTTGATACAATTCTTGCCCTTCCCTTGAGCTTTCCCTTGACCTTTGGCCTCAGGGTTTGCACGTTAAACCCATGAGCGCAAGTGTGCAAAATAGCCATGAGGCTTATCGGCTGGAAATAGACCAGGGGCAATTGATTGTTTATGCCTATGGGCGTTGGAATCTGGACACTATAAAGTCCATTGACCGAGCATTGAAAGCCGATTTGCTGGCACTGGGTTACGGCAAGGTGAAAACATCCGGCGAGGATTACGGCGTTGATGATGCTGAATTTGGCGGCATTGTCTTTGATTTTAAGGATTTAATTCGTATTGACACGGCGGGGGCTTATATTCTCACGCGCGCCATTGGCTGTCATGACGGCATGTGCCGCATGTGGCGGGTGCGCAATGCCAATCCGGGGCAGAAAACCTTGCTCTATGCGGCGGCGGAGGCTTCCGCAGGCATGGCGGAGCAACCGCCAAAGCCTTGGTATGATCCTCTAAGCCGCCTTGGCGAGGGCTTTCTCAACGGCTTGCGCGAAACTTACGAAACCATAGCGTTTTTTGGGCAGTTTTCCGTCATATTGTTTAAAATGCTTCTGCGTCCCCAGCGCATACGCTGGAAGTCTGTGTTCTCCCATATTGAAAGTGTCGGCCTTGATGCTTTGCCAATCGTTGTGGTGTTGAGCTTTTTTATTGGTTGTGTGCTGGCCTTTATGGGGTCTGATTTGTTGGAAGCTTTCGGGGCAAAAGTGTTCGTTGTTGATCTGGTCGGTCTGGCCGTATTGCGGGAATTTGCCGTTCTGATCACGGCGATTTTGATGGCGGGGCGCTCCAATTCAGCCTTTACGGCGGAGATCGGCTCCATGAAAATGCGCCAGGAAATTGACGCCATGACGGTCATAGGTCTGAATACCGGGGAAACTTTGGTGGCCCCCAGGGCCTTGGCCTGCCTGGTTTCGGCGCCTATACTGACATTTTTCGCTATGGTGGCAGGACTGTTAGGCGGCATGTTGGTGACCTGGTCACAAGGCATTTCACCAATATTGTTCACGGCGCGGATTACGGAAGTGGTGTCCATCAATCATTTTTGGGTCGGCATGGTCAAAGCGCCCGTATTTGCTATGGTCATTGCCATTATTGGCTGTCGTCAAGGCTTGGCAGTTGGCGGTTCGGTGGAAAGCCTTGGGCGGCGCACCACAACCAGCGTGGTGCAGGCGATTTTTGCTATTATCCTTTTGGACGCTATGTTTGCCATGTTGTTTTTGAAGATGGATGTTTAGATGCATAGCGTTGATTATGAAAAACTAGATTTTTCTGTACCCGTTGAGGCCATTGGTATTCGTAGCCAATTTGGCAGCAATGTCATCCATGATAATCTAAATCTACAGCTTCGATCCGGCGAAATCTTGGGAGTTGTCGGCGGGTCGGGCACGGGTAAATCCGTACTGCTTAATACATTGCTCGGTCTTAAACAGCCTGACGGCGGGGTCGTGAATGTATTTGGCCATGACCGTAATAAAATCACCGAAAGCGAATTGAATTATTTCGAGACCCGGGTCGGGGTTCTGTTTCAAGGCGGGGCTTTGTTTTCCTCTTTAAGCGTCCGAGAAAACATTATGGTGCCCATGCGTCTGCACACCAATCTGCCCGTTGCCTTGATGCGCGAGCTTGCAGATATGAAGCTGAACATGGTTGGCTTGCCCATGACGGCGGCAACATTACATCCGTCTGACCTTTCAGGCGGCATGCGCAAACGGGCTGGCCTGGCCCGTGCGTTGGCACTTGATCCGCGCATTTTGTTTCTGGACGAACCTACGGCGGGACTTGATCCGGTCGGGGCCACCGCCTTTGACGCGTTGATTTTAAAGCTAAGGGATGCGCTCGGCCTGACCATATTTATGGTCACACACGATTTGGACACACTGTTTGCCACGTGCGACAGGGTGGCGGTATTGGTCGATAAACATATTGCTATTGCCGATACGCTTGACAAAGTGGTGCGCTATGACCACCCTTGGGTGGCGGAGTATTTTGGCGGGCCCCGGTCGCGAGCGGCAGGGCTTGAGGATATCGGATGATACATAAACACGAAATACTGGTGGGTAGATATGGAAAGTAAAGCAAATTTTGCAATTATCGGCGCTTTCGTCCTGGTAACACTGTTCGGTATAGTTGCCTTCATTGCCTATATCAGCGGCAAGCAATTTGACGAGGAATATGACCGCTATATTGTTGAATATACCACGCCGCCGCGCGGTATTGCCGTTGGCAGCGAGGTGCGTTTTAACGGCCTTAAAATGGGCGAAGTGACCAAAACCATGTTGGACGCAACTGATGCCAATAAGGTGCTGGTCTATATTCAAGTGCAAGCCAATACGCCCGTACATGTGGACAGTTATGCACAAAACGAACCTTTGGGGCTGACAGGTTTAAGCTATATCCAGCTTTACGCCGGGCCGTCGGGCAAAAGATTTGACCTCGTTGCTTTGGGTGAAAATTACCCGCATATTGAGGGACGGGGTAGCCAGTTGGATAATCTGCTGGGTGGGAGCGAGTCGGTTATTGACAATGTCAATTTGGCATTGGCCCGTGCTGTCGCCGTGCTCAGCCCGGAAGCGGCAGAGGATTTGCACGGCATATTGGCCAATATAAACAATATCACGGCAAAGGTAAAGGATTCGGATCTATCCAATGAGCGCATAGACCGCTTTATGTTGGCCATTGAACAAGCTGCCAATAACACCTCCGCAGCGGCATTGGCCGTGGAAATTACGGCTCAGGATGTCAGCAAATTTATACAAAGCGGCGAAGTATCAAATGTGCTTTTACAGGCTGAAAAAACCTTGAAATCCGCAGAGACCACACTCAATGAATTTACATTATTCGCAAGTCATGCTCGTGAATTATCGGATGAAACCCGCCGCACTATTGAGCAATTTTCCACAACCGGTTTGCAGGATTTATCCTTGGCTATGGCTGATCTTAGAACATTGATTGAAACTCTGGGCCGGGTCTCGGAAGACTTGGAACGTAGCCCGGTTGAGTTTATTGTCGGACAGGAAAAAGAAATAACGGAGTTGCCACAATGACATTTAATCCAATAAATATTGTCGGTGGTCTGGTGCTCATAGGGGCGCTATCCATGTCTGCTTGCGTTTCCGTTTTGCCTGCTGCCAAACCGGCCCCGACCGTTTACAGATTGAGCGTTCCGCACGGCGTGGCGGAAACTCCGGGCAGGCTCAACCGGGTGGTTAATATAGAAATGCCGCAAGCACCCAGGGCCCTGAGGGGTACGGATATTGTTTTGTCGCCAGATGGTCGCCGGCTGACCGCAGCGGCGGGCGCCTCATGGGCGGAACCTGTGCCGAGCCAACTCCGCCATGCTCTTATTGACAAGCTGGCAGGGGACGGAAAAATCACCGGAGTGATCCCGTCCGGCGGAACCCGGGCCCATTACCGGCTCAATATTGATGTGCGCAGATTTGAAGCCGTGTTTGACAATGGCGAGACACTTGCGCCCAATGCGGTTGTCACACTTAATTTGACCCTGACAGACACCAAATCCCGCCGTCTGGTCGGCACCCATTTTGTCAGCACCAGTGATCGCGCCAGAGCCGCCACTGTCTCGGCTATTGTTGACGCCCAGGACGCGGCCACAGAAAAAGCCATGCACGAAATTTCGGCATGGCTCGAAGGATTGATTGGCGGTAATCCGTAAATTACCGCCAATACTTTTTCTGATTGTCTTACTTGCCCAGTACAACCATACGGTCGTTTTCGGCTTGCAAGGGGCGGGCATTCATGGGAAAAATTGCCTTAAATGCTGCAATTTGCTCGGCTGAAGCCGTAATCGGCTGGCTCATCACATGCCAGTTCACGCCTTCGGAACATGGTGGTGTGGTTAGAGAACCCATAAAGCGGTAGTATTGTCCGTTATCCGGCAACAGGTTTTTTACGTCAACGCTTTGACCTTCAACGGTATTTTCGCCTTTGCTTGCCGGCATGTTGGCCCAGATATTGGCAAGTTCGGCATTGGCTTCACCTTCAGCAAACATGACACCGACTACGGCCAATTCCCCGGCGTCTGATGCGTGTACCAAATGGACTTCAAGCGGGTAAAACTTACCGTCAATGCTGTACTCGCTGGCGGTATGGAAATGGAATTGCAGCAGATTATATGTATCGTCTCCGACAACCAATTGTCCGCCGCCCGCCTGATCAACCTGAATGGTGTGGCCATTGTTGATTACGGTCATGCCGGTGGGCACATAGTTGAGGTTGAGTTCCGGGAGGTCGTCAGTTTTGTCAGCCGTAATATCAAAAGGAGATTGAACGGTTCCGCTGGCGCATGTGGCAAAGTTTTCAGACAGGCTAGCCCAATGCTCAGGGCCGTTGTCGCCCGCATATGACCAGCTGATTTTTTTCGGCGCGGCTTTGGTTGCTTCTACAATGGTTTCAGATGTCTCTGGGGTTTCAGATGTCTCTGGTTTGGTGTCTGCCTGGCAAGCGGTTAGAAACAGGCCGACTGCGAGGGCGGATAGCAATGAGGTTTTATGGTTGAGCATGAAGTGTTTTCTCCGTGGTTTACAGTGTGGTTTACGTTAAAATTGCCGTAGCTATATTTGTTAAATTACACATATGCAAGTATTTGCGTACAAGTATGTGCGGATAAATTTCTCAATTTACCGCCACAGCCCTCAATTTACCGCCACAGCCTATGTGTATACAAAAAAACTCTAGCGCCTGTCAAATTTGTCTGTGCGCCGGACACCAAATAACAACTTGGTTTCCAGCTTTCCGCGCAAGGCGCCGTAATAAGCGTTTAAAAATTCGAGCTGGGCGGCATTTTCATCCCCGGTTTTATCCGGGTCTTTGTCCAGTTGTGGCCATTCAATTTTTTGCATTATACGCGCTGTGACTTCGGCGATTGTCGTTGGGTCATTTTTGCGCAATACATTTTCCAGCACATGTAATTCTTTAACCCCGTAAGCATCGATTTGGCTGGACGTGAAAACATAGCGCCGGTGGTGTGGCCTGGCCTTGCTTGCATCTGACAGGTCTTTGGACAAGCGAAGCCTGGGGGATTTGACCACCCATGTACCGGCGATTAAATCGCCCGCCCGCAAGCGGTCTTTGTTAAACAGAGGAAACAGCAAAAAGATAAAACTCCAAACCAGGCCAAATAAAGTCAGCCAGCCATCAACCCCTTGATTGGGGAGAAATATCGCGGTCAATATAAATGATAATGGCAAGAAAAACTCAAGTTCGCGCAGGGCATTACGGGCAAATATAGCATTGGCCGTCAGGTGTCCGCCCCCACGGTTGGCGACCCGGATTTTCATAAGCCTTTTGCCGGGCGTGGCCGCTTTGGGCCCCATTTCGAACACCATGAAATAAAAATTACGCAAGAAAAATGCAAATAACACCCATATAGACCAAGCAACTTCTGCGCCTGCATCTTCCATATCGGTGGTTGCAAAGCCAATCATATAGGTGGTGGCAATCAGGATAATGGTCATGATGACAAGATCAATTATAAAAGCGCCGACCCTTGAACCGCCGTCAGCAATGCGCAAGCGTAAATCTATGCCCTCCGGTGTGACCAGTGTCCGTATGTTTTTATCCGGGTTATAAACTGATTTTACCGGACGCGGTTTGTGGTTGTTCGGGTTCATAATTCGTCTCCCGCGCCGTATTGCTGCCATTCGTCATTGTCTCTGGGCAGATAAAAATATGCCAGCCATAGGCCGAGCGTGGTCAGTCCTAGGGCGTAACGGAGATAATCATTTGTGACCAACTGGCGGCCAAAGCCCTCCAATAGCCCGGCCAAAAATAGCATGATAATGACCCCGCCCAATACTGCCGCCGCCTGGCCTCCTGCCTGTGCAGCCGCGTCCAAACGGGCTCTTTGTCCAGGAAAGGCAATGGCCCACCCGATTTTTATACCCGCCGCACCGGCCAGGATAATGGCAAACACTTCCGTAGCCCCGTGAATAATCAGCCAGCCCCCGACCTCAAAGCCAAGCCCTTTGTCAACGAACAGGGCTATGAAAGCGCCAATAGTACAACCGTTATAAAGCATCAATGCCACCGACGGTATGGCAAAGGCAAAGCCCAGGGCAAAGGCGAGTATGGCAATACGGGAATTGTGGGAAAACAAGAAGCTGGCGAACATGGTCAGTCCGCTTTCATCGCCGTCGTGATATAGGGTATCGCGCAATTCCGCCGTAGTGCTGGCGGGGGTGCGCCCTCCCATCAGGCTTTCGGGTATGAAAGAGAAATACCAGTCCATATTGGTGCGCACCATGATAAAAGCCAGCAAGGCGCCCAGAAAAAACACCAAAGCTGAAGCAAAGGTTTCGCGGGTAATATCTTGCACGGCCTTGGGCCAGCCAATACGAAAAAAGCGGCGGATACGTGTGCCCATGCGGGTTTGGTTGCCGTAAATGGCGAAATATGCGCGGGTGGTCAGGCTCTCAAGATAGATAATGACGTCCTGGTCCAAAGAGGTAGCCCGCGCCACGCTTAAGGAAGATAATGTGGCTCGGTACAGGGCGGGCAGGGCGATCATTTGCTCATCGCTCAGCGCCTTGATCGAGCGGCTTTCCAACCGCGCCAACAAGGTTTCCAATTGTTGCCAATCATCTTCGCGGTCTGTGCGAAATTTGTGACTTTTCAGAGAGCCGCCCCTCATATCATCTCTCTCATATCATTTCTCGGCGTTTAAGTTCCAAAAACCGGTTCAGCACCGCCGTACCCATAGTTTCAATATCGGCGCGGACGATTTGTACGCCCATACGCTCAAGTCGTGCCAGAACAATATCGCGCTCCTTGTTCAAGGCGCTTGCGAGAACGGATTTGGTCACATCATTTGGGGTTTTAGGCTCGGCATTGATCAGGTTTTCGATCGCCACATCCTTGAAGGTGACAAACAAGACAATATGGTTTTTGATCAGACGGCTGACATTTTCTATCATCAATTCCGCATTGGTGGTGTCCACGAAATCGGTGAATACAATGATCAGGGATCGGCGCATCAGTGATTTGGACAACGCAGACAAGGACAAGGTGAAGTTGGTTTCATGTGTAGAATATTCAAGCCCGGAGGTCAGGCTTTGCAAATGGGGGAAGCTGGCTATGCCCGATACGGGCTTGGTGTACAGATAAGGGCGTTTGTCAAAGCCGAAATACCCGACCCTGTCTCCGAATTTCAAAGACACATAGGCAATGAGCAATGAGGCATTTATGGCCCAGTCCAGCCGGGTTTTACCCTTGAGCGGTTCGCACATCAAATACCCCGTATCAATGGCAAAAACGATATTATGATTGCGTTCGGTGCGAAATTCTTTGGCGTGTAATTTGCGGTGCCGGGCTGAATGTTTCCAGTCTATGGCCCGCTTGTCCATGCCGGGCATAAATTCGCGTAAAGAATCAAATTCGGTACCTTGACCGCGTTCGATTTGCATTTTTTGGCCGTGGGCGGCGTCGCGGGAAAATATCTCTACGGCTTTGTCCTTGACCAATTTAGTGTCTGGCACCACGGCAATGGTTTTACCCAGAGGCTGGCGGGCTTGGCGCCACATCAGGCCCAATGGCCCGCACCAGCGTGTCCATAGATTTTCCACCTTACCCGCCCCGCGCCGCAAGGCTGTGACGCGAAAACTACCCAGCAAAAGCCTGTCCTCAAAAGGTGGATGCCAGACATCCGGTGCGGCACTTAAGCGTTTACCCAAGGATAATTTCATTTCCGGATTTGTCGGTTTTCGCTGCCCGTCAAATTTATAAATAAACACCATATCGGTTTTGGTGCCCACATATAACGAAGCCGGAATTTTGGTGTCCAGTTTTATTTGTGCCGGGGCCGGTGACAACATCAGATCGTAAAGCATCAACCCGAACACCAAGGCAATCCAGGCCGCCCCGAAGGCCCATAAATTTGGATTGAGCACTGCCAGCAGCAAGGTCACAGGCAAGCCTGCTCCCATGAAAAGTACGGCGCGTTTTGTCGGGTAGAACATCTTTTAGCGCGGTGCTTTAGTTTGCTCGATAATATCGCGGATTAACGCGTCGGCGCTGCGGCCTTCAATCTCGGCTACGGGCGACAGGATTACGCGGTGGCGAAGGGCGGGCAGGGCGATGGATTTTACATCATCAGGGATAACAAAATCCCGACCGTCCAAGGCCCCGTTGGCCCGCGCCGCAGCGGCCAGCATGGCGGCGGCTCGCGGGCTGGCTCCGGTCTCGAACAAGGGATTTTCCCGGGTGGCCCGCACCAGGTTAACCACATAGGAAATCACTTCATCGGTCAACCGCACTTGCCCGGCGCAGGCGACGGCGTCCGCCAGTTGTTTGGCCGTGACCACGGGCTTGATCCCCATGGCTTTTGCCGACGGTGAGCCGGTTCGCGCCCCGTGTTTTGTGACAATTTTGATCTCTTCTGCGTGGCTTGGATATTGCAAATTATGCTTGAATAAAAAACGGTCAAGCTGGGCTTCAGGCAGGGGGTAGGTGCCTTGTTGTTCGATGGGATTTTGCGTGGCAATGACCATAAAGCGTTCGCCCAGGGCAAAGGCCTTGCCGTCAATGGTGATCTGGCGTTCTTGCATGGCTTCCAAAAGCGCGGCCTGGGTTTTTGGCGGGGTGCGGTTAATTTCGTCAGCCAATAAAACATCGCAAAAAACCGGGCCTTTGATCAGGGAAAACGCATTGGTCTGGAAGTTAAACAAATTGGTTCCCAGCAAATCACCGGGCATTAAATCCGGCGTAAACTGGATGCGCCCAAATTTAAGCTTGGTGGCGTTTGCGAAACTTTGGGCCAGAAAAGTCTTGGCAGTTCCCGGCGGCCCTTCCAGCAAAATATGTCCACCGGCAAACAAGGACACCAACATCAGATCAATGGTGTCTTGCTGCCCGATAATGGCCTTGCCGACCTGGCTTCGAATAAGTTCCGACAGGTGTTTTACATCATTTACGTTCATGGGTTATATCTCCTCGCCATGTATACAATTTCTTTGCGGTTTGCATTAAATCCACCGCGTTTTTTACTTGGTTTTTGTCAGGTTTAAGCGCCGTCCAGCTTGTATCAGCTCGCGCATGTTTGGCATAAATATCTAGGCGTTTGTCCAGGTCTGCGTCGGATAATGATGTGCTGATATGTAGTTTTTCGCGCACTATATTTTTGGTCAAATCGGCGTAGGCCGGGGCCATTTTATATTCGCGCCCGGCAAGTTTGATAAAACCGGCAGCGTTCAATATCAGGCTCAACTTGCCCAGGGCAATATTGCGGCCGGGTATGATCGGGTCTCCAAATCTGACCAGGGCCTGCCATAGGATCAATAAGCCCATCACCAACAGGCACAATGTGGCGGCCAAAAACGGTGGGGTCAGGGCCAGTTTGATCAGGTTTTGCGAACGGACAAACCCGTGCAAGGACAGATCAAAGACAAAGCCGCCGGCATTGAATTCGTATTTGAGTATTTGCATGACCGAGTGGGCAAATTCGGCCCTGTCCGGATTGGCCAGGCCGTGGGTGTTTAAAAAATCGGGGTCGGAGAGTATGTAAATTCCCAAATCAGGCTCCAGGGCCAAAATAGTCCCTTTGTCACTAACAATCACCGGTTTGAGGTCATCGCCGTTGATGGTTTGTACCTGCGCGAAATTATAAAAATTTATATCCTCGTCTGTCCCCAACCACGCGGACGGCACGATGGTCAGCTTTTCGCTCTGGGCTTCGCTGCGATTAAGCTCAATTTTGCCGACCACAGTCTCCAGCAACGTCTCTATGGGTTTAAGCTTGACCGTATCGCTGTTGGGTGTGTTCAGTTTTTGCACCCAGCCCCTTTGGCTGGGGTGTTTGCGGGTGCGCCATTTGGGCAGAATTATCAAGGTCGGGGTATCCAGCACCAATTCATCTATGTCATTGGCAAACCAGCCTGATGTCAGGGAAATAACTCTTACCTGGGAACGCTTGTTGCCGCGTAAAACATATGACCGGGATAAAACCACATGTTCATCGTTTTGCTTGAGCAGGTGCAAAAGCCCGCCGTAACCGACGGCAGATTTGGACAGAGCATGGGCGCCGCCATTATTGCCGCTTTTGAGATCACCTGAAAACCCGCTGAGGGTGAAATAAGCTCCGAAAGAAAACACGCCCAGCACAATCAGGAGCAATAGGGTGCGCGGATTAAAAATTGCTTTAGCTGCCCCAGTTGTACCAGTTGCACCTGTGGACTTGCGCCCCTCCAGCGTATTTTTCACGGCCCGGCTCATCGGCGAACCTTATTGCGGGCAAGTTTTTCAAAAGCAAAATCCTTGTAAGCGGCTTTTGATATTTCGTAGTCCTGGACGCCCAAAGCTTGCCCGCCAAAAAAACTGCTCTCCACCAATTTACCAATTCTGGCAAACCCGGTGCGGGCCGTTGGGCTGAGTATAGACAATTTGCCGATTTCGCGGCTGGTCAAAGAGCGTTTGACATGATGGGGGCGCTTGTCCTCAATGTCCTGGATACTGCGAAACAAGATAGCGTGAACCGCTTCAGCAAATTTGCCCTGGGATGCCAATTTGTCCGCATCGTCCAACAAGACCCGCGCCGTCTCCTTGTCCGGTTGGTAGGTGGGGATTTCAGGCAAGTCTTCGCCGTCGTCTTTGGGGCTGTAATTGCGCCGCGCCGTAATAATCGTGCTGAGTATCAAATACAAAATATACAGCACAGCGAAGGCCAGTATTGCATAAAAAACCAGTTGGAAAACCGGGCCCAAAAACCCGAGGTTAAGCCAAGGTTCACGGGGCGGTTTGGCTTTGGGTGCGGTGCGGGCTTTGTCTTGGGGCAGGGTGGATTGAAGTTCAGCAGGCATTTCAAATTTGAATTGCCCGGCCGTGAATGTGGCAGAAAATTCCGGCTCTTGTGTTGGCGGTGGGGGGGTGTTTGAGATTTGTGCCAAGCCGGGTCGGCAAATCGCCAGCACGATAATAATCGCCAATACTCCGGGTACGTGTTTCACACAATTCATACCAGACACACTAATTGCGAACCTCAGTATTGCAATGTTAAAAATTGGGCAAAACCACAAAGACATTTGGAATTGTTGCTAATTTAAATCCGAATGTCTTTGTGTTTGTTGCAGTGGTGCCAACTGTATCCCCAGTGGGGTTTATGGCTCTATTAACTAACTTTTAGATGCCACCCATGTATTGACCCGTTCTTCCATAATGGTCAGGGGGACGGGGCCGGAACCCAATATGACCTCGTGATATTCCCGAATGTCAAATTTATCGCCCAATTTGGCCTTGGCATCCTCACGTAAGGACAGGATTTTTAACATGCCGATTTTATAGGCTGTCGCTTGTCCCGGCATGACGATGTAACGTTCAATAGCTTTGATAGCGTCGTTTTCAGCATTGGGCGTATTTGTGGTTAGATAATCAATAGCTTGCTGGCGTGTCCATTTTTTGTCGTGCAGACCAGTATCAACAACCAGTCTTGCGGCCCGCCAAAGCTCCATAGCCAATCGGCCAAAATCGGAGTAAGGGTCTTGATAAAAGCCCATTTCCTTGGGCAGGTATTCTGAATACAAACCCCAACCTTCCGAATAGGCCGTGACCCGGCTATATTTGCGAAACATCGGCAGGCCGCCCAGTTCCTGCTGGATCGAGATTTGCATATGGTGGCCCGGAATACCTTCATGGTAGGCGAGGGCTTCCATCTGGTATTTCGGCATGTCGGCCATGACATACAGATTGGCATAATAGACGCCGGGGCGCGATCCGTCAGGAGCAGCCCCGTTATAAAAGGCTTTGCCGGCAGATTTCTCGCGAAAGGCCTCGACCCGTTTGACCACCAGTTCGGCTTTCGGTTTGGTGATAAACACTTCGTCGAGGCGGGTTTTCATAGTGTCGATCATGGCGGTGGCATCGGCCATATAGGCGTCCCGACCAGCGTCCGAATCTTCATATAGCTGGGCCGGGTCATTTTTCACCTGGGTGAAAAATTCCTGTAATGTGCCTTCAAACCCGACCTGTTTCATGATGGCGCGCATTTCGTCGTGAATACGGGCAACTTCGGACAGACCAAGGTCGTGAATTTCACTGGCGCTTAAATCCGTAGTGGTCATGCGCTTGAGCCGATCGGCGTAATAGGCTGCGCCGTCCGGTAATTTCCATACCCCGTCGTCCGTGGTTGCGGAGGCTTGCATCACTTCCATTTCCGCAATCATATTTTCATAGGCGGGCTTGACAGATGTCAAAAGCGCATCAATTGCTTGCCCCGTAAGTTCGGTGCGTTCCGCATCAGAAATATCCAGCTTGTCGATTTTTTTGTTAAAATCCTCCAGTAATGTGGAAACCTTGTCGCTTTTGTCAAACGGGGCGCCGGTGATGATATTGCGGGCATCGCGCAGCACATGACCGTAGACATAGAGCGGCGGCTGAATGCCTTTGGCGACACTGGCCTTCTCGTTTTTGACATGGGTATCCATATAGGCTTTGACCCCGTTGAGCCGGGCAATATAGGCTTTGGCATCTTCTCCACTATCAATGCGGTGACGCCCGATTAAGAAAGACGGGATGCTGGATTGTTGGCCAAACATCTGGTTGAATGTATAGCCGTAATCCCACCAGTTTACACTGTCGATTTGTTGCTGGGCCTGTCTTTCAAACAAGCGGTATGAAAGCTGGCGGCTTGCGTCCAAATCCGCGAATTTAAAGTTCTCGCGCATATGCTCAAGATTTTTCCTGGTCTCGGCAACTTGCCCAAGGAAGAAGTCTTTACTGGGGTCGTTCCATTTATCATTGTCCTGCTTCATACCCAGCGTGGTCATAAATTGCGGGTATAGTTTTAGGTTTTCAGAAAACACGGTTTCGAACCAGGCATCAAGTTTCTGGTTTTGGTTTTGCGCTGCGGTTTGCCCGGCAATTTTTTCTGCCGTTTCCGCGCCCTTGTTCGCAGAGGTTTTTTCGCCGGGCGAACAGGCGGAAATCGCCAAGACACAGGCCCCTAATATCAAAATTTTCTTCATGGTTTTCTCCTGGTTGTTATATTTATTTCTTGTTGGCGACCCATTCGGCCACCAGTTCTTCCAAAACTGAAAGCGGCACCGAGCCATTGGCGAGGACCACTTCGTGGAATTCGCGGATGTCAAATTTATCGCCCAGCTGGCCCTGCGCAGATTTTTTCAAATCCCCGATTTTAATCATACCGATTTTATAGGCGGTTGCCTGTCCGGGCCAGACGATATAGCGGTCGATTTCGGAGCGAATATCCCCTTCCGTGTTGGCGATATTTTCCAACATATACTGCACCGCTTGTTCCCGCGTCCATTTTTTGGCGTGAATACCCGTATCGACGACCAGACGGGCCGCACGAAAAATTTCCATGGAAAGCCGACCAAAATCCTTATAAGGATCGGTGTACATGCCAAGCTCCGCCGGGACGCTTTCGGCATATAAGGCCCAACCTTCAATATAGGCGGTGTGCAGGCCTTGTTTGCGAAACTCCGGAATATTTTCAAGCTCCATAGCAATGGCGAGCTGCATATGATGACCGGGGAGACCTTCATGATAGGCCAGAGCTTGCATCAAATATGTCGGCTGGTCGCGCACATCTTTCAAATTGATAAAATATGTACCGGGGCGCGAGCCGTCTTGGGACGGCAGTTCATAAAATGCGAAGAACGCAGAAGCTTCGCGGAAAGGCTCAACCCGTTTGACGACCATATCGGTCTTGGGCTTGGTGATGAACAGCTCGTCAAGCCTGGATTTCATGTCATCAATAATTGCCGTTGCCCCCGCCATATATTGGGCCCGACCCGCATCGTCATTACTAAATGTAAACTGTTCGTCGGTGCGCAGGAATGTATAAAATTCCTGCAAGCTACCCTCAAATTTTACCTGCTCCATGATCTTGCGCATTTCGCCCTGGATACGCGCAACTTCTTTCAGGCCAATATCGTGGATGGCGTCAGCGCTTAAATCCGTGGTGGTGTAATAGTTCAAGCGTGATTGATAATAATCCGCTCCGTCCGGTAATTTCCAAACCCCATCGTCGTCAGTGGCAATTTTTTCGTGGGCCTTAAACATGGCGATCAGGCTCTCATAGGCCGGGCCGATGGATGTGGACAAGGCTTGCTCGGCCTGTGCCAGTAAAGCCTGTTTATTTGCCTGGGACACATTCAGTTTTTCAATTTTGGCTTTGATGTCCGTGTAGATAGGGCTGTCGGGCCCGTCTGAAAATGGCGCGCCGGCAACAATGTTTTCAGACGCGGTGATCAATTTGCCGTAGACGAATTTTGGCAAGACAATGCCGGATTTCACTTGGGCCTCTGTGCGGGCCTGAAATTGGGCGAAATAGCGCTTTGCAGCGGTGAGCCGCGCAATATAGCCCTGGGCATCTTCTATGGTTTCGACCTTGTGAAAATTGACCATAAAGGTCGGGAAGCTGCTATGGGGGCCAGACATATGGTTGAACACATATTGGTGGCCTAAATACGGGTGACCGGTTTTCGAGACATCCCCGTTATATTCAAACAGACGGTAGGATATTTTGCCTTGGCGGTCGAGCTTGTCGAGATTAAACAATTTGCGCATTTCGGCGATATTTTGTTGCTCAATCGCGTAGTTCTCGTCCAGCGCCGCCTGGGATGTGTCGTCCAGCTTATCTTGCGCGGTTTTTAGACCCAAATAGGTCTGGCGCATGGGGGAGCGCGCTAAATTTTCCTCGTAGCGTGCTGCAAACCAGTCGTTTAGCTCTTGGCTCTGGGTTTCGATTTGAGCTTTACTGATCTCTGGTTTGGTGTTTTCGGTTCCAGAACATGAGGCTAGCAACACGCCTGCAAATACACTGACAAGTAATGGCTTAAACATATTGTCCCTTTTATGATACGATTACCGTCCCTATACAGGTTTATCGATAAAAGGAAAGGGGCTAAACGGGTTTCTGGCCTTAACTGATTTCCCCGGCGCGGCGCGAGGCTTTCTTGCGTTCGTGTTCCAGCAAATAACGCTTGCGGATACGGATGCTCTGGGGTGTGACCTCGACCAATTCGTCGTCATTGATAAATTCCAGCGCATATTCCAGCGTTGTCTCAATGGGCGTAGTCAGAACTACGGCCTCATCAGTGCCGGATGCACGAATATTGGTGAGTTGTTTGCCCTTGATCGGGTTGACCACCAAATCATTGTCGCGGGCATGAATGCCAATGACCATGCCTTCATAAACCGGTGCTTGGTGGCCAATGAACATTTTGCCGCGCTCTTGCAAATTAAACAAGGCAAAGGCCACGGCAGTTCCTGTATGCTTGGAGATGAGGACACCTTTGGCCCGACGACCAAAAGTGCCACCGACACGGGGCGCATATTTATCAAACACATGATACATCAGGCCGGAGCCGGATGTGGTGGTTAGAAAATCCGAGCGAAAACCGATCAGGCCACGTGTGGGGATTTCGTAATCCAGCCGCACACGCCCGCGCCCGTCCGGCACCATGTCTTTAAGCTGGCCCTTGCGCATGCCAAGTTTTTCCATCACCGCGCCCTGGTGTTCGCTTTCCACATCAATGGTCAGTATTTCCCACGGCTCGCACAGCACATCATCAATGGTTTTGTTGATCACTTGTGGACGCGAAATGGCCAGTTCATAACCTTCGCGGCGCATGTTTTCGATTAAGATAGAAAGATGCAGTTCGCCGCGCCCGGAGACCTGGAATTTATCCGGATCATCAAGGGGTTGCACTTTGAGGGCTACATTATGGATCAGCTCTTTTTGCAAGCGGTCGCCAATATTGCGCGAGGTCACATATTTACCCTCACGGCCCGCAAACGGGCTGTTATTAACCTGAAACGTCATGGAAATAGTCGGTTCGTCCACACTGAGGGCAGGGAGCTTCTCGACCTTCTCAGGCGCGCAAATACAATCGGAAATCCCCAGCTGGTCAATACCGGTAAAGCAAGCTATATCGCCCGCGTAAACCGCGTCCGTCTCGACTCGGTCCAGTCCTAAAAACCCGAAAGGTTGCAAGATTTTCGCCTTGCGGGTGATGCCGTCCGCTGCCACAACCATGACATTTTGCCCGCGCTTAAGCGCCCCGCGTAACACACGGCCAATACCGATGACGCCGGTATAGGACGAATAATCAAGGGCGCTGATTTGCAACAATAATGGCCCGTCCGGGTCAACATCCGGCACGGGGGTGTGGTCAACAATGGTTTGAAACAAAGGCGTCATGTCCGTGCCCTGGGCCTCGCTGTCCATGCTGGCCCAGCCGTTTAGGGCGGAAGCATAAACAACCGGGAAATCCATTTGTTCGTCGTTCGCACCAAGGCGGTCAAACAGGTCAAAGGTCTGGTCAACCACCCAGTCCGGGCGCGCCCCAACCCGGTCAATTTTATTGATCACGACAATGGGCTTGAGGCCTTGCTCGAGGGCTTTCTTGGTGACAAAACTGGTTTGCGGCATAGGGCCTTCAACTGCGTCCACCAGCAAGACCACACTATCGACCATGGACAAAACCCGCTCAACTTCGCCGCCGAAATCCGCATGTCCCGGTGTATCGACAATATTAATGCGCCATTCGACTCCGTCGGGTGCATTCCAGGCAATGGCCGTATTTTTGGCCAAAATGGTGATGCCGCGCTCTCTTTCAATATCGCCTGAGTCCATAACCCGTTCGGCCAATTCGCCGCGCTCTGAAAGCGTACCGGATTGGCGCAACAGCTTATCCACCAAGGTGGTCTTGCCGTGGTCAACATGGGCTACAATCGCTACATTGCGCAGCGTTTTAATTCTATCTGTCATAATTGGAAAACCGTTTTAAATTCATTTGCGCCCCCTTTAGGGGCAAAGCACATAAAGCACCAGACATATTTACGGTTGGTTTTTGAGTTGCGCCAAGAAATTTTCCAACTGGCGCAATTGTATATGCGAAAACATGTCTTTTAGCTTTTTCTCCTGGGCCATTACTTCGGGCACGATTTTGTCAAACATTACCTTGCCCTCCCTGCTCAGAGATAATGGCGCCGCACGGCCATCAATGTCGCTGGCACTGCGTCCAACAAGCCCGCGCTCAATCATTTTACCAACCGCCCGGCTGACCGTAGTTTTGTCCATACCGGTTGTATTGGCTACCGTCCCGGCTGTCATTTCTGCCCCGCTCGAAAGTACGGCCATCACCCGCCATTGGGTCGGGCTAAGTTTAAAGGGCGCATAGCTTTTGGCAATGCGCTTTGAAACCGCGTTGGAAGCCACAGAAAGCTGGTAGGGCAAAAAACCTTCAAGTTTGAAATCTGGTGTAGTCATAAATTGCTGTCCTCGTTTATGCTTGTGTCTGGTCAGTGTTATAAGCACATCACATTATAACGCAAATTCACACAAAACCATATTCTCCTCTTCACATCAGGCCCGATTGGGGTAGATGTATTTTGAGAAATATAGGCAAGCCAATGATTACCAGTATCAACCCGGCGACGGGCGAGACTATCAAGGTTTATAAAGAACTGGACGCGGACGGTATCGAGGCGGCAATTGCGTCTGCCCATATGGTTTTTAAAAACTGGCGCAAGACGGAACTTTCGCGCCGTGCGCAACTGGTACACGCCCTCGCAGATACCTTGGAAGCCAATAGGGAGGTTTGCGCACAGCTTATGTCCACAGAGATGGGCAAGACTTTGAAGGCGGGCCGGGCGGAAATCGGTAAATGTGTCAAATATTGCCGCTATACGGCGGATATGGCCGCGACTTACCTCGCTGATGAAACTGTGGAAACAGAATATAAGCAGGCGTTTACCCGTCCTTTGCCCTTGGGAACAATATTGTTGGTGATGCCGTGGAATTTTCCGTTCTGGCAGGTGATCCGTGTCGCGGTTGCCGCCATTCTTGCAGGCAATACCTGTTTGCTCAAACATGCTTCAAACGTGCCGGGCAGTGCTTTGATGCTGGAAGAAATGTTCATCAAATCCGGTTTTCCGGGAGGCGTATTTCAAACATTACTTATCCGCTCAGGCGCGGTCAAGGGCGTCCTTGAAGACGACCGGGTCCACGGAGCTTCATTAACGGGCTCGGAAGAGGCCGGGGCTTCTGTAGCCAGTATTTGCGGGGCGCAAATCAAACCGTGTGTGCTTGAACTGGGCGGGGCAGACCCGTTTATGGTCATGGCGAGCGCTGATCTGGACGCCGCAGTGGGTCATGCCATTACCGGGCGCATGCGCAATAATGGTCAAAGCTGTATCGCCGCCAAACGCCTGATTATTCACGCTGATATTTATGATGAATTCAAGACGGCATTCCTGGCCAAAATGAACGCCATGAAATTGGGAGACCCGCTGAACGCAGATACTGATATGGGGCCGATTGCAACGAAGCGGGCGTTGGAAGATGTCAACGGGCAAATCTCAAGAGCAGACGAACAAGGTGCCCTTGTCACACACTCGGCCCACACCTTGCCGGAACATGGTTTTTATATGCGCCCGGCCATCATAGAAAATATCAGTAAAGACATGGATGTATACGGCCAGGAAATTTTTGCCCCTGTGGCTATGCTGTTCAAGGTGGCTGATTTGGAAGAAGCCATCACGCTCGCCAACGATACAAATCTCGGCCTGTCCTCGGTATTGTTCTCCAATGACGAGACAGAACAAACCAGAGCCATAAGCGAACTGGAAGCCGGATCAACCTATATCAACCGCTATGCCAGCTCGGATATACGCCTACCGTTTGGCGGCATAAAACGCTCAGGCTTTGGCCGCGAAATGGCCAGGCAAGGCCTAAGAGAATTCACCAATCTCAAAACCGTGATTGTTGCGAACTAGGCTTTGGCCTAACCGTCCAAACTCCCATCCGCGTATCTTTTGGCCATGTCCGGCATGGGGATTTCCTTGATTTTTGAGGCGTTTCCGGCGGTGCCGAAGCGTTCATAGCGGTCTATGCACAAATCTTTCATAGCCGTGATTGACGGGGCCAAATATTTGCGCGGATCGAACTGTTTGGTGTCTTGGCACAGCACTTTGCGGATTTGCCCGGTAATGGCCAGGCGGCAATCCGTATCGATATTGACCTTGCGCACGCCGAACCGGATGCCTTTGGTAATTTCCTCAATGGGGACGCCGTAGGTTTGGGGTAAGCCGCCGCCGTATTCATTGAAAATATCTTGCAATTCTTGGGGCACGGAAGATGAGCCGTGCATGACCAAATGGGTGTTGGGGATGCGTTTGTTAATGGCTTCCACTCTGTCCATGGCCAGAATGTCGTCTGTGGGTTTTTTGGAAAACTTATAGGCGCCGTGGCTGGTGCCCATTGCGATGGCGAGTGCGTCTACCTTGGTTGCCTTGACAAATTGGGCCGCTTCGTCCGGGTCGGTTAACAGCATATCTTTGGACAGAGCCCCCTCAAAACCGTGCCCGTCTTCCGCTTCGCCCATGCCGGTTTCTAAGGAACCGAGACAGCCCAGTTCGCCCTCGACCGATGCACCGACCGCGTGGGCAACTTTGGTGACATATTTGGTGATGTCTTCGTTGTATTCATAAGAGGCTGGCGTTTTGGCATCGGCTTCCAAAGAGCCGTCCATCATCACCGAGGTAAACCCGGCCTGCAAGGCGGAAAAACATGTGGCCCCGCTATTGCCGTGATCCTGATGCAGACAGATCGGGATATTGGGATACATTTCTTCCGCCGCCTCGACCATTTTGACCAGCATGATATCGCCTGCATAGGCCCGCGCACCCCGTGAAGCTTGCAGGATAACCGGGCTGTCGGTTTTTTTGGCTGCTTCCATAATGGCCAATACCTGCTCCATATTATTGATATTAAAGGCCGGAACGCCGTAATCGTTCTCCGCCGCATGATCAAGTAATTGCCTAAGGGTAATGCGCGCCATTTACGTCTCCACTATATCTAAAATTTGTCTGGCTTTAGCACAAATACTTGCCGTAGTAATACCAAAATGTTCAAATAATTCCGGCGCAGGTGCCGAAGCCCCAAACCCGCTCATGCCGACGAAATGATCAGCATTGCCAGTATATTTTGACCAACCTTGTTCTATGGCCGCTTCAATGGCCAGGCGCGGAGCAGTGCCCAAAATACTGTCACGATATTTGGGCGTTTGCGCGTCGAACATTTCCCAGCACGGCATTGAAACCACGGCGGCATTGATGCCTTCGTCTGCCAGAATTTGCGCGGCCTCGACCGCCAAATGCACTTCCGAACCTGTGGCCAGCAAGGTGATATGGCGGACCACTTCCGTTTCTCGCAACACATAAGCGCCCCTGGACACAAGATTCTCATCATTACGCTCTGTGCGCAATGTCGGTAGGCCTTGACGGGTCAATGATAAACTTGTCGGCGTGTTGGTGGCAGCAAATGCACATTCCCAGGCTTCTGCCGTTTCAACGGCGTCGCAGGGCCTAATGACATAATGGTTGGGCAAGGCGCGCAATGTCGCCAATGTTTCCACGGGTTGATGGGTCGGGCCGTCCTCGCCCAAGCCGATACTGTCATGGGTCAGCACATAAATCACTCTAAGTCCCATCAAGGACGACAGCCGCATAGCCCCGAGCATATAGCCGGCAAACACCATGAACGTACCGCCGTAGGGCACAAAACCGCCGTGCAAGGCCAGCCCGTTCATGATCGCGGCCATGGCATGTTCGCGCACCCCGTAATAGATATAACGCCCTGAGAAGTTTTCGGCCAAGACTATGCCCATACCGTCGGTTAATGTGTTGTTGGAACCCGTTAAATCGGCAGAGCCGCCAACCGTGTTTGGGCAAAGCCCGTTGACAATTTCCAAAGCATTTTGCGAGGCTTTTCGGGTTGCCAATTTCGGTGCATCTTTGTTGAGACCCGCCTTGAATTCGTTGATGCGGTTGCGTAAATTTTCGTCTACGCCCACGCATTCCCCAGCTTTAAATTCCGCAGCCCGCCCCGATTGTTTCAACCGCTCTTCCCAGTCCAGCCGGTCGGCCAATCCGCGCCCGCCCGCTTCGCGCCATGCGGTCAATATGTGCTCCGGGATTTCAAAGGCGGGTGCCGACCAGTTGAGAGCTTCACGCGTTGCGGCGATTTCTTCTGCGCCCAAAGGTGCGCCGTGGACTTTATTGGTGCCGGATTTATTTGGTGCGCCTTGGCCGATTACGGTTTTAAGGGCAATGAACGAGGGTTTGTCGCTAGCCTTGGCGGCAATATAAGCGGCGTCAATGGCCTGGGCATCATGACCGTCCACCGCTTGCACATGCCAGCCAGACGCCGCAAAGCGGGCCAGTTGATCGGTGGATGTGGACAAATCCGTGGCCCCGTCAATGGTGATAGCATTATCATCCCACAACAAAATCAAGCGGCCAAGCTTTATATTGCCGGCAAAGTCTATGGCTTCGTGGGAAATACCCTCCATCAAGCAACCATCGCCCGCCACAACCCAGGTATAATGGTCAGTAATATCGTCGCCGTAACGGGCGTTTTGCATACGCTCGGCCAGCGCCATGCCGACCGCCGTGGCAATGCCCTGGCCCAGCGGCCCGGTGGTGGTCTCCACACCCTGCACATGGCCGTATTCCGGATGCCCGGCGGTTATGGCCCCGAATTGGCGGAAGTTTTTGATTTGCTCTATGGTCATGTCTGCGTAACCAACCAGATAATGCAAGGCATATTGCAGCATGGAGGCATGTCCGGCGGAGAGGACAAATCTGTCGCGGTCGGCCCAATCCGGTGCGCCTGGGTCGATTTTCAGATGTTTGGTAAACAGCACCGTCGCCGCATCGGCAAGGCCCATGGGCGCGCCGGGATGCCCGGAATTTGCCGCCTGGATTGCGTCCATTGCCAAAAACCGTATGGCATTGGCCATTTCCGTGTGGCTTGGGTCTCTGTGGCTTGGGTCTATGTGGTTTGGGTCATTATGTGTCGCGCTCATAACTCATCCTGTTTTTTGTGATAATCTGCCAGTGTTTTTACGGGGGTTTTGGAACCAAATACCAAGGGTATGCGCTGGTGCAAAATTTCAAGCGGAATATCAAGAATGCGCCGTGTCCCGTCCGTAGCCATGCCGCCCGCCTGTTCAATAACGAATGCGACCGGAGCCGCCTCGTATAATAATCTGAGCCGCCCGTCTTTATAACCGACGCGGTCATCACCCGGATACATAAACATGCCGCCACGTGACAATATCCGGTTTGCGTCCGCCACCAGTGAGCCGACCCAGCGCATATTGTATCGTTCGTACCGGGTTTTCCGAGTTTCACAAGCCGCCAACATTTTTGCCAGAGGGCCAGACATACCCAACATGCAGTCTTCAATATAGGCACGCACAGGGGCGTCCCATTGATGATAATTGGCAGCATTGATAGCATATTCATGCGAATTTTCTGTGATTTTCATATTGGCAATGGCCAATGTGAAAACCCCTGTGTCCGGGTCAAGCACATAGGTGTCCGTACCCCTACCTGTGGTAATTACCAAAGTGGTTTGCGGCCCGTAGACAAAAAACCCGCCGCAAATTTGCTCCGATCCGGGTCTGAAAAAACTGGAATGGGCATCATCATTGGCCGCAAAAATAGAAAATATCGTCCCGATAGAAACATTGGTATCAATATTGGACGAACCATCAAGGGGATCAGAAGCAACCGCCAATGGTTTGTTCTTGCCCAGTGTGATAATATCGTCTTGCTCCTCGGATGCATAATAGGCCACAGGTGCCGTCTGCAAAGCCGCCGTGATGATTTCGTCGCTGCGCACATCCAGAGCTTTTTGCGCGTCCCCGTCCCTATTGGCCGCACCCGTTTCTGCGCCCAGGCCGTTTTCTAAGGGGCCGCGCGCACAAATATACGATATTTGCTTGCAAGCCTCTGCCAGTGCCGCCACGGTTTCGCGAACGGCGGTAGCCACCGCGTCGTCCTTAATATTCTCGGCGAAAGCGGAAGAAAATTTGATTGCCATACACGTCTACCTTCTGGGTCAAAATCCGGGTTGATTCGTATCAACTATAACACCGTCTGGCAAATAGTAACCACTAAGCATTTTTCGCAAACTGCTATAAGTGGTTACTCCGGCTTGTTTTACATTGAATTGGCAGGGCAAAAACTATAGACTACTGATGTTAGTGATAGTGTGCGGCTTCATTTATCTATCCATCAATACAGCGAAACGGGAAGCCAAAAGGAAAATATGTGACATGGACAAACCAGTAATAAAAACGGAAAAACCTGAAACACCCATCATCCTTAACCCCCTTACCAAAGAAGGTGCGGTCAAATCACCCAACACCGCCATTCGCGAAGCTTATGAACACGGGGAATATCCTTACGCCGCGCGGGTCAAAACCAAGGATTATGAAAAGCGCAAACGCGAGTTACAGATCGAACTGCTGAAAGTGCAAAAATGGGTAGAAGACACGGGCCAGAAAATCGTCCTGTTATTTGAAGGCCGCGACGCGGCGGGGAAGGGCGGGACGATCAAGCGGTTTATGGAGCATCTCAACCCGCGTAAAGCCCGGGTCGTTGCCCTGAACAAACCCACAGATATTGAGCGCAATCAATGGTATTTTCAGCGCTATACCAACAATTTACCCACGGCGGGGGAGATGGTGTTTTTTGACCGCTCCTGGTATAACCGGGCCGGAGTTGAGCGGGTGATGGGATTTTGTGAGCCCAGTGAGTATCTGGAATTTATGCGCCAAACCCCGGAGTTTGAACGCATGTTGGTGCGCTCGGGTGTGCGTATTTTCAAATTCTGGTTTTCCGTCACCCAAAATGAACAGCTAAGGCGGTTTAAATCCCGCGAGCTTGACCCGCTCAAACAATGGAAATTATCCCCTATTGATAAAGCCTCTCTTGATAAATGGGATGATTATACCGAAGCCAAGGAAGCCATGTTTTTCTATACGGATACGGCTGATTCCCCGTGGACAATCATCAAGTCCAATGACAAAAAGCGCGCCCGGCTGGAGACTATGCAATATGTGCTGGATCAGCTTCCATACCCGGATAAAAACGAAAATGTAGTCAAAGCTGCCGATCCGCTGATTGTCAAAGGCACCAAGCACATCATCAACCGGGCCGATCATATTCTGGACACAAGTTTACACCCGGACATGCGCAAGACTTAGCGTTCATTGTTAGCATGTTTCAATATTGTAATAAATTTTCTACATTGTAATTTGTGTATTTTTGGGGAGAGGTTAATCAGTTTGGAAACTTGACTAGGGGAATTATGAAATCATTTTTTAAATTGACTGTGCCCGCAACAACCTTGCTCGGCCTTGTTTTAGCACCAATACCTGCGTACGCTGATGAAATCCGCGTTGGTATTATGGCCCACGGTGTCAAAATTCCGCTTTCCGATGTTAACGCTGGAAAAGAGGAAAGCGTATCGGTTACGGGTGAGTACATTTTCGATACACCAAATTGGCCCAAATGGACTTTGGGGGCGCGGCCCTATATATATGGCTCCATTAACCTAGGGGGAGATACCAGCCACGGGGGCGTTGGTCTTAACTGGCGGCAGTCTTTCTTGGACAGGTTTTACGCAGAAATCGGCGGCGGATTTTCCGTGCATAACGGCACAAACCGTATTGATTTCCCAAGCGAAGCGGTGCTCCGCGCACTGACCAGCGGTGAGCGAATTGCGTTGCTGGCCCCGTTATTTGAGCGCAGACGCAACGAAATTGAGTTCGGCTCCAGGGTGCAATTCCGCGCACAAGGGGCGCTTGGTTATAGTTTTAATGACCAATGGAGTGCGGAGTTTGTCTATGAACATCTCAGCAATGGCCAAATCCTTGGTGGCCCGCAAAACGACGGGCTTGATAGTGTAGGTGTGAGATTGGCACGTAAGTTTTAAGGTAAAGCCCGTTCCAAATCAGCCAGCAGAATTTCCAGTTTTGTGTTCTGGTTTGTGTTTTGGCCAGCGCTCTGGTTTGTGTTCAGGTTTGGCCTTTGGATAGATATTGTCGCTACAGGCAGTTCAATTATCGGGATGTCCCGCAAGGCTTCGCTCATATAATCATGCCATATTTGCGCCGGGATTGAACCGCCGGTTATGCGGGCCATTTTGGAATTGTCATCATTTCCAACCCAGACCCCGGTGACAAAATCTGCCGTATAACCGATGAACCAGGCATCGCGGTAATCATTGCTGGTTCCGGTTTTGCCTGCCACATCCCGGCCCTTTATCCTTGCGGCTTTGCCCGTGCCTTCGCGCACGACGCTGCCAAGCATCATATTGATCTGGCCAAGGGTTTTCGTGGATAGAACTTTTGTGCTGTTACGGCGTGGATTGGCATAAAGCACATCTCCGTTATAGGCATAGATAGCCTCGATGGTGCGCGGCGCGACCTTGTACCCCCAATTGGCGAAAGGCACATAGGCGGCGGTTAGATCGTGCAAGGACATTTCCTGGGCCCCGATGGCCAAAGACGCATATGCTTGCAAGCCCTCAAGCCCAAGACGGCGGGCGGTTTGTACAGATTTTTCCCGGCCAATGCCCTCGTTTAGCTGTACGGCAATTGTGTTGATGGACAAAGCCAATGCTTTTTCGAGCGACATATTTCCCATATATTCATTGGAGAAATTCCCCGGCTGCCAGCCGTCTATATTTACGGGTTTGTCCTCAAATATATCCCAAGGTGTGTGCCCGGCTTCCAGAGCGGCCAGATAGACAAAGGGCTTAAAGGCCGAGCCAGGCTGGCGGTTGGCGCTAAGGGCGCGGTTGAAACTGGAATGGCGATAATCGGCCCCTCCGACCAGTGCCCGCACCGCGCCTTCACCGTCAAAGGTGATCAGCGCCGCTTGCTGGGCGTTGCGCTTGTCATCAAGGCCGTTTTTGACGGCTGTCTCCGCCAGTTTTTGCATATCCAAATCAAGACTGGTTTGTATGGTGATATCGTTATGGGGTGCGCCCAGTGTTGCATCCATGCTGGCCAACACCCAGTCAGTGAAATATCTGGATCCGGCATTGGCATTGATGGCCAGAGGTTCTACGGCGATGGGCGTGGTCATGGCCTTGACATATTGGGCGTCGTTCAGATAATTTTGCACATACATTTGCTCCAAAACAAGGGCGGTGCGCCGGGCACTGGCTTTGCGGTTTTTAAGCGGGTTGAGCCTGCCAGGGGCTTTCAAAAGACCAACCAAAAGCGCCGCTTCGCCCGTGGTTAAATCCTTGGCGGATTTGTTGAAAAACCGCTTGGCCCCGCTTTCGATCCCTATGGTACCGCCGCCGAAATATACCCGCGACAAATAGGTCTCCAGAATCTCTTGCTTGCTCATACGAAATTCAAGCCAGACCGCGAACATCAGCTCCTGGGTCTTGCGTTTTAGCGTGCGCTCACGGGTTAAAAATACATTTTTGGCCAATTGTTGCGTCAGGGTCGAGCCGCCTTGAACCACGCGCCCGGCCCTGTAATTGGCCTTGGCTGCACGGGTAAGCCCAATGGGATCAAAACCGGGATGTTTATAGAAACGCCGGTCTTCAATAGCGATCAAAGCCTGGATCAATGCAGGCGGTAAACTATCCAGATCAACCGGCTTTGCCTCGGCGCCGCCTTTGCGGTAAATCTCCCGGCCACGGCGGTCGAGAATGACGATTTGCGGCGTCGATGTCGGCGCCCAAAGCGGGGTAGTATCGGGCATATCCATTGCCGCATAGCCAAACCAGCCAAACACCAAAGCCGCGACAATGCCGCCGGGCAACCCCATGCCCCAAAGTGTCCACACCAGCCATTTTGGTTTTGGCTTTTTTGGCTTTTTGATCCGGGTTTTACGTTTAAACAAATCTGTCCAAAAAGGCTCGATCAGCTCGCGAACGGGCGCAACAGGCTGTAATACCTGGGTGTCTTCACTCGTATTTAAGATTTCCTCGTCGTTCACGCCGCTGGCTCATCATAGTTCAAAGCAGGCAATATGGTTTACAGGCCTTAAACTATTGTGAACAAACAAATGCTTATTGCGGTTAAGGCAATTCGCCCTTCGTGGTCAGCGGAGCTGTTCCGTCACTGATGAGCGGGGCGTCTGAAGTGGCACCTTCACCGCGTTTGGGGCTGCGTTTGGAGCTATGTTCAGGGTTGATGTTCAAGACCGGGCCAAAGCTGAGTATGGTCGAACCATCGGCTTTGGATTTTCTGTCCGGCTGCAGGAAGTCCAAACTTCCGTCCGGGCGTTTGGCCAGCAATATGTCAATGTCTGCACCGCGTTCTTCCAGAAAATCCTCCAGGGTGTATTCTTCAGATAATGTGGTGGAGCGGAAGCGCCACCCTGACCACCAATCGCGGGTCAGCACGTCAAATGAGCGCCCATGTGTCGCAAGAGTGCGTCCACGGGCCGTGTACATAATCGCACCGGAATCCGCATCTTCCGTATCTTGCCCGGAGACCTGGAACACCCGGTGGCGGCCAAGCTCGGGCGCAAATTCTACACATACCAATGAATTATAAGCATCATTTGGCCCGGCAGCAATCAAGTGGCTAAAGGCGGAGTGGTCGAGCCTGTGGTCGGCATTTTCCGACAGCACTTCCCCGTAAAATACTGCAAATCCTTCCAGTCTAGCCCCGCGTAATCTGCGCCAATTGGTGTCGGCGACCAGCACGGGTATGTCCATGTCTTTAAGAGCTTTGGCCATGCCGAGAGACCACGGATTGGCCCCGACAATCATCACGCCTTCGGTTTTTTCCGAAACCAGCCCCAACCATTTTGCCACAGGGGTAATGGTAAAGCCTGAGCTCAGCACGGTAGCAAATACCAATGCAAATGCCACAGGCACAAATATAGCTCCGTCAGCCCGCCCGATCAGTTGTAGTTCCGTGGCAAATAGTCCGGCCACGGCAACGGCGACCACGCCGCGCGGTGCAATCCATGCCACCAAAAGCGTCTCGCGCCAATTCAGCCCAGACCAGATAGTCGAGACAAATACGGCAATGGGGCGGACAACAAACATCATGGCCAAGACAAAGCCGAACACTTTGAAATCAAAGCTTTTAAGTACATCTAGAGTTAGGGTAGCGGTCAGAACAATAAAGATGCCCGACACCAGCAAGACGGCGATATTTTCCTTAAACCTGCGCATTTCCTGCATGGCGGCAAATTTGGTGTTGGCCATGGCAACCCCGAGCGCAGTGACGGCCACAAGCCCGGTTTCCTCGGCCACTTCATTGGCCATTACATAGATGAACAACACCCAAACCAGCACCACAGGGGCTTTGAGATATTCCGGCACATGGCCGCGCCGAAATGCCCAAGCCAGTGACCATCCCGAGACAATCCCTAACAGCGCACCGGCAATGGCGGCAACGATTAACATGGTAATGGCGAATTGTGTGCTTTCCCCCATGGCGGTAAAGCGGATAAATTCAAACCCGGCAACGGCAAAGAGTGCGCCGAGGGGATCATTGATAATGCCTTCCCATTTTAGCACCGCTGCCGGGCGGCCCGGCAACTGGGCTTGGCGCAATAATGGCAATATTACGGTCGGCCCGGTCACGACAAACAAGCCCCCGATCATTACGGATATATCCCAGGGCAATTGCAAAATATAGTGGGCGGCAGTGGCACCCAGCACCGCTGCAATGGGTGCGGCTACCACCACCATACGGCTGACGGCTCGCGACGCATCATGTAGGTCTTTGAAGCGTAAATTAAGTCCGCCCTCAAACAGAATAATGGCCACGGCTATCCCGATCATAGGGCGGTACATGGCGCCGAAATCTTCCTCGGGGTTGAGCTTGAGCGCATCAACAATACCGTGCAGCAAGTCAGTATTTTGTATGAAATCCAGAGAAAACAACCAGGTCATGAACGGGCCGAATACCAAACCGGCAATGGCCATCAGAACAATGGCCGGGCGTTGCAAACGCCAGGCCAACCATTGGGCGCCAATGCCCAAAATCCCGATCAAGGCAATCTTGAACGGTAGAAGTTCTGTGAGTGTGTGCAGATTTTCCATGATAATCCCCAAAGATATTTAAGCGGTTCTTACTGGTCTATTCTAAGGATATCAAAACCGATATCCGTCGTGCCGTAATGGCCAAAATCATAGCGTTCAACCCGGTCGGTGAACCAGCTTAATACATGTTGGTACAGGCCTTCCAGTACGATGTTTAAGCTGTTTTCTTTTACTGGCAGGGAAAGCTCGTAGGTTTGGTTGTTTTCAACCTGAACGTCGATACGTTCGCCTTCTTTGCGGCATTGTAGCACAATACGCAAAAAATCGCCTGTTTTGCTAACCCTTATGCCCAAACCGAAACTGATCGGCTCCAGGGGTAAGAAGCCTTTGCCGGACACGGAAAACGCTGCCGAGCCGTAATTTTGTTCAATAAACGGCCCTTGGGGCGGGACGAGGAACACGCATTTATTTTGATCGCCCATATAGGCGCATAAGCCCGCTTGTATTTTTTCGGCTACGGAGCGAATTTGCGCATAATTATCAAAACTGCGCTCCCCATATGCATTGGCCGCGTCAGATATAACCTGAAACCGCGATGTCTCTGGTTTCTTTTGGGGTTTTTTCCGGGATTTTTTCTTGGATATTCCCCGGGACTTTTTGCCGGATGTCTTACTTGTTTTACTGTGCGCCATAAGGATTCCCCTAAAACCAAGGGTCTATATAACGCAGCATCTCCCCATACCAAGCCCTAAAGACATTATGTGCGGAGATTTACATATTCGGGAAAAGCGTGAAATTCTCGATTGAGTGTCGAAATTGCGTAAAAAATTAGGTGGATTCTCCAACTCGCTACGCAAGTTTGCGTAGCGAGAAGGCTAATCCACCTTCGAATTTTTCGAGTTTTTATTACCCGCCGATACGTGCCTGGATACGACCGGAATAGGTGCCGCCGGAAACCGCAGTCACGATACCAATTGAAGTGTTGCTATTCGGGCCACCGAGCCTAAATTGCGCACCACCGCCGAAACCGATTTCCATACCGCCAAATCCGTCATCATATCCGCCCAGACCGCCAGCTACCGTCCATTTTTCACCGGCTTGCAAATACAGATCAGGAATAGATGCCAGAGCGGCATTGCCTTCTCTTAGCTCATTGATGGCCGCCGTATTACCAAGGATAAATCCTAGATTGGCGGCGATCCCTGCTTTATTGGTGTTGATACCGGCTGTGTTCAACAAGATGGCGGTGTTATTTGCCACAATCCCCGCTGCGTTGGTGTTGATGCCAATAACATTGTTAGCAACACCGGCTGCGTTGGTGTTGATGCCAATAACATTGTTAGCAACACCGGCTGCGTTGGTGTTGATGCCAATAACATTGTTAGCAACACCGGCTGCGTTGGTGTTGATGCCAATAACATTGTTAGCAACACCGGCTGCGTTGGTGTTGATGCCAATGACATTGTTAGCAATACCGGCTGCGTTGGTGTTGATGCCAATGACATTGTTAGCAACACCGGTCGTGTTGGTGTTGACCTGGGTTTGCAGGGCGCCACCATCGGAAGCGAGATTACCGTTGGCATCCGTGGTGACCAGACCGGTTACGGGGCCTTGGGCTGCCGTACTGGCAGCAGATGATAATCCAGACAAGGTATATGTATTGCTGGCAGTGCCGATCACCACTTGGTTAGCAGCAGTAACTTGGGCACCAAATCCGATGGCCGTTGAATTGGCAAAATTAGCCTGGGCACCCGCGCCGAATGCCGAAGAATTGACTCCGGTTGCAGCCGAGTTTGCACCGACACTTGTATTGCTAGTGCCGTCGCCCGAAGCATTTGCACCATCACCCATGGCCGTGTTGGAACTGTTGACACCTGAAGCGTTGGCAGCCCGACCCGAAGCTGTGTTGGAACTGTTAAAGCCCGAAGAATTGGCCTGGTTACCCGTGGCAATGTTGAAGCTGTTATCGCCTGAAGCGTTGGCAAAGCCGCCGGAAGCAACGTTGGCACTGGAATCACCAAAAGCGCTGGCTCCATTACCTGTGGCCGTGTTGAAGCTGTTGACGCC
>CAZCUM010000003.1:0-125402 GCA_964502015.1 uncultured Robiginitomaculum sp. | reverse complement strand
TCAGGTTCACAAGGCTACATTCGGATCCACGGATTTATGGTGACCGTCACTTTCCTTCATCTTCAGGCATTGCCGCAATCCATTCGCGTATCAATGCGACACCTTCCCCATGTGCCAGTGTACGGCCAAGCTCCGGCATGGCTATGCCCGCTTCAGTCGAATGCATCCTGAAGGTAAGAATAGATTTATCCGGATTGCCTGCCACGATTATTTTGCGCAATCCGCCTGCCCCGCGCCCGGCAGCTGTCGGGTTTTTATTGATACCAATGCGAACCGGGTCGGTTTCATCCCATTCCAGCATCAAGCCCGAATTGGAAGCAGACCCGTCCGGCTTATGACAATGGGCGCAATTGATGTCCAAATAGGCTCGCGCCCGGACACCCAAAGATAATGCCGTGACCGGATCCGGTATAATTGTGGGCAAACCCGTATCTCCCGTACTTAACAAACCTTGTCGGCGCCATGATTGTAACTGGCCTTTATGATTGAGATTGCGGGCATTGGGGCCAATGGGTATGATGTCATGGCCCGACTGGTGGCAGGTTTTACATTGATTGGCATTGGGTACGCCGTAGGTAAAATCCAGCCCCGCACCATCCGGCGCAATAGTCTGTATTTGGATGCGCGCACCGACCGGAGCATAGCGGGCTTCGGATTGATCTTTATTCCACACATAGGGGGCCGCTATCCAGCCGCTCTGTTTGTGGATCAATAATCTTGTTTCGATTTTATACGGTTCTATGTCCGGCTGCCTCATGTCAGGTGCATAGGCAAAAGTTTTGACCAAGACCGTACCAACAGGAAAATCAAATGCGTCCGTGCTTGAATAGCGCACAATTTTGCCTTTAGGCACAAAGATAAATCTGTGCTTGGCTGCATAGTCCGTGAACAACGGATTGACTAGATCATAGGCCACGACCCTGTTTTGAGGTGTGTTGGCAATTTTGTCACTAAACAAGCCGTAATCCGCCAACAAAGGTGCGGGCTTGTCGGCCAAAATCACCTCCATATCCGGGCCGGTATTCTGGCAAGCGCTGAGCAGTACAGCAAATACCAGAATCAGAACCGTTCGCATTTTATTTATCCTGCGCGAGTACAACCTGTTCAGGTTCAGGTTTGGCAGAACCATTGGGACGCTTGCTGTTTGGCCGAATTTGGGTTGGGTTAACGGGGTAGCTTCCCAAACCGAGATTGAGAAACCCTATGTTCTTTGGCTCAGCTACGGAAAGATTGACATCAACCGCCTCACCGCCGCCCCAAGCCGTCACACCGTCCCAGACAATGGGTGGTAATTTACCGCCAAACCCTTCGGCAAACATGGCCATCATGCCTTGGGGATCATTGCCCCCGCCCGAATAGCTATTATCACGAATAACAATATTGCGCGGCAAAGGGTTATAGTTTTCATCGTCAAATTTTTCCTGATATGCGCCCACCACAATCTGTACCGTGCGGTTATTGGCAAAACGATTGCCATAAATATGGACATTTTCATTGGCCATAATAATCACCCCGGTGCCAGAGGGCACAGTTGCGACAATATTGCCCGGCGGCGCAAAATTTTTGGTATTATTGTCATGAATGTCATTGTCATAAATCCGGGTCGAGTGCCCGCCCATGATCGGCAAGTTCGGCAAATCAAACACCAAAACTCCGCCCGTATTGTGCCTTGTGGTATTTCCGTACACGTCTGCATAAGTGGAGTTTTCAATCTCGATTCCGGCAACATTATATTCCGCCAATGAATTTCGTACAATAATATTGCTGGACTGGCCCACATAAATACCAGCGTCCGAAGCGCCGCGCACGGTGACGCCGTCAATCAGCACATTCTTGCTCTCTACGGGATAGACACCATAAGCCCCATTGCTGGCATTTGGTTCGCCGCTCCACTCAACCGTTAAATCCCGGTAAATAATGCCGTCGGCACCTTTGGACTTTATACCGTCCCCTGCCGTATCGCGCATGGTGAAACCGCTCAACACAACATCAGCGGAGGTCACCAACAGGCCCTCTCCAGCCCCTGTTTGCCCGGAAAAATCCAGAAAAGTTTTGTCTTGGCCCGCGCCGCGCAAAGTCACACCTTTAACGTCCAAAGACAATCCATCAATAAATTTATAGGTCCCGGCAGGCAGCACAATTGTGCTGTCCGGACTTGCCATGATCAGGGCTTTTTGCAGACGGGTCGCGAAACCCTCACCACCGGCTATTTCGACTACCGGCTCAGCAATGCCCTCTACGGATTGTTCTGGCTCAACAACCACCTTCCCGCAAGCCGTCAAGAGCAAGAGCGTAAACCCGCCCACAAAAATCCACTTCACCATGCTCGCCTCCAAACTATATTCCTAATACAGGCACACGCTAGGATGTTTTAGTGCCCACGGCAATAAGCCAGAGACAAATTTATTCTCCCACAACATTCCCGTCAGCATCCAGTTCTACCATCGGATTGCCCAATGATTTCAAATCGTCCCATAATTTTTTCTTGTCACCGACGACAACCGTAATCATCTGGCCGTAGTCAAGATGCTTTGCGGCCAGCTCGTTTAGCTCGTCCAAAGTGATGTCTTGCAAAATCTGGTTTTGTTTGGTGACAAAGTCCGGCTTGAGATTGTAGTTGGCGATTTCGGACAAATATCCGAGTTTCTGGCGCGGGGTTTCGTAAGCACGAGCATCACGTTGGCCCAGCGAGTTTTTCAAGAAAGCAAGCTCTTTTTCGCTCATGCCGTCTTTCTGGAAATTACTGATTTCTTTAATGAATTGCTGGATGGAATCCACGGTGGTATTGGCACGAACGGCCGCTTGAGCCCGAAAAGCACCCCGGTAATCATTTGCATAAAAGAACGACCGCGCCCCGTAGGTATAGCCTTTGTCTTCACGTAAATTTAGATTGATGCGCGAGTTAAATGCGCCGCCTAGGTTATAATTCATCAGCTCAGTGCGAAAAAAATCACCCGTTGCATCGTAATTTAAATCCCGCTTGCCGATGCGAATTTCACTTTGGGCCGCATCCGGTTTGTCAATAAAATACAAAGTCCCGGCTTGCAGTTCCGGATAGGGTTTAAGCGCTAATGCATCCTTATTCGCACCCTGCCAATCGCCAAAAATACCGAGCTTTTTAACGATTTCGCCGTGGGGTAAATTACTGACCACCTGAATATCACTGCCAACAGGCCCGTAAGTATTGTCGTAAAACGCTTTGGCATCTGCGACCGTCAACTTGCTTACCGTCGCGATTGTACCCCCATCCGGTCTGGCAAAACTGTTGCCCTCGCCAAACAATATTTGTGTAAATACATTGGTGGCCGTGGTGCCAGCATTTTTCTTGGCGTTTTTCAAACCCTCTATAGCTTGTTTTTGCTGGCGCTTAAAATCCTCCTCGGCAAATTTTGGCTGGGTCAGTTTTTCCTTGGCAATTTCCAATGTTCGGTCAAGATTGCTAGTCAGGGAGCGGATGTTCAACCCGGCAAAATTATCGCCAACATTGACGCTAATGCTTGATCCCATTTTTCTCAGTTCATTGGAAAGTTCTTCCGCAGTATGATCATTTGTGGCTTCGGCCAGCATTTGCGCCGTAATTCGCGCCAAACCCAGCTTATCCAGACCCTCGCGGGTTTGTCCTGCCGGGATACGCAAGCGGATAGTCGTAGTCGGGACTTCCGAGTTGACGGCACCGGTAATTTTAATGCCGTTGGCGGTTGTCGCCGTATAAACTTCCGGCACGTTAATAACCGGGTTTGGCCCGGGCGCCGGTATGACGGAACGGTCGAAATCAGATGTGCCGGGGCGAAGCTCAAGTGCATCTTCGCCGGATTTTTCCGGAATGTTGCGCTCATACATAGACCAAGTATCAGGCTTGATTATATCTGCACCTTTGCCCTTGGCGACAATGCTCAAAATCACGGCGGGTTTGTCTTTTATGTATTTTTCGTAAACCCGCATCACATCAGCTTTTGTGACGTTTTCATAACGGGATATGTCCTGGCCAATATAATCAGGATTGCCGCGTACATATTCATAGGCGGCCAATTGTGAAACCTTGCCTGAAACGCTTTCAAGTCCAAACACCTTACCAGACACAATGCCGGCTTTCACCCTCTGGATATCATCTTCATTGGCCCCGCCGCGCTGTTCAAACTCGGTTAAAGACGCACGGGCGATCTTCTCAAGATCGGCAAGAGAATTCCCCGGTGTCGGCAAAGCCAACATGGTAAAGGTACAACTTAGCTCCGCACAATTGTGCCCGGCGCTCGCCTGTACGGCAAGCCCCGGCTTAACCATATTTTTATAGAGGAGCGAGGTTTTGCCGCTGCCGATAATATCCATCAGCACATCCAAAGGCGCTTCATCCTCGTGGTACAAATGCACGGTTGGCCAGGACATATACATCAAAGGCAAAGCAATATTGTCCTCATAGGAAATATAACGATCGGCATCCAGGGTTACCGGTGTATAGACAGGGTCTTTCACTTCGGGGCCGCGCGGGATGCCGCCAAAATATTTTTTGACCCATTTCAAGGTTTGCTCGGTGTCAAAATCGCCGCCAATGGTCAAAGATGCATTATTTGGCCCGTACCAACGTAGGAAAAACCGCTTGAGGTCATCAAGGTTAGAGCGGTCCAGATCCACCATATAACCGATCACCGGCCATGAATAAGGATGACCTTCGGGGTAAAGAGCCTGGATGGTTTTTTCCCACAGCAGGCCGTAGGGCCGATTATCAACCCGTTGACCACGCTCGTTTTTGACGGTTTCGCGTTGGGTTTCAAACTTTTCCGACGTCACCGCGTCCAGGAAGAAACCCATGCGGTCAGCCTCCAGCCAAAGCATACGCTCCAACTGGTTATTGGGTACGGTCTCGAAATAATTGGTTCGGTCAGTATTGGTGGTGCCGTTGAGCGTACCACCAGATTCGGTGATCAAACCAAAATGCTGCTCGTCGGCGACATTTTCAGAACCCTGAAACTGCATGTGTTCAAAGAAATGAGCAAAGCCGGATTTTCCCGCCTCTTCGCGCCCCGAACCCACATGGTAGGTTACATCCACATGCACAAGCGGATCGGACTTATCCGGTGCCAGAATAACCGTCAACCCATTATCCATTTCATATTTTGTGTACGGAATGGCGATCTCACCGCTCTTGGCAGACACGGTCTCAATCTTGGTGAACCCCTCAACCATAACCGTTTGTGTGTCCGCAATGCCCGAATTATCCGCTTTCGGCTCACAAGCCGCCAGTGCCAATATAGCCGCACTAACCAGTAAAAATTTTCGCATATTGATTCCCCTAATTCCCATAAATAGATTTATTGATAAACAGTAATGAGTTGGACAGATAAGTAAAGTTAATTCTGTGTAGGGTTTGAGAGAAAATTATACAAATCTCTTTACCCCGCCCCGCCCTTGCCAAAGGGTCAGCGGGTTTTTGTTTGCTTGGATTTTGTCGGGGGATGTTCGCGTCGTTTGGGGCGGCTTTTGCTGCCCTCACGGCCACCAGCGAATTTGACCAGAGCGGCTATACGTTTTTCTATGGGCGGGTGGGTGGCGAACCAGTCTGAGATACCAGTGCGCGGGTTTTCTATAGCCATTTCGCGAATGTCCGCAGGTGCGTCCAGCTTGGCATTGCCAGATATTTTCTGTAAAGCCCGGATCATGGCGTCGGGGTTTTTGGTCAACTCCACCGAGCCAGCATCGGCCAGGTACTCACGTTTACGCGACAGGGCGAAACGGATCAGCATGGCCAAAGCGTAGGATATGGCGATAATCGCCACGGCGATCAGGATCAAAACGGCCGCATTGCCCTCACCACTGCGGCGCGAGCGCGTTGTGCGGCGCATATTGGTGTGAAACATGCCGCGCACCACGATCTCACCGAAAAACGAAATAATGCCAACAAAAATCACCGAGATGATCAACAAGCGTACATCCTTGTTACGAATATGGGTCAGTTCGTGGGCAATAACCGCCTCCAACTCCTCATCATCGAGAGCGTTCATAAGTCCGCGCGTCAGTGTGATCGTGTAGTTTTTAGTGCGAATACCACTGGCATAGGCATTCATCACATCGGTCTCGATAATTTTAAGCCGGGGCGTGACAATGCCGCGCGAAATACACAGATTTTCCAGGAGTTTGTAAGCACGCGGCTCATCATTTACGGAGACGGATTTGGCTTTGGTCGCCCGGTCGATTAAAGCCTGATGCCCGATAAATGCAACGCCGAACCAAGCCCCTACCCCGGCCAGCGTCATGGGAATGGCGGTCGGCATGGCATCAGCCGCGAAGGCAAAACCACCGTAAGTGCTACGCCCTTCCACATAGCCGGCCCAGATCAAAAGCCCGGCATAGACCAGCCCGAGTATCAGCACCGGGAACAAAACAAGCAAGATTACGCTCTTGAAATTATTGTTCCATATGTGAGTTTTTAACCCGTAAGCGCCCATAGTGGTTTAATCGAAATTTACGTCCGGGGCCACTTCAAGCGCCTCACGCCCCTCGACACTTTCAAAGAAATCACGCGGCCCGAAACTGAACGGCCCCGCTATCATATTGGCAGGGAATTGCTCACGCCCGGTGTTGTATTCCTGTGTCGCATTATTATAAAATCGCCGCGCCGCCGAGATTTTATTTTCCACATCGCTAAGCTCGTCCTGCAATTGCAAGAAATTCGTATTGGCTTTTAAATCTGGATAAGCTTCGGCTAATGCAAATAATTTACCGAGCGCTTGTGAGAGCAAGCCCTCGGCCTTGACCGTATCACCGACACCGCCCGCCGAAACGGCGGCATTACGAGCAGCTATCACTTCGTTCAAAGTTTCTTTTTCGTGCTTGGCATAACCTTTGACCACATTGACAATGTTCGGGATTAAATCCTGGCGCTGTTTTAGCTGGACCTCTATATCCGACCAAGCCTGATTACAGGTCTGCCTCAGCCCAATCAACCGATTGTAAATACCGATGATCAAAAGTGCCAGCGCCAGAATAACGCCAAGTATTACAAGTAACATAGTCATAAAAGTCCCCTTTACAGTTCATCATTAACATAATGATTTAATTATAGTTTTCAAGTCTATAGCCGCTTATCCTCTGCAAATACCCCGGCGCGGGAAAAACCGCGTGGGGCCATGCGTCCGGCCTGGGCCCGTTTACCCTGGTGGATTTCCCAATCATGGACGCCGATGCGCCGCCCGGAAGCGTCCACAAATACCAAGCCGTCCTCGGCTTTAAACGTGGTGATGTCCTTGAGGCCGCCGTCTTTGAAATTTTGCAAGCGCACGCCTTTGCCGCGCCCCAGCACGGGTAGTTCATCAACCCCATATATCAAAAGCTTGCGGTTCTCGCCAATGGTGGCGATTTTTTCTCCAACCACTGCGATACAGCGTAAAGCCTCAACCTTGCCCTTGACATTTAACACCTGTTTACCGCTACGTTTGGCGGCAATGATGTCGGCTTCCTTTACACGAAAACCATATCCGGCGCTGCTGGCCACCAGCAATTGCCGCTGCGGGTCGTGGACGAATAATCCGATAGGCATGTGGTCGTCCTCAAGGTCTACCATCAGGCGTATAGGCTCGCCGTTGCCGCGCCCACCCGGTAATTTATCTGCGCCCAAGGTATAAAATTTACCATTACTCGCGAACATAATGATTTGGTCGGTGGTGTGGGCGGCAACGGCAAAGGCCGGGCCGTCACCATCTTTAAACTTAAGACTAGACAAATCTTCGACTTTGCCTTTCATAGCCCGGATCCAACCCATTTTTGACAGCACTATTGTCACGGGTTCTTTGGAAATAAAGGCCGTGGACATGTCGATTTCAATGTCTGGCTCATCTGCAAATGTCGTGCGGCGCTTGCCAAGATCGGTTTTGGGGCCGTAAATATCACGGATTTCGCGCACCTGTTCGGCGATACGTGACCACTGTAATTTCTCTGATGCCAGTAATTCTTCGATCTGTCTTTTTTCGGCGGCTAAAACATCATATTCGGCCTGAATTTCGATTTCTTGAAGCTTGTTAAGGGCGCGTAAACGCATGTTTAAAATAGCATCTGCCTGGCGTTCGGTGAGCTTAAAAGCTTTGATCAATTCGTCCTTGGGATGGTCTTCAAAGCGGACAATTCGGATGACTTCATCAAGATTGAGATAGGCGATTTTGAGGCCTGCCAAAATCTCCATACGGTCTTCGATTTTACCAAGTCGGTGACGCGAACGACGCCCAAGTACATCGCGGCGGTGGTCAAGAAACGCTTGTATGGTTTCGCGCAAGCCCATAACCCTCGGGGTACCCGTAGCGTCCAGCACATTCATATTCAGGCTGACACGGCTCTCAAGCTGGCTGGACTTAAACAGGCTCTCCATGAGCATATCAGGATTGATGTTTTTGTTTTTGGGTTCCAACACCACGCGAATATCTTCGGCACTTTCGTCGCGAACATCGGCCAGCCACGGGTTTTTCTTACCGTCAATCAACTCGGCCAATTTTTCGATCAAGCGAGATTTTTGCACCTGATAAGGAATTTCTGTAACCACTATTTGCCATTGGCCGCGCCCCAAATCTTCTTTGTGCCAGCGCGAGCGCACCTTGAACCCGCCGCGCCCGGTGCTATAGGCCTCGACGATGTTCTCAAAGGGTTCAATAATGATACCGCCCGTAGGGAAATCCGGCCCCTTGACATATTCCAGCAAGGTTTCCATGCGCGCCCTCGGGGCTTTGATCAAATGCAGGGCGGCGGCGCAAATTTCAGCCGCATTATGGGGCGGGATCGACGTGGCCATGCCAACGGCAATACCGTGGGAGCCATTGGCCAACAGGTTCGGGAAGCCTGCGGGCAAGACCACTGGCTCTTCGTCTTCTTCGTTATAAGTGGCGCGAAAATCGACCGTATCTTCTTCCAAGCCTTCCAGCAAAGCCTTGCCAGCCGCTGTCATGCGGGCTTCGGTATAACGCATGGCCGCCGCACTATCGCCGTCAATATTGCCAAAATTACCCTGCCCGTCCACCAAAGGATAACGGGCGGAAAAAGTTTGGGAAAGCTTGACCAGCGCATCATAAATCGACGCATCGCCGTGGGGGTGATATTGCCCCATCACATCCCCGACTATACGCGCACATTTTTTGTGGGCGTTTTCCGGGTTCAGTTTAAGCTGGCGCATGGCGTAGAGAATACGGCGGTGGACGGGCTTTAAGCCGTCGCGCACATCCGGCAAAGCCCGCATGGTAATGGTCGCCATAGCATAGGCCAAATAACGCGAACCCAACGCATCGTCGATATTTTCTTCAATGATGTTGATGCCAGGCGGTCTTTTGCCGTTTTGGACACCATTTTTATCTTTTGTGTCGGTCATGAAAATTCCAAAGTATGATTCGCACTCACCATACAAAGTTTAAAGTAAATGTCCTATTACCGGATTGAAGTTTATGTAGATTTGTATTTCTCCTGAACAACAACAGTTTTTAAGGTGATGGCGCTCCTAATATCCCCGCGCATTTTTATTTCGCAAGTGCGACTAATTCGCACTTGCGTTTTGAAAAGAACTCTATATGAGAATAACTCTTAATAACAAATACGTTTATATTCCTTAATATCAATTTGCGAAACCGAGAAAAAAATGAACACACCAACACAGAAATACTGGCTGATAACGGTCAGTTGCCTGATCTTTGGTGTGGCAGTGAGCGCTACTGGTATTGCCCAAGAGGGAAATCAAGAGGGAAATCAAGAAACAAATTTAGAAGCAGGCTATCCAAGCTCCAACGCCGAGGAAATCGACATTATCACAGTAACCGGCACACGCAATATAAACGACATCCCTGGCTCCGTATCTTTTATTTCAAAAGCGGACTTAGCACTACAAAACTATACTGATATTAACCGTGTCCTGCGCACCGTACCGGGTGTCAACTTGCAAGAAGAAGACGGATACGGGCTGTTTCCCAACATCGGCATTCGCGGATCGGGTACGGACAAATCCAGCAAAGTGTTACTGCTGGAGGACGGTATACCCATAGCCCCTGCCCCGTTTTCAGCCCCGTCCGCCTATTATTTTCCGTCCGTTGCACGGATGAATGCGGTGGAAGTCAGCAAATCCGTGGGCGCGGTTAAATACGGGCCGATCACCACGGCAGGCAGCATCCAGTTTTTCTCCACCCCGCTCCCGAAAAATGCCGCCGCCCATATCACCGCCCTCACCAGCAGTCTTGATCGTACAAATATCCACGCCTATGCTGGCAAACGGTTCGAGACCAAAAATCTGCCCTTTGATGTGGGGGTCTTACTGGAAACCTATCAGGATAAAGCGGACGGGTTTAAGCAGATTGACATTGGCAGTACGGGTTTTACTTTATCTGATTATGTAGGCAAGCTCGGTTTTTATTCCAAAGCCGGGGCCGTTCGCCCGCAAAGCTTGTTACTGAAATTTCAATATAGCAAGGGCAATGCCGACGAGACTTATCTGGGCCTGACTCAGGAAGATTTCGCCCGCGCCCCCCTGATGCGCTACCGGGCCAGCCAACTTGATAATATCACGACCGAACACAAAACCTATCAAGCTACCCACACTATCAAATTTTCCAATAATGTAAAACTGACCACCCTTGCTTACCGCACCGAATTTGCCCGCAATTGGGAGAAGCTTGACCGGTTTGATAATTCTGCACTTTCCGGCCTGGCGGCTTGCAACAGCCTGAACGAAATCCTAATCGATCCGCAAACCTGCGCCCAGGAATACCAAGTCTTGCTTGGCCCAGACGCATATACCAGTCCGGATGACGTGCTGGGCATACGCCAAAACAACAGGGCTTATTTTGCAAAAGGCCTGCAATCAGCTCTAGGGATTGAATTTAACACGGGCGGCCTTGACCATAATTTGGTGGCCAGTGTGCGCTATCATGAAGACGGGGTAGACAGGTTCCAGGAACAAGACCAATACCGGATTGAAGGCGGCTTTGTCATCAAAACCACAGACAATGCACCGGGCACACAAGCCAACCGATTATCCAACGCCAAAAGCATTGCCGTTTTTGCGGAAGACACAGTCACAGTCGGGGATTGGGCCGTGACGGGTGGTCTGCGCTTTGAGAAAATCACGACGGATCAAGTGCGTTGGCCAACACCGGATCGTAGCCTACCCCCGAGCAGCATACGCGAGAATGCCTTTAATGTATGGTTGCCGTCCTTGGGGGTGACATATGACATTAGCGACGATTTGTCTCTCCTGGCAGGTGTGAGCAGAGGGTTTTCCCCGCCTGGCCCCGCCAACCGCACGGCGGCCCCGGAAAGGTCGGTTTCCTATGAATTTGGCGGGCGGTATAATAGTGGTTACTTGTCGTTTGAAGCCATCGGGTTTTTCAATGACTATTCAAATCTGCTGGCACAATGTACCAATTCTTCTGGCGGTAGTGAATGCGATATTGGCGATGCTGACAATGCAGGGGCTGCGGATGTTTACGGGCTTGAGCTGACGGCAAACACCGATTTGGGCCGTAATATTGACGGCATTTCTATACCGGTCTCGCTGGCCTATACCTATACGGATACAAAACTCCTCAGCTCGGTAGACAGCGATATTTACGGCAATGTCATGGCCGGTGATGAAATTCCCTATGTACCAAAAAACCAGATTACCCTGAGCGGTGGAGTTCACGGGGATGTTTGGGGGCTGAATGCCAGCCTCAACCATATCGGCGAAACCCGCGACGTGCCGGGCCAAGGCCCAATCCCGACGACCGAGCGGGTTGATGGGCGTACTCTGGTGGATGTGGCCGCCTATTATGATATAAAAGACGGCGTGCGATTACATCTTAAAGCCGACAATATATTTGACACACTTTATCTGGCGGGCAGGCGTCCCTACGGCATTCGCCCCGGCAAACCCCGCGAAATATTCGCCGGGATCAGTTTTGATTTTTAAGTGCAGTTCCCAAAATCTCGACCATTCTGGCTCTGGTCTCTGGTAAATCTTTGTTTTGGTTATGGAAAATACGGGTTTTCAGGAAAAATTCACTTAAGGCCAAACCATCCATTAAATCGCCGTCCCCGACCTGGTTTTGGCCTCGCAAAAATGGTGGCAGCGGCAAGAGTTTGTCCAGATAGGGTTCAGCCGCCCCAGCGCAGACGGCCCGGCCCGAACGGGGGCTTACATGGGTCAGCTTCTCTTTGGCTCCGGTTGCGGCGCACGCGGACAGGTCAAGCCCGTAGCCCAAAGCCTGCAAAAGTCCGATTTCAAAGCGCACATATAGGGCTGGCCATATATGCATGTCGTGCAATTCTGCTAACAGGATTTCAAACACATCATAGAGCTTTGGATGCGGCTCGCGTTCCGGCAAAGCCTCCATAGACAAAACACAGACGGCATTTAGCGCCGCCAATGATAGCCGCTCTTCCATTAAAAGCGCGGCGCGGGCATCAAGTGCCTCAACTGTAAATGTGCCCAAATGTTCCGAAAGCCGAGCGTTCCACGCCACATGCACCTGATTGCCGGGCTGCAAGACCGGGCGCATTCGGCGCGAGCGCCCGCCGCGCACCAGACCGGCATGACGGCCCTGGTTTTTGGTCAAAACATTAATAATTGCCGAGGTTTCGCCGTGGGGGCGTACCGACAGGATATATCCGTCAGCCTGCCATTTCATGTGAGGCTCAGGGTCATGTGAGGCTCAGGGTCATGTGAGGCTCAGGGTCATGTGAAGTTCAGGGGCATCAGACGTCAAACTCCATTATAGATCAACCCCATTACACATCAAACTCAAGCCCGCTCTCGAGATATTTACTGCGGTCTTCGCGCCAATTTTCGCGTACTTTTACGAACAGGAACAAATGCACTTTTTTGCCAAAGCTTTCCATCATGTCGTGGCGGGCCATTTTACCGATTTGCTTTATGGTCTGGCCGTTACTACCAAGCACAATTGGTTTTTGAGATTTGCGGCGCACATAAATAATTTGCTCAATACGGATGTCACCATTGCGCATATTCGTCCATTTCTCAGTCTCCACATGTGACGCGTATGGTAATTCATTGTGCAGGCGCAAGAACAGTTTTTCGCGGGTAATTTCCGCCGCCATCAGGCGCGACGGAATGTCCGCCGCCTGATCGACCGGATAAAGATATTGGCCCAAAGGCATAGCAGCGGCAAGCTTGTCTGCCAGCTCTGTCACACCATTACCTTTGAGTGCTGACAACATAAATATATCGGTATAAACACCTGTATTATCGAATACTTTTACCAATTCAAGTAAATGCTTTTTTTCCATTTCATCGATTTTGTTAAGCGCCAGATAGACCGGGCGATCTCCCGAGCGCTTGCGCAAACCCTTGATCACCCGATCGGTGTCTTTGGCCGCCTTTTTGTCCTGCCCGCTTGGCTCCAGCCCCATATGCGCTCTAAAATAGGACGGCGCATCAACCACATGTACAATGACATCCGCGTCCGCAACCCCGCTCCACGCGGCGTGAACCATAGAGCGGTCAAGTCGCCCGCCCTGACCATCACTTGGTTCGAAAATTCCCGGCGTGTCTACAAGTACGATTTGCGAACCACCGTGCATGGCAATACCGCGCACCTGGAAACGGGTGGTCTGGATTTTATGGGTGACGATAGAAATTTTCTCGCCGACCAAAGCATTGACCAAGGTGGATTTTCCCGCATTGGGCGCGCCAATAATAGCGGCAAATCCGGCTCTAGTTTTGGTGCTGGAATTTTGTTCTGTCATAGTGCTAAATTCATTTCTGTTTCGGCCAGTTCTCCAAAAGATGCATTGCGGCATATCGTTCCGCATCCTTTTTGGATTTTCCTGTGCCCTTTGCCTTGCCAAGCCCCGTTACGTCAACCTCAATTACAAATAAAGGTCTGTGGTCAGGGCCTGAGCGTTCAACAACCGAATATTCCGGCAAGCCGTAACCATCCGCAGAGGATTTTTCTTGTAAATCTGTTTTGGGGTCTTTGGTGCTTTTTGACATGACGGCATCAATGTCCTCGCGCCAAAACTGGTCGAAAAATTGCTGTACTGCGCCCAGACCACCGTCAAGATAGATTGCCGCCAGCAAAGCCTCGCAAGCATCACCCAGAATAGAGGTTTTATCACGCCCACCCTGTCGGACTTCGGAGGGAGATATAAGCAGATACGCCCCCAAATTCACCCGCCGCGCCGCCCGGGCGCAGGTTTCCTTGCGTACCAACGCGTTGAGCCGCCGCGCCATACTGCCCTCATCACCATTGTCAAACACAAATAATTTTTCCGCAGTCAACAGGCCCAATACTCTGTCCCCGAGAAATTCCAGCCGTTCATTATTGGGGGTTTTGCTACGGCCATCGCCGTATGAAGAATGGGTCAGGGCTTTGACCGCCAAAGCTTTATCCTTGAACTGATAGTCAATATCTTGTTCAAGTCCAACCAGCCGTTTCAGCATTTGCGGGGAAACTTTAGCCATATTAACGTAGTCCTTTAAAAAAACGGTCCCCACGCATTTTTCCCCATGTCCACGGCTTTTTAATACTGAACCCGTCGTCAACTGACAAGAGGATAAACTCGGCCCGGCCAACCAGATTGGCGGCTGCAACCGTGCCAATACCGCCCATAGGCACCGAATATCGGCTATCCAGTGAACGGTCGCGGTTGTCACCCATAAAGAAATAACGCCCGGTTGGCACGGCATACTCCCCCGTATTATCCACTTCGCCGCCAATGCGTTTGTCAATTATGGTGTGGGGTTTACGCTTTCCGGCAAAATACTCTTTATATTTCTGGGCGCGAACAGGATTGCCCGCCGGATCTGTTTCGGTTGTGGTTGCCAGTTTTTCGGTTTTCTGCCGCTTGCCATTGACATACAAAAAACCTTTTTTCATCTGCACCACATCACCCGGCAGGCCGACCAAACGCTTGATGTAATGTACCGGGCTGCCCTCGGGCTTGAACACGATAATATCGCCGCGTTTTGGCTTCTGCTCGAAAATTCGGCCCTCTTTAACCGGAAACGGCAAGGGCGAAGCGGCATATTTACCGTAGCCGAGAGAATATTTTGTGGTGATGAGAAAATCACCTTTATACAGGGTCGGCTCCATGGAACCTGACGGGATATGGAAAGATTGAAACAAAAATGTGCGCAGTAAAAACGCTATGACAAATGCAATAGCCAAGGTTTTTGCAGTCTCGATAACGAACCCGCCAATTGATAGCTTGTTTTTGTTGCTCATAAAATCTCGAAAATTACAAAGGCTTGCGCGTAGGGAAAGTCGTCGCTCAAGCTTAGATGAAGTTTCCAGCTTTGTCCCGTGTTAAGTTGTGCCTCAACACGTTCTTGGGCACGTTTCAGTGCCGCGCCGTGCAATATAAGCTCCGGCTTGCCGGACGGATGGTTGACCACCTCTACGTCTTGCCATGATAATGCCCCGGTCGTGGTGCCTGCCAGGGCTTTGGCGGTCGCCTCTTTGGCGGCAAACCGTTTGGCATAGGAGTTGGCCCGCGCACTGACATTATCAGCAGTGGCCCGCTCCCCCTTGGTAAATACCTTGCGTGCGAACCGCTCGCCAAATTTCTCCAGCAAACCATCAATGCGCCGAATATCACAAATGTCGGTTCCAATACCAATGATCATGGGGAGGCTCCCATATACGCCCTTCCCCGTTTACGGGGGAGGTGAGCGGGGTGTAAGGAATTATTCATATGTCAATATTCCTCGCCTCACCAATCAACCTGCGCATCTCAGCTATCGCTGGCTTCAGACCCATAAACACCGCCTCGCCGATGATAAAATGGCCTATATTTAGTTCTTTAACTTCCGGGATAGCCGCAACCGGGCTTACATTGTCAAATGTCAACCCGTGGCCGAAATGAACTTCCAGGCCCAGGGCGTCTGCCTGCTTGGCCCCTGCCTGCATGGCTTGCAACAGTGCGTTCGCTTTGTCTTTATCACCTGCATCCAGGGCATGGGCATAGGCGCCCGTGTGAAACTCCACCACTTGTGCGCCGCATTTATGGCTGGCCTCAACCTGGTGGGGGACGGCCTCAATGAACAAGGAAACACGACTGCCATTCTCGGCCAAAGCGCGGGCGATTGGTGTGATCTGGTTATGTAGCCCGGCCGCATTTAGTCCGCCCTCTGTGGTGCGCTCGGTGCGGTTTTCCGGCACCAGGCAGACGGCATGGGGCTTGGTGGCCAAGGCTATTTCGAGCATGTCCTGCGTGGCCGCCATTTCGAAATTGAGCGGTTTGCCAAGTTCAAGGCACAAAGCCTGTAAACGCTCCATATCATCATCATTGATATGACGACGGTCTTCGCGCAAATGGGCGGTGATACCGTCTGCACCTGCTGCAATGGCCAACCGCGCCGCGTCAACCGGGCATGGATGCACCCCGCCGCGTGCGTTGCGCAGGGTGGCTACATGGTCAACATTCACGCCCAATCTTGGAATATTAGGTTTGGGTTTCTCCACTATGCCAGCCCCCGGCTACCCGGCTTAACGGCGGGTAAGCTGGCCAGTTCCGGCGGTAAATCATCTTTGTCATAGGACGGAAACACCCGTGACGCCAAACTGATTAACGGTACACCAATATCAGCCTTGCCGCCAGAGCGGTCAAAAATACATGCCCCTGCAATCACCTTGGCGCCCGTGGCATTGATAGCTTCAATACATTCGCGTGAGCTGAGGCCTGTGGATATAATATCCTCCATCATCAATACTTTATCTCCGGGTTTTAATGTAAACCCGCGCCGCAATGTAAATGCGCCCTGCTCGCGCTCAACAAAAATTGATTCCAGTTCCAGTTGTCTTGCCATTTCATAGCCAGGTATCACCCCGCCCATAGCTGGCGCGACGATTATATCAGGCATATCGTCCAGTGCGCCCCGAATTTTTGCCGCTAAAGCCGCGCATAACTTCTCGGTCAAGACCGGGTTTTTGAACACAAAAGCCTTTTGCAAAAACACCGGGCTACGCCGCCCGCTCGACAAAATAAAGTGCCCCTCTAGCAATGCGCCGGCATCTTTAAACACATCCAGTACATCATCGGTCTTCATATTATATCCTGATTTCTATTACACGTCCGCAACTATACATCAGCTCTAGCCCGGCGGACGGTCACTACATAGGCACTGGCGCGCATGGCTGCAACAATTTGTGAGAGATGGCGGGCGTCTGTGACTTCTATGTCCATGACCATATCAAAAAATGATGGCGATCTTTTAACGGTTTTAATGTTTGTCACATTACCGCCAGCCTCACCAATAATCGCGGTGACAGCGGCCAAGGCTCCAGGCACATGCTCTAATGTAGCAGTGACTTGGCCGACCGATGCGGTCTTTTCCGCCGCCCGGCGCCAGCCCAGATCTATCCAAAGCTCAGGCTGGTCTTCCAATGCTTCCAAAGTGTCACAATCGATGGTGTGAATGACAATACCTTTACCTTGCGTCAAAATACCTATAATCCTGTCGCCGGGAATGGGATAACAACACGCCCCCATATGCAAGCTGACCCCTTCGCGCAAACCCTCGCCCTTGACGTATAATTTAGCCGTAGCGTCATCAATCAAATCACGATTTATTATGGCACCGGCAGGCTCGTGATCACTGCGTCCGGGAAACACACCATCCATAAAATCACTGATGGACAACTTGCCTTTGCCCAAGGCAATATATAAGTCCTCGACACTGTCATATGGCAAGCGGGTCAGGGCGTCGCCCAGGGCGCTTTCGCTAAAGGTTTTGTCCTCACGGGCAAAAGCATGATCGGCCAACATATAACCGATTTGGCGATATTCCTCGCTTTCACCGCTTCGGGTCAAGCGGCGCAAGGCCGAACGGGCTTTGCCTGTAACAATTATGCTCTCCCAACCCGGCACGGGTTCAGGGGTGCCGCCGCGAATAATTTTAACTACATCTCCGTTTTTAAGCCGTGTGCGCAGTGGTTTTTCGCGGCCATTGATGATGGCCCCGATACATGTATCACCAACTTTCGTGTGAACCGCATAGGCAAAATCCAGAGGTGTTGCGCCTTGGGGCAAGGAAATCAATGTGTTTTTCGGTGTGAATGTGAACACCTGGTCTGCAAACATTTCCAGCTTGGCGTGCTCCAAAAACTCGTCCGCATCACCGCCGTGTTCCATCATTTCCACCAAAGGCCGTATTCTGCGCAATGGATCAGCCCCAGCCTTGGCGATGTCGTAGGCATAGCTATTATCTTTATAGCTCCAGTGAGCCGCCACCCCGCGCTCGGCTACATCATGCATGGCTTCGGTACGGATCTGGATTTCCACGCGCTGGTTATCCGGGCCTAAAATCGTGGTTTGCAGGCTTTGATACCCATTGGGTTTTGGCACGGAAATAAAATCCCGAAACCGGGCAGGCACACAGCGAAACCGCAAATGCAAAATGCCCAATATTTCATAACACTCTTCAACTTGGTCGACGATAATTCTAAAGGCATATATATCCGCAACATCTTCAAAACTGATACCTTGGCGTTCCAGTTTTTTCCAAATGGCATAGGGCCGTTTTTCCCGGCCAAATACCCGGGCTGTTTTTTTATGCTCGTCCAAGAGTTCGCGCAACATTATCGCCAGTTCCGACACCGCCGTTTGCTGGCTTTTGCGCCATTCGGCCAAACGTTTTTCGATACTCTCAAACGCGGACGGGTTGATATAGCGAAACGCCAAATCTTCCAACTCGGCGCAAATACGCTCTACGCCAATTTTGCGGGCCAGAGGCGCATAAATCTCCATGGTTTCACGCGCAATACGTAGCCGGGACGTTTGTTTGGGGTGATGCCCTAAAGTGCGCATATTGTGCAAGCGGTCGCACAGCTTGACCAGCAACACGCGCACATCTTTGCTCATGGCCAAGACAAATTTTTGGAAATTTTCTGCTTGTTGGCCCTCCCGGGTTAATTCAATGCTGGAATACTCTAATGTCCCCAGCTTGGTGACACCGACAACCAGATCCGTGATCGTATCACCAAAGCCCGAGCGCAGATCATCCTCATCTATACCCGTATCCTCTAAGACATCATGCAAAAGCGCCGTGCAGACCGACGCCACATCCATACGCAAACCTGTCAAAATTTCCGCAACCGCGACTGGGTGCCCGTAATATGGTTCGCCAGAATGCCGTTTCTGGTCACCGTGAGCGGTTTTGCACATATCATAGGCCCGCCCAATCAGACCCTCGTCCGCAGACGGATCATAGGCCCGCACAAGGCTGGTTAATGCCGTTTTTCTCAAAACATCGACATTACCAGAACCAGGAATATGGACAGCAACATTCATACCAATATGCTACGCCCCAAAAAAACGAAGCGCAACAGTTTTGGTAGGCAAACTAGGGGTAATTATGCGTCTGTATCTTCCAGTACGCCGCGTCTGATTTGGTCTTGCTCCAGGCTTTCAAACAGGGCTTGGAAATTGCCTTCGCCGAAACCTTCATTGCCTTTGCGCTGTATCAGTTCAAAGAATATCGGGCCAATCAAATTCTCTGTGAAAATTTGCAACAATAGCCCTTGGCCCTCGGTCGGCGCACCGTCGATCAAAATATTGCGTTTGCGCATTTCGTCTACAGACTCGCCGTGCCCTGGTAAACGCTCATCTATTAGGTCGAAATAAGTGTCGATAGTGGTTTGTAATGGAACGCCATTGTCAGTAAATATATCTACGGTGGCGAAAATATCATCACTGCCCAGTGCTACATGCTGAATACCTTCACCATTATACTCATGCAAAAATTCTTCAATCTGGCTTTTGTCGTCGCGGCTTTCATTGATAGGAATACGAATTTTCCCGCACGGGCTGGTCATGGCCTTGGAGATAAGTCCGGTCAATTTACCTTCAATATCGAAATAGCGAATTTGACGGAAATTGAAAATATCTTCGTAAAACTTACCCCATTTCTCCATTTCACCTCTGTGTACATTATGGGTTAAATGATCAATATAAGTCAGCCCTGCGGATTTCTCCGTCATCAATTCACGCCAGCCATCAACGAACTTAAAATCAATATCATAGATAGTATCAGCCCCGTAGCGGTCAACAAAATACAAGCGGCTGCCGCCAATCCCCTCAATCGCCGGGATATTAAGCTCCATTGCATTGGCGGACGACGGGCACGCTGTCGCACCCATTTTAATGGCTTTTTCAAAGGCATAGGCCGCATTTTTCACGCGAAATGCCATGGCGCACGCACTTGGCCCATGCTTGCGGGCAAAGTTTTGCGCAAAACTGTCCGGCTCGGAATTGATGATAAAATTGGTGTCGTCCTGCTTCATCAAAACAATATTTTTTGAGCGGTGGTGGGCAACTTTTGCAAAGCCCATTTTTTCAAATAACGCCATCATATTTTCTGGTTCGTTTGTCGCATATTCAACAAATTCGAACCCGTCTGTCCCCAAAGGGTTTTCAAATAAATCAGCCACGTGTAACTCCATAATTAAAGTGCATTGACCTAATAGTAACATTTGTTACTATATGCAAGCACAAATAATAGGAAATTACATCTATGTTTAAGCTTGAAAACTTCCTGCCCTATAAGCTTTCCATATTGTCGCAATCCGTCTCCGGTCTGATTGCTACAGAATATGAAAGCAAGTTTGGCCTGAGTATGAACCAATGGCGCTGCCTGGTGATCATCAATGCCCACCAGCCCATTACGGCGCGCACCATTAGCGATCTGACTTTGCTGGATAAAATGACAATATCGCGTACTGTAAACTCGCTCAAAACCCGCAAGCTTGTCCAGATCGAAACATCCGGTACAGATGCCCGACGCCGTTTACTCACTCTGACAAAATCTGGCAAGCAAATTTACAATGAGGTGATTCCAATTGCCAAAACATACGAATCCAAACTGCTTGCATCCCTCTCCCAGAAAGAACAACACATACTAGAGGTGGTAATGACAAAATTGTTACACGGCACAAGAGAATTATCAGCACATAATAGGAACTAATCCCCTGCACTGTGGGTGCTACCGCACTTTTTTGCAAAAAAACCTATATTTTACTCCACATTGCAGAAAATTTGTTGCAAACTACGAAAGTTGTACGTTTGTATGACAGGCGGATTGTTAAGTTGCCCCACATCAACCGACCAATCCGCCACTCTAAATTCCAGGCCTAAATTCCAGGCTTGGATTCAAGGCCCATAGATCCAGAGCTTTTCTGTTCAGCCCTTGACGTTTTGTGCCAGTTCCTTACCAATAGCATTCAAACACGCTAAGAGTCGTTTACCCATGCTATTTGGAGGAATTCCTATGAAAAAACATCTTTACCTCGCCGTTGCCGTCACTGCTCTCATTGTTGCTGGCTGTGAACAAGCAAATAGAACTGACGCCCCCGCGCAAGCAAATACAGAACAAACTACGGCTACATCAGCACCGACCATACAAGACGCCAAAGAGTTTTTGGAAAACTCCGAAGCGGAAATTGTTAAGTTGGCTTTGCGCGGTTCGAAAATCGAGTGGATCAACTCCAATTTTATCACCCAGGACACCAATTGGTTGTCTGCCAAAGTTGGTGAGGAGTTTGGTCTCCTCTCCACCCGCCTTGCTAATGAAGCCAAGCGGTTTAACGACTTGGATTTACCCGCCGACATGGCCCGCAAACTGGATATGCTCAAACGCGGCAGTAATTTCCCTGCCCCGGACAAGCCGGGCGCAGCGGGCGAGTTGGCCAAAATCATGACCGAACTTAATGCGACTTACGGCCAGGGCAAATTCACCTATAACGGCAAGAAAATGTCCCTCGGCGAATTGTCCGATATCATAGCCACGTCTCGCGACCCAAATGAGCTACAAATGGTTTGGGAGGGATGGCGCACTGTCGCACCGCCCATGCAAAAAGACTATGCCCGCATGGTGGAAATCATCAATGAAGGCTCCAAAGAATTGGGATATGCGGACACGGGCGCGTTGTGGAAAGCCGGGTATGATATGCCCGCCGATGATTTCACCAAAGAGGCAGACCGCCTATGGAATCAGGTCAAGCCGCTGTACGACGAGTTACATTGCTATGTCCGCGCCGGACTTAACGAACAATACGGCGACGAAGTTGTCCCCCTCGACCAACCAATCCGCGCCGATCTTCTAGGTAATATGTGGGCCCAAAGCTGGGGTAATGTGTATGATTTGGTCAAGCCGGAAGGCGAAGCCCCCAAGGTCGACATCACGGCGCTTATGGCCAAGGCGGATTACGACGAAATAAAAATGGTCAAGGTCAGTGAAAAGTTTTTTACCAGTCTGGGGTTTGATCCTCTGCCGGGCACATTCTGGGAGCGGTCTTTATTTGTGAAACCAAAAGACCGCGAAGTCGTCTGTCATGCTTCGGCGTGGAATATTGATGACCAGGACGATATCCGCATTAAAATGTGCATCAAAAAAGACGGTGAAGATTTCAAAACCGTTCACCACGAACTTGGTCACAACTTCTACCAGCGCGCTTACAAGCACCAGCCCGTTTATTATAAAGACGGGGCCAATGACGGCTTCCACGAAGCCATTGGCGACATGGTCTCCTTGTCCATTACACCTGATTATCTGGTGCAAATCGGCCTGCTGGATGAAAGTGAAGTCCCCGATGCCTCTGCCGACATCCACCTGTTGATGCAACAAGCCCTCGACAAAATCGCTTTCCTGCCTTTCAGTATTATGATGGACCAGTGGCGTTGGAATGTGTTTAACGGCGAATATGCGCCGTCGGAATATAATGACGGCTGGTGGGCATTACGAACAAAATACCAGGGTATTCGCCCGCCCGCGGAACGCCCAGCAGACGCATTTGATCCTGGTGCAAAATTTCACATTCCGGGCAATACACCCTATATGCGTTATTTCCTCGCCCATATTTTGCAATTCCAGTTCCACAAGGCGGCTTGTGATATGGCGGGCAATACCGGGCCTTTGCACCGCTGTTCTATTTACGGCAACACCGAGGTCGGCTCCAAGTTTAAAAATATGATGCGCATGGGCTCCTCCAAGCCCTGGCCCGAAGCCCTGGAAGCATTCACAGGCACAAAGAACATGGACGGATCGGCAATCATAGAATATTTCGACCCGCTCATCGTCTATCTGAAAGAGGAAAACAAAGATAGAAAGTGCGGCTGGTAAAAACACACTACAAGGCTCCGGTTTTGTTACGGATAGCCTGCGACAAATTGAAAATAGCTGTGGGCTAGTCAATAGACACTCTTGCTCTATGGGCGCTGTTGGCGTATATTATCAGACTGATTCACAGTTTAATATTTACAGTTTAACAAAGGGCATATGATGCTGATTTCGCGCACATTTACCAAAGACATCCACGATCCTTACGCCCATATGGAGTTTAAAACCATATCCAGCGAGATACGGGATCCGGACGGGGCTTTGGTTTCCAGCGCGGAAAGCTTTGATGCGCCGGATGCCTGGTCGCAAATGGCTTGTGATATATTGGCGCAAAAATATTTCCGTAAAGCGGGTATTCCGGCGCGGCTCCAGCCGGTTAAGGAGAATGATGTACCTCAATGGCTATGGCGGCATGAAGCGGATAAAACGGCCCTGAAAAAACTGCCAAAAGCCGAGCGCACGGTCGGTGAACATGATGCCCGCGCCGTATTTGACCGCATGGTCGGGTGCTGGACATATTGGGGCTGGAAGGGGGGCTACTTCGATGGGGAAGACGACGCCCGTGCCTATTTCGACGAAATGCGCTATATGCTGGCCGCGCAAATGGCTGCGCCCAATTCTCCCCAATGGTTCAACACCGGGCTACATTGGGCTTACGGTCTGACCGGAAGCGGACAAGGCCATTATTATGTGGACTACAAAACGGGGAAATTGAAAAAATCCAATAATGCCTATGAACGCCCCCAACCCCATGCCTGTTTCATTCAAGCGGTGGACGACGGTTTGGTGTCGGACGGCGGCATTATGGATTTATGGACACGTGAAGCGCGCCTGTTTAAATACGGCTCTGGCACGGGTTCCAACTTTTCTTCCATTCGCGGGGCGGGCGAGCCTTTATCGGGCGGCGGCACTTCGTCCGGACTGCTTAGTTTCCTCAAGGTCGGGGACGCATCCGCTGGTGCCATTAAATCAGGCGGTACCACGCGCCGCGCCGCAAAAATGGTTATTGTCGATATTGACCACCCGGACATCGAAGAATTTATCGGCTGGAAATCCCGTGAGGAGATGAAAGTTGCCGCGCTTGTGGCTGGCTCGAAAGCGCTCGAAATACATTTAAATGCTATCCTCAACGCTTGTGTCAATTGCTCTGGTTCGGACGAGGATTGCTTTAACCCCAAAGAAAACATGGCCCTCAAGCGCGAAATTCGCGCCGCCAAACGCGCCGGCGTGCCGGACGGAGCCATTGAGCGTACTTTGCATCTGGCCCGCCAGGGTTTTGACAAAATCGACGTACCCGTCCTGGACGCAGACTGGGACAGTGAAGCTTACCGCACCGTCGCTGGACAAAACGCCAATAATTCCGTGCGCGTCAGCGATGATTTTCTGCGTGCCGTAGAAAACGACGACACATGGGATCTGATCCGCCGCACCGACGGGGCCGTGGCCAAATCCGTGCGCGCACGAGATCTCTGGCACAAAATCGGCCAGGCAAGCTGGTCAAGTGCTGATCCGGGCATCCAGTATCACGACACCATCAATGATTGGCATACCTGTCCAAATAGCGGCAATATTCGCGGCTCAAATCCGTGTTCCGAATATATGTTTCTGGATGATACGGCTTGTAATTTGGCGTCCATAAACCTTATAAAATTCAAAGGCAAAGGTGTAGATTTTAATGTAAGTGACTTTGAACATGCTTCCAGGTTATGGACTTTAACATTGGAAATTTCGGTGATGATGGCGCAATTCCCGTCCAGGGAAATTGCCCGCAAATCCTATGAATACCGCACGCTCGGGCTTGGCTACGCCAATATTGGCGGGCTTCTTATGGCCAGCGGTATCGCCTATGACAGCGAACAAGGCCGGGCCACCGCCGGTGCTATTGCCGCCTTGCTCAGTGCGGTTGCTTACGAAACTTCCGCAGAAATCGCCAAACATATGGGCGCGTTTTCCGGGTTTGAGAACAACAAAAAACCCATGCTCAAAGTAATTAAAAACCACCGCCGTGCTGCCGAAGGCCGCACGGATTATGACGGTCTCAAGGTTATTCCGACACCCCTCAACCATGTTGACTGCCCTTACCCAGGCTTGACGAAGGCGGCCGTAAAACGTTGGAAACAGGCCGAAGCTTTGGGCAAGAAACATGGCTACCGCAATGCACAAGTTTCGGTGATCGCCCCGACGGGCACTATTGGCCTGATCATGGATTGTGACACCACCGGCATCGAGCCGGACTTTGCTTTGGTCAAGTTTAAGAAACTGGCCGGCGGTGGACATTTCAAAATTATCAACCGCTCCGTCCCGCGCGCCTTAAAAGCTCTTGATTATACAAAACGCCAAATTTCCGAGATTGAAAATTACGCTCTTGGTTCAGGCTCCCTGGCAGGTTCTCCCGCCATTTCTTTGGACGATTTACGGGCGCTCGGGTTTGACGATGAGCGCCTTGCCATTGTAGAAGCGGCCGTTAAAGACGCCTTTGATATCCGTTTTGTCTTTAACAGATGGACGCTCGGCGACGATTTTTGCAAGGACAAGCTTGGCCTCACCGACAAGCAGATGGAAGCTAGCGGTACGGATTTATTGCCCTTGCTAGGTTTTTCCAGTGACGACATTGAAAAAGCCAATGTGTTTTGTTCTGGCGCCATGACCTTGGAAGGTGCGCCCCACCTCAAAGCCACCGATTTGCCCGTCTTTGATTGCGCCATGCCGTGCGGGCGTATCGGCACAAGGTCTCTGAGCGTTGACGCGCATATTTTGATGATGGCCGCAGCACAACCCTTTATCTCCGGCGCAATTTCCAAAACCGTCAACATGCCTAGCACCGCAACCATTGACGAATGCGCCGCCGTATATTCTGACGCCTGGAAACTGGGCTTAAAAGCCATTGCCTTGTACCGGGACGGCTCAAAACTGTCACAACCCCTAAACTCGGCCATTTTCGACGAGGCGGCACTGGATGCGCTCGACGAAACCAAAGAACAGGCCAGCGCCGCCCAGGCCAGTATGGGCGCAGAAAAAATCGTCGAGAAAATCGTAGAGCGCGTGGTGGAAAAACCCGTAGAGCGCCACAGATTACCGGACAGGCGCACGGGCTACATCCAAAAAGCCTCCGTCGGTGGCCACAAAGTCTATCTACACACGGGCGAATTTGAAGACGGGTCTTTGGGCGAGATTTTCATCGACATGCACAAAGAAGGCGCGGCGTTTCGTTCGGTCATGAACAATTTTGCTATCGCTATTTCCATTGGCCTGCAATACGGTGTACCGCTTGAGGAATTCGTCGATGCCTTTATCTTTACCCGCTTCGAGCCGTCCGGCCCGGTCAAAGGCAATGACACCATTAAATTTGCCAATTCCATCCTGGATTATATCTTCCGCGAGCTTGGCATTTCCTATCTCGGCTGGGACGATTTGGCCCATGTTGATCCAAATTCAATCACGCCGGACGCCCTTGGTAGCGGCGACAATGAGCGCGGCCTGACTAATTTGGAAGAACAAGCCCAAGAGCTTCAGGCCGTACCTTATTCCAAAGGCTTCTTGCGCGGCGGTGATGCGGATAATATCGTACACTTCCACCGTTCCGCCCCTGAAAACGAGAACGTGGAAGCCGAAGCCGAGAACCAGGAAACGCAAGTAGAAATGCTTGAGCGCACGGAGGTCACCAGCGCAACGACGACGTCAATTCCAACCAGCACAACCATTACAAAAAGCAACGTTTCGGCCCAGGCGGCACGGTTTAAGGGCTATACGGGTGATGCCTGCCCCACATGTGCCCATTTCACCCTCATTCGAAATGGTACGTGCCAAAAATGCGATACATGCGGGTCTACCACCGGGTGTTCATAGTGTCTGTAAAGTAACTGTATTTTAATGCAAAACCCCTCGCAAAGGCCCGGTTTTGCATGTATATAGCGGCTATGAAAATTCAAATGCTTATCAAGCGAGTGGTTATCTGCCTCTCTGCTCCCGGGGTATTATGGGCAAATACTGCCTTTGCCCAGACGACTGTCAGCACGCCCGTCAGCACCAGTGTGCATGTTTCCGGATCATGCTCCAAATGCGATATGTCGCGCCGGGTCATACGGGGCCTGTCCTTGCAAGGTGCCAATTTTTCCGGCAGTGATTTTTCCCACTCCAATCTTTCTGGTGCCAAGCTCAACCGATCCAAGCTGAACAACACCTCATTCCACAAAGCCTATTTGATGCGTGTTTCAGGCATTGCGGTTAATCTCAACAATGCGGAACTTCGCGGCGCCACCTTGTCTGAAGCCAGTTTGATTGCATCCAATTTCACCCAAGCCGATTTGCGTAAAGCTGATTTGACCGGTAGCGACTTCTCTCGCAGTGATTTCAGCCGGGCGAAGCTCATCAGCACAGATGCAATGGGGGCGGTGTTTGCGGGCGCGATTTTTTATAAATCCAATTTGGGGCGTAGTGATTTTACGGGTGCGGATTTCAGTGGCGCTCAATTCATTGCAACAAAATTTGGCGATGCCAATGTTGAAAATGCCGTTTTTTCCGGTGCCAATCTCAGCGGGGCCAGCATGTATAAAATTACAGGTTTATCCCAAAGCCAACTGGACGTAGCTTGCGGGTCAGGAGATACGCATTTACCGGCTGGGTACACATTGAAGACCTGTCCGCAAGATGTTGGTTTGCGTACTGAAGTACAACAAACACCGCAAACGCCAAATATTACCCACTTGCCCCGTCAGGCCAGCATTTTTACAAACAGAACCCGTCCACTAATAAATAGAAACGGCCCACCCTCAAACCATAATCTCGATTTGGAAGAAGCCATTGACCTTATTGATAAATCCATTCGTGATTTACCCCTAGGCAGCCCAACCCGCGCCCGCCTGTCCCAAGCCCACGATCATCTGGAGAAAGTCCGCACGGCTTCAGGTAATTAGGTTCTACCTTCTGGAATAAATTATTTGTTATCCTTCGGCAAATCCAAACGCAAATGCAATTCGCGCAAGGCTTTTGCGGGGACTTCGGCTGGGGCATTCATCATCAAGTCCTGGGCGCTACCGTTCATGGGGAAGACAATCACTTCGCGGATATTTTCGGCTCCGGCCAGCAACATGACAATCCGGTCAATGCCCGGCGCAATTCCGCCGTGGGGGGGAGCGCCGTATTTAAACGCCGTGATCATGCCGGAAAACTCCGTGTCCACTGCGCCCTGGTCATATCCCGCCATTTCGAAAGCTTTGTACATAACATCCGGGCGGTGATTACGGATAGCGCCGGATGACAACTCGATACCGTTACAAACAATATCGTATTGATAGGCGAGAATATCCAGTTTCTTTTCGTCTGTATCTGCAGCTTGCAACACTTCCATGCCACCTTGGGGCATGGAAAACGGGTTGTGGGAGAAATCGATTTTCTTGTTGTCCTCATCCCATTCAAACATGGGAAAATCAACAATCCAGCAAAACTTAAACACGCCCTCGTCGATCATATCCAGTTGTCGGCCAATTTCGGCCCGGGCCGCACCGGTTAATTTGACGGCGTCCGTCACTTTGCCAGCCGCGAAGAACAGCGCATCACCGTCCCCGACCCCGGCGTGGGCGGCCATGCGCACCAACACATCTGCGGGGAAAAACTTGGCGATGGGGCCTTTGCCCTCAAGACCGTTTTCACCCTGCTCAAAGCGGATATAACCAAGCCCCGGCGCTTGCATTTCGCGCTGGGCCCATCCGTTCATTTTATCAAAAAACGAACGCGGTTTGTCTTGAGTATTTGGTGCAGGAATAGCCCGCACCGTACCGCCGCCTTTGACGATACCCTGGAAGGCTTTAAATTCAACACCCTCTTCAATAAAGAACTGGGACACATCCGAACACTCAATGGCGATACGCAAATCCGGTTTGTCATTGCCGTATTTCAGCATGCTTTCTTTGTAAGGGATGCGCGGGAACGGTATGGACGTGACCTCGCGAGATTTGCCTGTATGGGCTGCGAACTCTTCGAACACGCCAGCCATGACAGGCTCTATGGCGGCGAACACATCTTCCTGGGTAGCGAAACTCATCTCCATATCAAGCTGGTAAAACTCGCCCGGAGAACGGTCGGCGCGGGCATCTTCATCGCGGAAGCACGGGGCGATTTGGAAATATTTATCAAAACCCGACACCATGAGGAGCTGTTTAAATTGCTGCGGGGCTTGGGGCAAAGCATAAAACTTGCCGGGATTAAGTCGCGACGGCACCAGAAAATCCCGCGCACCCTCCGGGGATGAAGCGGTCAGGATTGGCGTTTGAAACTCGTTGAAGCCCTGGGCGATCATGCGGGTGCGAATAGAGTTGATCACCTGGCCGCGCAGGATGATATTGTTGTGTAGTTTTTGGCGGCGCAGATCAAGATAGCGGTATTTCAAGCGAATGTCCTCTGGATAATCCGGCTCTCCGAACACGGGCAAAGGCAATTCTTCGGCTCGGGACTGAACCTCTAAATCCTCAACCACCAGCTCTACATCACCTGTAGGCAGGTTTTTATTTTTAGCATCGGCCAAACGGTCAACCAATTTACCGCTCACCGTAATAACACTTTCAACCCGTAAGCGTTCCAACACGGCAAAATGTTTATTTTCTGGCTCGACCACACATTGGGTCAGGCCGTAATGGTCGCGCAGGTCGATAAATAACAGACCACCGTGGTCGCGTTTACGGTGAACCCAGCCCGATAAACGGACGGTTTCTCCAACATTATCACTGCGCAGTTCATTACAGTTATGGGTGCGGTAAGCATGCATAATAATCTCACTAAAATTTTAGCCCCGAATTGGGACGACCACGCGGGAATGTCAAGTGGTTTGGGCGTTAGACCACTCTCATAACATCCCAAATATCGCCCGCGCACCATCCGCGTCTTTTTTCATCTGGGCGGTCAGCGCATCCAGCCCGTCGAATTTCACGTCTTCTCTGATATAGCTGCGAAAAGCCACGTCCAATATGCGGCCATAAATATCAGCGTCAAAATCGAAAATGTGCATTTCCAGCCTGTGGTCTTTACCGTCCACAGTTGGGCGCGACCCCACATAAGCAACGCCGGGCCGCCATTTGTCTTCACCGTCCAACCTACACTCGGCCGCATAAATACCGGCCTTGGGCCGCAAGCGGTCATTAAAATACAGATTAGCCGTTGGAAAACCGAGCGTACGGCCAAGATGATCGCCGTGCATGACTTCACCGTCCACAATCCACGGGCGCGATAACATATGGGCGGCGAAAAACACGTCCCCATCCCGCAGCGCCTGTCTGATTTCGGTAGAGCCGTATTTGCCGTAGCTTTGGTGCAAACTCACCTCCGCAACGCCCGTAACACCGATACCTCTGGCTGCGCAATGTTTCTTGAGGCTGTCAAAGTTACCGCAACGCTTATGACCGTAATGAAAATCCTTTCCGACCACCACATGTGCCACACCAAGCCCCCGGTGCAGGACAATTTCGACAAATTCTTCATCACTCATTTGGGTCAGGGTTTTGTCAAAAGGAATTTCGTAGACGGTTTTTGCGCCCATTTCGCCCAACAGACGTGCGCGAATGCGCGCACTCATCAAACGAAACGGGGTAACATCGGGATCGAAAAAATGGCTGGGATGGGGGCGAAAGCAAGCTACGGCCAGTTGTGTGTTTTCCTGCTTCGCAATTTTGGCCGCAATTTCAGCGGCAGTGGCGATTACGACTTTGTGGCCCCGGTGCAAACCATCAAAATTACCCAAGGCGATAACGGCACCTTTGTCGGCTTTGACCAAACCAGCATAGCTATCGATGATTTTCATGGGACAGGCTTAATCTTCTTTCGGTCGCTTGGGCACAATAACCCCGGCATTACCGCGTATGATTTGCTTGCCGCCCACGCTACATGATACCTTCATTTTAATGCGGCCCGTGCGCTCATTGATCTCGGCCACTTCGGCGCGGGCCGTGATTTCGTCGTCAATAAAAGCCGGGCGGCGAAAGCGTAAATTTAGCTCGACAAATATAGCCCCCGGCCCCGGCAGATCATTGCCCAAAATGGCGGAGATCAACGACGCCGACAAAGCTCCGTGGGCAATGCGCCGTCCGAACATGGTGGTCTTGGCAAATTCCTCGTCCATATGCACAGGATTATAGTCGCCCGAAAGCTCGGCAAATGCGTCAATACGCGCACCCGTAACTGCCAATTTGGTTTCACCAAACATGCCAACCGATATTTCGTCCAGATAATACCCACGTTTATGAACCATAATAATCTCCTTACACACTCTACCAAATTAGAGACGAAAGCATGTATTTGACATAAATATCGTGTTTTTCAAGTAAATTTGCAACTGCGTCCGCATTGCCCGCATCCAGCCCGTCGGCCACAAATAAAGCATCATAGTTTTGCAGTTGGGCGCCGAGCAAATCGGTCTGGATATTATCGCCAATGGCCAGCACTTTTGAGCGGTCAATATCATATCCGGCCAGCTCTGCCAGCCATGTGCGCGACAGCCTGTAGATAGCGTCATGAGGCTTGCCCGCATAAATCACCTCACCGCCCATGTCCTCATAATATTGTGCTAATGCCCCGCCGCAATAAATCATTTTGTCGCCCCTTTTGACCTTGATATCCGGGTTGGCGCAAACCAGAGGCAGGTTTAGCTCGCGGGCTTCGCCAAGTAAATCCGTATAATCGTCCGGCGTCTCGTTTTCGTCGTCCAACAGCCCGGTACAGGTGATGAAAGCGGCGTCTTTCAACTCAACGAAATTTAGAGCCAGGTTTTCATACAAACGGTCATCGCGCTTAGGCCCAAGCTTTAAAGCTGGCCCCGGCGCACGCCGCGCCAACTCGTCTATGGTGGCATCGCCGGAGGTGACAATAGCATCATAAATATTATGGGGCACTCCAACTTCGTCAAACTGAGCCGGAATGGCAATACTGGGGCGCGGAGAATTGGAAATCAAAACCACAGGCCCGCGCTCCTGGCGAAAACGTTGCAAGGCTTCAATAGCTTCGGGGAACGCATCGCGCCCATTATGAATAACCCCCCAAATATCCACAAGCGCAGCATCATACTGCTCAGAGATTTGGCCCAGACCCGAGATATTATGGCCCGAAATGGATGTAAAATTTGTCATGTTATGTAATCAACTCCGCAATAGCCGTGGATTAAGAAATATATGCATAGATAGCAAGTTCCAATATACTGCTATATACTCCCTATACTTTGCTAGATTTGTCAGATTTCGGGTTTGGCCGGACACCAAAATATAACACCCCCACCTCGCTGAGCGCAGCCTGCCTCTTGTGCACCCCTGTGCATACAGGGGTCTATTGCCGAACTATCGGGGATATACCGAAAAATACGGTCATGTATACCTGCATCCCCAGCCTACGCCGGGGTGAACGGAGACAGACAAGAGCGAGGTGGGTTACGGTGGGATTACGATTACGTTGACAGTAACCGAATTACTTCTTTTTCAAAGCCTAACACAAAGCAAACAATTTGGTTGCTGTCACCGTATTTAACCGTATTCCTGATGACGCTAGATAAAATGGCTACATCTCGATGTCCATATCCATCTGACCGTCACTTTTAGTATGTGATTTCATGAACAATCGTTCTGCTAAGACCACAATCACAATTCCGACGGCTGCTGCAATCGGGACCAATGGATCACTTTGGTATTTGAATAGAACGAATGCCACGAGGATCACAGTATCTAAAATAATAGCAATTATGGGAACGACCGGATTAAAGGAAAGCGTTCCACGCAAATGTCGTACCAGCCCCCAATGCACCGCAATGTCCATCACTAGATAAAAAATGGCGCCGATCGCTGCAATTCGTGTAAGATCAAATAAAATAGTCAGAGTGATCGCTAATAATACAGTAAAAATTAGCGATGGATTTCTAAACCGCATCCCCATCTGTGGAACCTGCTTCATCTGACTGAGCATACCGAGTAGTCGCGACGCGGAAAACACGCTGGCGAATACACCTGAAACCGTTGCGACGATTGCAATCAGCACTGTGAACCAAAGACCCATGCTACCGAATACGGGCTGGGCGGCTTTAGCGAGGGCGTAGTCTTTGGCCGCAATAATTTCTGCTGTGGTAAGGTTGCCCGCGACCGCCAGTGCGAGGGCTGAATAAATCACCGTACAAATAACCAGTGATATTATAATCGAACGGCCAACATTACGGTTTGGGTTTACAATATCTCCGCCTTGATTGGTGATTGTCGTAAACCCTTTATAAGCAAGAATGGATAGGGCGAGTGCAGCAATGAAGCCGCCAATTCCGGTAGACTGGCTAGTTTGTGTTGCGGCCTCAAAACTTGGCAGCACCCCTGTAGACAAACCGGCAACCGCCAGAATAACAAGGCCTGCAATCTTGATAACCGCGGTGGTATTAGCCGTGGCCTCGATCACCTTATTGCCAGAAACATTGACAATATATGCAACACCGATCAGGGCAACCGCGAGAATGGGAACCAATATTGATGTGCTTGCGATGTCAAACAGCCGCAGAGTATATGTACCGAAGGTGCGCGCGACAAGGCTTTCGGAAATCACCATTGAGGCATACATCAACAATGCGAACGTACCCGTAGCCGTACCAGGCCCGTAGGATTTACGAAGGAACTTTGCCACCCCACCCGAAGATGGATAAGCATTGGAGAATTTCACATAAGAATAGGCGCTAATCCCAGACACCAAAGCTCCCGCTATAAATGCCAATGGAAACAAGCCGCCGACTAACTCTGCGATCTGTCCCATTAACACGAAAATCCCTGCGCCAATCATGACGCCCGTGCCCAGAGATACAGAACCTATTAGTGAGAGTTTAGCTGATTGAGCTGACATATTTTTCATTTTACAAAGCGTCTTCCATAAGAATTGTCCTAAATCACGGTGACAGTAACCGAATTACTTCTTTTTACGACTTCTTTTTTGTGGCGGGGGCGGGACAGTTTTACTTCCGGGGCTTTTAGGAAATTTTTATGAGGTATGCTACGCACTCCTCTGTACCAGCGTCAACCGGCTTGCAAGTGTATTTTACCGTCCTTGACCTCGAACACCTGCGCCCTGCCTGCGAAGGCTTTGAACAGGTCTGCGTCTGTTCCGGTTAGGAAAACCTGGGTGTTTAACTCTAACAGTTCTTCGATCAGGGCGGCGCGGCGGTGTTCGTCCAGATGGGCGGCGACCTCGTCCAGCAATAAGAGCGGCGGTTTATCGGCCTGGGTGCGGGCGTGGGCCAGCACCAAACCAATCAATAATGCCTTTTGCTCCCCGGTTGAACACAAGGCGGCTTGAACGGCTTTGGCGCGGTGGGTAACGAGAAGATCGGATTTATGCACACCGCGTAAAGTGCGCCCGGCTCTAGCGTCAAGGGCGCGGTCTTTAGCCAAAGCCGCTTTGATATATTCCGTTACATCATATTCGTCCGCTCCGGCGGCGTAGAGCGCTTCAGCCTCGCCCTCCAAAGCCAGATCAGCCTGGGGAAAGCTGCCTTCTGTTCGGTTATCTATTTCCGTGCGCAACATTTCCAGTACTTGCCAGCGGGCTTTGGCGATTTTTGCGCCGCTTTCCGCCATGTCGGCTTCCAGCGCATCAAACCAATAATCATCATCAATACCGTCCGCAAACAAGCGGCCCCGCTCGGCTCTTGATCTATCATATGTCAGTGACGCGCGGCCATGTTTGGGTGCATGCACCAAACATAAACGGTCAAAAAACTTGCGCCGATCCGAGGCTGGGCCGGCAAATAATCTGTCTTGGGCGGGAGTGAGCCAGTTTATGCTCAAATGCCGTGCCAAATCCGGGCCACTGGCTGGCTTGCCGTCCATACGCATTTTGCGGCGATTGGGCGCATCTTCGACACCGCCAGTCCCGATATTGACAGTACTGCCACCCAATTTGGCGGCGACCGCCCACGTACCGCACACTATACCCTCTGTACACCGCGCCAAATCTATCAGCTTGGCCCGACGCAAACCTCGTCCCGGCGACAGCAAGGATATAGCTTCCAAAAGATTGGTTTTACCGGCTCCATTTTCGCCGTAAAGTACCACCGGGCGACCATCAAAGGTAATATCCAAGGCGGTGTAAGAACGAAAATCGCTCAAGAGCAGTGTTTTGATAAATTCGTGCGTACCCATCTACACCCGAAGCGGCATCAGCACGAACAATGCGCCGTCGTCTTCAGGGTCTTTAACCAAGGCCGGAGAAGCCGGGTCGGACAATGAGAAATGTACATCACGGGCTTCGATTTGCGTGGTCACATCCAGCAAATATTTGGCGTTAAAACCAATTTCCAGGCTTTCCGCGCCGTAATCAACCATCAAATCCTCGTGTGCGTTACCGTGCTCGGGATTGTTGACCGCAAGGGTGAGATTATCACCCTCAAGTGTCAGTTTAATGCTCCGGGATTTTTCAGCAGAAATGGTCGAGACCCGGTCCACCGCACTGGCAAAAACGCTGTTGTCAATGACCAATTGCTTGTCGCCGCCCTTGGGAATAACCCGGTCATAGTCCGGAAACGTGCCGTCAATAAGCTTGGAGGTCAGCACGGCGGAACCGACTTTGAAGCGGATTTTGGCTTCGGATACTGAAATTTCAATGGTTTCGGACAGGCCGTCAATAAGACGGCGCAATTCGGCAATGGTCTTGCGCGGAATGATGACGCCCGGAAGACCATCGGATCCGTCAGGCGCTGCCATTTCGCACAAGGCCAGCCTGTGCCCGTCCGTGGCTACGCAGCGTAATTTGCCATCTATTGCGTGAAAATAAATGCCATTGAGATAATAGCGGGTTTCTTCGGTGGAAATAGCAAATTTGGTTTTGTCAAGCAAGCGCGCCAATTCAGCGGCACCCAAGGCAAAATTATGGGTGAAATCATCGGCTGTCATTTTCGGGAAATCCCCCGCTGGCAATAAAGGCAGGACGAAATGCGAACGTCCAGCGTCCACTTCCAAGCGACCATCAGATCCAATACTCAAGGAAACTTCCGCCCCGTCGGGTAATTTGCGGGCAATGTCGTAAAGTGTGTGGGCCGGTGCCGTTATATCTCCGGCAATGGCAACATCCCCATTGGTGCTTTCGGAAATCTCGATGTCTAAATCAGTGGCAACAAAATTAATGGTGCCGTTTTCAGCCGACATTAATACATTGGACAAAATCGGGATGGTGTTACGGCGTTCCACCACATTTTGTACATGCCCCAAAGCCTCTAAAAGCGCCGCCCGTTCCATTGAAAATTTCATATCAAACCTATACTCTTACATCGTACCGTCCGCACGGCACAGAATCTACTGGAAAGCCAACATAGTCGAAATAACCGTCAGGCCAAGTGTTTTTATGTCGTCGTGGACGCAATTGCGACCGCTAAATCGACCAATTGCTGATGAGAGGAAGATCGGCGTGCATCCAGGCCCGTAGCCCGCCGTCCATATGGGTGATATTGGTAAAGCGAAGGGCTTTGAAATGTTCCAATGCTTTTGTGCTGCGGCCTCCGGAATGACAATGGATTAAATAAGGAGCGTTGCGGTTCAAGTTTTTTATCCGGCGCTCAAAGAACGCGCTCTGGCAATCGAGATTGACCGCGCCCTTGATATAGAACATCTCAAACTCTTCGCCCGTGCGCAAATCCAGCACTCCCGTTTCAGGGCAGTCTTCCAGCAGCTTAAAGGCTTGGGGCGCATTTACATGGGTAATGGTCATAACAGACCCCACATATAGGGTATATGCGAGCGCACTCAAGCGCCCGCATAATTATTTCACTGTCGGCAGGCCGGAATTGTTCCAATCAATAATACCGCCGTTCATGTGGAGGATGTTTGTAAAGCCCATTTGCTTGAACACGGCAAGGGAACGGGTTGAACGCGCACCGGAACGGCAATGGACGAGATAGGTTTTGGACGTATCCAATGTGCTGATCTGCGCAGCAAAATCTGCGCTTTTTATATCAAAATTGAGCGCACCCTCAATATGCCCGGCGGCAAATTCTCCCGGTGTGCGCACATCAAGCACCACAATATCCGGACGCGCTTTAAGCAAAGCCGCCGCCTCTGTGGCGCTCACATTCGTTATTTGCGTTTCTTGTTGTTCTCTCACATCTTGCTGTGTGGGCTCTTGCAGTGCAGATTGGGCACCGGTTTCGCCCTGTGAGCAGGAAGCCAAAAGGCCGACAGCAAAAACTACGAATAAATTTCTAAACATAATCATCTCCAATATTTTTTCATAAATGGCAGCCACAAACACCAAAAAATATTTGACGGCTTGTTGTTCTGGTGCGGGGTCAGCCCAATGGTAACGCCCTCGTGCCCACCCTTGGGCTGGTCAATATATGTGCCGAACATTCTATCCCATATTGCCAGAAAAAAACCGTAATTGCTATCGGTCTCTTTGTGGATCACGCTATGGTGAACGCGGTGCATGTCCGGTGTTACGAACAAAATCCGCACGGCCTTGTCCAGCCATGACGGCAATTTGACATTGGCATGGTTGAACATGGCCGACGCGCTCAGGATCAGCTCGAACACAAATACGGCCACCACCGCCGGGCCGACCAACAGAATGACCAACATTTTATAGAGCATGGAAGCGGCAATTTCGACAGGATGGAAGCGCGCTCCGGTACTGACATCTATATCCCGGTCGGCATGGTGCATTTTGTGAAACACCCAGATCAACGGAACTTTGTGGGAGGCTACATGCTGCCAATATACGGCAAAATCCAGCAAAATGACGGAAATGACCAAATTGGCCCACAAGGGCATATCCAGCAGGTTCAGCAAGCCCCAGCCTCTCGATGATGCGTACAAAGCCGCGCCCAGTGCCGCGACCGGAAATAAAATCCGCACAAACACAGAATATGTGACCACAATACCAAGGTTGGTGGCCCAGCGTTTCAGGCGCGGCTGGGTGCGGGGTTTGCGCGGAAATAAAGCCTCCAGCGCCCCCATAAGTGCAAATACCCCGACAAACATAGCAAGGCGGATCACCGCTTCATATTGTGTTAAAAAATCACTCATGATCTATATTTATGCATTAAATCCTGTATATCCACCTATAAATTTAGTACAATTTCGAAAAACACAAGCCCGGTCTTGAACTTACGCAACATGCGCCTATCTGTGTATATAAGACATTGCTAATATAATGCATTGTTAATATAAAACAATGCCCAATGTAAGAGGATAAAATGACAAACCCTATTGTAAAATCTTTTTTTGACCCCGCCACAAACACCATCACCCATATTGCTTATGACCAAGCGAGCAAAGAAGCGATTATTCTGGATCCGGTGCTGGATTATTGCGAAGCTTCAGGGCGCACAAATACGGCGTCGGCAGATCAGCTTATCGGGTTTATTGAGGCGAACGATCTTAAAACCAAATATATTGTCGAAACCCATGCCCATGCCGACCATTTGTCATCGGCCCCTTATTTGAAAGAAAAACTGGGCGGACAGACCGTTATTGGCACCCATATTGACGCCGTGCAAAAAGTGTTCGGCGAGGTATTCAACGCAGAAGACGAATTTGCCACAGATGGCAGCCAATTTGATGTCCTGGTAAAGGACGGACAAAAGTTCAGCCTCGGCGACATTGTCGTCACCGCCATACATACGCCGGGCCACACCCCCGCTTGTATGTCCTGGCTAATCGGGGACGCGGTGTTTGTTGGCGATACGCTGTTTATGCCGGATTACGGCACTGCCCGGTGCGATTTTCCCGGTGGCAGCGCCGAGACGCTTTATAATTCCATCCAGAAATTGTTCGCCCTGCCGGACGAAACCCGCGTGTTTTTGTGCCATGATTACAAAGCCCCTGGACGCGATGAATATGTCTGGGAGACTACAATCGGCGAAGAGAAGCGCACCAACAAGCATGTGGGCGCGGGCACGGACATGGACAGCTTTGTCAAAATGCGCACCGAGCGCGATGCGGGCCTGGACATGCCAAAACTGATCCTGCCCTCGGTGCAGGTCAATATGCGGGCCGGGGAATTTCCGCCTGCCGAAGATAACGGCACGACATATCTTAAAATCCCGCTCAACGCACTATAGGCAGTAGACAATGCAAATCACGAAAATCGCAGACGGGTTTTCTGTCGCGCCGCAAATCGCCTTTGAGGACGTAGAAAAACTTGCGAACGCGGGCTATAAAACCATCATCAACAACCGCCCGGACGGTGAAGATGCGGCCCAGCCATTGTCGAAAGCTATTGCAAAGGCCGCAAAGCAGGCGGGCCTGGCTTATCACCATATTCCGTTTAAACCGGGCCGATTCACACCAGATGACCAGGCGCAGTTTAAAGCGGCCATGGAGCGAAGTTCTGGCCCTGTGCTGGCATTTTGCCGCACGGGTATGCGCGCCCAAACAATTTACAAAAAGTCAATCTACAAAAAAGCAATCCACAAATCCGCCACAAAAGCACCGGGATTTTTCGCCAGCCTGTTTGGGCGTTAATTCTAAAACAATATAAAGAAATATACATGGAAGCCAATTATGGAAGATAAACAATTTTGGCACAATAAATGGCAATCAGGCGAGCTTGGTTTTCACCTTGAGGACACCAATGCTTCATTACTGAAATACTGGCCCAAGCTGGATATTGACGAGACTTGCCAAGTTCTGGTGCCGTTGTGCGGCAAAAGTCTCGACATGCTATGGTTACGCCAACAGGGCCACGAAATATTAGGTGTGGAGTTGAGCGACATTGCCGCCAAAGATTTTTTCACCGAAAACGAAATTACATACGAAATTACCAAATGCGGTAAATTTCAAAGCTTTTCAGGTCAGGGTTTCACGATTTTGGTCGGCGATATTTTCGACCTGACCAAAGCCGAAACGAAAAATGTAAAAGCCGTCTATGACCGCGCCGCATTGATCGCCTTGCCGCCCCCTATGCAAGAAAAATATGTGGCACACCTCAAAAGCATTCTCCCATCAGCCACACAAATATTGCTCATTACTCTGGAATATGACCCGTCGGAGATGGACGGCCCGCCCTTTAGCATACCGCAACCAGCCGTTCAGACCCATTTCGCCCACTGGTGCCAAATACAAATGCTAAAAACCACTTGCCTAACAGATTTCCGCGATATTGAAGCAAATGAAACCGTCTATCATTTGGTTGTTAAATAAGGCGTTTTGTGGTAAACTTTTGCCATGAGCGATTTTATTGACACCGCTATCCAGGACACAGGCGTTAGTTTACACACTGAACCTACGGACAAAGCCAATTGCTTTAAATGCATCATGACGAGTGCTCACGGTGACATGAGACGCACCATGACCATGCGCGAAGGCTGTGGCGCGCCCGCCCTGGGTGATCTCATGCTGTATTATGCCCTGCGCGCTCAGGACATTAGCCAATACGACGATATTCTTGAATGGTCAGACGAAAACGAGCGCGATTTGAACGATCCAAAAACCATCCCGGATTTCAAGCAATTGGTGCAAGATAAAACTGATTTGCGCCTCTTGCTCAGCGAACCCGCCTACCAAAAAATGATGGCCGGGCTGGAAATTCATCAGGCCATATCCTGCGCAAGACCTGGATAGCATCACCCTCTCACCAAAAACCGAGTGATGTATGAGCGGATACCCCGAAACTTTTATATCTTATCGCCCAATGCGGGCGCGCGCCATTTCGTCGGCAATAGTGTCTGTTGTTCGGCCTGTCCTGGCGGCCTGGTCTATGATGTCGTTTAGAGTTTTTTCCACGCCTTGTAGTTTTTCTTCAACCCACTGGGGGCTGTAATTACCTTCGATCTCTCCGGCGATGTTGATAATACCGCCTGCATTGACCACATAGTCCGGGCAATACAAAATACCTTTGTCTTGTAGGGCTTGGCCCATACCCGGTACACTAAGCTGGTTATTAGCGGCTCCGGCGATGATTTTGGCTTGCAGTTGATCTATGGTGTCCGGGTTGAGGATTGCCCCCAGGGCGCAAGGCGAAAATATTTCTACGTCCTGATTGTAAATGTCGTCCGGCGCGACTGCCTTTGCGTCAAACTCCGAGCAGGCTTTTTTGAGCGCGTCCGTATTTACATCCGTTACTACCAATTCAACCCCCGCCGCATGTAACAATTTACACACCGTAAAGCCCACATGACCAAGCCCTTGCACGGCCACACGCATACCCTTGAGGGCCAGCCCGCGCTTGTCGGCGGCTAGTTTGATACACCGAAATACACCGTCCGCCGTTACCGGAGACGGATCACCTGACGCCGCATCCCCTTCGTCAAGCCCCGCCACATATTTGGTCTGGGTGCGAATGGTGCGCATATCGTCCGGGGACATGCCCACATCCTCGGCGGTGTAATAAGAGCCGCCGACCTCGTTAATATATGCACCGAATTTGGTGAACAAGGCTGTGCGGTCATAATCCCTCTCAGGCTTCATAACCACGGCTTTACCGCCGCCCAAATTAAGGCCCGCCATAGCGTTTTTATAACTCATGCCTCGCGACAAGCGCAAAACGTCTCTAAGCGCGTCATCCGAATTGGCATAGCTCCAAAACCGTGTCCCGCCTGCCGACGGCCCCAAATGGGTCGAATGCACGGCGATAAACGCTCTTAGGCCTGTTTCCTCGTCGTAAAAACTGTGGACGCTTTCATGAGCGTCAAAAGACAGATGTTCGAAAATGGCCATGTTTTAACGCCTTACTGTCCTTAAAGTGCGAGAATCCCGTTGGGATATGTTGCGCACATTATGCGCAAAACGGGGCAATTAAATTGTGAAAATCAGGAAAGTTGGCAATCCACGTGTGCTTAAGGGGATAAAATTGAAAAATAATCCCATTTAAGACTTAACGCCAAATTATAGCTCTTTATGACCAGCCGCCGCCGCTCTTAATACACCAATGGTCAAGGCTGCCCCACTGCCGTCGCCAATGCCGAGGCCATAATCAAGTAGAGGTTTTTTTTCAATCCGTTCCAGCAATGCCCCGTGGGCTGGCTCGGTTGTTTTATGGGCCGCCATACAATGATCCAGCCCGACCGGATTAAGAGCATGCACAATCGCCGCTGCGGCGCATACGGTATAACCATCGAGTAAAACCGGGATTTTCTGGTGTCGGGCCGCCAATATGGCGCCGACCATGCCGGCAATATCGCGACCGCCAAAACAACGCAATATTTCCAAAGGATCGCCCAATATCTCCTTGTGGATTATAGTTGCAGCCTCAACGGCTTTGATGCGCCGTGTCGCCGTCTCACCTTCGCCGCCAGCCCAATACCCGGCCGCTCCGCCGTAAAGCCCTCGTGCTATGCCCGCCGCCGCCGTGGCACTGCCAAAACCGGCATTGCCCAGCACAATAATATCGCAATCCTCAGCCACCACTTCCATACCGTAAGCAATAGCACCAGCACAATCACGTTCGGACAGGGACGGTTCTTGGCACATATCCGCAGCAGGCGCTTCAATACCCATGTCGAAAACTTTAAAAAACGCCGAGACAGAACCTGCAATCCCGCGCACCCCGGCACTGCCCTTGGCCATGGACGCCATGCGTGCTTTGCCGCCCTCAACAACATCTGTACCAATCGTATGTGCAGCCACTTGGTGGCTGCCAATGAAGACACTGACCAAGGGTTTATGAATAGATGGGGTGTGGGTAGCTTGCCAGCGTGCCAGCCATGCCACGGCTTCGCTTAAATGTCCCAAAGGCTGCAGCCCGCCCAAACTTTGCCGTAATTTGCCCGCGACCCGCACACCCATGCCTACATCACCCGTCGGCAGGCCCTGGGCCAGCTTTCTGATGTCGTCAAAAGGATGTGTTGTTTTTTTCGTCATGTTTTTAACATTTGTAAGCTTTTCCCACCCCATCAATCAACATAATAATCTGGATATAATGACTATCGGGCAAATTTTCATAAAGCCGTAACCTGATTTACCTAGTTTGCTCAACATATATCCAACAGGGAGAGCAAAATGGGCTCTAAATTGATACGTGATGCCGCTTTGGTCAGTATTGTCATCGTGGGCGGTTTTTTTGCATTGACCCAGCGCGAACTCATTTATGAATTTATAGGCCTTCACCCTCGTGATATTGTCGAAGCCCGCGCTAACCGGTTGCAACAAACACACCCGACTGACAGGCTCGAAACGAATGCAATGGTCATAAATGGCTCCTCCACCTCAATTAACAAAGCGCCTGATGGCCATTTTTGGGTCGAAGCGCGGGTCAATTCCGGCAGTGTCCGGTTTTTGGTCGATACGGGCGCCAGTGTGGTGGCCCTAACCCCCCTCGACGCGCAAAAGGCCGGTTTTAGCCTGCAAACCCTGAATTATACTGCGCCTATTGACACGGCGGCAGGCCGGATTATGGCTGCCCCTATTGAACTTGACCTAGTTGCTGTGGGCAATGTTATGGTGCGCAATGTCCGCGCCGTTGTCATCCGCGAAGGTTTGCCTCAATCACTTTTGGGCATGAGTTATCTGGGCGAGTTGCAAAAGGTAGAAGCCAGCAAAAGTTTACTGATTTTACGCCAATAAAACTTTGCGCAACATGTTGAGCGCCACCAGTAACAACAAGATACCAAACACCGTGCGCAATTTGTTTTGCGGCAGGCGATGGGCCGTGCGCACACCCAGCGGGACAAAAACAAAGCTGACCAAGGCTATCAGCGCAAACCCCAATAGATTGACATAACCTATGGACCAGGAAGGTCGTCCGACCACCCCCTGCCCGCTTATGATAAAGCCGAGCGTCGCCGGGACGGCGATAAAAATCCCCAGCGCCGCCGCCGTGCCAATGGCATTGTGAACGCGCTTGCCGCACAAGATCATAAATGTCACACCAAATGAGCCAAACCCGATCCCCATAAGCGTAGACAAAGCCCCCAAAACAAACCCTAAAGGCGGAGTAGCCCCATTCACGGGCACTTTTTGCGCCAACCGCCAGCCAGGGCGTCCAAAGATAAGCTGCAAAGCGATTAGGCTAGCCGCGACGCCAAAAATTAGTGTCAGCATACTGCCAGATATATATTTCGCCAAAATTGCAGCTGCAAATAATGACCCAAGACCAATCCACACCCCCCAACTTGTCAGAAGGCTTTTGGGAAAAGGCTTTGGCCAGATCATCTGCCAGTCCACAGCCCCGTGTTTATTATGCCCGGACGCGGAGCGAAATGAGTTGACAATGATAACGGCGAGCGATGTCGCCACCGCCATATGCATAATAATTTCAACAGGATAGCCTAATATATTAAATGTGTAATACAAAGCTGGCACAATAATCATACCGCCGCCAACGCCGAACAGCCCCGCACTAAATCCTGCCAACGCGCCAACCGCAATGAGCGCCAGCACAAGACTTATGATTTGTCCATCCATTATACTTTACCTTTCATAGGCCCGTTCCCTGGCGCGGCGCACGGTATCAAATGCCGCCGAAATCCGGCGAGCAGGTGTTAGCGATCTGTCACCATCACTCAGGCTGCGCCGCCATAAACGCGCTCCTTTTTCGCCGTGATACAAGCCCATAATATGGCGGCTCAAAGCTTTGACCGTCGGGTCTGTATCTTGGGTAGCTTGCGCATATTCAATCAATTCATGAACAATATCTTCTCGGGTTTTGGTGTTGGGCGCGTCCCCGAAAAACATCTCGTCCACCTGGCTTAAAATCCACGGATTATGATAGGCGGCGCGGCCATACATAAGCCCGTCAAGTTCACCAAGCTCAGCTTGTCCTTGCTCAAGGGTTTGCAAGCCTCCGTTCAAAATTATTGTCAAATCCGGAAACTCGGCTTTCATAGCCCGCACCAAATCATAGTCCAGGCTTGGCACACTGCGGTTTTCCTTCGGGCTTAGACCTTTTAGCCATGCCTTGCGGGCATGGACAATAAAGCGTTTGCACCCGGCTTCGCCCACAGTATTTAAAAATAAAGGCAAGGCTTCAGCCGGATCTTGCTGGTCAATCCCGATACGGCATTTGATGGTAACCGGAATGTCCACTGCCTCTTGCATGGCAATAAAACATTCTGCCACCAATTCAGGCTCCGCCATTAAACACGCTCCGAACCGCCCCGATTGCACCCGGTCCGATGGACATCCAACATTCAGATTAACCTCCCCGTAGCCGTAGTCCGCCCCGATGCGCGTAGCCTCAGCCAGCTTGCCTGGGTCAGACCCGCCGATTTGTAAAGCCACCGGATGCTCGGCCCCATTAAAACCAAGTAAATAATCCCGGTTCCCGTGAAGTACAGCATCCGCCACCACCATCTCGGAATACAATAAAGCTCGCCCCGACAACATACGGTGAAACCCACGACAATGCCGGTCCGTCCAATCCATCATGGGTGCAACGGCGAATGTAAACCCTTGATTTATCATAGTTTTTCTTTATAATACAAACAATTAAAAAGGAAACGTGTGCACTCAAATTTGCTGGAAATCACCCCGATTCTCTGTAGTACTGCACACAAATTGCGCACGATATAGCAACGATAGTAAAACTCAAATCAGGTAATTACCGCGTCCAGATTAGACGTAAGGGACAGTACGCGTCAAAGACCTTTTCAAATAATCTGATGCGCTGTCTTGGTCGTTTGAAGCTGACCGCCGTTCCGATCAAGGACGAGGTATAATTGCTCCAAAAATTACGGGGTTCAATACATTCGGACAACTGATCGAACTACACATTTCTGTATTAGGTTTCGTTGCTCTAGACGTTGACGCGCATCCAGCGCACCCTCTGCTAAAATCAAACTCTTGTCCTTGTAGACAGACCAGATTGACGAATCCTCAATAGATTGAGAAGTTGTATTCACTTTTAGTACGACTTCATTGATTGTCAAATTTTTAGCAATCCTAAAAAGCAGCTGTTCTGGTTCATGAATATCACCACGAAGTTCAGCTGCAAAACCGGCTAGAAAACCGTCTTGCGTAAGATCGTCAACATCTGCCGGATTGGGCCTGTATTTCGCAACTACTTTTCTGATCACCTGTGTTGATATTGAAATGCCATCAATGAGCATCACCGAATATTGACGGACAAACCATTCCCTAAAAAATATAAATACAATTGTTCTTTTCTCAGGCGTCGGGTACTGTGATTTCAGCATGAGCCAATCTGACACACCACCAAATATATCCGGTTCACATATCCATCCAAAACACCCCCGGCTTTACGGGCGACGAACGACTATTCTCCAAAATTCACCCTGAGCTCTACACCAAATTGTTGTGGTGTGTTAAAAAATCCGTTTCCGCCTATGGTTTGTACACGGTAAAGTTCTTCCGTAATATTTTTTGCAAATGCGCTTAACCGCCAATTATCGCCAGAGACACCAACACGGGCATCTATGAGCAAATAATTATCAAGCTCGCGGCCTGTTGCAGAGGTTGATCCGCCGGACGCATTTTCAAAGCCGCCGCCTTCGGTTTGTATACCCCCACCCGCGAACCACCTCAAAGAAGACGTTAAGGGAGCGGCATAGAAACCATTTGCGGCAATCACATAATCACGTGTGCGGTTAACTCTAACGCCTGACAAATCAACGACATCGATAACATTGCCGGCCCCTGCCGTGGTGATTACAGATCCGTCCGAGAAATTACCATTGGTTGTGGCGGCATTGAACCCCCAACGCAACCGACCTGGCCCAAGCGCAAAGCTACCCGATAGCTCGGCCTCAAAACCATAAATATTTGTGTTGCCTACATTTTGCAGGGCGGTTGTCGTGGTGACAGTGGACAAGGTAGAGACGGCTTGCACGTCATTTGTGTTCACGTAAAAACCTGAAAAACCGAACCGAATACCATTTCCAAAAATACCCTTCCAACCAGCTTCTGCCGAATATGCTGTTTCTGGCAAGTAGGGAATAAACTGTGCGTTAACAGCGTCTAGCCCGGTATTAAACCCGCCGGGTCTATAACCGCTTGCAGCGCGCAGATACACGAGCTGATCGTCGCCTACATCATAGCTTAGTGTGGCGGCTGGTAAAAACCGGGTTGAACTTTGCGCTATATCCCCGGTCGCTAAAATGGTTGCCCCCAACTGGTTTCGTGTAAATACGAAATCCTTGCTGTCATTTTGCAGCCTTGCCTCCAGGGTCAAAGACGTTCCTTGCGCGACACCAATTTCAATCAGTCCAAAACCTGAAACCGATGCCAGTTTTTCTACAAATGCATCTTGCCGCGTCGCCAATGCTGCCAGTCCGCCAAGACCTGATGTGCCTGAGTTGCTTGTCATAACATCACTTGTGTGGACACCAAAATCAGCACCAATCAACCATGAAACACCTGACCCTTGTTTTGAAGCCAACCTGATTTCTCCACCAAGGCGTTCAAAATCCTCGGTCTGGGCGATTCTGATATCTGTTGTAATTCCGCGCAGGTCAATGCTCTGAAATCCAATGAAAGCATCCAGGTCTTCATTGAAACGATTACCGTTTCTTTGGCGGTAGGCAATTATTGTCGTTAAATCCCCGATCTCCAGGGCCGATTCAAACTCGGCAAAGACGGATACGGAATCAATTTCAACCACGCCAATACTGCTGTCAATGGATACATATGGCCCCGGATCAGCATCCCCTTGTTGACCCGCTGCGGCCCTTCCTGTGAAGCGTTGGCCAAGGACGCCAAACCCCGGAGCCGTACTGTCATAATACTCTACAGTTAAATTCCCGGTTGTTCGGGAAGATATATCCGCATTTAGTTGACCACGCACACCAAAATATTTTCTTTTGTCAACCGCCTCTCCGCTTGCCTGATTTTTTATAAATCCGTCTTGCTGATCGATATAAAAAGCACCAAATCGAGCGGCAACACCCTCGCGCAACGGCACATTTACTATACCTGAGGCAGAGTAACGATCTGCTGATTCGTATCCCAGTTTTGCGCTGGATCCGGCTGTATCACCCGGCTTGTTGTTAATGACATTAACAGCACCTCCGACCGCATTTCTGCCGTATAAAGCACCTTGCGGCCCCCGGTAAGATTCAACATTTTTTACATCAAATAAATCGAGACGGTTGAAAGACCGCCCGCCAAAACCACCACCGGCAATGTAAATGCCGTTTCTGTAAATGCCGGTTGCGGATTCTGAAAATCCCTGCCGCCCGCCGCCCTGACCACGAATAGAAATATCGGACAAATATTCCGGCCCGGCGTTGATAAGGATCGCATTGGGTATTTGGCGAACAAAATCGCCAATACCGTCCAGGGCTAAAAGTTCAATATCCGCAGCACTTAATGAACTGACACTGGAAGGTACGTCTTCTAGGCTTTCGTCTTGTTTACGGGCCGTAACAATAATTTCATCCTTTACAGGATTTGCACTTGTCGTGCCTTGAGCTGCGGCATCTAGCGCTACAAAATAAGGTGAAAATAATGACACTAAAGCCCCGGTCACGAATAGTTGCTTTTTCATATTGGCCTCCCAAAAATTGTTCGATTTCACGAATTATAGTGAACCTTAATGCAAAACACCACACTTTGTCCACAGAATTGTTTACAATCTTGATTGCGATCTGGCAGTTTTACGGCAAGCTTGTCAAAAATAGCACAATTCTGCTTAAGGTTTTGGCGCTATACTGTGTATCCTGGCCTAATTGGTGGCTAAATTAATGCCGTAGCTACAGCGCACGCAATCTCAAATTTAAATGGATTAAGTAGAAACGGGCTTTGCTAATGCCGCCGGAACTCGGCCTTGACATTAAACCGATCTGCAAAATCTGGCCCGTCCAGATATATCAGTGCGTCTTCATCCGCGAGCAAATATGCCGCTAGAAAAGTTGTGGCAGCCTCGGCCACTCGCTTTTGCGTATCCTGGAACCAAGCGGGGGAGTTTGGCCGCGTGCCGCCAAAGACGGCGTGGTTGGCGCCATCAAATACGATAAGGTATTGCGGAGCTTTGGTGATTTGAGAAAATGCAATTGTTCTGCTTATTGGCTTAACCTTCGGGTTTAGCGGATGCGCATCTTTCGTACCCGTTATATGCAAAAGCGGGATATCAATAGCCCCGTATATTTCAGGATAATCAGCGGGCTTCACCCTTGCACCCGGAGATGGTGGTGACAAAACCACACCAGCAATGAGCCTATCATCTTTGAAACTGTGCGCTTTGCCTGCAACCAAATAACGCCGCCCTGACAAGGCCAAAACTGTATGGGCACCAAAAGAATGTCCGGCAATGGCAACACGTTGCGTATTTGCGTTAAGCTGCCCCGATTTTGCGCGGGCTTCGATCTGGTCCAGTACAAATGGAATGTCATTAAACCTGGTCAAGGTATTGCGCGGGTCTCTTGCGGCAGCCCCGAGAGCCTTTCTAATAGCTCTGCGACCTTTAATCCCCCGCCAAACCTCTGCGTCGGAGCCGGGGTGCTGGATATGAACGGACATAATGCCCCAAGACGCCAAATGTTTGCCCAGGTATGGCGCTGCCTCTACGCTACCGCCAAGACCGTGCGAAAACATAACAACCGGTACAGGCCTCGTTGAAGACGGGGCATAAATTTTTACATCTACATCCCGTCCGCGTTTTTCATCTTTCCAAACATCGTAGGATGTGGAAAATTTATATGTTCCGATTTTGCTATAATCAGACCTGCCGGCTGGCATTGATTGTTGCACATTAGTTGAAACGGTATTTATGTGGGCGTTTTGGGAAGAAACTTTCTGTCCGGGGCTGGCGCAGCTTGTTAAATCGAGAGCCATTACAAGTAAGAAAAATTTAAAACTTAATCCATTTTTGAAGATATGTAACACACCGCGTACCCTTTAATTCTATACTTAAACTTAAAGCCAAACCTGCCTGACCATTTAAACGGGTAGTGGGATAAAATCTGTCTAGAAAAAGCTGATTTTACCCATATTTATCTTGTATACTATATTGTTTACAATTAAGCAAGAATTGAACTCTATTAGCCTTGCAGAAAATTTCCTTGTACAATTCTGTAATCCCTGTATGACCGTGTCGGGCCACGTAAACAATTTTGTATGCAGTATTGGCAAATTTCACAGACAATAATGTCTACAATTTTGATATGGAAAATTAAATGGCACAACGAGCTAGGCGCATAACATCAGACGACATCGTTGCCGAGATCATCGCCCTTCTGGAAACCAAAGTTTATCAACCGGGCGACCGCTTGCGTGAACAAGAGCTTGCGGACCGGTTTGGTGTAAGCCGGGGGCCAGTGCGCGAAGCCTTGCGGGCTCTTGAAGCCAAATCTCTCGTCAGGATAGAACCAATGCGCGGTGCATGTGTTACCAGATTAAGCGATAAAGACGCGAAAGACAGCATAGAAATAAGCGCGGCTCTTTTTGCTCTTGTTGTCCGAAAAGCGGCGGGATGTGATGCAAAGTCCATACAGATTATGCGCACCGGGCTGAATGAACTTAAAGCTATGGTCACATCAGACACGTCCTCAAAACAATTTTTCCAGCAAACCGCAAAAATCGGCCTGGATATTGTTGCCGTCGCCGGGAGCGCACGCCTGGGGGCGCTTTTGACCGACATCAGAATTGGCATGCCCAATTTATACGGCCCCCTTGGCTTTACATCCATTCAACTCAGGAAACAGGCCGTAGAAAAATGGGTTAAATTGATTGACGCCATTGAATATAACGATATCGAAAATGCAACAAGATTAGCCCGCGAGCTTCACATGGATGCACTCAATGCAGCCCTTGAGATACTGGGTTAAACTTCACGGGCGAAACATCACGGATTAATCGTTTTTCGGGGCTATTTTGGTGTGCCTGCGCTTATACAGGCTACGCCAGTTGGGCGGCGGTAGAGAGAGTTGGCGACTATCCGTTTTTCTAGCCGCAGTAAAAGCCGGCTTGGGTGTTTTGGTTCTAACCTGCTCAAGCCAAAACACGCCGTCATATATGCCGCTATTCCCACGTGTTGCGACAAAATCCATATCACCATCCCCGTCCATATCCCGGGCAATAAACGCGTCATACATGCCGCGTACACGCCTTGAGATATCGTGTCGCCGCCAGTTGCGCCCATTATCCCCGAGATTTTCAAACCAGCTAATACGCCCAACAGATGACGATGTTGTCACATCAGGATCATCTTTATCCCGTGCATCGCCGCTATACCCGCCGTCCAGAATATTTAACCCGGAATATCCGCCGACAATTACATCAAGATCGCCATCATTATCTATGTCTGCTGATGTAAAACCAACAATGACATCGGGCATGATATTACCTATTTTAATAAACGGCCAAGGATCGGAAATGGGATCGGAAATACGTTTTGGTTGCTGCACCCAGCCCAAAGACTGGACAGGCTCGGCACCCTCTACTTGCTCTCGAATTGCCAGTAAAATATCTGTGCGGCCGTCATAATTCAAATCGGCAAACGTGGCGTGAAACACATTGGAGCGACCCGTCCATTTCGCCAATCCTGTTCCCGATATCATCTGAATAGATATTTGCAACCACTCTCCGCCATTTTCCGCGCCTTTAAGAAACAACAAAGTTTCGTGTGTTAATCTTGATCCCGTGAGAACATCAATGTCACCATCGCGATCAATATCAATGGGTATGGCCGTATTTGGTACGCCTTTGTTCCACAGGCTTTGCTCGTGCCACATATCCGGGTCAAGGGGGCCACCTGTAATTTTGAAAAGACTTAATGACCCGCGCTGCGGCTCCCCTGCCTCTACATCAATAATATCTACACCACCTTTATTGGCCGCAAGAACCTCCAACTGGCCGTCATTATCCATATCAGCGAAGAAAACCCGCAGCCATGACCCTTTGTTTTTCGATTGGGTTGGGATTGTTCTGGCCCACGGGGTTGTGCGCACCATAGCTCCGGGGTTTTGTAGATAAAGAATGTGCCCTTGCTCGCAAGCCGCAACAATATCAAGCCAGCCATCTCCGTTAAGGTCACCCAAGGCAACATCCTCAATTCCCATTACGTCCGCGCCGGATGCGATCGTTACCAAATCCCATTTATCAGATGAGTTTGTGCCAAAGGCTATGCGCAGATGGTTCGAATCCTCATGAACCGAAACAATGTCAATATGCCCGTCGCCATCAATATCTGCGAGCTTCAAGCCGTCTCCACCGCGCAGCGCCAAACCGCCATTTATATCTTCACTATCAATCAGGTGTTCTGCCCACGAAATGTATGAATGCTCTGAAGTCTGGGCCTGGCTCAGAGTGTCCGCAATGGTGGTACCCGACATCAAGTCGGGGTTCTTGCCCTTACACCCCCCAACAAAGACCAGTGTAATCACTGCTAATATACCAATAGTTTTCATTAAATTACTCAACATATGGCCTTTATCGATTTACACGATACGCAAAAGTAACATGTAAACAAGACAAATATTTTGCGGCGTAATGCCTTGAATATTTAGGTGGTACGTAATAGTATCGTACAAATACTCGAACAGAGGATTCTATTATGACGCATTCTATGGCTACAAAACCACAAGAACAACCAAAACTAAAAGCAAGTTTGCATATGTGCTTTGGTTTTATAGTTATTTGTTTCTTCGCCGCACAAAATGCATCGGCTCAGGAAAAGCAGCTCTTATGGGGTGATACCCATGTGCATACAAATTATTCGTTCGATGCCTATATGTTCGGCAATAAAACGGCTGACCCTGATACGGCCTACCGGTTCGCAAGAGGTGCACCGGTTTTGCACCCTGCAACGCGCGCACGCATACAACTGGCCCGACCTCTAGACTTCCTGGTTGTTGCAGATCATGCGGAAATGATGGGAGTGGTTAAACGCTTTGACGAACAAAACAGCGAAATTTTAAAAACCAGATTTGCAAAAAAATACGCAAAACTATTTGCCGAGAACAAAGGCATTCAGGTTTTTCGAAGCGTTGCCGACGCAGTGAATAACGGCACTGACACCGAACTTTTTGCAGAACTGCAAACTGCAAAAATTATTGCCCCGGCCTGGCAAGACATTATCCAATCTGCTGATCGCAATAATAAGCCCGGCGAGTTTACGGCGCTCATTGGCTGGGAATGGAGCTCCGCTCCCAACACTGCCAACTTACACCGGGTTGTCGTCAGCGATGCGGATGCCAGTACGGCGGCAAAATTTCAGCCCTACTCCGCAATAGACAGTCAAGACCCAGAGCATTTGTGGAATTTCCTATCCGATACGTCCGCTAAACTGGGCGTGAATTTTGTATCCATCCCCCATAACAGCAATCTTTCTCGCGGGCTTGCATTTGCCATTGAAGATGCTCAAGGCCGACCGCTCACAGCCGAATACGCCCGCAAACGGATGATGTGGGAACGTGTTGTTGAAGTTACACAAACCAAAGGCGATTCGGAAACCCATCCAATGCTCTCCCCGACAGATGAGTTTGCCGGGTTTGAATTTTATCCGTTTCTCGTAACGGGGGCGCAGTACACACAAGGCGATATTGTCAATAGTGGCAATTTTGTACGCCCCGCATTAAAGCAGGGCTTGCTTGTAGAAACCCAGGTCGGGGAAAACCCGTTTAAATTTGGCATGATTGGCTCCACAGATGTCCATACCGGCTTGGCAACAACGGACGAAAGCGAATTTGCAGGCAAACTTCCGATCTGGCCAACCCCTGAAGCTCGTTTGGCCAGACGAAAGGATGTCGGTACCACAGCGGTCAACACATGGGACATGGGGGCGCAGGGTCTTGCTGCAGTTTGGGCGGAAGAAAACTCAAGAAAAGCCATAGTTGGCGCCCTGCGGCAAAGAGAGGTGTATGCGACCACAGGCTCCCGAATTTTGTTGCGGGTTTACGCGGGGCCAAAACTCAATAAACGCATAATGCAGTCAAGGAACTGGATAAAAAAAGCACTTAAAAAAGGTGTTCCAATGGGCGGCGAGTTGTACGGAACTCAAAATAGCAAAGCGCCAACATTTTTAATTCAAGCCGCCAAAGACCCTCTTTCGGCCAATCTTGACCGCGTGCAAATCATCAAGGGCTGGATAGACGCCAATGGGCAACAACACGAGAAAATATTTAATGTGGCTGTTTCTGACGGGCGGAAAATTGCTGAAGATGGCTCTGCCCCCGCTTTGCCAAATACGGTCAATGAAGAGTGGGCAAGCTATGACAAATCCATTGGGGAAACAGAATTTTCCGTCGCGTGGACAGACCCAAATTTCAAACCTGATGAATTGGCATTTTATTATGTCCGCGTTTTGGAGGTCACAACGCCTCGTCACGCCCTTTACGATTTAGTTGCCCTTGGTGACTTGGTTGCCCCTGATGACTTGGTTGCCCCTGATGACTTGGTTGCTATGGGACAAACCCAAATCGAGGATGTCAAAAAGACGGTGCAAGAGCGAGCTTATAGCTCTCCTGTCTGGTACACACCACAACCATGAATAATGATGAACTATGACCGATACAAACCCAGCATTTGAAAACCCCGCCATGAAAGCAATTGATGGTCGCTCAACCCGGTATGCGAACCACCGCCTACAGAGGCGCGAAGCTATACTCACGCAAACAACACGAATTTTGGCCAAGCACGGATTACGTTCACTCACCATAGATGAATTTGCGCAAAAGCTGGGACTGGCGAAACCCGCGCTTTACAGGTATTTCCACTCAAAGGATGATTTAATACAATCAGCTCTCACACAAGCAAGCGAGGCCATTGTCGAAGCAGATATATCTGCAAAGCAAACTGATTGGCGGGGACACTTACGCGGAGCTATTCACTTCGTCTATCACCAGCCAGAAACATTCATTATCCTACATCGTTATGCAGCAAATGACCCTAAATATAATTCCTATTTCAAAATATATTTCGAGCAAGTCAAACACCTCACATCCGAACGCCTGATTAAATTCTCTGGCGTACAATCACATCCAGATATCAAGCTGGAATTCTATGCAAAGGCGCTTACAGCCACGATTTTAAGTGCGACACAAACATGGATTGATGACGGGTTGTGGGATGTGGACATATTCCATAAATGGCTCGTAAGCTCGGTAGTTTCTCTGACGCAAACATGGACTGATTTCGAGGCTTGATGTCTATGCGCTCCCCACAAAACGAAAAAAAACATGGGTTCCGGTTTCGCATATTGCGAGACCCGCTCGTCCACTTCCTGGGTCTCGGATTTGTTCTCTATATCGGCTTGTCGGCGCTAAGCTCACAAAAAGACATGAATGTCATTACCGTGGATGAAGCAGTTCTTTTAACCTATATGCAATATAACTCCCGTGCATTTGACCAAAAAGCTGCGCGGCAAACTTACAATGCTTTGAGCGCTGAGGCCCACGCCAGATTAGTCCAAAACTACATCCAGGAAGAAGCACTTTACCGCGAAGCAAAAAAACTGGGGTTGGAACAGGGGGATTTTATTATCCGGCAACGCATGGTGCAAAAATTCGATTATATGGCAGAAGCTGCCATCGCATTCCCAACCCCGTCTGTTGAAAAACTAAAAGCATTTTATAGCGAAAACCTCGCTGATTTTAGCGCCCCTGCCCGAGCTTCATTTACCCATCTGTTTTTTAAAACGGATAAAACATCAAACCAGGGCGAGCGGGCCATTGTAGCTCTTGCCAAGATCAAAGCAATAACAACCTCAGAAGCTCTACAGCAATACGGTGATCCATTTGCGTATCAGCAGACATATACCCACCGCACCAAGGCACAAATATCTGAATTTTTTGGCGCAGGTTTCGCGGACTTAATAATGAAAAATGGCACTAATTTGCAAGAATGGATTGGCCCTGTTTCCTCTCCCCACGGACTGCATCTATTATACATCACACAAAAACATGACGCCTATATTGAACCTTTCGAAACCGTCAAAGATGTAATTACTGAACGCATGAGACGTGCTGAAATTGCAAGACATAAGGCCGCCTATGTTGATGCTATCATTGCCAATTATACGCTTGAGCTGATTGTCACTCCACCTAATGACGATAAAAACAAATGAAATGGCGGATGCAAATTGCCATTATTTTTCTGAGTATAATTTTATACGTTTTTGCATTTTCCCCCACAACCAAGGCACATGAAAGCCGGCCTATCTATATAGAGCTTACAGAAAACGATCAGTTCACATCAATTTTTTGGTCAACACCGTCTTCGCTTGAAACGCGCCTTCACCCAATAATAACCCTATCAGGCTGTAAGGTTTATGTGTCCCAGAACCAAAAAAACTTCTCCGGAGCAAATGTTAAATCTTATATTTGCCCATCAGCGCCAACGGAACAAATATTAAAAATCGACTTCCCGTCATATAACCCTTCATTATCCGCCGTGGTAAAATACCGGAAAAACGCTAAAATCATCTATGCCATATTGGCCCCAGGCACAACGCAATGGCATATCCCCCAAAGCACAGTTTCGAAACACATCTTACGCAATTATTTTCTCATTGGTATGCGCCATATATTAAGCGGCATTGACCATCTTTTGTTCTTAGCTGCTCTTGTCTTTATCACCCGAACGCCCATGCGAACTCTTAAAGCTGTTACGGGGTTTACCCTTGCCCATTCTTTGACAATAGCTTTGCTTGCCCTTAAAATTATTTCTGTCCCCAGCGCAGTTGTCGAAGTTTTAATCGCCTTGTCTATTGTCTTCCTTGCCAGTGAAGCCGCCCGCAATAATAAAAACTCTCTCACTTGGCGACGACCAGTATTTGCCGCTTCAATTTTCGGTCTTTTTCACGGCATGGGATTTGCATCCCTATTATCCGAAATTGGCCTTCCTGATGATGCGCGCATTCCCGCCCTTGCTTTTTTTAATCTGGGCGTGGAAGTTGGCCAGATATTTTTCATTACGATCACCGCCCTTGTATTTATTTTGGCACGCAAGGCTATAGACCATATAAATTGGCCGGCATCTTATTACTTGCCTAACAAAGGAACCCTTTACGGTCTTGGTATTCTTGCTTCGTTTTGGTTTTTTGAGAGGATATTTATAATCCTATAAGCAAGCTCCGCCCAATTGAAGAGTATGGACGAAGAAATTGTGGGTGTGAAGTATAATGAATGCCAAGGCTTGATTTGGCGGGTTCGGGCACTTGTAGATGGCTCTCCGTACTGCGCCCGGCGCTCCCGTTGGAAAACTTGAGGCTGGTTTAGGTGAAAAACCATGTAAATTTAAACATCCATAATACTAAGAACAGCCGCCACGACTTTGGCGGCGTCCGGGACATAGAGGTCTTCCAGATTTGGCGCGGCGGGAATCAGGGCGTAGGGCGGGGTGACGCATTTAATCGGGGCTTTGAGGGCGTGGAAAACCTCGTCTGCGACCATGGCGGAAATATCGGATGCTATGCCGCAGCGCGGGCCGCCCTCGTCAACGATTACCAAACGCCCCGTCTCGTCAACGCTGTCAAAGATAGATTCCGTATCCAGCGGCACCGTGGTGCGCGGGTCTATGACCGTGCATTTAACGCCCTGTTTGGCCAGCATCTTGGCTGCTTCGGTGGCCACATGCACCATGCGTGAAAACGCAACAATGGTGACGTCTTCGCCGTCCATAACGAACCGTGCTTCCCCGAACGGAATAGCATAGGATTCGTCCGGCACATCCTCGCGCATTCTGTAGAGTATTTTATGCTCACAAAAAACCACCGGATCATTGTCGCGAATGGCCGTGGTCAATAGCCCCTTGGCCTCATAAGGCGTAGAGGGGAGCGCGACCTTCAGCCCGGCGAAATGAGTGAATACGGAATGTAGCGATTGGGAGTGTTGGGCCGAAATCCGCAGGCCTGCCCCCATAGTAGTGCGGATGGTTAGCGGGATGGTGTCTTGCCCCCCAAACATATAATGATATTTCGCCGCCTGATTGACGATTTGGTCACAACACACACCCAGAAAATCATTGAACATCAGCTCTGTAATCGGTCGCAGGCCAGCCGCCGCCGCACCGATGGCCGCACCGATAAATGCCGCCTCGCTAATAGGTGCGTCCAGCACTCTTTGCTTGCCGTATTCGCCGATTAGCCCTTTGGTCACGCCCATGGGACCGCCCCAGGCATCCTGCTCACCACCCTTCTTTGGGCCATTTTTGGTGCCCTCACTTTGAGCGCCGCCAGCTACATCTTCGCCGATCAGGATTATGTCAGGGTCGCGGCCCATCTCTTGGTACAGGGTTTCGCGAATGGCATTACGGTAACTTTTCTCACTCATGACAACCGCCTAACACTCGGTCGCAAATACGGAATGCAGCAGCTCTTCCGGATCAGGCAGAGGCGCATTTCGCGCCGTCTCGTAAGCCATATCAATCAGCTTGGCCACGTCTTGATCTATTTTGTCTAACTCAGCTTTATCCAGCCAGTTTTCCGAGGTGACTTTGGTGCGAAACAGCTTCAAGCAGTCTTTGTTTTTGCGGTAGTCGGCCACCTCTCCGGGCGGGCGGTATTTCTGGGCGTCGCCTTCATAATGGCCATACATGCGCAGGTTACGCACTTCAAGAAAGCTGGGGCCGCCTCCGGCGCGGGCGCGCTCGGCGGCTTTGGCGAATGAGGCGGATACTGCGAAATAATCACTGCCGTCCACAATGTCCTCTGGCATGGCAAACCCGGTCGCCCGCGCTGATAGATTGCCACCAGCAATGGCGTAATCGGCGCTGGTCGCTTCTGCGTAGCCATTGTTTTCAAATACGAAAACCACGGGCAATTTCCATACGGACGCCAAGTTTAAAGCCTCGCTAACCACGCCTTGATTAGCCCCGCCTTCACCGATGAGCGCTACGGCTATGCCGCCGTCGCCCCGGTGGCGTGTGGCCAGCGCACTGCCGCACGCCAGAGCTGCGCCGCTACCAACGCCGCTATTGGCACCGATGATTTTCTTGGCCGCGTCGTGCAAATGGGCCGAACCGCCCCGCCCCCGGCACAGACCACCCGCCCGGCAATAAATCTCCAAAGCCACCGCCGTCACATCTGCGCCGCGTGCTATTGCTGGGCCGTGGGCGCGGTGGGTGATGTGGAAATAATCCACGTCGGTTAAATTAGCACACACCCCAACGGCGCACGCCTCCTGCCCGGCATAAAGATGCACAAAGCCCGGCACTTCCCCGGTGGTAAAAACCTCGTGCATCCGCTCTTCGAACATGCGGATGGTTTGCATGGTGCGGTAAGCCCATAAAAGCTGTGATTGATTATTGTTCATTATATTTCTCTTACTTCTTGATTAAATCGCCAACGCCGAGCCTCTCGCGCAAGTCTTCTTTGAGGACTTTGTTCATGGCGTTGCGGGGCAGGGCTTCAATGAAAACCAGTTTTTTTGGGATTTTGAAGCGTGCTAGGCGGCCTGCACAGTGTTCTAGAACTTGAGTTTCGCTTAGGGTTTCGCCGGGCTTTACGACTATGGCAGCGCAACCGACCTCACCCCATTTTTCTTCGGCGATGCCGATGACGGCTACCTCGGCGATTTGGGTAAGCTCGTAAAGGGCGTTTTCAATTTCTGCCGGATAGACATTTTCGCCGCCGGAAATATACATGTCCTTCCACCGATCAACGATATAATAATAGCCGTCTTCGTCCCGGTAGGCCGCGTCGCCCGTGCAAAACCAACCGTCTTTGAAAGCACCGGAATTAGCATCTGGATTATTCCAATAACCGGGCGTCACCGCCGGGCCTTTGATCCAAATCTCGCCGACTTCTCCGTCTTTTACATCTTCTCCGTCCGAGGTTACCAGCCTGAGTTCACCGTGCAAGACGGGCTTGCCCGCCGCGCCGGCTTTGTCCAAAGCTTGGTCGATTTCGCTTATGATAACCGCCGGGCCGCCCTCGGTCAGGCCGTAGCCTTCTTGTAAGGCCACACCGCGAGACCGCCATAATTTGTGCATACTAATCGGTACGGGCGCGCCGCCTACGGGTGCATTGACCACACGGGAAAAATCGGTTTTATCAAAATCCGGGTGTTGGCTGAGCATCAGGAATATTGCCGGGACGCCCATAACATTGGTGACGGCCAAATCCGGGTCAGAGATAATCCCCAGCACGGCACCGGGGTCAAATTGACGACACAGCACTACGGTGCCGCCTTGGTGAAACACCGGATTGATACAGTTGTTTAGCCCGCCCGTATGGAATAGCGGCAAGAAGCACAGATTAACCGTGGCGCTGGAGATATGATTGACAATTCCGTAGCTGATCGCATTAAACAAAGACATGCCGTGGGTCAGAATTGCGCCTTTGGGAAACCCGGTAGTGCCAGATGTGTACATAATCGCCCAAGGATCATCCAGGGTAACATGGACGGGGGAGAAATCAGGGTCGCCGGATTGCACGGCCAGCTCAAACTCGCTATCCGGGGAATCGGCCTTCCATTCTATGGTATGGGCAATGTTTTTATCGGCGGCGACTTGTTTGGCTATGTTGGCAAATTCGTCGCCGTAGACCAAAATCTTCGGCTCGGAGTTTTCAGCTTGAAACGCAATTTCCGGCGCGGTCAATCGCCAGTTCAGAGGCAGTAAAATCGCCCCTGTTTTAACACATACCTGTTGCACAACCAGAAAGTCAGCGGAGTTGTAGGCAAGGATGGCCAAACGGTCACCCTTTTCAAGGCCGCAGTTTTTGGTCAAATATGAGGCCAGGCGGCAAGCCCGTTCGTCCATCTCTTTGTAACTCAGGTTTATCTTGCTATCAACGTCAACACAGGCGGTTTTTTCGCCGTGGCGGTCGGCATAGTGGGCGACCCAATCCGATGCTTTTATGCTCATATTCGTCTGCCTATTATATTTAGGAGTTAACTTTAAAGACCACTTTGCCCATGATTTTTCTGGATTCCATCAATTTATGGGCTGTTACAGCATCTTTGAGATCAAAAATCTTGAAAATGGGCGGCGCTATTTTACCCTCGGCCAGCAAACCCATAAGCTTGCCTAACAATGCGCCAACCTCGGCTGGATAATTCATGGCTACGGTTTTAAAGCTGAACATATGCAGGCTTATGCTATCAGAAAACTTCGATAAAAACGTCATGAAAAAAGCTGGCGGCGGTGGCCCTCCCGCCATGCCGTAGACAACCAGGCGGCCATAAGAGTTCATAACATCAAGATCGCCCATAAGGGTGTCGCCGCACACGGAATTAAAACTGATATCCACGCCCCTGCCCTCGGTTATTTCCTGTACGCGCTTTGGCACATTTTCCGATTGATAATCAATGGCAACGCCTGCACCATGTTCCAGCACAAAGGCGCACTTTTTAGCCCCGCCCGCGACGGCAATAGTTTTTAATCCGCGCAATTTGGCAAGCTGCAAGAGCGCCACCCCAACCCCGCCAGCCGCCGCATGTACAAGAACCGTTTCGCCGGTTTTAGCCTGGGCAATATCGTCCATTATTTTAAGGGCCGTCATATAATTGGCAGGAACGGCAGCGACCACTTTGTCCGAAATTCCGTCCGGTACTGGCGCAATAAATAAGGTTGGCGCGACAATATATTCGGCCTGGGTGTTCATAGCCGATACGGCAACCCGCTGGCCTGACAGGGCGGTGTCCACACCCTCGCCAGTTTGCACAACCGTGCCGCACGCTTCAAAACCCGGTATAAAGGGTAAAGGCGGCATGTCGGGATAGGCACCGCCGCGTATCATAATGTCGCCGAAACTAAGGCCTGCGAAAGACACCTTTACGAGAACACAACCCGGCGGCACGGCAGGGATCGGCATGTCCGAATATTCAAGTACGTCCGCAGATCCCGTCTGCGAAATAGTTGTTGCTTTCATTGTCTTGCCCATGGTGGCGCCTCCCTCTAAGATAAATTATTTTATTGTAGCAGCATAAATTATACTATATAGTATTATTTTATACAATACAGTATTTTTATAAATTAATCAGGAGATGAGCTTATGGGTATTCACAGTATGGACGTTGTTGATCCGGAAATTGTCGGGGTTGACGGGGATCGACTTAACAATCTTGCTAAAGTTATTCAGGCCGATATTGACAAGAAAACATATGACGGGGCGGTGATTATTGTTGCCCGCCACGGAAAAGTCGTCATGCATGAGGCCATTGGCCAAACCGATAAAGCCGCAGGACGTGCGGCCAAAAAAAATGATGTGTTTGCGGTTATGTCTTTGACTAAACCGCTCGCTGCCACACTAATATTATCGCGGCTTGAGCGCGGCGATTTACAGCTTAGCACCCGCATTGCCGATATTATTCCAGAATTTGGCCTGCTCGCCAAGGGCCGCGTTACGGTTGGCGATTTGCTTGGCCATAAAGGCGGTATGGGCGGAATGCCGCCAATTCCGCTGGAAGTTTATCCTAATCTTGAAGCCACCGTGCAAACATTATGCATGTTACCATTACAGTCCCCGCCCGGCAAGCTGGTCAGCTATAGCCCGGTGACGTCCCATTCCGTTTTGGCCGAAGTCGTGCGCAGGGTCGACGGGGGCAAACGGGCTTACCGGGACATATTACAGTCCGAAGTCATGGACCCGATCGGCATGAAGGATACATCTTTGGGCGCACGGCCCGATCTGGCAGACCGCCAGGTTCCGATTAGAACAAGAGGTTGGACAGAGGGCTTGATGCCGCCTGCAATGCTCGAAAGCTTCAATGAACTACTTGACGAAAAGGCGGAGATACCCGCTGCTGGTGCGTTCTCTACCGCCAGCGACTATTTTCGTTTCGCCGAAATGCTGCGGCGTGGCGGCGAGATAGACGGCAAGCAGATTTTATCGCCTGTGACCATTGACTTGGCCACGCGTAACCAGACCGGGCAGCAAAGCAATGATGCCTGGGCATTTGCCCGCGAATTTAGAAACTGGGACGATTTCCCGGCCTATCTTGGTCTTGGGTTTTACTTGCGCGGCGAGGGTATATTCCCGCAATATTATGGTCATTTGGCCAGCCCGCGCACTTACGGTCATGCGGGTGTTGGCTCTATGGTGTTTTGGATTGACCCGGTACGCGACATGACCTTTGTCGGTATGACCGCTGGCCTGATGGAAGAAAGCTATAGCATAGAACGCTGGCAGAAATTGTCAGATATGGCTCTGGCTTCCATCGTCGAACTTGAGAAATAAATCAAAAATACAGATCAAAAATAAAGGGAAAGATTATGTCTAAAAAATCAACTGGAAGTCTTGGGGATAGCTGGTATCCATCACGGTTTGGCGCAGACGACGAGATCGGTGCGCTTAACTTTTTAAAGCCTGAAAAAATCATCGAAGCCACATCTTTGATCAAGAGCGGCACAAGCTATTCCCTCGCCGTCCCGACAGGGCCAAAAACCCCGGCCTATCCGCCGCGCAGTTTTGCCATGAATATCGTCTCGCCCGGCCAATACGGCGGCGCCACATGGGGGCAAAACAAAGCCGGGGGCATTGACGAGTTTTTCACCGTTTGGCCCGGTATGGGCACGCATTTCGACGGGCTTGCCCATATTGCCATTGACCATAAATTCTATAACGGCACCCCCCACGAAGAAGTTTACGACCATACGGGCGTCAAGAAATTTGGCACCGAAACCATTCCGCCAATCGTCACACGCGGCGTGTTTCTCGACATTGCCGCCCTGCGCGGCGTTGATGTTATGGAGCCTGGCGACGTTATTACATCAGCCGACATCAAAGCGGCAATGGCCCGCCAAGGCGTAGAAATTCGCTCGGGCGATGTGGTGATGCTGCGCACGGGCTGGATCACAACGATCGACACCGCGCCCGAAAAATTCATCGGCCCCGTCCCCGGCCTTGGCAAAGAAGGCGCGCAATATCTGGCAGACGCCGAAGTGGTTATCATTGGCGTTGACCAATACTCCACCGAGGTCATGCCCGCCGAAGACGCCGACGATTTTATCCCCGTACATCAATTGGATCTGGCCATTAACGGCGTCTACCACCTACAAAATGTCATGTTGGAAGACCTGGCCCGCGACAAGGTCAACGAATTCATGTTCGTCCTCGGCCTGCCAAAATTCGTAGGCGCAACCCAAATGACCGCCAATCCGATTGCGATTTGTTAAAGAACCAATCTCCCCCTAAAACCGCTCCCCTCTGCGTATGCAGGGGTCCATCTTTGGCCTTTCGGGAAAACACAAAATCCTGCGATGGATACCTGCATCCCCGGCCTACGCCGGGGTGAACGGAGACAGGCATGAGCGGGGTGTGGAAGTTTAGCTATATTCAAAAACGCTTGGCAATTTATTTCGCCGACACGCCGCCGTCCACTATAATATCTGTGCCCGTTATAAATCTGGCTTCGTCTGAGGCTAGGTATAGAACGGCGTAGGCTATGTCTTTTGGCCTACCCAATATGCGTAGGGGGATGGATTTTTTTATGCGCTCGGCCATGATGGCCGGATCGGTTTTCTTGCCGCTGATTGACCCTTCCAGAGCCTCTTGCCCCATAGGAGTTTCGATGAAGCCCGGCAGGACGCTGTTACAGCGGATTTTATAGCCTTTGCGGGCGCAGTACAGAGCGACGGATTTGCTAAACTGGCGCACTGCCGCCTTGCCAGCCCCATAAGGCGCGAAATCCGGCGTGGCCATATTGGCGGCGAGGGACGAAATATTGACAATGGCTCCGCTGCCGTTTTCTTTCATCATAGAGATCGCAGCCCGGCATCCCAATACTACGCCGCCCACATTAACGCGGTTGGTTTTGTCCCATGTTTCAAGGCTGGCAAATTCCGGGTCTTGGGGAGCTTGGGGGCCGCTGGTGCCTGCATTATTGACCAAAATATCAATACGTCCATGTTTGGCCATCACAACCTTCTTCACGCGTTCCCAGTCGGTTTCACTGCTAACATCGTGCTGGAAAGCCAGTGTTCCATTGCCTAATTCTTGCGCCGTTTCTTGGGCAGCTTCGCCGTTAATATCCGTTGCGATAATGACGGCGCCGTGGGACGCCATCATCCTCGCCGTGGCCAGACCTATTCCAGAACCTGCGCCCGTTATCAGCGCAATTTTGTTTTCCAGCCGTATCACTATTTTCGTATTCCGACCATATTGAGGACATATTCAGACATGCGTTCGGCAATTTCGTCCGGCGTACTACGCCCATCAGCCTGATACCAAGTGTATATCCATGTCACCATGCCGGCCACACAAAGACTGGCCATCTTTGGGTCTTTTATGTTGAAATCGCCATTTTCAATTCCGCGCTCTATCACGCGGGTAAGTTTGCTATCCACATCGCGTTTCATTTCCCTGATCTTGTCCTTACGATCAAGCGGCAAGTCTTTTTCATCGCGCCAGAACATGGCCGTGCTGACCCGTGTCTCAATAACCACAAGTGTAAACCGCTTGACCAGGTCTTTGAGAATATCTTCGGGAGCGCCGCTCTCAACATCAACCCCTGCAAATACATCATGGGATTTGCCCATAGTCCGCTCAAGCAGGTGCAATAAAATATCCCGTTTGTTCTCGAAATGGTAATAAATAAACGGCTTGGTTACGCCCAGCTCTTCGGCGATAACGTCCAGTGTTGTTGCCCGAAAGCCCCGGTGATAGAAAAGGCGGGCGGAAACCTCTAATATCTGCTCGCGCTTAAAGTCGAAAAGCTTGTTGCGAATACCGTTTTTAGCTTTGCGACCCCCAGCAGATTTGGTTTTGGGTTTAGTTTTGCTCTGTGCCATATTTACCGTTCCCTCCAAGATTTCATTGTTCACCTCATAGGCAAATCTTGCCGCCTCGTCTATACCGCAAATATTTTGAATATACTCATTTATATAGATTATATTAGCTATGGCATTAAATTCTACTTTATAGTATAATTTAATGCCTGACTATAGCAAACTTGTAAAACGCCTGGAGAACTTCATGAAAGCATTGCGGTATTACCAAAAAAAGGACTTTCGAATCGAAACCTTGGCCGAACCCAGCCCAGGGCCTGGCGAAGCAAAAATTAAGGTTAAATGGTGCGGCATTTGCGGCTCTGACATTCAAGAATACCGCAGCGGTCCGCAAATGGTACCAACAAAACCCCACCCGCAAACAGGCATGTCGGCACCCGTCACCGGCGGCCACGAATTTTCAGGAGAAATCACCGAGGTCGGGACAAATGTAACCGGGTTTGCGCCCGGCGACCGCGTTGTCGTGCGGCCTACTTTGCCATGTTATCAGTGTCATTATTGCCGCCAGGGCCGCTTTATTCAGTGCGTGGTGTTGGCAACATTAGGCGCGTCTTCCAATGGTGCATTTGCCGAATATGCCGTTGTGCGTGGAGATTGCTTGTATAAATTACCAGACCATGTGTCCTATGAGCAAGCAACCTATGCCGAGCCGCTGGCTTGCGCGGTGCGGGGCGTGCAGCGTAGTGGCATGGTAGCTGGCGCGACGGTCGTGGTGCTGGGGGCTGGGCCAATTGGTCTTTTGACCATGCAGGCAGCTCTGGCTTGCGGGGCTTCGCGGGTATTTGTATTTGAAACCGTAGAAAGCCGCCGCAAGCTCGCCGAAGAATTGGGAGCAACGGCCAGTTTTGATCCACGCGAGGGCAATCCGGGCAAACTTATCGCCAGTCTTACAGAAGGCCGCCGGGCAGATATTGTATTTGAATGTGCGGGCAATGCGTCGGCTTTGTTATTGGCTGATAGCCTAAGCGGGCGCGGTAGCACGATTTTACAAATGGGCGTCCCCAGCGAACCTGTGGAGTTTCCATTTTATAATCTGTTCATGCGCGAGAAAACCATCATCGCCAGCCAAGGCTATGTAAATGATCAGTTCCAAACGGCTCTGGATTTTATCGCCAGCGGTAAAGTAAGTTGTGATCCGGTTATGACGTCGGCAAAAATATCTCTGGACGATATTGTGACCAAAGGGTTTGAAGAACTGACCGGGCCAAAAGGCCACCAACATTGCAAAATACTAGTCACGCCTGAAGGATAATACATTTATGAGAACCATAAACTACACTGTCAACGACCATGTGGGCGTATTAACTTTCAACCGCCCCAAGGCTCGCAACGCTATTGACGAAACCATGATATGCGAACTTGGCGATACTCTGACGCACATTGAAAACAGTGCCGATCTACGCGCTCTTATCCTAACTGGGGCAGGGAAAAGCTTTATTGCGGGCGGTGATATTTCCATGATCGACAAAGGCCTTGAGCATCCCTATGAGTTTTTCCGCCTGCACGATCTGCTCACCAAAATCGGACTTCGGCTGGAGCGGTTAAGCATTCCTGTGATTGCCGCTATAAACGGCGCAGCTTTTGGCGGCGGGCTTGAGTTGGCGCTTGCGTGCGATATGCGCATTATGGCGGACACGGCCAAAATTGGACTGCCCGAGGCGGGTTTGGGTGTAATTCCCGGCGCGGGCGGCACGGCACGGCTACCCCGCATCATTGGTAGGGAACAAGCGTTTTTGATGGAAATGACCGGGGATCCCATAACCGCTGATGAGGCGTTCAGGATTGGGCTTGTTGGCAAAGTCACAACGCCGGAAACAGTCTTGGATGATGCACGTCAACTTGCTCAGAAAATTTGCGCCAAAGCCCCCCTCGCCGTGTCCACACTAAAACGAACCGCTGTAAATGCGGAAAATATGCCCCTCGAAGGTGCCATAGATTATTGCCAATACGCCGCGCTCTTGCTCGGCACCACCCAAGACGCCCGTGAAGGCATGCGCGCATTTTTAGAAAAACGATCTCCCGAGTGGAAGGGGAAATAGGACTATAGCTCCCTTCAGCGCAGGCGTACTCCGCCGTCTACCACGATTTCTGTACCTACCATATAATCGCTTGCCGGGGATGCCAGCAATAGGGCCGCGCCTTTTATGTCCGCGCCCTTGGCAATGCGCCCGGCGGGTACGCGAGTTTTGGCTTGGGCTTCCACTTTCTCCAACATGGTACCGTTTAGTTCCGAGGTAAAAAATCCGGGACAAATTACGTTGACATTGATATTGTCGCGGATCAAATCCAAGGCCATAGAGCGCGTCAGTAAAACGACCCCACCCTTGCTTGCGCAATAATCGGCACTTTTGGGCAAGGGTTTGAAAAAAGCCACAGACGCGATATTGATGATTTTACCCCCACCCTTGGCTATCATATGAGGGACAACAAGTTTTGAGCAGATAAAAATACCGCCCATATTGATCGACAAAGTTTCGTTCCATTCATCAAAACCAATATCTTTGAAAGTTTTTGCCGCACCCGTAATTCCGGCATTGTTGACAAGAATATCTATACGGCCAAATTTTTCAATAACGGCGGCAACCATTGCCGCAACACTGTCAGGCTCGCTAACATTGCACTGCAAGGCAAGAGTTTGCGTGCCGTAACGGGCAAGCTCTTTTGCTGTCGTTTCGCAACGTTCAAGACGGCGTGAGCAAATAACAATGTGAGCGCCTGCCTCGGCATAGGCTTCGGCGATACCAAAACCAATGCCAGTTGCACCGCCAGTGACGATAGCGACTTTGTCCTTGATATCGAAAATGTGATCGAGAGCAGACATTGTAATCCTTTGTTTTAAGCGAGAGCTTCCGAGAGTAAGTCCGTTGCGACAATAGTAAGGTGATCGTCATTTGTCCCCATTGTAGCTTCCGCCATACGGATATAGCGATAAAATAACGGCATGTCATGTTCCTCGCAATAGCCAATCCCGCCCATGACCTGATGGCCATTGCGCAGAATACGGCGACATGCCTGATTACACCAGGCCTTAGTCATGGCCATATCTTTTCTTGTCGCCTTGCCCTCATCAATAAGCCAGCCGGTTTTATACATCATCCAGCGCGCACTGTCCAAATCCGTTAACATATCGGCACAGTGATGTTGGATCGCCTGAAAACTGCCGATAGGCTTGCCAAATTGTCGTCGTTCTTTGGCATGTTCGACGGCAATTTCGACAATACGCGCACAGGCACCAACCATTTCCGCGCATTTTGCCACGGCAGTTCTGAACATGGCTTGCTCAAGGGCGGGCCAGACATCTGGACTATGACCAACCAGATCATCCTCACATATATGAACATTATCAAATGCAATTTTTGTCGTACATAGGCCGTTCATGGTATTTAACGACTTTCGCTCAAGGCCCGGTACATCTACCGCTATACAAAAAACCCCAATGTCATTTTTAGGAATTTTAGAACTCCCGATACGGGACGCACATATAAGATAATCCGCTTCGTGCCCATTTGGTATGAATTGACCAACACCATTCAGGATATACCCGTTCTTGTCGGGCTGTGCAGTAAGGCTCAAACCTGTTACATCAAAACCACTACCCTCATCACCCAACATAACGGCCAGCCTTATTGCACCGGACGCTATGGCAGGCAGGATAACTTTATTGATGTTTTGATTATCTAGAGCTTTAAGGATTTCCACCGCAAAGACCACCGTTGAGAAAAACGGGCCGGGTAATGTCACCCGGCCCATCTCTTCAAGCAAAACCAAAAGGTCAGCGAAGTTGCCGCCAAATCCGCCAAAATTTTCCGGTACAGCTATACCCATAAAACCCAAGTCGGCCATGTCTTGCCATGTTTTTTCTACGTCCGACCGCGAGCCTGAACGGGCGTCCCGGAGCATTTGTCCGCTAAAGTTAGCCGTGAGATAGCTACGCGCACTGTTTTGGATCAAAGATTGTTGTTCGGAAAATTCAATATCCATAATGCACATATCCTTTCTTCATGACGCTAACGGGGCAAGCCCATGCCGCGTGTTGCCACAACGGTTTTGAGTATTTCGCTGGTGCCGCCGCCAATGGTGTCAATGACCACCGTCTTGGCCAGCTTTGCTATTTCGCCGCCGAGCGGTGCGCCTGCTTCGCCATCTTCAAGCCGCCCCAAAGGCCCCAATATGTCCAAAGCCCGGTCGGCAAAACGCTGGCGCATGGCGCTTCCATATAACTTTAGTAAAGAGGCTTCATGATCAAGCGGCTCACCATTCTTGAGCAAAGCAAAGGCTCTGTCCTCCAAAGCCTGAGCCACTTCGATTTCGGTAGCCATTTGCGCCAAATGCCGACGCACATCGGGGTTGTCGGCCAGCAAGCGACCTCCACGCTTTATGGTTTTTGTATAGGCAAGCAAGCGTTTAAAAGGCGGTATCAGACGGATTGATTGAAACAGCATCAACCGCTCATAGCCGAGCGCCTCGGCCATATAGTAAAAGCCTTTATTCAATTCCCCAACAAGCCTGCTCTTAGGCACACGCACCTCATCGTAAAAAACTTCATTGGTGCGCTCACCGCCCAGGGTTTCGATAGGGCGGATGGTTATGCCCGGTGCGCGTTGATCGACCACAAACAGGCTGATACCGTGATGGCGCGGCGCGTCCGGATCAGTGCGTACTGCCAGCCAGTGGTAATCGGCGAAATGGGACTGGGTATTGAATATTTTTTGCCCGGTAATGATGTAATCATCTCCGTCGTCCACGGCCTGCATCCTCAAGGAGGCAAGGTCAGATCCTGATGAAGGTTCGGTATAACCAAGGCTAAATTCTATTTCTCCTCTGGCTATGCGCGGCAGAAATTCCGCTTTCATCTCTTCACTACCATTACGGAGCATGACAGGGCCGCACATGAAGCGTGCGACAATATTGGGCACGAAAGCTTCGCGGCGGGCAAACTCCTGCACCATGATATATTCGTCAACCACTGTGCCGCCACTGCCGCCGTATTTTTTTGGCCAACCACGGCCCAGCCAGCCGGTAGCGCCCAGCTTGAGGGCAAATGCCCGTGCTTCCGGCCCCAATCCTAAATCCATAGAATGCTGGCGACAAATTTCCGGGGTTAATTCTCGGTCAAGGAACGCGCCAAGCTCGAGACGGAATTTTTGCTCCGCATCATTTGTGGTTAGGTTGAAATCCATCTCAGCTACGCTTGCAAATTTTCGAGGTCTTGGTATTGGCCGATAAATTCTTTTATCAAGTTTTGCGTTTGTGCTGCTTGTTCCACTTGCGGCATATGGGCGGCATTTTCTATGAGCCTCAGGTTTTCTATTTCAGCCAAAAGCGCATCATCAAATGTTATAATTTTATCCGCCTTGCCAATGATGATTTGGGTGGGAACCAAGGGAAGTTCAATGCGCGCTTCACCAATTTGCTCGGCCCGAATTGCATTGGCAATCGTGTCTAAAGCTTGCTCACTGCCCTCAAGCCGTTTTAAACGCAAGACGCCTTCAATCATATCACTGTTCACGGCACCGCCATCAAAGAATAGTTTTTTGAGCGCCATCTTGACGCTTTTTCGCCGCTTGGCCGCGATAAAATCATCAATGTAATCAACATCAACTTTTGTCGCCAAACCATAATTGCTAATCAAGGTCAGGCTGTTAATACGGGCGGGTTCAACTATAGCCATATGGGCGGCAATGGCTCCACCCAATGAATGCCCGACTAAATCCACTGCGCCGATGTCAAGCTGGTTTAGAAATGCCAGTAATAAATGGGCAAAGTCCTGACTAGACCCGCCGTTTATTTGTTTTGAGGACGAACCGTGTCCAGGAAGTTCAACGCTAATAACCCGGTAATTGGGAGCCAATGCCATTTGCAGGCCACCCCAAGAGGACAAATTTCCGCCTAAGCCGTGTATGAGGACGACGGCCTTGTCACCGGTTCCAGCAGACGTGTAGTGAAGTCTCTGACCATCAATTTCGGCCATATCGTCAATCAATTCGAGGGCCGGGCTGGCAATGTCCAAAAGCTCATCTGTATTGACTTCATAGCCGGAAATAAAGTCCGAGAGACTATCATCAGACACGCTTGCATTCGCTATAACGCCAAGCAATGTACCGACGGGATATGTGTCCCCGTGGCTCACAAGCTGACGTCTAAGAACTCCGGTTGCTGTAGTTTCAAGTACATTGGTGACTTTCTCCGACTCGATCTCTAAAATTTCAGAGCCGACTGTGACTTGTTCGCCTTCGCCAACAAGCCACTCGCCAATTTTGCCTTCTTCCATATCCATGCCCCATTTGGGCAACAGGATCGGGGTGATTGTTTGTGTCATTTTACAATAACTAGAACTTGAATTTTGTTGCTATGCCCCACTCTGTCGGTAGGCCGTAATAACCTTCTACTATGCCGAAACTGTCGAGAGTGCTGGCACCGCCGATCAGGTATAGTTCGTCGGTCAGGTTCTTGCCGTATAAGGCCACTTCCCAATTGGCGTTATTTGGTGTCAATGTGATGCGTCCACCAAGCAGACCATAACCGTCCTGAATCAGGATGGCGGTATTGGCCGGATCAAGAGCTTGTGAGCTTTGGTAGGAATAATCAGCACGCAGTGTCAAATCAAAATTATCTGACATGTCGAATGTATACTCGCCGCCCACATACATGGTAAATTCGGGTGTGCGTATGAGACGCAAATCGGTTGAAACCGTCGCGCCGGGGTTAAGCGTGCCGTATTCGGCGTCCAAAAGACCAATGCTGGCATCAACGACAAAATTATCCGTGACCATGGCGCGCATTTCTGCCTCAATACCTTTAACATTAGCGGCACCAGCGTTTTCCGTCACCAGTATCAGATTGCCTGTCGTATCTGCACGCGCTGATGTAAGCTGCAAATCCTGGTAATCATAGATAAATGCGGCGGCACTTAACAAAACCCGCCTGTCAGCAAAGCTGGTTTTAACACCCGCCTCATAGGACCAGACAAATTCCGGCGCAAAACTGTCTACCGCGCCCTGGGTTGTAGGGCGACCATTAAAACTACCGCTTTTAAAACCGCGCGATAAAGACGCATATAACAGCGTATTTTGGCTGGTTTGATAGTCGAGGCTAACCTTTGGCGACCAAGCACTCCAGCTATCTGATGCGGTGGTTGGCGGTATAATTATTGTGTTGGAATTGGCCCGCCAGTGATCAAGGAAATATTCTTTGCTTTCATCCGTATAACGAAGGCCGGCTGTCAAGTTCAATTGATCGGTCAGGGCAAATGTGCCGCTCCCGTAAACCGCATAGCTTTCGGCGTCGAGCTTGTTATAAATATTAAAGTCCAGATCAAATGCACCATTAAACGGGTTGCCTACACCGCCCGCACACACATTTGGCGGGAATGGCCCTGGGCAAACCGAGGTGGCAGTTAGCGGTAAAACGGCTGCCGGCAGGCCTTCAAGTGCATTGAATAACCCACCTGCGAGGCGCACCTGATTGGTATCCTTGGCCAGTTCATTAAAATAATATACCCCGGCGACCCAATCAAGGCGGTCATCAAAACCTTTACCAGTAAGCTGTAATTCCTGAGAATATTGCGCCTGTACGACTTTGTTATTTGTGTGCAAATAGGCATTGGCTGTTCCGTCACCATCGCGGCCAAACTCGGCTTTCAGCGTGCGCACGGAACTGATGGATTTAAGCGTGGTCGAACCAAAATCATATTCCAAAGTCAAACCAACACCAAAGGTCGTATTGTCGTCCACATTAACACCGGTTGAGCCGCTTTGGCGCGGGTTCGTATTGACTACGGCTGGTGGATTGCCTGGCCCGCCAACCAAGGCACCCCAAATAGCTGCAATCGGCGCAGTGGGCACAAATTGTATAACCGCATTTTCTGAAGTCGTGCCGTTACGGTCTTGATAATCAATAGCCAGATCAGCGGTAAACTGATCGCTCGGCACCCAGTTAAACATAGCGCGAGCCGCAAAACTGCGCTCATCGCCTTCGCGCTCTCCCGTTACAATCCGGTCAGTAAAGCCATTTTTGGTTTTGTAAAGCGCAGAAAAACGGGAATTAAGTGTGTCGCCAAGAGGTACATCAACCATGGCCCGGCCTTCAAAATGATTGTTCTTTCCGGCTCGCAGCTCCAATTTGCCGCCTCCGTCGGCGCTTGGCTTGGCTGAAATCAGGCTGATTGCACCGCCAATGGTGTTTTTACCAAACAATGTTCCCTGCGGCCCGCGCAACACCTCAACTCGCTCCAAATCGAGCAAATCCATAACTGTCGCCGTGGCACGAGGATAATAAACCCCATCAATATAAAGGCCAACGCCAGGGTCAGTGGTGATTAAAAAATCCACCTGACCAACACCGCGCAGATAAATATTGGATGAGCTGCCACTACCGCTACCAGCAGGACTGGAGGTAATGCTTAAATTGGGCACAAACCGCGACACATCAGCAATATTGGCAGCGCCGCGACTGTCCAGCGTATCGCCTGTGAAAGCCGAAATGGCAATCGGTGTAGTCTCGACGCTTTCCTCGCGCTTTCTGGCTGTGACAATGATTTCGTCAAAACCCTTGGATGCGCTATCATTGCCCCCACCGCTTTGGGCATAAGCCGTGCTAGCAAATGTGCCGCCGGTAACGGCAAGAGCAAGCCCAACAGCAGCCGATGATAGCAATGAAGTAATAGATTTGTGATTGGTAAAATAATTTGGCATGGGATCCCCTTAAAATTGGTCGTTGAATTAATAAAAGTTAGGCATAACAATAAATATTTGCGATAATTATAACCATTAGTATGCTATTATACTATACGTTATCTTTTGTATAGCCCTAATTTCATGGTGCCCCAAAGTACATATGAACTCACAAAACTCGGGCGTATGCCAGTCGTTTTGCATAATGGTCTTTAAAGTTGGGTTTGGTCTGCCTCAGCTGTACTAACATATTCCAAGTGGAGTTTAATTAGCAGGTCGCAAACAAGCTTATGACTATTCAATACGCCGTGAAATCTATAGTAAGGAGCATAAAATGCTTAGATATGCCCTCAAATGAGAGCATAAAAAAGCGGGCTTAAAGCAATCCGAATTCGCAAAGCAAATTGGTCACCTTCAAGCGTATTTATTAAAGCTCGTAACTGGTGATTTACGTCTTGATACTGTAGATTGTGTGCGCTTCTGCCAGATCATCGGGTGTGACCCCCGCGCGATGGCTGATGAAGTCTTTGGCGGAAACTAACTCCGAGTACAAAGCACTTCAAATCCAAATAAAGAATGCCAAGCGGTGCTTACAATATGTTTCCCCGTACACACGCTTCCAGCCCTTCCCAAAAAATCTGTAGCAATATGGGCGTATCGAACTGTTGTTCGGAACTGTGAATGGCTTAATAAAGCGCTGATTATAGTTAGGAGCATCCCATTAATAACTTAAACTAAACAGCCTCCGGCAAACCTGGGGCGAGGCACAAACTTAAGTCTGTCTAATCGTATGGTCATGATGTTTATAGTTTGCACCACCATCAAACGCAAAAAAAATACGCCTCAACCAATAAACCACTTTCCACCATTCCCGTTACCGGGAATGGTGGAAGTGTCAGATCAAGTCGAAACTCTTGCATCTTTGCAAAACCGCAAACTAGCGGCTGTACATTTAGTCATCATCAGGGCGTTCGATTGATAACTCTCTGGCTGTCAACGCTCTTGCACCTGTTTTTGTGCCTTCGGCTTCCACCAAATCCCCGACACGGAGTTGGTTGAAGAACGCTGTTCGGGAGAGATTGTTATCGTTGGCATCTTCATAACGCGTACTGGCGTTTGTCGACACTGTGACGCCTAAAATAATCAAACTATCCGAAGTAAAGCTTTCGACGGGTGCTTCAACTTCACTTTCATTACCGGCCTCGGGGTCATCACGTTCGATTTTAGAGGCGTATAATATACTGCCACCACGATCATATCCTTTAACTTCCAGATAATCCCCCGCGGCCAAATTGGACAAGCCAAATGTGCGAAGATTTGCGCGGCTGTCATCTTCATAGCGCGTGGATGCATCAACTTCAAAATCTACGCCAAAGACGGTAACTGTGTTGGTGGCCGTATTGACCGCATCAAGAGTTGTTTCGACTTTGAGGTTGTTGCTATTGCTTGAACTGCTACTACTGCTGCTGCTACCATTTTTAAATTCGATTTCGTCGGCAACAAGAGCCTGGTTTGCATTGTAGCGTCCCTCGGCTTCCATTCTGACATTGAGGGCAATATCTGTAGCCGTACCGTATTTGTAACGGGTGCTGGCATCGGTAATGATTGAGACACCGGAAATTTTGAAATTACTGCTGGACTGAAATGCCGTGACAATGCCTTCGATTTCAGCTTCATCATTTTCATTGCCTACACTATCATCATCACGGCCGTCCGAACCTTCATATTCCACTTTAGTCGCAACCAAAGTATTGGCATTGTTTAAATTGGTACCTTCGGCGTCAACAAGAAGCCCGTTTTCCAATGAATTTGTGCCAAAGTCTTCCAGTACGGCTTGGGAGTAATCTACGGTAAGCTGATTGATTTTAAACGTCCGGGCATTTGTATCCAAATTGGAGACAGTGCCGCGTATTTCATATTCAGAATTTGCCGGTTCCCGCTCAACGCGGCTGGCGATTATGTTACCATCAGCATCACTCGTACCGCTAATCTCAACATTATCACCAACAGAAAGACCGAGAAGAGACCTAGGGGTAATCTGGCTATCAAATGACGTATTGCCGTCAACGATTACGGTTTGTCCCAAAACAACCATACGGTCATTCACCGTGTCAATGGAGCTGATCGGCCCCTGAACCGCGTCATTATATTTCACTGATTGTGCTGTAGCGTTGCCGCCAGAATCCACAGTGGCTTCCACCGTGATATAAGAACCAACGCCCAAATCGTCCTGGGTTCCGCTTTTTCCGTTTATGATGAAATCTGCACTGTCCGTGTTATAGCGAACGCCATTAACAATGACGCTACCAAACCCGGAAATAGGCCCAACGGCCGTTGTCGGTGTAGGGTTTTGCCCAACCGGGGGCGGAGGGGGCGGGGCGACAATTGGCTCCGGGGCAGATACGCCGCTGCCGCCGCATGCGACAAGTGTAATACTTGCGCTTAGTAATGCTAAATATTTTACAGTTTTCATTGTAGTCTCCATTGTGGTTTTCATTATGGTTTTCATTGTTTTATGCCCCCAGATTTTGGCATGTGTTAGCGACGGAAGTCATTATCGTCGTCATCATGGTCATCGTCATCATCATCACCCGCCGCCAATGCTACAGCGGCTCCGGCAGCCAGCGCGCCGCCAGCGATAATAAGTATTGTGTTTTTGGATATACCTGTACCAGCAACGCCGGTGTCGTGCTCTTCATGGGCAGATAGAGGTGTAAAGAGCGGCGTATAAATATCCGTCCCGCCCAATAACATTGTGGGCCGTCCGTCAAACTGCCAGCCTAAATCCAGTAAATTTGTGGTGCTACGATTTGGTGTCGCAGTATTTTGGCTAGTATTTTCACGCGATAAATCCAGCATGAAGCCAAAACGCGCCCGGTCTTGAACCCGATCAGTGTTTCTCCCGCCGAACGGAACCGTTACATGGAACCCTGCCGTGGTGCTGATTTTTCGGTGGCTGTCAAGCGCACCAAAAGAAGCATCTTGTGCGCTGGCAATGCCAGGCATGCCAAATCCGGCAGCTATAATTGCTGTGTAGCAAAATATTTTCATGGGTTTCTCCCTCTGGTTAATTCAAATAACAATGTGTCGTTATTGTGTTGACGTAGCCAGAGTTTAAGGACTGCCATATATTCTAATTTTTTTTTGAAAAACTTTACTGTAGGTCAGAACTGCCTTCTAAGACGCATACCGATGGTGCGGGGGCGTTGGGGCGTCAGGTGTTGTTGCAAGCGAAATGTGAAGGGATTTCCAAAGGCAAATGTATTGCTTTTATCATCAAGAATATTATTGATGAACCCCTCAACTTGCCAAGCGTTATTGGCGAGATTTACCCGCGCATTAAGAGCGTGGTTATTACCCATATCCAAATCATCCGTGGTGGCGAAACTCAGCTCTGACGCACCGGTGAAAGCATAATCTAATGACCATGTGGAACGCCAGCCCGTTTGCCCGATCGGCTTACGGTAAGTCAGAATAATCCCCGCAGAGAGATCAGGAATGCGCGGCAAATGCTTTTCGTCCACATTCGGACCCAGCACCGGGTTGAAATTAGTGACATCAGGATTGTTCACAGTCATATTTGCCTGAATGTCAATATTGAGCATAGGGTGGTAAGTGATTTCAAATTCATAGCCCAGATTGGTTGCATCACCGGCGTTCAATACACTGGAAAAACCACCGTCAAATATTTGCTCGCTTTGAATGTTTTTCCAATTGATGTAAAAAGCGCTAGCATTGACGGTGAGTTTGTCGTCATACCATCTGGTTTTGCCGCCAAATTCAAGCATGGTAATCACATCAGATTCGAACACTGAAATGTCATCATCATCGTCGTCATTATCATCGTCGTCATTGTCGCCATGGGTAGACAAAGCTGTAAAGCCCAATTTGCTATCAGGGGTAACTACTGCAGAAGAATGCGCGGCATTTCCTGTGTTAAGACCACCCACACGATACCCAACAGTGACAAGGCCATACAAGAATGCGTCTGGCGTAAATTGATAGCCTATATTCAGGCGTGGTAAAAAATCGCTGTCGGTCTTGTTTCCTTCTATCTCTTTAGGGGGTGCATCAAAGTCGTCGATGAGGGTTTTCGTAGTCAAGTGTTCGTCAAACCATCTCAGCCCTGCGCTAATTTCCCATTTATTCGAGGGTTTAATATCAATTTCCCCAAACCCACCATAATGGGTTGAAACATCATTCCTGACTTCGCTGTAAAAAACCTCCATCCCTTGATTGCCAGCACCTTGATTGCCAGTACCTCGATTACCAGCACCAAGTATTTTGTATTCAGACAGATAATCACTGTTGGCACGGGTGAAGAACCCCCCAACAAGAATGTCAAGCCAGTCATTAACATCAACATTCATCGTTGTTTCGTGGGAAACGAAATCAATTTCCCTGTTCTCCGTAAAACTGGTAGGTTCAACCGGTCGGTTAAGGTTTTGCGGCACAGATAAAGAGGCATCAAAAATATGGTTTATATCGCGTTTGATGCGTGAGGTAGTTGACTTTAGTCTACCCCACTGAAAGTCGCCCACGATATTGATATTGGTATGAAGTAAATTATCGCTATGGGGCTCTGCAATATAGTTATCCCTTTGCAAGCGCGGAAGGTTTTCCAAAGCATATTGGGTGTCGTCTGCCTGGACATCTTGATATGCAACACCCGCTGACAAACGCCAATCGGGCGTAATTTGCCATCTCGCCTTGAGGCGTCCGCCCGCGTTTCTGGTTTTGTTAATGTCGTCTTTCTCAAGCCGAATATCGTCAATATAACCGCTATTATTTATAGTATAGCCTACAGCGCGCAGGCCCAGCTTGTCTTTGACAATTGGCATGTTTACCATAGCCATAAGCTCTGAGTTAAACCCGCCGTCATGTGTCGTTGACACCCCCGCTTGGAGCCAGGACTCTACATTTCTTAGTTCAGGTGAGTTGGGGGTGATTTTGAAAATTCCGCCAATGGATCCTGTGCCGTAAAGTGATCCTTGAGGCCCTCGCAACACTTCTATACTATCAATATCAACTAGGGGTATTTCCGGATAAGGGCTATTATAATTGATAGGCGTATCATTAAAATATACACCAACCGTAGACTGCACTCGCCCATTAAAAGCCCCATCAGAAATGCCGCGAATAGACATTTTGTTGCGGTTTAAACCAAGATTGGTCATTTCCACACCGGCTATGTGAATGGAAAGGGATGGGGTATCCGTCACACCAAGTGTTTTGAGCATATTGTTCGAAACAACACTGACACTGTAGGGGGCTGACTGCAGGATATCAAACCTGTCGCGTTTATTGGCTGTGACAATGATTTCGTCTTTCTCTATGGCGGAATTAGAAAGAACAAGAGGTATCTCAAGAGAGGTCGGCGGGGTTCGAGGTTTTGCGGTGTTGGCAGTACCAGGCGTTTGCGTCTTGAGCCTTCGCTTGAATATCCGCACAGTATTGTCATTGACGAATTCAAAGTTATAATTGGTGTCTTTTAGTAAAACACCCAAAATTTCACGGGCCGTAAAATGCCCGGAAATGGCTTTGCCTTTATATCTTTTTAGGGCGCGGCGCGAATAGCTTATGGTTATACCTGTTTGGCGCGCCAAATCGCGAACGTCGCGGTCAAGAGATTGAGCTGGCAAGTTTATGGGCATGGTTTGCGCCGCACTAATTGGCGCGTAAAGCCCCAACAAAACGCCGCTCAGCGCAAGGAACGTCTTTCGCTGGTATCCGAGTTTATACATTACAGTTTTAGCCTCGGCACGAAAGTTTAGTTTTTACCAGAAAGAAAAATTTGTTTGTTGTCACGCTTGACACTCACAGGCAGTAACGCCTCAATTGATCCTATCATTTTATCTTGATCACTTATGTTCAAAACACCAGAAAAGGTCAAGGCGGCAGTTCTTGCGTCCGCAAGGATAATCGGTGTTTCGAAATAACGGTTCAGCTCGGGTACAATTCCGGACAGGGGCGTGTTTTCAAAGACCAGAACACCATCGCGCCATGTTGAAATATTGGAAATATCTACATTGGCGACTAAAATTGCTTCTGTTTTGTGTGCGCGCACCGCTTTTTGGCCTTTGGTTAAACGTATTTTTTCCTTGGGCGATTGTATATCCACAATGCCCTCTACAACCGATACAGACAATGCCCGATCAGCAAAATACACGGAAAATGCTGTGCCAATGTCCGTGATCTTTGTGTCCGAAGCATTGACGACGAAACTGCGGTTTTTGTCGTCGGCAATATCAAAGTGGACTTCACCCTTATGGAGGGTAACGGTTCTGCTTCTTTTGCTCATAGTCACACTAAGACTGGTATTTGTGTTAAGGTTTATACGCGTCCCGTCCGCCAAAGTGATGTCTTTATACTCGCCGATATTGGTGGCATATTGTTGGGCTTGCGCCGGCGAAGATTGGAAAACATTCGTGGTATAAAGCAATGCCAAAGCGGCGATGAGAGTGGCCGCGATTCCCATCAAATGTGTCAAATTAACTGACTTTAAAACCCGCCGTTTATCTTGCAATGAGACAACATTATCCGCAAGTGGTGATGATGTGACAGGCGTACCAAAAGCCACCGTAGGAATGTCCGCAACTGCCAGTTCCACTTGGTCATATGCGTCTAGATGTCGGAGGTCAGCCTCAAGCCAGCTTGTAAATTCCTGCCAGTCATTTACGCCAGCCTGCTCAGAACCCAAGCGTACATACCAAGCCCGAGCTTGCGATAGAATATCTTCGGGTATTGAAATCCTGGTACTCATCTCTCCAGCCTGTTATTGTATTGGCACGTTTTGTGTTGGTTAGTGCGGCGCACAATTGCTCTCATCTGTTTAGACGCCGCCAAAACCGCTTGACCCCCATAAAACGCTCCAGTTTTTTGCATTGAATTAATTTTCATGCCCAGGCTCCAAATTGTCCATTATATGTTTGATCGCTTTACCGAGATGTTTGCCAACAGTTCCTATGGATATACCCATTTCTTCGGCAACTTGTTTATAGGACTGTCCGTGGAATTTATGCCGCTCAAATGCTTCGCGGGCCTTTGGGGACAAAGAGCGCAGTCGGGCCTTTAAGGCTGCAAGCCGTTCTTTGGCAATGAGTGCATCATCAGCGTGGGGTGCATCCGCCAAATATTCGTTCCCGACTTTTTCACGGTTTAAATCGCTCCAGACCCGGTCTCTTAAACGTCCACGCTCATTTTTACGAATGTGGTCAAGGGCCAAGTTGGAAGCCATACGAAACAAAAAACCTGTAGGGTTATCTATAATAGTGGGGAGGCTCGCTTTGGTGATTTTAAGATATAGATCCTGCACAACATCTTCTGCCAAATCAGAACTGCGCAAACGAGCTGCTAAAAACCTCATTAAAGCCGGGCGTTGCTCCAGGTAAAGCACTTTCAAATTATCATGCTGTTCAGACATATTCAGGCTTTGCTATCACGAGGCTGGTTGATTTAAATAACACCCTTACAATGCCAAAAGAAAAATTTAAATCAAATTTTCATAAAATTTCAGGCAAAGGACACACGCCTTCATTCTCCTTTACCACAATCCTACATAAAGGTTAATATGCCAATACCCCTTAGAGCCTGTAGATAATTAGGACACACAACTGGTTTGCCCAAGCCCCTTCAGCGCCCTCTTGTTTATATGGTTTGTTTTATAATTTCGCGGATGACTTCAATGACCCTTTGTTGCCAGTCTTTTGGGGAATATTGAGAATATTGATAATTTTAGCATCCACTTTTTAGGTCTAAACGATCTAATCGGTGCTTTTCTCGAGAATGGACAAGACGTGCATTTGTTTGAAAGACTGGCGTTTTTGTCACGGCGGCAGGGTTAAGCATTAAAGTTCCAAATGTCCGGCACATCCACCAGCATATCTTGGTAATAGCTTTGGAAACCGGGGAGTTTGACTTGATTTAGGAAGCTTGAATAGGCCAGATAACTGACCAGAAAGCGCATATCGCTTATCCACGGCGGCAAGGTTTTGGGCGCGGTTATTTTGTTATTTGCCGCCAGAATTGCTATGGCGGGAATGTCCTCAATGTCCAGCTTGCCGACAAATAATAACCGCAATAAATCGGCGCGCCCAAGTTTGGTCGCGGTGCGCATGAAATTATGGACGCGCAACAAACCGTTGAGATAAACCCCGTCTTTGGTAAATGGTGCGCCGCCCGTAATAACACCGCCCCTAAACACCCGGCGCGTATCAGAAAAAGCCTGGCTATCCGTATTGGCGCATGATTTGAAATACCGGAATACTTGGGTAAAATCCGCCCCGTCCACCGACATTTGAATGGCAATCACCCGGTCAACCAGACGGCGAAACCGAACCGGATCCATAGCCCCTGTGATAAGCTCGGCGAACACCGCCAAGCCTTCTTGGATCTCCGTCGTGCCCGCATGGGCAGCCCCGAGTATGGGAAAGTCCTCTTGTGCGCGCCCGTTCATAGCCGTTGCCCCATGAACAAGTGCTTCATGATGTAATAGCTGGCGCACATCAAGCGGGGTGAAACGTGCATCAGATCGTACACGGATACGGCGCGAGCCTGCCAGCACTTTGGCGGATAAATCCGTGGCCAGTTCAACCCTAGGCCCATTGCCATCAAAATACCGGGATAATTTGCCTGAGAGACGTTTGGAAAATTCTTCCGCGCCGAAATTTTCATCCACACCGCCCAATACCAATTGCTCAAAACTCAATCCCGACAAAGTTATGTCCAGATGTTTGGCCAAATCAATATTTGTAGTTATGCCGTCTAACATGGTGTCAGTCGGTGTTCCGTAAAGCCGTTTTGAGTGGCGATAAAAATCCGGGGTGCCGACGGCGTCCAGCATGTTGGCCCCATGTTCCAATTTATTTACGGTTCGGCTCAACCATTGCAACACTGGATGCTCGCCCGCCGCCAATGGCTTGATCTTTGCAAGTGTTGCACGGGTATCGGCACCATCGAATTTTGGATAAACCGGCTCTGGCAAAACCGCGCATCCGCTCGCTAAAAACCCTGCCTCAATTTCGGGTGCCCAGTTCAGTGTCAGCAAAATCCGTATTTTGCGCTCCGCCTGTTTAAGCAGTTTCGCTGCCGTACTCGCCTGTTCATAAATTTTCGGGCTGAGTGCGGCCATACTACCTCTCTTGGCGGTGCGGTTCACCGGATTTCCAGTGTTTACGGCACACGGATGCATAAACATCATTACCGCCAATCACGACCTGGGTTCCGGCTTTTACGGGCTTGCCGCCCTCGCCCATGCGCAGCACCATAGAGGCTTTGCTACCGCACCAGCATATGGTGCGGATTTCACGAAGATGGTCGGCGAGCGCCAACAGGGCCGCACTGCCCGGAAACAATTCCCCGGCAAAATCCGTGCGCAAACCGTAACATAAAACCGGAATACGAAGCTCGTCTGTCACTTTGGAAAGTTGCCAAACCTGATCGGCACTCAAGAATTGAGCCTCGTCGATCATCACGCAGTCAATCGGTTTTTCCTGATGCCGCGCTAAAATAGCCGCAAACACATCCGTAGCACCCGAAAATAAATCCGCCTCTTTGCCGAGGCCGATGCGCGAGGCAATTTTCCCGGCCCCGGCCCGATCGTCCAAAGCCGCCGTCATCAGCAAAGTCCGCATGCCTTGTTCATAATAGTTATGGCTAGCCTGCAAAAGCACAGTAGATTTCCCCGCATTCATCGCGGAATAGTTAAAATATAGTTTGGCCAATATTTTGCTTTCGAATCTGTTAAAACAAAACCTTACTGCGAACAAAAGCTTGGTGCAAACACCTATCCCCAAACACTTATCCCCAAACACCTATCCCCAAACACTTATCCTATGATAAATTTGTCTAAACCTGCTGGCGGTATGAGGTCTGGTAGATTTCTTGGATCGTTGATTGGTTTTCCGACATTTGTAGTCACAGGCAATATGCCGGCCCAGATCGGTAGCGAGTAATCATCTTCATCATCCACGGGCGGGCCTGTCCTGATTTTAGCAGAAGCTTCATCAAGCCTAATAGACAAAATATTGGTCGCTTTTAATTCCTTTGCCAGCATGGGCCGCATATTGTCCCAACGCCCCGGAAACCATTGCTTAAACATCGCTTTCAAACTCGCGGTTTTTGCTGCCTCGCCTTTGACAAGCCTGGCTTTGCCAAACATCATTACCGACCTATAATTGACGCTGTGATGAAATGCGGAACGCGCCATGACCATGCCGTCCATGAGTGTAACGGCTATGCAGACATCCATGCCCTCGGCTTTGCGTATCAAGCGACTAGCTGCGGAGCCGTGCCAGTAAATATGCTCTCCTTCGCGCCATTGCAATGTTGGCGTGACCACTGGCTTGCCATCCAAGGTATAAGCAACATGACATAAGGGCATCGCGTCCAGAATATTATAGACCGTATCTACGGAATAATCGGCGCGCTTATGTCCTCTTTTTACGCGGGTGCGTTCGGATGCAGGGCCTTGTTTTCGTGTGCCTGGTTTGGACATTATACCTCCCGTATTTGCGGGCATGCTAAGGCAAATATTACGTCCGGCAAAACAAGCATGGTTACAATATATTACTCTATTCGAAAACCATAACGCCATCGTTGATCTTACCCCAGCGGATAGTTTTATAGTCTTTGAGGTAATTTTCAGGATTGCGCCAGGGTCTGGACTTGCCTTGTTTGGGCAGAACATCCAGCCCGCGCATGAAATACCCGGATTGCAGATTGACCAGACGCTCTGTCTCCATTTCGCCGTCGTGTACGGGCGTTGCCACATCAAAACCATGCTTGTCCATATAATTGAGCAAGCGGGCCACATAACCGCAAGTCAAATCTGCTTTCAGTGTCCAAGACGCATTGGTATAACCAAATACGGCGGCCATATTAGGGATCCCCGCAAACATCATGCCTTTGTAATTGATCAAATCACCGCTTTTTATGATCTTGCCATCGACGGACAGGTCGATCCCGCCGAGGAATTTAAGATTAAGCCCCGTCGCCGGCACGATAATATCCGCATTGATGCTGGCGCCGGATTTCAACCGCACACCGGTTTTGGTAAAGCGGTCAATATGATCCGTGACAATAGAGGCCGAGCCATCTTTTAAGGCTTTGAACAAATCACTATCCGGCACCAGGCACAAACGCTGGTCCCAAGGATTGTATTTCGGGTTGAAATGCACATCCACATCAACGCTATCGCCCAACTCCTCCTTTGCCATATTTCGCAAGAAAGCCCGTACTTTTTCAGGCTTGTTGCGGGCGCGGTGGAACATAAACATATTCAGCAAGATGTTTTTGACCCGCGCCGTGCGGTAAGCCAACATGCTCGGTAAAATCTTGCGCAAGCCGTAGGCGATTTTGTCTTTGGCCGGACGGGTAAACACATAGCTTGGGGAGCGTTGTAACATGGTTATGTGTTTGGTATCTATCGCCATGGACGGCACCAAAGTAACAGCGGTAGCCCCGCTGCCTATGACCAGCACCGTCTTGTCTTTGTAATCCAAATCCTCCGGCCAGTGTTGGGGGTGGGCAATACTTCCCGCAAATTCGTCATAACCTTCGAATTTCGGTAAATAGCCTTTTTTGTAATCATAATATCCAGTACAGGCGAGCAAGAATTTGCAGCTGATCTGGAAGTTTCTGTCGCCGCACGCCACATCAGCCACCCAGCGTTTGTCCCCGGATGACCAATTGACTTTGGTGACTTTGTGGCCGTAGCGAATTTTTTTATCGACGCCGTAGTGTGTGGCGGTTTGCTTGAGATATTGTATGATAGAGGCCGCACTGGCAATATCCTTGCCTTGCGTCCACGGGCGAAAGGCATAGCCAAATGTGTACATGTCGGAGTCTGAACGAATGCCGGGATATTTAAACAAATCCCACGTACCACCCAAATTCTCCCGGCTTTCCAAAATCGCGTATGATTGTTCTGGCGAGGTCATATTGAGATGACACCCGGCCCCAATCCCGGATATCCCTGCGCCGATTATCAATACGTCAACATGTTCCATCAAACTATATCACCAAGCAAACTTATCACCAAGGTAGCTCATAGCCCTCAGCGTGCCAAAATGTACCCGTTGTGTCCATACTCAGCGCGTCCATACGCTCGATCAAACCTGCTGCAGCGGTGCTTGCGTCGGTCATGCCGTTGCCATTTGTCATATTGGTGCGCACATAGCCCGGATGCAAAAGAGCTACGGCGATACCGCGCGGGCGCATATCATGGGACAGATTGACCCCGGCCATATTGGCGGCGGTTTTGGACATACGGTAGCCATACATACCGCCGGATGAATTATCATCCAAAGACCCAACCCGCGATGTAACAATTCCGATTTTTGCCCCGTCTTTCAGGTTTGCATTTAGCGCTTGGGTAATCCGTAGCGGCCCGAGTGTATTGACTTCATATTGGGCCCGCATGCGGTCAAAATCGAGAGCGCCGAAATCTTCCCGCGATAATATCCCGGCATTGTTGATCAGTATGTCAAGGGAACGCTCTCCAACTATTTGCGCCAAATTCGCGACACTTTCCGCGTTAGTGACATCGATATTTTCGACCAGTTCGCACCCCGCCTTTCGCAGCTCATCACTGGCCGAACGACAAGTGGCAATCACCTCATCCCCGCGCTGCGCATATTGTTTCGCCATCTCAAGACCAATGCCCTGATTGGTTCCTGTTATTAAAATTCGTGTCATTTTCTTTCTCCTACCTACAGTTCACGCCCAACCATTTGACCACTTCACCCGTCAACTCCATGCGTGTCCACGAATAGGAGTGGTCACCTTCCAGGATTTTGTGGGTCAAATTTACATCGTTTGCTTGTTCAAATGCGTCCACCAGAGCGGTGTGATAAATTTCCGGCGACAGAACCGTATCGTCTTTGGCGGCCAGCAGGAACACATTACGTCCGGCAAATTCGCCCGCTTGTTTCGAAACACTAAACGCCTCTATATTATCTGCGATTTCCGCCATCATGCGTTCACCCGTAATGCCCTTGAGCGGGCCGAGCCCAAGCAGACGTTCCCCGTCCACATAGGCCGAGAACCCGGCGCGGGCTTTCGCGGCCTGCTCCCACCCATCCGCATCCGCAAACCCCTCTGCACTCTCAAATATAGAGCCGCGTATACCGTAATCCACGGGCGACATACCGACAACGCAGCCGACTTGTTTGTCCTTTGCCCCCGCCGCTAAAGCCGCAAACCCGCCTAAGGAATGGCCAACAAAACTGATGCGCTTTGGGTCAATCCGGTATTTGGCCACACTATCAGGCGTGCGAATAAATTCAGCCGCTGCCAAAGCATCTTCGATCACATTGTTCAAAGAAAAATCACCTTCGCTCCCCCAGGCACCCCGGTAATGAAAAAACAAAACATTGAACCCCATGCGGCGCGCCGCTTGCGCAATGTCGAGGTTTTTCTCATAGCCAGGAAAGCCGTGTAGCATGATCACGGTCGGATGCGGGCCTGCCCCGTCCGCCAGATAGAGATGCCCGTTGAGCGCACTACCACCGCTGATAAAATCCAGCTCGACCGTGGTCGGCGGGTAGTCTTTATCAATGGTGACAGGATCAGTGATCACCGGGTTTGTGCTGTCATCAGACGAGGTATGATCTGAAACAATCACCCATTTCCCGTCCCTTTTATTGAGCAACAGCGTAAACAACCCGCCCGGTTTATCATAGGCGCGGGTCAATTCCCAACGACCAAACACCTGGGCATATTCTGCCGACAGAATTTTCACTTCAAGATTATTAAAGTCCAAAATCCCCATAGTCGCTTTATCTGGATAACGAGCTTTATAGCCGTCACTGGTTTCTTGCCAACCACGTTTGATCTTGCCGCCGGACGCAAAACGTAAATCCTCGGACGCCAGATAGGAGGCCATAAACCCGTCAATATCGCCAGCATTCCAAGCCGCATTTTGGGTATTAAGAATTTGAATAATTTCAGCTTTTACTTCCGTATCGTTGACAACATTCAACCTTGAACATGCATTTAAACCCACAATACAAATAGTTATAACAGTGCCTATTGCTTTACGCATATTACCCTCTTTTTTGAGTTTGGTTCGTAGCATAGCCCTACACCCGGCATAATCAAATAAAGTTTTGATTGACTTATACTTAGCTCTCCAACGCAATACCCTTACAGGCTGTAATGAAGAATTATATAGCATCTTTGATGATATCGTACACTTCGGGGATATTGTCCCGGATTTCTTCGCGGGTCAGGCCTTCAATAGAGTATGGGAAGTTGAGCCATTTCTCCGTAGTGTAGAGATAATAATCCGGCACCCGGTCGGTTTTGTTGGCTTCGGGTTTATAATAGGGTACGGCGACGCGAATGTCATGGGGGGCATTTTTGCGGGCGCGCTCGTTGAGCTGGTCTATTACGGCTTTGATAGTGTTGCCCGTATCAAAAACATCATCGACGATCAGTACGCTATCCTTGTGGCCGAGATTTTTGAGCAAGTAGGACATGCCGTAAATATCCACCGTATTCCTGCGTTCTGCTATGCCGTGGTAAGAGGATGTGCGAATGGCGATATTATCGGAATTACAGCCGCCGTAATAATCAAGAAATTCCTGTACGGCAATGCCAATGGGCGTACCGCCGCGCCACAGGGCGATGATAAATTTGGGCCTAAAACCACTTTCAAGAACCTTTGCCCCAAGCCTGAAACTGTCGTCCAGTAGTTCTTGGGAATCGAGATAAACTTTTTCAACCATGTTTTTTCGCCGTTCTTGTTTGGAGTAAATCCATAAAGCACATTTTTTTGCGTATCAAGGCTTTACATTTGCCCATTGGCAAATGAAAATAGCTTCATACGTTAGGGGCAAGTGAGGGATCAAGTGAGGGATTATGGAAAAACGCTTTATCGGATCGCAGGAATTACTGGAAGACAGCTTCCGTCTGGCCGTGAAAATATATGAGAGCGGCTTCAGGCCTGACTATATTGTCGGCATTTGGCGCGGCGGTACGCCTGTGGGTATTGTTGTTCATGACTTTCTGGCTTATGTGGGGGTCAAAGTTGACCATATTTCTGTACGTACCTCTTATAAAGGCATGGAGTTTTATGACCCCAAAGGCCCCAAACAACAAACCCGTGTACACAATACCAGATTTCTCATCGACCGGGTCAATGCAGGCGATTCCATGCTCATAGTGGACGATGTTTATTCGTCCGGGCGCAGTGTCGAGGCTGTTATAAAACGGCTTAAACGCAAACTCAGACGCAACATGGCCGGGGATGTACGCATTGCCACACCCTGGTACAAGCCAAGCCATAACCGCACCGGACGTGTGCCGGATTATGTAATGCACGAAAGCGAAGACTGGCTGGTCATGCCCCATGAGCTTAACGGGCTAAGCCCCGCAGAGATCAAAAAATACCGCCCCGTCGTCCATGATCTCGCCATGAACACCTTGAAGGCTTGACGGGCAAATCTACTTTATCCTAGAGGGTTCATACCCATGAGAGCGGCAACCCACAGGGCTATGCCGACCAATGATGCACTGGTGAAGTTTGAGAGAGACCCGGCCAGCAGGGCTTTCATGCCGAGCATGGAAATCTCTTTTTTGCGCTCGGGCAATACCGCACCAAGCCCGGCCATAAGAATACCGACCCCGACAAAATTAGCAAAGCCGCACAATGCAACGGTGATGGCCACTTGACCTTGTAAGGAGAAATTATCCATATCCTTGGTGAAATTTAAATAGGCCAGAAACTCATTGGCCACCAATTTTTGTCCCAAAAACGGCCCAGCCGCTAACACTTCGTTTACAGGCACACCGATCAACCAGGCAATGGGTGCAAAAATATAGCCAAATACTGTGGACAGGGAAAAATCGGGATAACCAAACCAGCCCCCAATACCGCCAAAAATACCGTCTATCAGGGCTATCATTGCTACAAAGGCGATAATAACGGCGATAACATTGAGCATAATGGTAAGGCCTGTAAGCGCACCCGTTGTTGCTGCTTCGATCAGGTTGGTGGCTTTATTGGGGTCGTCTTCCGCCTCCCGGTCTTTAAAGCTGGTAATATCAAAGGGTTTTTCGGTTTCGGGGATCAACAGCTTGCCCATTAAAAGACCGCCGGGTGCGGCCATAAATGAGGCAACGATCAACAGCTTGCCGTCAACCCCCAAAGACATATAGACAACCAAAACCGTACCGGCGATAGACGCCATACCGCACGCCATTACGGTGAATAATTGCGAGCGGGTCATTTTCTTGAGATAGGGCAAAATCGCCAGCGGCGCCTCGACCATGCCGACAAAAATACTGGCGGCTGATACGGTGCTTTCGAGCCTTGAAGCTCCGGTGATAAACCGTACAACCCCGCCGATGACTTTGATCACCAAATCCATAATGCGTAAATGAAACAGAACCGCAAACAAGGTCGCCAGGAAAATAATGATAGGGAAAACCTGAAACGCTAAAATCGTACCAACGCCTTGCTTACCAGCTGCAGGGGCAAGCACGTTTTCCATAGTCCCCCAATTGGCCAACTCGCCGAATATGAAATACATGCCTTCATTGGCAAATTTGATGACATGGGTGATAGCCCCGGTGACATTGTTCAGGATGGTGGTGCCAACCGGAATAGCCAAGGCCAAAAGCGCGATGGCAAATTGCAAGCCGAGTGTACGCCCCGCATTTTTATAATTGATTGCCTGTCTTTGCTCCGACAAAAGCACGGCAATACCGACAAAAACGAGTACTCCAAGTATATTGGCAATTGGCATGTTTATCCCCAGTTTTATTTGTTTTTATAATCAAACAATAGGCGCGTGACCGGGGTGTTGTAAAGTCGCAATGGGTTTAATCGTCCTGGGTAATATCTTCAGGCCGTAAATCTCTGGCGATTTCCGGGCGTGACAACAGGGCGTTCATTTCGGACGCGGTGTCAAATGTAGTGTCGACCTCAAACCGAAGGGCCGGGGTGGAGCGCATTTTAAGCTCACGCCCCAATTTGCCGCGCAGGAATTTGGCGCAACGGTTCAACGCTTCCACAACTTCGGGCGTGTTCTTGCCGCCAAGCGGTGCCGCAAACACTCGCGCCGTGCGCAAATCCGGCGCGGCGCGCACTTCGGAAATCGTGATAGACACGCCGTGCAAGTCAGGATCACGAAAATCCTCACGGGCCAAAATATCCACCAAAGCCCGGCGAATAAGTTCACCCGCTTGCAATTGTCGTTGGCTAGGAGGTTTAGCTTGTTTTTTCATTGTCTCATTTCACACAATTATTTTAGGATTGTAGGGTGGATTAGCGCTCTTGCGCGTTATCCACCTTTGGCAACCACCGTGTGGTGGATTTAGACCAACGGGAATGCCCGCTTGGTGCGGTCAAGGAGCCTAATCCACCCTCCAGGGTTATTTTCAATCCAGCTTCCGTTCCAGCATTTCAACAGTGAAGCATTCTATGACATCGCCTTTGCGCAAATCGTGGTATTTTTCAAAGCCCATGCCGCATTCTTGTCCGGCTACGACTTTCCCAACCTCGTCCTTGAAGCGTTTCAAGGTTGATAGCTCGCCTTCGTGAATGACCACATCATCGCGGAGCAAACGCACGCCTGCGCCGCGCTCAACCTTGCCTTCGGTGATTTTACAGCCGGCAATATTGCCAAGCTTGGAAATATCGAACACTTGCAGGATTTCGGCGTAACCGATAAATGTTTCCTTACGCTCAGGCGCTAACATACCTTCAAGTACGCCTTTCACATCATCCAAAAGCTCATAAATGATCGAGTAATAGCGAATTTCCACGCCCTCTTTTTCCGCCAAAGCTTTGGCTTGGCGGTTGGCGCGAACATTAAAGGCCAGTATGGGCGCACCGGAAGATTTGGCCAGTACAATATCGCTTTCATTGATGCCGCCAACGGCTCCGTGTATGACACGCGCACGGACATCTTCATTGCCCAGACCTTCAACGGACGAGCGGATAGCTTCGACCGAACCTTGTACATCGCCTTTGATCAAGAGCGGCATTTCTTCGGAGGTTTTGTCTTTAAGGCGGGCCAGCATTTGTTCCATAGACGTGGTGGCACTGGCCGGGCCAGCGGCACTGACTTGCTTGCGGCGGCGCTGGCGGTATGCGGTGATTTCGCGGGCCTTGCTTTCGCGTCCGACCACTGCGAACGGTTCGCCCGGAGCCGGAGCGCCATTGAGACCAAGCACTTCAACAGGCTCGGACGGCCCGGCGGATTTAAGCCGCGCATTTCTTTCGTTCATTAAAGCTTTGACCTTGCCCCAATATTCCCCGGCCACAACAATTTGGCCCGGTTTTAAGGTGCCGCGCTTGAGAAGAAGCGTGGTGACGGGGCCGCGACCCTTGGCGATTTTACTTTCGATCACCAAACCGTCAGCCCGGCGATCTGGATTGGCTTGCAAATCCATCAGCTCGGCCTGCATGACAATGGCTTCAGCCAAATCATCCAGCCCGGTTTTCTTGAGGGCCGAGACCTGAACCGTCTGCACATCACCCGACATGCTTTCGGTGATGATTTCGTGGCGCAGCAGATCTTCTTCGATTTTTTTCGGATTTGCTTCCGGCGCGTCCATTTTGTTTATGGCGACAATAATTGGCGTACCTGCGGCACGGGCGCATTTAATGCTCTCAATGGTTTGGGGCATGACACCGTCGTCCGCCGCCACCACCAGAACCACAATATCAACGGCCTCGGCGCCGCGTGTGCGCATGGCGGAAAACGCGGCGTGTCCGGGCGTATCAAGCACGGTTATGGTCTCGCCGGATTTAAGTTTGAGCTGATAAGCGCCAATATGTTGGGTGATACCGCCAGCTTCACTGCCCGCTACATCCGTGGTGCGCAAAGCGTCCAAGAGCGAGGTTTTACCGTGGTCTACATGACCCATAATGGCGATAACGGGCGGACGCGGTTTCAACGTAGCTTCGTCGTCTTTGTCGCTTTGTGTGAAAGCTTCTTCTTCGGCATCGCTTTCCGCGACCCGTTTAACCGTATGGCCGAAATCTTCCACGATCAATTGCGCCGTGTCGGCGTCCAGCACATCATTAGCCGTAGCCATAGTGCCTTGCTGCATCAAATATTTGATAACCGCGACGGTACGTTCCGTCATGCGGTTGGCCAGATCAGCAACTGTGATGGCTTCGGGGATGGTCACTTCGCGGTAGACTTTATCTTTATCGCTGGTTCCGCCCAACCTGCGTTCTTTTTCCCGTTCACGGGCCCGGCGCATGGAGGCGAGAGAACGTTGGCGCTCATCATCTCCGGCCAGTGCGCTAACAATGGTCAGCTTGCCACGACGACGCGTCGGATCATTTTTGCGTGAACGGCTTGGTTTTTGATGTTGTTGTTTGGGTTTTTTGATACGCCCGCCAGCACGTTCCAACGCAGACGCTTCTTGCTTGGGTGTTGGCGCAGGCGTGTCAACAACCTCTGGCTTGGGGGCTTTTACAGCAGGTTTTGCCGCTGCCGTTTTTTCAGCCTCGGCTTTTAAGCGCGTATCTTCTTCAGCCTGCTTCTTGGCCTCAAGGGCGCGGCGATCCGCGTCATCGCGGGCCTGGCTGGCCTTGCGTTCTTCTTCACGTGCTTGCTCACGGGCGGATTTTTCCGCCTGGGCTTTGCCGACCGCTTGTTGGCGTTTGACATATTCTTCTTTAGACAGGCCGAGACGTTTAGCCGCCTCAGCCACTTTATCGACTTTACTTTCCGGCGCTGGTGCAGCGGCGGGAGCGCTCGCCATGCCAGGTGCGCCAGGCGCACCAACCAAACGGCGTTTTTTCTTTTGCACCACAACGGCTTTGGAGCGGCCATGGGAAAAGTTTTGGCGCACAGTTCCACCACCACGCGGGGCTCCAAGCGTCATAGGTTTTCGCACAGGATTTTGGCCTGGTTTTTTATCTTCTGTATCGCTCATAACGTCTCTCATTACCTGGGCATTAGCGCGGGTCATAAGGCCGCTACCTACAGGATTTTCCAAAGTGGGCGCACCCTAACGGGGTTTCGCACACATGCAACTAAATTCCACTACCAATATCACTGCTAATTTCATCTGATAATTCAGTGATAAATCCAATCTCATATTCTCTATCAGGCCAGTCTACAGGTATCAATTCTCGAAACCCTGCCAATCGCCGGGCTTCGTGTATTATTGCCGCGGCCATTTTACCACGCGCCACGCAAGCATGTACCATATTATCACGCCCTACAGTTTTGCCAAGTTCGGCGGCACTAAAGCAGCCAATCAGCAAGGGCGGTGGGTTTTGCAGTTCTTTTGCCAAAGCTTTGACCACCACCCGGATTTTTGATCGCCCGTCAGATTTACCGTCACTAGCCTCAATTCGGATGCCGATTTCTCCGGTGCGCGCACTGGTGCGAACATTTTCAAACCCGCTTTCAAGTTGTCCGGCTCGTTTGGCCATGCCGAACATACCTAAAACCCGTGCGGCCAGCCCGGCTTCGATCATATCCGTAAAGTTGTCCGCAATCATGACTTTGCGTTTAAAAGCTCTGGCAAATGCTCCGGTTTTTATTGCCTGTTCGACCGCACTACGGCTCGCGGTAATCCAAGCCCCGCGTCCGGGCAATTTGTTGAAAATATCAGCAACCACCTGCCCGTCTGGCGAAAGAACCAAGCGTAACATATGGCGCCGGTCACGCAATTCACCCGACGCAATATCCTTACGTTCACGCGGCTTGTGGCCATGACTGTTTTTCGCCGAACGCTCGGGCGTTGGGGTTGTTTCAGGATTAGGGTTTATGTCGGTGTGTGGGTTCAAGAGCCAAATACATCCTCTGCTGTCAGCACGGCATTTTCATCTAGTGTGACATCTTCTTCCACTTCCTCAACCAGCAAGTCTTCCGGCTTGATCCAGCCAGCTTTGACGCGGGCTTGCATGATCATGTTCTGCGCAACGTCGCCGGACAAGCCAAAGCTTTCCAAAATACCGTCTTCGTGTACGCGTTCACCGTCTACCATTTCGTTATAACCGCGCAGATCATCGGGGATCAAGCCCGCTACATCTTCTACCGTTTTGACATCGTTTTCCCCGAACACCACCGCCATTGGCAGAGTGACACCCTCAATGGTCAACACATCATCTTCAACGCCTGCCGCTTTGCGGGCCTCATCTTGTTCGCCGGCCAGTTTCTCTAAAAACTCGCGGGCACGGGTTTGTAGCTCGGTGGCGGTATCTTCGTCAAACCCCTCGATGGACGACAGTTCTTCCGGTGCCACATAGGCCACTTCTTCCAAATTAGTAAAACTTTCCGAGATCAAGACCTGGGCGATCATTTCGTCCACATCCAACGCCGTCATGAACAATTCGGACCGCTCCTTGTATTCTTTCTGGCGGCGTTCGCTTTCTTGTTCTTCGTTCATAATGTCAATGGCCCAGCCTGAAAGCTGCGAAGCCAGGCGGACATTTTGCCCGCGCCTGCCGATAGCCAAAGACAATTGATCGTCCGGCACCACAACCTCGATGCGGTTTTCTTCTTCGTCCATGACCACTTTTGTGACCTCGGCCGGTTGCAGCGCGTTGACAATAAAGGTGGCAGCATCATCGTTCCACGGGATGATGTCGATGCGTTCACCCTGGAGTTCATTGACAACCGCCTGGACGCGAGAGCCGCGCATACCTACACAGGCCCCGACCGGGTCAACGGATGCATCCGATGTGCGCACACCAATTTTAGCCCGCGATCCGGGGTCGCGGGCTACGGCAACAATTTCGATAATACCTTCATAAACTTCAGGCACTTCCTGGGCAAACAGGGCCGCCATAAATTCGTTGCAAGAGCGTGATAGAAAGATTTGCGAGCCGCGCTGTTCTTCGCGCACTTCTTGTATATAGGCGCGGATGCGGTCGCCGTTTTTGACGTTTTCACGCGGCAAAGTTTCTTCGCGACGGATAATGCCTTCGGCGCGACCCAAATCCATGATAATATGACCGTATTCAACCCGTTTCACAATGCCGGATACGATTTCGCCAACGCGGGTTTTGTATTCTTCAAATTGGCGGGCCCGTTCAGCTTCGCGGATATTTTGCATGATGATTTGCTTGGCCATCTGACTTTGTACCCGACCAAATTCGACTGGAGGCAGAGGTGTTTCAAAAGTGGTGCCAATTTCTGCGTCCGGATTATCCAATTGGGCGGAAGCCAGATCAATTTCAGCCGCACTGTTTTCGACCTCTTCAACGACCGTAATCACCCGTTTGAGGGACATTTCACCGGTTAAAGGGTTCAGCTTGGCACGGATGTCATTCTCAGCACCATAACGCTGCCCCGCCGCTTTTTGGATAGCCTCTTCGATGGCCGAAAGCACGATTTCCTTGTCGATAGATTTTTCCTGAGCCACGGCGCTGGCGATTTGTAGAAGTTCCAATTTGTTGGCGCTGATTCCTGCTGTTGACATTATATGTCTCCTTTTGGTGGTGATTTCTTATTGCGTTGTTTTTTTATTTTGTTTTGACCTTGTTTGATCATCCCGTCGGTAATTAAAAGTTTGGCTTCACTTATCCAGGCGAACGGAATCAGTGCGGTTTCGTCTTCTTTTTCGAGATCAATAGCAACACTATCCCCGTTCCCGGTTTTGTCTATTCCCGCTAAAATGCCGCGAAAGCGTTTGCGACCTTCAACGAATCTATCAAGTTCAAGCCTGGCCAAACTGCCGGCATATTGCTCAAAATGTTTGAGGTCAGTAAGCGGACGTTCAAGCCCCGGTGAGGACACTTCCAATACATAGGCACTGTCAATAGGGTCTTCAACCTCAAAAACAGACGAGAGCTCCCGGGATAATTTGGCGCAATCATTGACGTTCATCAAGCCGTCAGACAGGCGTTCAGCCATGATTTGCACGATAGAGCGCTTGCCGCCCTGGACGCGTACACGGACAATATTATAGCCCATATCTGCAGCCACAGGCGCAGCAATGGCCAATATCCGTTCATCCATAGATGTTTTTGTCTTCAATTTAATCTCCTTGTGACGCCCATATTTTGGCAATAAAAACCATATTTTGGCAATAAAAACCATATTTTGGCAATAAAAAAACGGCCCCTTGTGAGGGCCGCCGTGCGCATCTTTGTGCGGGCGTCATGTAATTAAAAGGGGTATAGGGCAAGGCATTGTATTTGTCACGAAGTTTTTGCTGTATAAGGGGTGGGTATTTATTTAAAGCTTCCCTTTTGGTTTGACATTTCTATCATGCACCAATGCTTAAGGGAGTGAACGGTATTATGATTGGTAAATATTTAAAAATATGGATTTTGGCTTTGGTGCTGGTGATTGCACAGGCTTGCGCTTCAACACCAGAAAATACATCAGATGTCACACAAAAAAACCCGCCCCCGCGTGTCAAGACGGAAATTCCGCCGCCCTTTCCGATCACCACGCAATCCCTGAGGAGTGAGCGTATTGACAGACTGCTTGGCGATCTGGTGGCTGAGGGCAGTATGCCGGGGCTTTCTGTACTTATCTATGAAGGTGGGCTGGAGACATATTTCGGAGCGGTCGGCTATTCGGATATTGAAAACAAAACGCTATTAAAACGCTCCGATGTCGGGCGTTATTATTCCATGACCAAGCCGATTATTGGCGTGGCCATGATGATGTTGTATGAGCAAGGCAAGTTTAAGCTTGATGATCCGGTGAGCAAATTCTTACCGGAATACGCCAATATGATGGTGTATGCGGGTGAGAATGAAGACGGCAGCATGAAGCTTGAAGCCGCAGCACAACCCATCACCATTCGCGATCTTATGCGCCACACATCGGGCTTTACTTACGGGTTTATTCCAACACCCATTGACAAAATATATATTAAGAACGCAATCCTGTCTTTTGACCAAAACCTGGAGACATTTTCTACCAGGCTGGCTGGCCTACCCTTACTGTTTCAACCGGCTACACAATATAATTACAGCGTCTCAACAGATGTGCAAGGCCGTTTGATCGAGCTTATGTCGGGGCAAAAGCTGGGTGATTATCTTGAAAACGAAATTTTTAAACCGCTGGGCATGACACATACGGGTTTTACAGTGCAACCGACAGACCGGGCCAAATTTGGATCCGTGTACGGGCGCGATAAAACCGCGTTATTTCCCTTGCAGGACGGCAATCCAAAACTACCACTCGGCATGGATGTGGACAGGCCGTTTTTAGAAGATGTTGCCTTTGAAAGTGGCGGTAGCGGGCTGGTCTCTACCATAGATGATTACGCCAAATTCGCTTTGATGCTGCAATCTAGTGGCGGCTCCCTGATTAAACCCGGCACACTGGCTTTGATGACCAAAGATCAACTTGGCGATATCCCCAATGGTGATCTGGGCAAGGGAAACAGTTTTGGGCTAAACTTTGCCGTCAAAACCGCACCGCAAGACCAGGGCGACTATTATGTCCCCAAGGGCACATTCTACTGGGGCGGTATGGCTGGGACAGCGTTTTTCATCGACGTTAAAAACGACCTGACCTTCATCATGCATATGCAGGTGATTACCCGCGAACAAGCCGGTATCCGCAGGCGCATGGCAGAAGCGATTTACGGAAAACCACCAGAGAAACCACAATGAATAAACTGACTTTGCATATTGGCAATAAAAACTATTCCTCCTGGTCAATGCGCCCATGGCTGGTTTTGCGCAAAAGCGAATTGCCGTTCGCAGAAAACCTGATCCAGCTTGATGTGCCAGGTTTTAAAGACAAGCTGTTGGCGCTCACGGACGCGGGTACGGTTCCGGTGTTGCAAATCGGGGATGACCATCTGCCCGATAGCTTGGCCATCAGCGATTGGCTATCCCAAGCCGTGCCCAATCTTTGGCCCAAAGACGAAAAAGACCGCGCAAGCGCCAAAGCCTTGTGCAAACAAATGCAGGACGATTTTACCGAATTCCGGGGCCATGCCCCCATGAACCTGCGGCGACGCACCCGCACCAAAATGCCGAAACCCTGTACGGGTGCGGCGGCAAAGCTGGACGGTATTTTCGCAGACCATCTCAACCAGCACGACGGCCCGTTCCTGTTCGGGGGTTGGTCTATCGCCGATGCATTTGCTACCCCCTACGCCACCCGTTTCGTAAGTTACGATATCCCGCGCTCAACCAAAACCGATACCTATATCAGCGAACTCATGAGCGACGAAGATTACCTGGACTGGGAAGCCGACGCTATGATCGAAGTCTGGAAGTTGCCGGATACGGATATGGTTTACGGCGGGCGGTAAAGTATTCCAGCTAGCATTGCAACTTGTATGAAAGTAGAATACCATGTGATATGGTTTCCAAATTCGTATATATTGTTATTTGTTTCATGGTTGGCATTTCCTTTTATTTGAAAGCAAATGCCGCTAACATTATTACAGCGCCGCCAGCCAGCCCCTCACTGCAGGCTGGTAAATGGTCAACTCCTGACAGCAATACTAACTCGGTGCGTATAACTTGCTATGGCTCAAAAAACCGGGGATATTATTCACGTGCAATAGTGATGCGTATGACACCAACCTCCTCCATCGTTTCCAAATATGATGTCGCGATTACCACTGGTCACGGGCTCCTGGATATTAACGGGCAAATTGTTAAAGACTGCGGCGTCAATCGGCCCGGCGGCAAGCAGCATGCCGTAGTCATGGTTAAGTTGGCGCGGGGATACAAACAAGGCACCTCTACAGATTGGGCCATTATTGTTTTTAAAAAGATGCAGGCAAATGAAATCATACGTTACGGCGTTGGCTTTGAGTTAAAACCGGATATGGTACAAAAAATTGCTTCCAAACGCATGGCCGTGCTTTTTTCACAGGCCAGCGGTATTCCAAAAAACTATCAAACCTGCAATCTAATACCAAGACAATATGCTGGACTAACCCGGCCCTCTCAAGCCAGTCTTCTGGCTCATAATTGCCGCGCTATTGCCGGACAATCCGGCTCTCCTGTTTCAATTGTCCGGGAACAACAAAACATAGTCCTGGGCATACACATCGGCAAAGCCATGATTTTTGGCTATCCTACACCCCGGTCACCCTTGCGGTTTCATGGCTTTATGCGTGTCATTGATCAAGATTTTTTGCAAGCATTCTCGGGTATGCTTGCTGAAATTGAAACGGAATTGGGGCATTAAGCCCAACATCCAGTAAAGAGAATTTGAATGGCGACTATACCAATCCTCGATATTTCAGCCCTGCGTAGAAACCCGAAAAGCGCGACAGCAAAAACTACTGCACTGCAACTCCGGGACATCTGTCACAATGCCGGGTTTTGCTATATCGTCGGGCACGAGATGGCGATGCGCTACGGAAAATTGGACGCACAGATGCAGGCGTTTTTTGCACTTCCATTGGCCGAACGCAAACAGCTCAATCTGATCAACTCACGGCATTTTCGCGGCTACACTTTATTAGGAAATGAATTGACAGGCGGAGAACAGGATTGGCGTGACCAGCTTGACTTTGGTGATGAATTGTCTGCACCCAACCTCGGCCCAAATGATCCGGCTTGGCTCAATTTGCGTGGGCCCAATCAATGGCCTGACACCTTGCCAACTATGCGCCCTGCCGTCACCAATTGGATGGACGGCATGTATGAACTGGGAACTTTATTGACCGATGCTTTAGCCGTTGGGCTTGGCTTGGGGGCCGAATATTTCAAGCCCTATTTCGCCCCCAAAGGTGATGCCCGGCTCAAGCTTATTCGCTACCGTGTGCCCGAAAACGGAGGCTCAGATCAAGGTGTTGGCTGGCACCACGACACCGGATTTTTGACCTTCATCAAGCAAGATAACATCGGTGGGCTGCAGGTGAATATAGACGGTAAAATCATTGACGCCACGCCTATGAAAAACGCGCTGGTTATGAATATGGGCGAGATGCTACAAGTGGCCACGGGCGGGTATCTGCGCGCTACCCCCCACCGGGTCAAAAGCCCGCCGCCGGGCGTCGAGCGCCAATCAATCGCCTATTTCTTCAACCCGAAACTGGAAGCCAAATTCACCCCCATCCCCCTACCACCTGAACTCGCCAAACGAGCCCAAGGCGCGCAAAACATAAACCCAAATGACCCGGTGTTCAACGTGGTTGGCGCAAACATCCTAAAAACAAGACTAAGAGCGCACCCGGATGTAGCGGCGAAATTTTATGGGGGTGATTAATACCGACCTTCTCATTCCGCTCAAGACGGGAATGAGCGGGTTTTTGGGATGGTATATTTAGTAGCCCTAAATATTGAACTTAAACAACATAACATCCCCGTCCTGGACGATATATGTCTTACCTTCCTGGCGGGTTTTTCCGGCTTCTTTGGCGCCATGTTCGCCGCCGTGCTCGATAAAATCATCATAGGCGGTGGTTTCGGCGCGGATGAAGCCGCGCTCAAAATCCGTGTGGATGACCCCGGCGCATCTGGGGGCGCTCCAGCCTTCGTGAAACGTCCAGGCGCGAGCTTCTTTGGGGCCGACGGTGAAATAGGTTTGCAGGCCCAGGAGTTTATATCCAGTTTGGATTAAACGGTTCAGGCCGGGTTCGGCCAGGCCGAGCGCGTCCAAATATTCGGCCCGTTCCTCATTCTCCAACAATGCGATTTCGCTTTCAATTTGCGCGGAAATCACTACGGCCTGTGCGCCTTCCGCTTTGGCATGTGCAAATACTTTTTCGGAATAAGCATTGCCCGTAGCCGCGCTGTCTTCGTCCACATTGGCCACATACAGAACCGGCTTGGCGGTCAAAAGTTGCATCATGCGCCAGGCCTGGCGGTCTTCTTTGTCAATCATTGCGCCTCGCGCCGGGCGACCTTCATTTAGCTCGGCCATGGCCAGTTCGATCATTTTTAACGTCAATATAGCTTCTTTGTCGCCGTTCTTGGCTTTTTTCTGCAAAGCGGGGGCGCGCTTGTCCAAGCTTTCCATATCAGCCAGCATCAGCTCGGTCTGTACGGTTTCCATATCGGCAAGTGGATCGATTTTGCCGTCCACATGGGTGACATCATCATCATCGAAACAACGCAGCACATAGGCAATGGCATCGGTTTCGCGGATATTGGACAGGAATTGATTGCCCAACCCTTCACCCTTGGAAGCCCCGCGCACCAGTCCGGCAATATCAACAAAATTCATCCGCGCCGGAATTTGTTGCTTCGAGCCGCCGAGTTTGGCAATCACAGGCAAGCGCGGTTCCGGCACCGCCACCTCGCCCACATTAGGCTCGATGGTGCAAAACGGATAGTTTTCCGCCTGGGCCGACGCGGTTTGCGTCAGGGCGTTAAACAAGGTCGACTTACCCACATTGGGCAGACCAACAATCGCACATTTAAATCCCATTATGTATTCCTTTGGGTAAATCCCATGATTAGTTCCTTTTGGATTTCGAGTTTGGCGCGGGAGCCAAGCGGGTGACTTTGGTTTGAAATTTATCAATTTCACCTGCCACCAATAGATCCGCACTGCTGGCACAAGCATCCAGTAAACTATCTACCCAGTCTTTGTCCGCCTTGGCAAAATCCGACAACACGTGAGCATGTACCTGCTCCTTACGACCCGGATGGCCTATACCCATACGGGCTCGCCAAAATTCCGCCCCCATATGAGCCTTGATGGAGCGCAGGCCGTTATGCCCGGCAATACCGCCGCCGAGCTTCATGCGAAACTTGCCGGCGTCCAGGTCAAGCTCGTCGTGAAACACAAAAATCTTGTCCTTGAACTCTTCTTGGGGGATTTTGTAGAACTGCGCCGCCGCCCCTACGGAGCGACCGCTTTCATTCATAAAAGTCATGGGTTTGATGATCAGAACTTTTGTCTTGCCAATGTAGCCTTCGCGCACGCTAGCGCTAAATTTGGATTTAGGCGCGCCAAAACCGTGCTCGTCCGCAAGTGCATCAACCGCCATAAATCCAATATTATGGCGGTTGTTCTTATATTTCGCGCCGGGATTACCCAGCCCAACAATGAGAAGCATAGGAACCTCCCCCAATTTAGGTGCGGGTTTGCGTTTGCGGCCCAACAAAAAGGAGACAATAGACGTAAGCCTATCCCTCGCCTTCTGTTTCGCCTTCACCTTCGGTTTCGCCTTCAACTGCTTCGCCTTCTTCGCCCTCGACGGCCTCTTCTTCTTCAACCTCTTTCTCGACGCGGGCCGCTGCTATCGTAACAACGGTCGGGTCGCGGTCAGTAATGGCTGGCTTGACACCTTCAGGGAAACTGATTTCAGACTCGTGCAAGCTGTCACCGATTTCCAATTCGGAAATATCAACCACGATCGCATCAGGGATAGAACCAGCCGGGCAATTGACCTCAATAGCATGGCGCACCAAATTGACGGAGCCACCTTTGGTCGTGCCTGGGCATTCTTCCTCGCCGATAATATTGACTGAAACCTCAACCGTGATAATCGTATCAGATTTCACCCGGTAAAAATCAATGTGCTGGGGCATGTCTTTGACCGGGTGAAATTGCACATCTTTAGTGATGGCGGATTGCTCGACACCTTCATGGGAAATACGCACCATAGAGCCGATTAGCCCGCCGGAGTTCAGGGCGCTAAGCACCTGATTTTGTTTCAAACTAATGGCAACCGCGTCTTCGCCGCCGCCGTAAATTACGGCGGGTACCAGACCAGCCCTACGCGACGCCCGTGCGCCGCCTCTGCCTGTACGTTCGCGTATTTCTACTTCTAAAACTGTATTCTTTGACATATCTGTCGTCCTTGTTACGCACCTCATGAAAATCGCCGCCCCTTAACCGTACCCGGCGGGCGACACACATCTTTTCAAGCTTTGCTTTGATTAAAGTGGGCGCTATATAGGCCAAGCCCTAACCAAGTGCAAGCCCCTTTAGGTGGGATTATTCATTGAAAATTATGCTATTTTCACTCTGCCTGACCCGGTTTTTGCTGTTTAAAATCCGGGTTGCGCGTAATGCGGTACGCTTGACGGGACCAACCGTCTTGCGGGGCATATATACTCATTTCTGAAAATTGGGGATAGGTCTCCAAATCTTGAATACTGATGGCCTGTATTTGCCAGCGTTGACGCTTGAAGCTATTTGCTTCCCCTTGCCGCTCTAGCCTGTCAAGAAAGCCGGCGTCAAATACAACGGTGTTTTGCAAATCAAGGGATAGCAAAAGAGCGTTCTCAAAATTGACATTTTGCAAAATAGCATTGTTAAAAATGCTCCCGGCCAAGTTGGTGTCGATGAATTGGACATTATAAAGTGCTGCTCCCTCAAAATCCAAAACCATAGCCAATGCCCCGGAAAAATCGCTGTCCCCAACAACCGTACCTTGAAAAGTAGCACCTGTCATGCCGGTGTTGGAAAAGCTACCATCTTGCGGTGCGCCAAATGGATGTTTCACATCAGCGGCAGCAATGCTGGCAAAATTTATTTTTCGCGCTACCTATTTAGAAAAATCACTGTGGTAAAGCAGTGCCGCACTAGTCGTAAAGTTTACAGTGTGTCAAACTCCCACGCTCAATCCGTGTAAACCTTGCTAGGCATATGCACTTATTTATGCCATATTTGAGGCTAGACTATCTGGCAAACACCAATCTGGAGTATCTCATGCGTAAATATTTTCTTGTCTTCACGGCTTTGGCCAGTTTAGCGGGGCAAATAGCCATAGCCCAAGACAATCAGGAGCTTTCCCAAGAATTGGCCATGACCATTTATGGGGACGGGCGGGCTTTGATCGAAGATGTACGGGATTTCAAATTTGAACGCGGGCGTAGTGTTATTGTCCTGCCCAATGTCTCGTCACAAATTAACGCACCCTCTGCCAGCTTCATCGCAGACGGTATTGAAATCGTCGAGCAAAATTTCGATTTTGATCTCCTGACCCCCAACAAACTGATGCAAAAAGCGGTCGGCGAGACCGTCACCATCATCCGCACCAATCCCGGAACCGGTATCGAGACCCGCGAGAAGGCCAAAGTTTTGGCGGTTAATAATGGTGTGGTCGTACAAATCGGCAAGCGCATCGAAGTCCTGCGCGATGATAATTTGCCGACCAGGGTAATTTTCGATAAAATACCGGAAAACCTGCGCGCCAAACCAACTCTCTCCGTCATGGTCAATTCCCGGACCGCTAGCACCCGCCCAGCCACCCTGACGTATTTGTCCGGCGGTCTGTCCTGGCGGGCTGATTATGTTTTGATGTTCGATGAAAACGCCAAAAAAATGGACTTACAGGGCTGGGCCACCCTGACCAATCAAACCAATACCACATTTAAAAACGTCAAAACATCTTTGATCGCCGGGCATGTGGGCAATAAAAACCGCAACCAGTATAATTATAATAATCGTCGCAATGTCCGGGGCAATGTCCGTAATAATGTTCGGGGCGGCGGCACCGAGCAAAGCCCGCAAGAACGCATTGGCGACAATTACCTCTACCCCCTGCCCGGCACCACCACCATTGCCAGCTCCCAGACCAAACAGGTCGGCTTTGTGGACGCGGAAAATGTAGCGGCGGATAAATCCTATGAATATGAGGCCCGCTGGTTCCAAACCCTCAAATATCCGCAAAATGTTGATGTGCGGATCGTGTTTAGTAATTCGCGAGAAGCTGGACTCGGCGAAGCCCTGCCCAAAGGCATCATCCGGGTCTATGCCAAGGACGCCCAAGGACGCTCGCAATTTATCGGTGAGGATACCATCACCCATGTGGCGGGCGGTTCTGAACTGGCCCTTAAAATCGGTGAGGCTTTTGATGTGACAGTTAAACCGAGCGTCATGGCAACAAATAAAGTTTCGTCAAAACGTACTGATACATCCATGAAATACGAGATCAAGAACGCCAAAAACGAGCCTGTAAAAGTTACAATCCGTCAGCAATTATGGGGCTGGCGTACCGAGTATAACATACGCAAAGAGAGCCATGACAGCCGTGCGCCCGATGCTTATAGTCGGGTATGGACGGTGGATGTTCCAGCAGAAGGACAAACCGATCTGACCTTTACCATCCGCGAGACCCGGCCTTACTAAATGCGGGTTTTATTGGTCATATTAACGGCTTTACTGCTGGCATTCCCTGCTACGGCGGACGAGTTACCCCGTGTTGTCTCGCACAAGGCGGACAATACGGCTTTGACCATTTATCCTGATAATCTGGCGCTGATTACCGAAACCCGCACGATTGATTTGCCCAAGGGTAAATCCACATTGGTCTTTGCCGGGGTCAATGACCGCATGGTGCCAGCTTCGGTTCTCTTGCGCGAATTTACGGGCCTGACCATAGAGCGGAATTTTGATTATGCCCTCTTGAGCAAAGCCAATTTATTCGAAAAATCCATAGGTCAAACCGTCACCCTGACCCATACGGATTACAGGAGTGGCAAGGTTAGAAGCAGCCGCGCCAAAATCGTCTCGGTCGGCAATGGTGTCGTATTTAAAGTCGGCGGCAAGTTCGAGACCTATCAATGCTCCGGCCTGTCGGAGGGTACATTATTTGACAACCTGCCGGACGGGCTGAACAATGTCCCTGAATTATCCATAGACGTTGAGACACAAACCGCCGGGCCGCAAGAAGTGGTGATTACATACTTGGCCGATAATTTTTCCTGGGAAGCCGATTACAGGCTTGATCTGGCGGGCGATGAAAAAACCGCAAAATTGGCTGGCTGGATAACTTTGGAAAACATGACCTCACAGTCGTTCAAAGACGCCCCGCTTGCCATCATCGCCGGACGGCTCAACCGTAGCCACCAAACCCGCGCTCCTAATGTTAACCGCAGAATTCTGCGGGCCAATTGCTGGCCAAACCAGTCAACGCAAACGCCTGTTGCGCTCCGGGAATACCGTTACCGGGAACAAAGCAATTTTCCACAGCTATATTATGGTTTCGATGGAAGCGTTTCAAATTTTCCACCTCCACCTGCTATTGCCAGAATGGCGGAATTTGACGAAATCGTTGTGACAGCCTCCAAACGGCGCGAGGTTGAACAAGAAGATTTCGGGGACTATAAACTTTACCGGATTAGCGAACCCGTCACCGTAAGCGCCTATCAAACCAAGCAAATCCGGTTTTTGGATATTGCTGGAGCCGAATATAAAAAATTGCACACTTTGGATGTGAACCTTAATCCGAATCACGTCAACGGTATACGCAGGCTGGAAGAAACCTCTATCCAGTACCGCCTCAATAATGACCGTGACGGCAAGATCACCAAAGCCCTGCCCAAAGGCACCATGCTCCTGTTCGCTAAGAACGACGCCGGACATAGGCTGGTGATCGGGGAAGCTGATGTGCGCGACACGGCCATAGACAACCCTATGAAAATCTATCTGGACAAAAGCTTTCTGGTACAAGTCTACACCAAAACCAGCAAACGAACATTTAACCCCAGGGGCAAAAAAGGCACAGGTATTGATTTGGATATGGTCCACACAATCACCAATGCAATGGACGTGCCCGCCCGTGTCGAAATCAATATCCCCGGAGCATACCCGTCTTTAAAAATCCGCTATCCAAGCCATAAACGCGACCCCAAAATCGGCCCCAACGCTTGGACAATATTGGTGCCTGCAAATGATGCGGTGGTTTTGAAATACAAAGCGGTATATATTCAGTGATACTCCTTCCCCTATTTATGGGGGAAGTGGGTGCCTTTTGGCGCTCGATTGGGGCGCAACGCTCTTGCGGCGCTACGGTGGTAAAGTGAGATACTGAAATTCAGAAGCGCACTAAGATGTGCGCCCCCCATCCCCCTCTAAGAAGAGGGTACTTCCCCCGTAAAAAACGGAGGAAGGAGAAAAATTTAATCAAACAATTTACTGACACTCTCGGCATTGGCGATTCTGCGTATGGCTTCGCCTATGAGTTTCGAGACTGTGACCTCGCGAATTTTACCGCAGTTTTTCACTTTGTCCGGCTGGGTGATTGTGTCAGTTATCACCACTTCTTTAAGCTTGGATTTGGTTATGTTTTCAACTGCCGGGTCGGACAAAACGCCGTGGGTGATATAGGCGCTGACATCTTTGGCGCCGTGCTGTATCAACGCCGCCGCCGCTTTGCACAATGTGCCGCCGCTGTCGATAATATCGTCAAGGATGATACAATTGCGACCGCTCACATCCCCGATAATATTCATGACCTCGCTCTCCCCGGCCTTGGGGCGGCGTTTGTCGATAATGGCAATATCGGCTTCAAATTTCTTGGCCAAAGCCCGTGCACGCACGACACCACCCGTATCAGGGGAGACGAACAGAATATCTTTCAAGTCTTTGCGCGAATATTCGGAGCGGATGTCAGCTTCAAACACCGGTTGGCCAAACAAATTATCCGTAGGAATATCGAAAAAACCCTGAATTTGCCCGGCGTGCAAATCTAGGGTTAAAACCCGGTCAGCCCCGGCGCGGTGAATGAGATTAGCCACAAGCTTTGCGGAAATCGGGGTGCGGCCCCCGACTTTGCGGTCTTGCCTTGAATAGCCAAAATACGGAACCACTGCCGTAATCCGCGCTGCAGATGCCCGCAGGAGCGCATCCATCAATATCAGAAGTTCCATCAAATGATCATTGGCGGGGGCGGAGGTGCTTTGGATCAGGAAAATATCCTCGCCGCGCACATTTTCGTTGATACGAACAAATATTTCCTGATCACGAAACCGCTCAATATTGACATCGGTCAAAGGCATGTCCAACACATCGGCAATGGCAGTGGCCAATCCCTCGCTGGCTGTACCACTTAATAGTTTCATGGGAACCTTTCTCGTTATGGGTTACGCTTGGCTTGTGCTTTACCAAACAAGTTTGCGAATTCAAAGTCATTCATTGATTATAATTGCCGAAATATTGCGGCCATAGTCGGGAATATCTTTATGGATGTTATAACGGTAGCTGAAATACGCATCGGGTTGGCCATATGTGCAATCCGGCAGAGCCGAAATATGGCGCAATCCAGCCCGGTTTAACCTGTGAGTCAAGTAGGCTTTTAAATCGAAATAAGACTGAACGCCATCGGAGCGAAAAAATACCCCGTTTCCAAGATTATCAGAAACAAAATCACCAACAAATTCCGGCCCGACTTCGTAGTTTTTTTGGCTGATGCACGGGCCAATAGCAGCCCTGATTTGGCTTCGCTTCGCGCCCAATATCTCCATTGCATCAATTGCCGCATCCGTAACACCGGCCAAAGCGCCGCGCCAACCCGCATGGGCCGCACCTATCACGCCAGCATTTGGATCCGCAAACAAGACAGGGGCGCAATCTGCTGCTAACGCGCAAATTGCTAGATTAGCTACACTGGTCACAATCCCGTCAGCCTTTGGTTGTTCACCCGCTGGCCACGGCTTCTCGGCAACAACAATTTTGGTGCTGTGTATTTGGTGGTTGCAAAGCAATTTTTCGCGCTTTGTCCCAAGCGCATTGGCAATACGGCTTATGTTTTCTTTCACATGTTTTGGATTATCATCCGAACCGCGCCCGGCATTGAGGCTGGCATATATACCCTTGGAAACCCCACCACCGCGACCAAAAAACCCGTGGCTTATATTGGTAAAACCGTCGAATACAGGCGCAAATTTTACAGGTAAATTTGTCATTGCGTGAACCCCAAAGGCGCAGGCAAATCCGGGGACTGGACGGCAATCACTTTGAATAAAGCGCCCATTTCGTCCGCGCTGGTGATGCGGTGAAGTTGGCGGGCAATTTTGGCTTTGGATGCAGGCGCAGCTTTAGACAAAGATACGGCGCGCACTTCAATGCCAAGCTTGGATAAAAATTGCCCTTGGGGGCACGGGCCGTAAACCGACAATCCAGCATCCTCTGTCCGTTCAGAAAAGTCCGCAAAATCCACCCGCGCCGTCAAATCTGCTTGCCCCGGCTCATGGAGTGGATGCACTTTTTTGTGTTTCTGGAGCGCTTGGAAACTATCGCCCAGTTCCGTTGCCTCTGGGCCGTAATCTACGAACAAAGCCGCGCCAGAGTTTTCGGAAAAACGCCGGGATAATGTCTCGGTCATTTGCGCCAAGCCAGGGCTGATCTCCAGCAGGTCTCCATCTTTAAAAGCAGGTATATCTTTTGGCAATAAAGCCTGATCCGCTTTGGGCAATGGGGCTTCTGATATACTGAATATCAATTTGCCTGGATTATCGGGATGTATATCAACCATGCGTTCATGCCAGCCATCTGCCTCCTTGAACCGGTCTTTCATGATCAGTTGTCGCACGGGTAAACAGTCCAGATATTCATTGCCAATGACTATGGTCGGCCCTGCTGGCACATCTTCCAGCTTGGCGACCCAATTTACCGGAACGCCGCAGGTCGCCAAAGTTTCGGCCTGCTTGCCCTCAAGGGCGGCGGAAGTTTCTATCAAGCTCACATTCACCGCCGCGAAGAAACCTTTGTCCAGCCGCGCTGTGCGCAACATATCGGACATCATCACCCCGCGCCCTGGCCCGTATTCCACCAATTGCACGGCTTTTGGTTCCCCCATGCAGCGCCATGCATTGATCACCCACAATCCCAACACCTCACCGAACATTTGTGATATTTCTGGCGCAGTGATAAAATCACTTTTCCCGTCTTTGGCAACACCAAGCGGATCGCGGGTCGGGTAATAACCCTGTACCGGGTCAAGCAGACACCAGCTCATATAGCTGGCGATATTCATAGGCCCGCTGGTTTTGATATGAGCCAAAATACGGTCTTTAAGTGTAGGCACGGCTAGGCTTTCTTTACAGGTTTCCCGTCTTCTTCTTTTGGCCATTCCGGCTTTAATGCCGGGCGTTTCATAGCCCACACAACTACCAAAACACCGATGAACAACATAGGCAAAGAATAGGCCATACCGCGTGTCAAAGGGCCAAACGTGGTTGCGTCTGGTTCGCGTACAAATTCCACCAGGAACCGAAACAGACCATACATGACCAAGAACAAACCCGTGGCAATGCCCGGCCTGGTCAGGATTTTAAATTTACGGGTGGCCAGCCACAGCCCGCAGAAAATCACCACACCTTCAAGAAAAGCCTCGTAAAGCTGGCTCGGGTGGCGGGGCTGCCAATCGCCTTTAAAAACAAACGCCCACGGCACATCTGTCACCCGACCATAAAGTTCCTGATTGACGAAATTGGCCAGACGCACCAAACCGATGCCAATAGGTGCGGATATAGCCGCCAAATCCGCCATGCGCATCAGCGGAATTTTACGCGAACGCGCCATATAGATAGTGGCCACAACCACGCCAAGAAAGCCGCCGTGAAACGACATGCCGCCTTGCCAAACTTTGAAAATCCTGACGGGGTCGCCTAAATATGTTCCCAGATCATACAAAATGATAAATCCGATCCGCCCGCCAGCTATAATCCCGATCAAGCAGAAAAACATAAAATCTTCCAACATACGTTTGTTGGGAATAAGACCTTTGGTCTTGGCCTCCCCCGCCTGCCAAATGGCAGTGTTGGCACTGGTGCGCCGGGCATAATAATACGCCCCGAACAGGCCGACAATATAGGCTAGGCCGTACCACTTTACCGAAAGAGGACCGGGCAGAGGTATGGCCGTTTCCTTGAGCCAGCTCGGAAATGGGATGGCATGTAAAATTTCCAGTATCATTATGCACTCTATCTCTATGTATGTGTTTCGTTTTTATATTGTCCGTGTTATACTGCCAAAAGGTTTAAGCCAATAGATAATCACGGAGCGTTCAATGCAAACCAAATCACCCGTATTTGAAGATTTGTCAAATCTTATGACCAATGCGTTCGGGGCGGCCAAGGGGGTCAGCGATGAAGTCCGCGCCGCCGCCCGCGCCCGCGCAGACGCGTTTATCGCCGATATGGATTTGGTCGGCCGCGACGAGTTTGAAGTGGTCAAGCAAATGGCCGCAAATGCGCAGGCCGAAATCGCCGAGCTAAAAGCAGAAATTGCCAAGCTGAAAGCGCCAAAGAAACGGGCGGCAAAAACAAAGACTAATAAATAAATCTATAGATTTATTGCGAGGCCGCAAATTCAGCAATAGCATTACCCAAAGCAGTTGTATCTGTAAGGGGGAGCATATGGCCTGCGCCCTCTAATGCTACCAGTTTCGCATTTGTGACTTTCTCGCTTAGATCGACGCCAACATCATAAGAAACAATTTTATCATTGGTGCCGTGAACAATTAATGTTGGTGCTAAAATATCCGACGGGTCAAGGCTAGCGGGTCTGATTTGCGCCATTTCACTGCGCATGGTGTCCAAGCTTCCGGGCATTAGAAGCAAGCTTTGCTGGGCATTTGTCCACCGCTTCGGTATGATATCTCCAAAGCGCATCTTGATCGTCGCTTTGGTTGTCCAGGCTCCGAGTACAGGCAGGCCCATACCCCATTTCATAAATCGACCAATGCTTACATGCTCACCGTCAATCTTCATGGCCGGGCCAACAGAAGCGACCAGGGCGATAAACGGCGTGTCAGGATTGCGGGCCGATTTTGAGGCTTGTATAATACCGCCGCCAAATGACCAACCAACCAAAGCCGGGTTTTCTAACCCCATTTCTTCGATCAGTGCGTCTAACTCTTTGGCATTGGTTTGCATGGTATGGGGCGCATCCGCTTTACGCCTCGACGAATGCCCATAGCCAGCCCGGTCATACCATGTCACTTGAAAGCCCTTGGCCACCAGTGCATCCACGGTTTCGGGCCAATCCTGCGCACTACCGGGAAGGCCGTGGATCAACACAATGCTCAGGCCGTCACCTTTGGTATAAGTGTTGATCCTCGTACCGTCAGGCAAAGTAACAATATGTCCGGCGGCAGGTGGTTTGGGCGGGGGTAAGACGGCACCGAGCAAACTCAACACAGCAATACCCAAACCGAGGCCAATAAATACGCGGTAGATAATATTCATATCTTTCTCCCCCAAAACATCATTCAACTTCGCTATAGCAAAGTCACATTAGAAAGCCACACTAGATTGAGACTGTTTACACCATAACTCCAATTGACGGCGTATTACCCCCACCCCATTTTCATAAATATTACTCGCTTTTGCGCCGCACCTCCATTAAGCATGGGAAAACTTTAGGGGAATTTATGGAAAAGTATATTGGCATTTTGGGTGTGGTGGTTTTGCTTGGTATTGGTTATGGGTTTTCGAGCAACCGCAAACATATCAGTCCGCGTACAATATTCTCAGCCTTGGCTCTACAATTCGCCATTGCGCTATTTGTGTTCAAAACCCCGTGGGGTAAGGTGGTACTGGAAAAGGTTACATTCTATATCGAGCATGTGCTGAACTATTCCATGAAGGGTATCGGGTTTATTTTTGGCGACTGGGCCAATAGTGGCAATGTTATGCTCAGTTTTGCCACCGTAGTATTGCCCGTGATCATCTTTGTTGGTGCGCTGATGACCGTCCTGTTTCACCTCGGTATCATGCAATTAGTCATGCGCGGGCTTGGATTTGCGCTTCGTAAAACCATTGGTATTAACGGCATTGAAGCCATTGCCGCCAGTATGAATATTTTTGTCGGTCAGGACAGCGCCCCCTTTGCGGTGCGACCATATCTGGAGACAATGCCCAAATCGACCTTATTCCTGATTATGGTCACAGGCATGGCAACAATTGCAGGCTCTATTCTGGCCGGGTTGATGGCTATGGGGGTTGACGGGCAAAGCCTGATTGTCGCCAGCTTTATGGGCGCGCCGGGCGGTATTTTGATGGCAAAAATGCTCATGCCCAGCGACCCGGCAGATGCGGACACGACGCCTGAAAACATAGAGATCAAAACCACGAAACATTCCAACGTCATCGAAGCCGCCGCCGTTGGGGCATCCGAGGGTGTCAAGCTTGCCATCACCATTGGCGCCATGTTGATCGCTTTTATCTCGCTCATCGCTCTGCTCAACGGTATTCTTGGCGGTATTGGTGGTTGGTTCGGATTTGAAGGTTTGACCTTTCAGAGCCTTCTCGGGCAGATATTTAGACCCCTGATGTTTATGATCGGTATACCGTGGGCCGAAGCGGGCATTTCCGGGACTTTGTTCGGGGAAAAATTGGTGCTTAACGAGTTTGTCGCCTATTCTACATTCATTGAAATGGACAAAACGGCTCTGTTGGAAACAGGCAAAAACCTCCTGAGCGAACGGGCCACAAAAATTACTACAATTGCCCTTTGCGGGTTCGCCAATTTCTCGTCCATAGCCATTGTAATCGGCGGCGTCGGCACATTAGCCCCTGGAAGGCGCAGTGAATTGGCCGCTTTCGGTCTGAAAGCCGTGCTGGCCGCATCAATGGCCAACCTGTTAAGCGCGGCGATTGTCGGGTTGATGCTCTAGGGTCTGTAGACAATTAACCGATGTAATTTTTCAAGGTGGATTACGGCTAAAAGCCAAATCCACCCTACAACCCTATACAACCACTGGGCCTTTCCAAAAATTCACGAACCAAGCCTTTAATTATCAGGAAATATCCCTATATGTACACTTCAAACCTGTCTTGGGAGGTAAATTTTGCCAAAAAATACGTCAAAAGATAAAGCGATTAAAAAAACTGCGAAGACCGCTTTGAAAGCGGGTAAGACTACTGGCAATATGAGCCTGGCTGTTGCTCTGTCGCCGGAGCAAGGCTTGTCCAGCTATCTTAATGAAATTCGCAAATTCCCCATGTTGGAGCGGGACGAGGAATTTATGCTGGCCAAGCGCTGGGTCAAGCACCAGGACAGCTCGGCGGCGGAAAGAATGGTCACATCCCATCTGCGCCTCGTGGCCAAAATCGCTATGGGCTACCGGGGCTACGGCCTGCCTATCGGGGAAGTTATCTCCGAAGGCAATGTCGGGCTGATGCAGGCGGTCAAGAAATTTGACCCTGATAAAGGCTTTCGCCTCTCAACCTATGCCATGTGGTGGATCCGTGCCGCTATCCAGGAATATGTGTTGCGCTCATGGTCGCTTGTGAAAATGGGTACGACGGCGGCGCAAAAGAAATTATTTTTTAATCTACGCCGCATGAAAGGCGAGATGAAGGCTATTGATGATGGGGATTTACACCCGGATCAAGTTAAGAAAATCGCGACCCGCCTGAATGTCAAAGAAGAAGAAGTCGTCTCCATGAACCGGCGCATGGGCGGGGGCGGCGATGCATCCTTGAACGTACCTATTGGCGGAGAAGACGGCGGCGGACAATGGCAGGACTGGCTGGAAGACGACAAATATGTCAGCCAGGAAATCATGGTCGGAAATTCCCAGGAACATGATGCGCGTATGGAGCTTTTGAAAGATGCCATGAAAGATTTAAATGAACGTGAGCAGGACATTCTCACCCAACGCCGCCTGTCCGACAAGCCAAAAACCCTGGAAGAACTGGCGGGCGTTTACAAAGTTTCACGTGAACGTATCCGCCAAATTGAAGTTCGGGCTTTCGAAAAACTACAAGCCGCAATGCTGGCCGCCGCGCAAAGCTCAGGCCTGGTCGAGGCCAGTTAAACAGGTTTTGGCTTTGGCTTTGTTTTTTTCGCCGTCCCCGGCTCTTCCAATATTGCTTTGAGCGTCTCAGGGTTTTTAATGTTCAAATCTCTTTGCGGGAATGCGATCTCAATATCGGCTTCGCGCAAGGCCGCATCAAGGGCCATATGAAGTTCATGGGACACGATAAATCTCTGGGTAAAATCACGTAAAAAATTACGCAATTCAAAATCCAGCGTGCTGTCGCCAAACCCTAAGAACAACACCCTTGGTTCCGGGTTATCTAACACATTAGGGTTTTTCTTGATGGTCTCCAGCATGATACGGTGAGCTTTTTCGGTATCCGAACCGTAAGCAATCCCGACCTTGATGATCAGGCGCGTAACCGGATTGTCCAAAGTCCAATTGGTAACTTGCTGGCTGATCAATTCCTGGTTCGGGATAAGAATTTCTTTATTATCCAGATCAAGCAATGTGGTGGCACGGATCCGAATGCGTGTAACGGTGCCGCTTATATCACCAATGGTGATATAATCACCAATACGGATTGGGCGCTCAAATAATATAATAATACCCGAAATAAAATTGGCGAAAATCGCCTGCAGTCCAAACCCTATACCGACCCCGAATGCGGCAACAACCCATTGCAGTTGCGACCACTGGGTACCCAGTTTGTCAAAAGCCACCAACACCCCAATGATAAAAATCATATAGCCAAGAATAGTGACGATGGCAAAGCGAGACCCTTGCGCCATATTAAAACGCTTGAGCACAAACATTTCCAAAAACCCTGGCAGGTTACGGGCTGCCAGCAATGTGATCAGAGAAATACCAAGCGCTTGCATGACATTCCATAATGTGATCGAAACCTCCTGCATACCGTCCGCACCAGATGCATCCATATACGACCATAATTTCACATCATTAAAGACGGAAAGTGCGGGCATAATATTGCCCCAAAGCGCCCATAGCGCCACGATTGCAGCAACAAATACAACCACATTGACCAATTGTCTTGATTGTCGGTTTATGGTTTCCAGATCAATGCTGGCCGTATCTAGTTTTGGCACGGGAATTTCACCGCGCTCTTCGGCAGCAGCTTTATCCATGCGTTCTTTTACGGCCCGGTCACGACGCTCACGCGCCTGCTCTAGTGCAAGGCGGCGCTGGGCAATGACGACAAAACGCCGCAACAACCCGTGGACAAGATAAGCGGCCAGTAAAATACAAAATGTGGCAAAGACCCTAATCATTAACAAAAGTGCAGTTTCAAAATATCCAAGTCCAGCCACGACCGCTAACCCCAGAGGCATGATAACAGCCAAGGCCAGTAACCATCTTTCATTGCGCAGGTAGAAACCTTCGGCAGCCCGGCTTCTGCTAGAAAATATTTTAGAGCGAGCCCAAGCAACTTTAAAAGAGAACCACGCGACCCCAAGAGCGCCAAGTATAAAACCGAAAACCCCAAGCGCCGCAATGCCGGAATCAAAATCCAACCCGTTTCGGGTCAAGCTCACAAAAAACGTGCTGATCCCAATGATAAACAACAGTGGTAGCGTGTAGGTTTCCAGCCGCGAACGTAATTGCCTATCGACCCTGAAATGCAGATCAAACAAAGCCCCCTTTGCGCTCCAGGCCCGCAAGCACAAAAATACAAATACAGGCGCGGCAAGGACAAAGCCTGTCTGCATCAAAGCCCAGACAAAATTGGTTTCAGAGCTCGAGACCGCAAAAATCATGCCGAAAATTATAAAAATTCCGGTTGGAATTGCAGCCTTTGCAGCCCCGTCAAACATGGCCAGAGGCGTTAAACCGTAAGCGTCTTTTTGCACCCGGCCAACCCGTGAAGACATATTGGCCATAATTGGTTTTAACCGCTCGCGCAGCGCATAAAGCGCAGCCAATAATCCCAAGGTCAAAAACACAAGGAAATACAAGCTTTTTATTCCCGCCCCCAAAGCCCGGCCGGCAGCAGCTAAATTGGTAGTTGTGAAGGTTTGCGCGATCCCCTGCACCAGTTTGGCTGGCCACGCCAAACCAATGGTTTCAGTGCTGGGCAACCAAAGCAAGCGGTTATCCAGCAATTGGCGCAAGCTCTTAACTTCAGCCAATAATTGTTTATGCAAAGCGTTGACTTCGTCCAGTTTTCTGGCCCGTAATGATGTGATAGCGGCCAGTTCGCTTAAATGCCCCCGGCGGCTGTCATAGGCCCGTTGCAAATGCTCTATATCGGTTTCAGATAAAGCCGGGCTTTCTCCGTTCGTAGCATCATATACCAGCTTTAAGGCATCAATATCCAACGACCCTGCATGAAAAATGCCCAGTGTTTCCTGATTGGTTATCTTTTGAAACAAGACATCTTGCAAATCAATTTCGCGCGCTTTTATAGCTTGCTGAATGGTGATAACATTAGGTTGGTTTGTCCGTAAGCTGCGTAAATGCTCCCCGTAAGCTTTGTTGACTCTTTTGCTGCCCAATATTTGATCGGTGACATTTCTGTCGAGCCGCACTTGTTGAAGCTGGATACCTATCCCGCTTTCCACATCCGGTAAATTCCCTTCCGCCAGGGCTATGTTATAATTCCTCTCGGCCAAATCGACATTTTCTTGCGCGTATTTCTGCACAAGCGGATGATCTTCTGAGAACTCCTGCGCTTCACTTCGTGCGTCTTCCAACCGTAGCAATGCATCATCTGTACGCGCCGATCCCGTGCGCGTACTGAGCGCGGATACAAGACCGCTAGATTTTGTGATTAACGCTGCGGTTAAGCTAATTTGTTTGTCTAAAATTTTTCGTCTGGCGCCTATACTGGCAACTTCACGTTCCAGAGCCAGCTTCTTTTGTCTGTCCGCATAAAAATTGGCGCGGTTTAGCGCCAGTGCCGCTTTCTCTAGCTGGCTTGGATTTTCATTGGTTTGGTTCTTTAAGTTTACGGCCCGTTCCGCAATCGCCTGCTCCAACAGGGCTATTTCAGCCAAAGCTTGTGCGGGGCGGCTGTCCAAAGCTTGCTGGTCCACATCATATTGGCTCCTGAGCCCGCGAAATGTTGATAGTTTGGTTTGTTCCTCAACCAGGTTCTGCTCTAGTTCTTGAAGACTTTTGCCTTCATAATCGTTCATCAAATCGGTTCTGGAGCGCCGCAGAGTTTTGCGTAAATCAGTGGTTTCATGGTCAAGATTGATAATAAGCTGGGGTGCGTTTTCCTGTTGGTCTTTGTAGGTGTTAGCGCGCACCTGGCTCGCCTTCCCCTCAGCCAGTTTTGTTATGGCCGCCGTGTACAAATTGGTGATTTGTTCTTTTTCTTCTGCGGTTAAATCTATTGACTGTTGGATGTCCGCAATTTCGGTATTTATAAAACTTTCATTAAACGGCAATTGTATCAGGGCTTGCTGCGGTGCGGCTTGTCCGAAAGCTGGCGTATATATGCTGGCAAGCGCAATCAGCACTGTTACATAGATAATTTTGAGTTTCTGCACAAACATTCAGCCCCTTTCCTTATATGTTTTTACATTAACTTGGGATTTGTAAAATAATAGTGATTAAACGTAAATTTACTTGTTTTCACTTGGCAAATGATTTTCAAGCCCGCATATACACTTTTTTGCATATCAAACTGGAGCCTATCATGAGACAAGCCGTTATCGTATCCACCGCCCGCACCCCCATTGGCAAAGCCTATAGAGGCGCATTTAACGCCACCCCCTCCCCGACCATGACCGGGCACTGTATTGACGCGGCGGTTAAACGCGCCGGGCTTGAGGGCGGCGAAATTGACGATGTGATCATTGGCTGTGCCATGCAACAGGGTGTGCAAGTGACCATTGGGCGAAATTCCGTATTGGCCTCCTCCCTACCCGTCAGCGTCTCGGCCCAAAGCGTTGACCGCCAATGCTCAAGCGGCATGATGGCTATTGGTATCGCCGCAAAACAAATCATTTGCGACGGTCATCAGATCGCCATTGGCGGCGGGGTTGACAGTATCTCCATGGTACAAACGGCGGAAATGCGCTATGCCGTTGACCCGAATGTGGTCAAAAACCACCCCAACGCCTATATCCAGATGATCGACACGGCGGAGCTTGTCGCCAAGAAATACGGCGTCAGCCGCGAAGCCATGGACGAATACGCCGCCCAATCCCAAGACCGCACCCACGCGGCACAACAGGCCGGAAAATTTGACGACGAGATTGTGCCGCTCACCTCAAACATGAAAATCCAGAACAAAGAGACAGGCGAAATATCCGAAGCCGAATACACCTTGGACAAAGACCAAGGCAACCGCCCCGGCACCACCGCCGAAGGCCTGTCCGGCCTAAAACCCGTGCGTGGCCCTGATTTCACCATCACCGCCGGCAATGCCAGCCAGCTTTCGGACGGCGCCTCGGTCAGCGTGCTCATGGAAGCAGGCGAAGCCGAAAAGCGCGGGCTGGAGCCGCTGGGCATTTACCGGGGCATGGCCGTTGCAGGGCTTGAACCCGAAGAAATGGGCATAGGCCCGGTCTATGCTATCCCCAAATTGCTGGCCGCCAACGGGCTAACTATGGACGATATCGACCTATGGGAGCTGAACGAAGCCTTCGCCGTGCAGGTCATATACTGCCGCAACAAACTAGGCATCCCGAACGAGATCATGAATGTAAACGGCGGTGCAATAAGCATCGGACACCCCTACGGTATGAGCGGCGCCAGAATGGTCGCGCACTCACTAATCGAAGGCAAAAGACGCGGCGCAAAATACGTGGTCAGCACAATGTGCGTAGGCGGCGGTATGGGGGCTGCGGGGTTGTTTGAGGTGGTTTAGCAACAAATATTTCCTTCTAAATCCCGCTCATACCCGCGCAGGCGGGTATCCATCTTCCAAGCCCGCGTTTTCACAAATATATCAAGATAGACTCCTGCATACGCAGGAGTGAGCGGAGGGTAAGGGCTTAGTTTCGCAGCTATTGCGAGGCTTGCGAACAACCACTTTTAAGTGTAGCATTGCAATTATGAATGGCAACAACGTTTCAACAACTACCCGCGAAGACGAACTTGACCGCACGATCCTCAATCATTCCTTGCGTACGGAAGAAGAACTTTTGCCTGCCGATCTCGTCCGGCGTATGGTAGAAGGCGAAAGCCCTATCCGCGTATTTCGTACTTACCGCAGCCTAACCCAGCAAGCCTTGGCCGCCGCCGCAAAAGTCTCAAAAACCACGATCAGCGAACTTGAAACAGGCCGCAAAATCGCCTCAATAAAAACCCTGTCGCGGATAGCAGATGTGCTGAACGTGGATATTGATGATTTGGTTTAGCTATATATGGCATTTATAAACGAGAAAGACTTAGAAAATTTTATACGGCAGCTGTTGAAAACGGCTTTCAAAGACAACTCAGAGGTAAATATCCTTAATCACCAAGCTATTGGCGACATTGTCATAGTTCGAAATGGTAGCAAGCCTGCCATCTTTTTTTTGGAATTAAAATACTATACGTCACAAAAAGGCCGACTAGGAATTGGGACTGGAAAAGGGACAGGTATCCAACCAGAAATCTTAAAACTCAAACCCACTTACTTGGAAACAAACATGATGTGGTTGTTGTGTGCTGATAGTCATTCACAAGACAGTTTCTGGCTACTTTCCAATAAACAAATCCGTAACTATTTAGCCGGAGGAAGTATTGGAAAAAAACAAAACAACATTCAAATAGCACTATTCCAAAAAGAAAAACATCTTAGTGAAGAAAAGCTCAAAGAAAGGATCATCGACTGGGTATTGAACGCTGAATATGTATAACCCCTCACCCCAAAACGCTATCCGCATCAACATACCCCACCCCGAGCGCTTCACCTACTGCTGCATAGGTCAGCTTCCCCTCCGCCACATTCAACCCATTTTTCAAATGCGCATTATCCCTGAGCGCTTGTTTCCAACCCTTATTTGCTATGTCCATTGCGTGGTGCAGGGTGACTGCGTTTAGGGCGTAGGTGCTGGTTCTGGCGACCGCGCCGGGCATGTTGGCTACGCAGTAGTGTACTATGTCGTCGACTATATATGTTGGGTCGGCGTGGGTTGTGGCTTTGGAGGTTTCGAAACAGCCGCCTTGGTCTATGGCTACGTCGACCAGCACTGCGCCCGGTTGCATGGTTTTGAGCATGGCGCGGGTGACCAGTTTCGGCGCGGCGGCGCCCGGAACCAATACGGCCCCGATGACCATATCAGCGGTTTTGATCAACTCGGCCAGCACGGCCGGGGTGGAGCGCACCACTTTTGCGGACGCTCTGAAATAATTGGAAACCTGCTCCATCACATCAGGGCTGCGGTCAAGAATAGTGACATCAGCTTGTAATCCGACCGCCATTTGCGCCGCGTTAAAACCGACGACACCGCCGCCGATAACCACGACTTTGGCCGGGGCTACTCCCGGCACACCGCCGAGCAAAACCCCGCGCCCGCCGTTGGATTTCTCCAGCGCCGTTGCGCCCGCCTGCACCGACAAACGCCCGGCCACCTGGCTCATGGGTTTAAGCAAGGGCAAATCACCCGCATCACTAGTCACGGTTTCGTAAGCTATGCCGATACAGCCGGATTTGAGAAGCGCCTTGGTCTGTTTTGGATCAGGGGCCAGGTGCAGATAGGTGTACAGGATTTGACCTGGACGCAGCATTTTGCACTCACCCGCTTGCGGTTCTTTGACTTTGACAATCATTTGCGCCCGCTTGAAAATGCTTTCGGCTTTTTTGGAAATACTGGCCCCGGCAGCGCGGTAATCCGCATCCGTCGCCCCGATACCGTTCCCGGCACCAGCCTGGACAATGACCTTATGGCCAGCGCTCACAAGCTCCGACACACTTTCGGGCGTCAACCCGACCCGGTATTCATGATTTTTAATCTCTTTTGGTACACCGATTAACATTTGTATCTCCATAATATGATAGAACCAAACCTAGCAAATCCGCGTTTGAAACACATCCGATTTCGTTTGCTATTTTCGTTTTATTTCGTAATATTTCCCACATAAATTAAATTTATCAGGACAATATTCTACAATGGACACAATAGACAAGAAACTACTCCAGGCCGTGCAAAAGGATTGCCGCCGCCCGATTTCCGATTTGGCGAGCGAGGTTGGTCTGTCTACATCTGCCGCCCACCGCCGTATTGGGCTGTTGGAAAAGGCCGGAATTATCGAGGGCTATCACGCCCGACTGAACGGCCCAAAGCTTGGCTACCAGATCGAATTTTATGTGGAGGTGTCCCTGGAAAGCCAAAGCGAACAAGTGCTTGAAACCTTTGAGCAAGCCGCCATATCCCGCCCGCAAATCTTGGAATGCTATCTGATGACAGGCAAGGCGGATTACCTGCTCAAGGTCGCGGTGGAAAATACCCGCGAATATGAGCGGGTCTACCGCCGCACCATAGCCGCCCTGCCCCATGTGTCGCGCATCCAATCATCCCTGGTCATGAAAGCCGTAAAACGCTGGGCCGGATACCCGGCGCGAGATTAAAGGTGGGATTAAAAGCAAGACTGTTAATTTGACTGGTGTCTTCGCGCTCAATATTTATAAAAGCATATGATCAGATTTTTTTACTATCTTGGGCTTGCATTACTTATTGTGGTCTTGCCTTTCGAAAGCCGGGCGCAACTTCCCGCCCATGTAGATACGGAGCTGCTGACTGAAACCACCCGCCCCCTATTGGACGCCGGGCAGGTGCTTATTGAGGTCAAAAAAGAAATCAACGGCGGCAAAAAAATGGCGTTTATCCAGTCGGTTGTTCGCATCCCGGCCCCGCCCGAAGCCGTGTGGTCTGTCCTAACGGATTGCGCCCGTGCGCCCAGCTATGTTCCCGGATTAAAGACTTGCGAAATCCTGGACGCGGCTCCAGACGGCACATGGGATATCCACCGCCATGTCACGAAAATTTCCGCGTTTCTACCCAAGATGATATCCGAGGTCAGGAGCGAATATGAGTATCCGACAACCATCCGCTTTAAGCGCATTGGCGGCAATGTAGATGTCAATCAAGGCGCTTGGACATTGACCCCGGACGCGGACAGAATTGCGACCATCGTCACCTATAGATCCCATGTATCTTCAAAATCAGTGGTGCCAGACAGCACAATCCGCAAGAGTATGTATAAAAACATTCCGAAAGTCATGTCCGCCCTAAGGGCGGAAGTTCTCAAAGACGTTGCGATGAGCGCAAAGGAATAGGAAAACATCTAAGGTTTGTGAACCGCCAATTGCGGGAACGCTATGCCCCATTTATTGCCAAGACACGCCTCCACAACGGCTTAGGTCTATCCCGATAACATCAAGGTTGTAAATTGTCTGTTCCGTGCCCATATTACGGGAAAGGGATTCTATGGCAATGTTGACGACACTTCTTGCGAACACAGGCTGGGGCTTGCTAGGCTGGGCTGTTGGCAAGGGTTGCGACGTGGGGGTACACAGCGCCCATACTGGTCTGTTGACCCGACTACAAGCGGGCAAACTTGACCCCAATCACGATATAGAACGAGCCATATTGCGAGCCCATTACCGGGCTTTGCAATTTATTGTGCGCGAAGCTGTACGCACCAAGGGGCTTGATGAACGGGGCGGCGGTTGTATCAACGGGCGGGCATTCCTCAAAACCCGCCTGAAACAGGTCGAAAAAAACAAGGTGAAAACATTGGCTGGGTATCTGGCCAAAGATTGGAAAGATCTTGTGCCTGCCACATTCGAGGGTGCCGATACCAGCCTGCCCCAAACCTATGTGGAGGCCGCCATTGCCGAGCTTGTGCGCGTAAAAGGCTGGGACGAACACGAGACGCAAATCCTGTGCACATTGGCCCACGATGCGGACAAAGGCTGGATCACAGCTTTCTCGGCCCATATTCGCGAACAACTCAAATCAAACGAAAAATTCCGAACGATTTACACCGCCCATGTCCTGGATAGCCAAAGCCGTAAACTGGACGATATTTTGGGCGCATTGCCGCGCCTGGATTCTTTGCAAGAATCCATTACTGAAATTAGTGAAACCACCAAACGCATGGAAGCAACCCTCAACCAAGTCATGGCGAGAGGTCATTACACTAACGCGGTTGGGCATAATTACCCGAAATATCTTATGCTGAAATTGTTTGAGTTGGGCGTTGCAGAAGAACTTTGGGAGCAAGAAATCACCTCGGCCCTGGAGCGGTTTGTCCAGGGTAAGGCGCAATTGGCCCAACAGACAAACCTGCCCGCCCATATGGAAGCACAGCGCAAATTGGCGCTGGAGATGTTTGAACAAGCCCGCCTCGACGAGGGCGAAGCGGTCTTGATAAAATTGCAAGCGAGCGTCGATGATATGTTCGAAAGCGCCGCCCGTGACCGGGCCAAAATCCTGGTCGACCGCATCCCTTTCGCCGAAGCCCGGTTGGGTTTCACCCAGGCAATAAAACTATACGAACAAGCCGCCAATACGGTTCTGGCGATTGATCCAGAGCAGGCAGTAGACTGGTTAGAGGCGGGTGGTTTACTTGGATATAACCGCTATGAACTTTCCGGTGAACCCGATCTGGCCGACACCGCCGTGCGCCTGTACCTAGCGGCCCTGTCCCTGACATCTACGCCAAACGGCAAAGCCCGGACAGGGCAAGAAAGCAAATGGGCCGGACTGCACAATAATCTTGGCAATGTCTATCATGTGCTAGGCCAACGCGGGGATGATGGGGCATTGGCCAAGGCCGTCACCGCCTACGAAAACGCTCTCACGGAAAGCACGCGCGAAAAAGCCTCCATGGATTGGGCCACAACCCAGAACAATCTTGGCAATGTCTATTCTGTGCTGGGCGAGCGCGGGGATGATGGGGCATTGG
>CAZCUM010000002.1:0-147149 GCA_964502015.1 uncultured Robiginitomaculum sp. | reverse complement strand
ATCCATGTCCGATTTAAGCTGGGCTATTTGTGTAGCGCGGGCCTGGGCATCGGTAGCCTGTGCGACGGCAATCTCGTCGCCCAGGGCTTTCAACTCTTGGCGCATAGCCGCCAAACCCCTATTGGCAGCTTCCAGATTGCTGGTCTGTTCAAGCCGGATAGCCGTCGCGACCTCGTCCATGTCCGATTTAAGCTGGGCTATTTGTGTAGCGCGGGCCTGGGCATCGGTATCCTGTGCGACGGCAATCTCGTCGCCTAGGGCTTTCAACTCTTGGCGCATACCCGCCAAACCCCTATTGGCAGCTTCCAGATTGCTGGTCTGTTCAAGTCGGATGGCCTTTGCGACCTCGTCCATGTCCGATTTAAGCTGGGCGACTTGTGCAGCGCGGGCCTGGGCATCGGTAGCCTGTGCGACGGCAATCTCGTCGCCCAGGGCTTTCAGGCTCAGGTTCATCTCTGCCAAACCCTTATTGGCAGCTTCCAGATTGCTGGTCTGTTCAAGCCGGATAGCCTTTGCGACCTCGTCCATGTCCGATTTAAGCTGGGCCATTTGTGTAGCGCGGGCCTGGGCATCGGTAGCCTGTGCGCTGGCAATCTCGCCGCGTAAGACTTGCAGTTCGGCTTTAAGTCCGTCAAGCTCCTTTTTTTGCGCATCTACCGTGACGTTCAATTGTGTTGACAATTTTTGACTGGACTCAAACAAGTTCTTGCGTTCCGCCTGCGCGGATTGAAAAGAATTTGTGCTTTGCTGCGTTTGTTTTTTAAATTGATTATCTACAGTTGTTTCCAAAGAAGATATTCTGGACGACAAGTTTTGCGACAAATGTTCCGTTTGTGAAAGTCGGTATTCTCGCTCGATTTCGATTTGTCGTGTCATATTTTTGACAACCTCCAGGCGGCTGTCATGTTCTTTGACATAATTTGCATGGGCTTCTTCAACTGTTTCGAAATAATGCCTGAAACTTGTCGCCACATGAACGCGTTGTAACTCCGTCTGTTCGCGGTCAATAGCCCGGGTCAAATTCAAAGGTGTATAATTGCGGCCATCTGCGTCTGTAAATTCCTCCCCAGGCACAATAACGACAAATGCCAAAAACAGGGATGATAATCCGAGATTTCTAGGTTCGGGCAGAAGAGGAAACCGCGAAGGCTCCAAATCCAGGGACGGCAAACAAAATACCGAGCTTCCCGCGTCTCGCGCCATTTCAACTATTGTGGCGAGTGAACGGCTTTGCGGCCCTGCAACGCCGTATTCGCCGGGGGGGGTCATGCCCAAGACCAGCGGCAGATTTTGCTGCGCCGACACTGTCAACAAATGATTGAGTGTCTTGTCATCGGCGTAATCAGCCAGTTCGGCACTGAATATCCCGCTAATATCAGGGCCGATATTCTCAGGTATAGACAAATGTGCGCGGACATCTTTTTCCAATTTTATCACGCTGTTAAAATCAGAAACAAGTGCGGTCAGTTTTCTTTTATTGTTTTTACTTTTCAGCAATGGTTTTTTGTGAACAATTTCCAGCAGGTTTCCATTGCCCAGCAAGGTTTTGGCAATTGTCCCCAACATGCCAACCGTATTTGGTTTTTTGTTCCAGTCGGCACCCGGCTCGCGAAAAATTGTTTTATCCATACTTGCGCGTTTTTTGACAACACCAACGGTTTTGTATAATTCTGCATAAGTGCGGTATAGAAGACCGTATTCACGGTTTTGGCGTAAAAACTCGAAAATTCCAGCCCGTACATTGCTACCCCAAAACCCTATACAATCGTGCAATACAATTTGCCCATTGGGTGTTATGTGTTCAACGACCAATTCGAGATCTTTTAACACGGCATTAAAAGTGTGTAGAGCGTCAATGAAGACGAAATCAAATGGGCCCTCTTTTTCACAAAGTTCCGGCCCAATGACTACAGTACTCGGCCCGTCTGCATGCATTGAAGACGCGAAAGTATCAGATACAGAAAAACCGCCCGCATGAAAAAATATACGGTCCTCTACACCTAATATACGGGCAGCCTCACGAGCGATTGTGTGATGGGTTGGCGCGTCATCTGCCACATTTACAGCATTGTCAGTAGCCCGCATTTCAACCGCTAAGGGGAAATCCGGATCTACCGTATGGATTATTGCATCCGGGCATACCAAAGCCAAAAGCATTGTCGAGGCACCAACATATGTGCCCACCTCCAAGATACGCTTTGGGTTTGCATTTCGGGCAAGATTTACCAAATCCTCAACATCATTATCACTAATCGTCCAGGCACCAATAACTTCAGAACTAAATCCCTGGGCGGAATAAGCCTTGATGACCTTGTCGTGTAATTGCTTAATGTCGATTTTTTTATTCAAGTTATGTCTCCAGATAACTGCACACTTTTTGAAACGAAACACATTATAACGCAAGCCTCTTATTTATTCATTATTATAGATAAATTTCAGCGCCCAAGCCAGTTTTTCGACTTTTATCTTACAAACTATAGTGTTATGAGGCCCAAACTTTTAGCAAGGAAAAAATATGCGCGTTGCAATGATTGGTACAGGATATGTTGGTTTGGTGTCGGGGGTTTGTTTTGCCGACTTTGGGCATCAAGTGGTATGTGTGGACAAGGATCCTAAAAAAATTGATTTGCTAAATTCTGGTGGCGTGCCGATTTACGAGCCAGGGCTAGCTGATCTGGTAGCAAAAAATGTCCGTGAGGATAGGTTGTCATTTACGACGGAAATTAAAGACGCCGTAAAAAACGCAGACGCCGTATTTATTGCTGTGGGGACACCGTCTCGTAGGGGCGACGGTTTTGCCGATCTCTCCTATGTATATGCAGCCGCTGAAGAAATTGCTCATGAAATTGATGGCTATACGGTGATTGTAAACAAATCCACTGTTCCTGTTGGCACGGGTGATGAGGTGGAAAACATTATCAGGAAAGTTGCGCCACAAGGTGATTTTGACGTCGTCTCCAACCCTGAATTTCTACGCGAGGGGGCAGCGATTGATGATTTTAAAAGGCCTGACAGAATTGTAGTCGGGACGAATTCCGAGCCAGCCAGAGCATTGATGCGCAGTTTATACCGGTCTTTGTTTATCAATGAAACACCGATTGTGTTCACCAACCGGCGGACATCAGAGCTGATTAAATATGCAGGTAACGCGTTTTTGGCCACAAAGATTACATTTATCAACGAGATCGCAGATTTATGCGAGAAAGTTGGCGCCAATGTTCAAGAGGTCTCAAAAGGCATTGGCCTTGATGGTCGTATCGGCAGCAAATTCCTTCATGCCGGTCCGGGCTATGGCGGGTCGTGCTTTCCCAAGGATACATTGGCCTTGGTGCGTACAGCCCAAGAAGCCGGCGCACCGCTTTCTATTGTTAATTCAGTTATAAGTGCCAATGATGCCCGCAAGCATAAAATGGCTGCTAAAGTTGTTCAAGCTTGCGGCGGGTGTGTGAAGGGTAAAACCATAGCCGTTTTGGGGCTGGCATTTAAACCAAACACCGATGATATGCGCGAAAGCCCCTCCGTACCGATTATCAAAGCCTTGTTGGATGATGGGGCAACAATTCGCACCTATGACCCGGAGGCTATGGAAGAAGCCCGGCATCAATTACCAGATATTCAGTATTGCAATGATACATATGAATGTATTGATACGGCGGACGCTCTGTTAATTATTACGGAATGGGATCAATTTCGTGCTCTTGACTTGGACAAAGTCAAGTCTTTGATGACGGCACCATTGATGGTCGATTTTCGCAATATTTATGATCCCGTGCGCATGGCAGAGCAGGGTTTCACCTATATCAGCATTGGTCGCCCGCAAGGCTTGATAGGTGGTATAAGGAAGTAACCTATTAAGTGTCCGTAGCAACTAGCTGGGTTGCAGGATCAAAGGAAAACTTCACTTCTAGATTTGTCATGGCCGCATCATAAATGCCAGGCACTGGAGCAACGATAAATTCAAAGACGTCAAAGCGTAAATCATGCTTGTGCGAATCGCTTCTCGCGATAGAAAATGTTGCAAAATAATGTCCAGGTGCAAGATTGTTTTGAAATTGAATCCGTGAATAGGTTTTTTCATTAGCCTTTAAGTCTGTTAATGCCGGGTCTCGTCGTTGCAGGCTGTCGGCACCAAACACATCAAAACCTTGGTCTGTCCGGACTATGATGCCCATGGTTAAATCTCTAACGTCCTCATATGCTGTCATTTCAATAACGAATTCATAAGGTTTTAACGTCTCAAGCCAAGTTTGCTTGTTTCCATCACCATCCAAAATAAAAAAATCGGTAATCTGAACCTTTCCGTCTCCGTAGCGAACTTCCCGTTCCCCCTCGGCTTGGAGAGAATCGCGTAATTCTTCAACAACCGACTGGATTTTTTTGTTTGGTTTGGGCGGTACTTCTTGTGCTAAAGCTTCTTGCATTTTATCATTTGATACTTCTGGCGCTTCATTCTCCGTTTCAACGTTATTTAGTTCAGTGTTTTCTTCTGATTGTGAAGGGGCAATTTCCGACAAGCCTGTTTTAGAAACGTTGACCTCTGCGTCTTGCTTGGCGCTTGGCTCTGCCATCAGTGCAATAGCGTCGAGCGTTTCAGTTTCCTCATGAATATCTTGTTGCGCCTCTGTAGCGAGGTTCTCATCTTGCTCTTCAACCTCAACTTCAACTTCAACAGGCTCCGGTGGTTTAGGGCTTCTTTCATTTTCGGGAATATGGGCTACATCCTCACCAAACAAGAGTTTATGATAAATATTGCCAATACGGGCCGGGTCTCCACTAGCTACCACTTCTCCCTTTTCAAGCACCAAGGCAAAATCGCAAAAAGACATTACTTGGTGGATATTATGGCTTACGAAGAGAATGGACTTGTTGTCACGGGCAAATTTACGAATGCGGTCAAAAGACTTCAGGGCGAACCGCGCATCACCAACCGCCAGGGCTTCATCTATGATCAAAACGTCAGGGTCAATGGCCGTCGCTACTGCGAAAGTCAGGCGGGCTTGCATACCTGTGGAATATGTACGAAAGGGCTGATCAATAAAATCGCGAAGTTCTGCAAAGTCAATGATTTCATCCGTTTTATCCTCCACCTCTGCTTTGCTCATACCCAAACACATACCGCCAAGCATTATGTTCTCCCGCCCACTATAATCACCGTGAAACCCGGTGCCTAATTCCAATATAGCCGCAATGCGACCATTGACGTCTACAGAACCGGTCGTAGCGTTCAATGTCTGGGCGATTATACGCAATAGCGTACTTTTCCCTGCGCCGTTACGACCAAGTATGCCAACAACCTGACCGGGATTGATATCAAATGAAACATTTTTTAGGGCCGTAAACTCAGTATGTCTTTGTCGACCAGTGATCGATTCCATAAACATGTCTGACGGTTTTTTCCAAATTTTAAAGACCTTGGATACATCGTTAACTTTAATAAGCGGATTTGTCATAGCACATTCCCGAATGTTGGCTTTAAGAAAGCGAAGACGCGCCAGCCAATCAAAAACATGACAATACTGCTAAGCGGAAAAATCAGCCATAACCACGGGTGTGAGGAGGTGGGGCCGGTTAGTGCGTCATGAAAGCTCCAGATCATATAACTAATCGGACTATAGTTGAAGGCTTCGCTCAACGCCGCTGGTGCGGCTTGCGGCGGATACAAGATGGGGTGTAAAAACAAGCCAATGGACAATAAAAATGTTATGACATCTTTCAAATCCTTAAAAAACACGCCGATAGCGGCTAACAAATAACAAAGGCCCGAAACGAAAACCAGGTAACACAATATTGCAAACGGCAATAAAACACCGAGACCAAAGAGTGTGGTCTGACCCGCAATAGCCAAAATTGTAATGGACACAGCTAACCCCACGAACAGTGTTGGCAATGTAGCCAACGCCGTTTTAAGTGGTAAAATTTCAGTGGGAAATACAATTTGTTTCACCAAATTCGCATTACCTGAGACGGCAACTACAGATCGAGAGGTGGCCTCAGCAAAGGCGAGCCAAGGTGTAAGCCCGGCAACCATATAGCCCGTAAAAGCAAGCCCTCCAGCATCGCCATCACCAAGCCTGCCTTTAAAAATAAATGTGAAGACGAAGACATAAACGGCCATCAACAATAGGGGAGTTAACAGCGCCCAGACCGCACCAAGCACCTGCCCGGCATAACGGTCTCTAAGATCTCGTATCGTAATGGCTTTAATCAATCCATGATTTTGCGCTATTAAAGACCACACTTGGCGAATGGACTTAATATTTGCAACAGGATTAAAAATACTTAGGACGGACATGGCACACCACAGGTTAAAATGTTAAATTGTTAAAGTTTTGTAGTAAACTCTTTTGCGGCTAGATAATGGTTTTCCGATTTATTGGCGATAATTCAAGAACCATTTGACAAATTTTGGAATACCCACTTCGAGGGTTGTTGAGGGAACAAAACCGTAATCGGCACTAATCGCGTCAATATTTGCATAGGTCGCATGCACATCACCAGACTGCATCGGTTCAAATATTTTTTCGGCTTCCATGCCTAAAGATTGTTCAAGTATTTCAACGAAGCGCATGAGCTTAACCGGTTTGTTATTGCCAATATTGTAGATTTTATGGCAAGCATCTCGATCTTTTTTCACAGAACCCTTAGCTTTTTTCATCGGCTCAAGTGCCGTCGCAATCACGCCGGTAACTATATCATCTATATAAGTAAAATCACGCTCCATGTTACCATGATTGAAAATATGGATCGGTTTCCCCGATAGTATACGCTCAGCAAAGCTCCAATAGGCCATATCCGGACGCCCTTTAGGGCCATAAACAGTAAAAAACCTAAGCCCGATTTGCTCCATATTATAGAGTTTGGAATAAGCTTCGCTCATCATTTCATCGGAACGCTTGGTGGCGGCATAAAGGGAAACTGGCTGGGTAACCGGGTCCGTTTCGCAAAACGGGACTTTGGTATTGGCCCCGTAAACCGAGCTGGACGACGCATATACAAGACGTGGTTTTTTGGGCGCGTGGCGTACAAACTCCAAAATGGATAAATGCCCCACCAGGTTGGCCTTGGCATAGGCGAACGGGTTTTCAATGGAATAGCGCACACCGGCCTGAGCCGCTAAATGGATCACACAGTCCACATCCATAATACCGGGCACGGCACACAGAGCCTCATGATCCGCGATATCCAATTTATGAAACGCGAAAGCATTTTCAAACTTGTTTAAAGGTTTGAGACGTAATTGTTTAAGCCCGACAGGATAATAAGCGTTCATATTATCAACGCCGATGATTTTATACCCGTCTTGCAACAAGCGCTCACAGACATAGGCGCCAATAAACCCTGCAGCGCCGGTTACAAGAATTGTTTGAATGTCACGCTTACTCATTTTGAAATCATACCTTAATATACTGTAGAAACAACGCTTAATAAGCAATCTGGGTGGGCACAACAAATTCAGCGTCTAAGGTTTTTTTCATGCACATCAAACGCATAATATCATCTTGTGTCTCTTGAATATCTAGAGATCCCAAAGCCAACATCGGGCCTTCAATAAATGTTTCTTGGGCGCAATCGTCAAAAAACCGTACCAGTGCAATATCAATACCCATTTACCTAGCTCCCTTTATTAAAAAACCTTGAAAGTTTGGTTTTAGGTTGAGGTTCAGGTGAGGTGCTGGCTTTGATTTTTGCAGATGAAAGAGACCGGGTTAGCTTGGCCGCTTGGGCAATTTTCTTGGGTTGCTCGCGGAGCCATAACTCAAGCATCATCAGTGGCCACATTTGATAAATTGAGAAATGATCCGGCCTGGATTGATTGGCAATGGTAGCACGTAAAGCTTTTGCGTCCAAATGCGAGGCTAGATACGCATCATTGCTACCGATCAACTCTTTTGACAAGTTTAGTACGTCTTCCTGCGCCCAGGCATTGGCCGGCAAGCCAAACCCCTTTTTGGAACGGTGCATCCATTCGTGGGGCAAATAATCACATGCAATGTCTTTAAGGATTTTCTTTGTGACGTTTGGCGTCGCCCAGCAATCGCTTTCTGACAAACCCATGGCTATTTCTGAAAATTGAACATCCAGTAAAGGGCAACGAACTTCCAAGGAGTGCTGCATACTCATACGGTCAACTTTGGCAAGTACCGCACCGTGCATATATAAATTGGCGTCAAGTGTCCGCATACGGTGCATAACGGGCACCTTATCATCCTCCATAATACGCCGCCAGGACGCCAGCCGTTCGCGGGTTGCGTCTGGCAACTCGCCGCCGCGCATTTTGCGAACTTGGTCGGGGAGCCAAATATGCCAACGTAATGACATATACATATCCGCAGTGGTCATGCTATCTGCGACATGGCCATGAACGCGCCGTCGCAAATCCAGATCATCCACTTCATTCATAGTGTCGCGGTAACGGCCATAGCCTCCAAACAGTTCATCCCCTCCGTCCCCCGACAGCGCAACGGTAACGTGGCGGCGTGTAAACTCGGACAACAAGTACGTTGGCAAGCAAGAACTGTCACCATTGGGCTGATCAAGAACAGATGCAATTTTATAGATCATATCAATCCCGTCGGGCTTGACCATGGCATCATGATGATTGGCACCAAGATGAGTTGCGATGGCGCGGGCGTCTTCATGTTCACTTTCAGCACTGCCTTCAAACCCGATCGAATATGTATTGATGTCTTTTCCCAATTCCTTTCGCACAACCGCAACAACCAAGGAGCTGTCAACCCCACCGGACAGAAATGCTCCAAGGGGGACATCACTGATCATACGTTGTTCAACGGCTTCAATCAGGCTGTCTTTCAAGCGCGCCTTGAGTACATCTTTATCAATTTCAGAAACGCTTGGACGGGTTAATGCGCTAAACTCAAAGAATTTTCCGCCGGCTTCGGTCCGCACACCCGATTTGAAGCTAATGCGCTCAAAGGTTCCGGGATCCAAAAGCCGTACCGAACGATAAATCGTTTTCGGCCCCGGACAATACCCAAGCAACAAATATTCCGCAATAGCATCATCATCAACGGTGGCATCAAAGGACGGCAAAGCGTAAAATGCCTGCATCTCGGACGCGAAGGCAAATACATGCTCATCCTGGTAAATATAAAGAGGTTTCTTGCCAAAGGCATCCCGTGCCAGCAAAAGCTCTTCGCGTTCTTTATGCCATACGCCAAATGCAAACATGCCGCTTAACAAGCCCAATGCATCAGGCGCAAGGTCTTTAAAAAGATAGGGTAATATTTCGGTGTCCGACTGGCTACGAAACGTCGCACCTTGGGCCAAAAGCCGTTGGCGAAATTTTTGGAAATTGTATATTTCGCCGTTATAGGTAACGACCGTATCAACACCTTGCGCCCCCATGGGCTGGCGACCTTCCGGGCTGAGATCAATAATCGACAAACGGCGATGACCTAATGCACACCCCGCAGCCGCGTCTATCCATACACCTGCATCGTCCGGGCCACGATGCACAAATTGATCGCGCATAGCCGTAACGAGCATTTCCAGCTCACCTTCATTATATTGTTTTTGTAAGTCAACAAGGCCAACAATTCCGCACATAATTTTATCTCTTTATAAAGTCTTTCTTCACGTCTTTATTAAAGCCCATATTAAAGACCTGTGGCGCAATCATTTCTATAACATCGCATAGAAAGTCAAGTTTAAACACTTCAGCAGGTCGGTAAACTCTTACCTTTTGTTGGCCGCACTCAATGCCTTGCGTTGACACGCCAACGTCTCGTCGACCATACGGTCAATGGCAAATTTATCGGCCACAAACTTTGGCCCCGATTTAGCCTTTTTGCGCCATTGTTCTAGGTTTTGCAGGATGTCATACACTGCATTGCCAATAGCGGTAATATCGCTGCGATCAACGAGAAACCCAGACTGCCCGTCATTGACGGCATAATTCGATCCACCACCAGTTGTGACCACCACTGGCAATTGCAATTGTTGTGCCTCCAACACAACATTTGGTGTCCCTTCCCACCATGCCGTATGTAAGAGCATGTCCATAGAAGACATAACTTTTGCAGGGTCTTCGCGGCGTCCGATGACATGCAGTCTTTTGGAAATACCGTGCTCTTTGGCTCGCGCCACTACGGATGGCAGTAATGGCCCCTCACCCATAAGAACTGCATGCAAATTGGGAAAATATTGAAGTGCTTGTGCGATCAAATCCACAAACAACATGGGACGTTTTTCTTCAGACAAACGAAAGGCACCGACTATGACGGGAGCTTTTTGAGGAATGCGCAATTCTTTGCGTATGATTTTTCGTTCAGCAGGTGTTGCCGCTTGTAAATTGGCGAGGTCTACACCATTCACGGTTACTTTAAATTTTTCTTTGGGAACATCAATCCAGCTAGCGTAACTTTCTGCACCAGCACCTGAGTTGTTAATGAAGTGTACTCTCGGACACTTGGCCAACCATTTATAGGTGCTGCGCATATAGGGTGCGTATAAATACGGGAAGTTTTCGGGGTGTACATTGCGCGTAGACAGCATGACGGCAGGAACACCTGCCAACAAAGCGGCAGGGGCGCTCCAAATATTTGAATGATCCAGCCAGCAATGAACAACATCCGGTTTAATTAAAGATAATTCGACCCAGATATCCATCGTCCAGCGCTGATAAGCATCAGGCAACTGGTTGATCAGTTGCGCTATATGGAGATTTTTCTTGATAAACGCTACACCCTCATCACGAATTGGCATATTGTTTGTACGAATTTCTATGTCCTGGTCGGACAGCAAAGCGCCATAGTGGTTTCCAGATCCCTCAAGTGGATAGGTTGTGAGAAGTGTTTGCTTATCGTGTCCGCGTTTAACCAATGCAGTCAACAGGTTGACCAGTTGACGTTCAGCCCCGCCAGCGCCAAGACTGCCAATACAATGCACTGTCTTTGGCCAAGCCGAAACAGTGCCAGAAAGCCGGTTGCCGGGCACCTGCATTGCTGCAAGCAAACCCGCATCAATATTATACATGTCTTGGGGATCAAATGGCTCTACTGCTACGCCCTTGGTTAATCGGGTCCACCAGTTTTGCACTTTTGGCTCAACCTTAGAGTTGACCGCAGGCATGTCTTTTGTCAGTTCTTGGACAATGTCCCAATACCGCGTCATTCCCTCGCCCGTTTCCTTTGTGTAAAAGCAAGCTCGCCTGCAATAATTTATGATGTTTGGCAATTTCGAGGTTATATGGCCTAGGATAAATACATAGTCAAGCAATAGCTTTATGGTGTAGAAAACACCGTTTGCTGCTAGACATATTCGATAAAATACCCTAGATGCTCATCGATTTTATTGGTTTAATGACAAATTTACGAGGGTGTTATGGCGGAATTGCGATATGGTTTTGGTAAGAATTGGGGGGAATTCATCCAGAACAATCTCAGTGACGAAATCGTTGAAAAGTCTATAAACCACATGTGCAAATTTATGCGCATTGACTCCCTAAAAGGCAAAACCTTTCTTGATATTGGGTGTGGGTCCGGGATCCATTCCCTAGCTGCCAAACGCCTTGGTGCGAAAAAAATAATCTCTTTTGATTATGATGAGAATTCTGTGGCTACGACTCGTAAGGTACGTGAATGGTCAGGGAAAAACAACAATTGGGACGTTATGCAGGGCAATGTTCTTGATGCTGACTTTATGAATACGTTTCCAAAAGTTGATATCGTATATTCTTGGGGTGTTCTCCACCATACAGGCTCTATGTGGGATGCAATTCGCAATGCAACCATACCCCTAAAACCTGGTGGTGAATTTTATATCGCATTGTATTCAACTGAGACTTATGTTGACCCTACGCCGGAGTTTTGGATTAGACTCAAACGGGCCTATAATCAGGCCGACCCGCTCACCAAAAAACTTATGGAAATAAAATATGTGCATTGGACATCCATTGCGCCCGCAATAAAGGACGGGCGTTCTCCTTTAGATATTATGGACACATTTGGGTATAGAGGTATGACATTGTGGACCGATGCGAAAGACTGGCTCGGTGGATACCCAATGGAGTTTTCCGGTTTTGCGGAAACCCGGGATTTCGTTTTCGACGAGCTGGGTCTTGATCTTGTAAATGTCTTGACAGGCGAAGGGTGTAGCGAGTTTTTGTTTACCAATGTCGCAAAAAACCAGCCTTGGAGTAAACGTGAAAAAGCGCGCCGGTTAATTCCATTGTCTGCCCCATTTACCGGGGAAGGAAATTTTGCATATGCTGCCAGCCTCCCTCATTTATCGGATCAAGCAGATAGCAATAGTGATCATATGCGCTCGCAAGTTATGGTATATGAAGACGGGAAACCACTCGGCATAGCCCACAGCGTGCATGAAAATATTCGAAACCTTGGCGGTGGGCGCTTTAGCCATTGGGGAGAACAGCTTGTATTTTCCGCCAGTGACAATTCTGACCCTAACACCAACGGAAAAACATATACCTATTGCGAGCGCTATTAACAGAGGTTAGTTTGCCGATATTGGTTGGCAGTAATATCCTGGAAAGACCTTTATGCGGTTACGGACAATAGGCTGGAAATTAGGTGCCAGAGTTCGCGCCCTTATGCTTGCCTCAAATGAAACGGGGCCGTTACGACGGCTACACAAAATTGTTCGTCGTGTACCTGGTGTGCAGGCTTTATGGCGGAGCATAGCCGGAAAATCCACCCACTGGACAGAAGTTGAGCCTTATATTGCCGGGAGCGGAACATTTTGGTCGGATATAAACGACGACAGGCACCGTTTCGTAGCCCCGCCAGATTTTGACAACGAAAATTATTTCACCGACTTGCTCATGCGTATTGATGCGTGCACGCCAACAATCGCTCCCGCCCCGACACCCGGGAATTCGGCACGAATAATCCTTATTAATAATGGCTTGTCCTCAGGAGGTGCGGAGAGGCAAATTGTCTATACATTGAGCGGTCTGAAGCGCCGGGGTTTTAATGTTGGTTTTATCGGACAATATTTGGACCGCGCCCCGGATTTGGACTTTTACCGCCAGGCACTGTTGCAGAAGAATATTGACATAACGGCTTTACCGTCAATTGCTGCCCCCGGATTTACATTATACGAGCCCGTTTCGTTACCTGTCGCACAATCTCTAGCCCAAATGCCGCCTGATATGTTGTTGGAAATTCTGGATATGGTCATACTCTTGCGTAAGAAAGAACCGCACATTGTCCATTTATGGCAAGACGACACGTCAACCAAACACGCTATATCTGCACTGATTGCCGGTGTGCCAAGAATTGTCTTGTCAGGACGAAACCTCAACCCCACCCATTTTCCGTTCCACCTTGAGCATATGCACGCCGCCTACCGCGCACTGGCAAAGCATGAGCGCATTACCCTCAGCAATAATAGTGCTGCCGGGGCGCGGTCCTATGGCGACTGGCTTGATATTGTTTCAGGTGAGATTGCGGTCATTTATAATGGCTTTGACGCCAGCGGCTGGAAAAAACCTTCGCCAAAAACCCGGCAAGATTTTCGCGCAGCCAATGGTATAAGCCTGGATGCGCCGCTCATAGCTGGTGTGTTCCGGCTTGCGGAAGAAAAGCGGCCCATATTATGGCTACAGGCAGCCGCTAAAGTGTTACAAAAACAACCGGACAGTCGGTTTGTCCTGGCCGGGGTCGGACCAATGCGGGACAAGGTGCTAAAATACGCCGTTGAGTTGGGGCTGTCCAATAATCTGGTATATCTCGGCGAGGTCAAGAATGTTGAAGATATGTTGATCGCTTCAGATATTTTCTTGATGACATCAATGCAAGAAGGCACACCCAACGCAGTGCTAGAAGCGCAAAGCTACGGATTGCCTTGTGTTGTTACCGAAGCTGGCGGCACCCGTGAAGCTATCAAGCCCGGTGTAAGCGGCATGATCTTGCCTGCAAATGCAAATGCTGATCTGTTGGGTCAGACACTTTTCGATATTTGGAAAGATGTTTCGTTTCGCAAATTAGCCAAAAGAGCCGGGCCGGAGTTAATTAAGACAAGTTTCGGCGTTGAACGTATGATAGACGACACGCTGCGCCTATATCAGTTAAAACAAAATTAAAATGACTTGCGGTTGATGTGTTTGTCTGTATATCTCAGCCGTTATTTGGGAACGATATCAAATATATATTACAAGGCGAACTACCCCCTTTATGTGAGGAAAATGCAATGCCAATAAGCAATTCTATTGATTTACAAGATTTTTGGTTTGAACACGGCAAAAAATGGGCCCAGGAAGAAGCAAGCCCTGACGATATTGGTCAAATTTCGGCCATTGCAAAGAGCATAAAAAACCTCTCTGATAAAAAAGCAGCCCCTAAAGTGATAACCGCCCTCAAAGCAATTTGGACAAATGGATTTACTGGCGATGATGCCCCTTATGGCTGGAACGAAATGGGTGATGAACTGCCGGACACATCTATGCTGGCGTTTGTGCGCGGTGTCAGCGCGGCTTAGGTTTTTATTTCACAACTTTTCTTAGCTATAAAATTGCTAACATTTTTATAAGGGAGCATCATAATGGCAACTTTTACTTTATCCAAGCCTTTTATTCACGCCGAAGGTCGGTGCTGGTATGCGCTTATACCTGTTCTGGGTGATAACATGGAGACATTAAACCAGTCTCCTTTAGAGCTTTATGAAGACGGTAAATTGATTAGTCCATCACATGAATTACATGCCAATATTAGTGCTACAGGTGGATTTTGTCATTGGAACGAAAACGTATTTTTTTCGTCCAGTGATGGCAGTGACCCCAATACGAACGGTCGAGCATATATTGCAAAATACCCCGATAAAACAGGAGGCGCCAGTGAGAAACGTACCGTTATTCGTAATTCCAATGCCGAATTTTCAAAAAGCCTGATCGTAAAATTCTTTAAAAACCTTACCCGGGACGCCGAAGCAGAGCTCTACAAACTGACAAATTCTATTTCAATGTTACATCCTGAAGTTCTGGCTATTTATGAATTGGCCGCAGCAAAGTCACCGGGCCGGGTCGCAGAGATCGGCGCTTATATTGGTGGTGGAACAGTATGTTTGGCGAAATACGCAAAAAAGCAGGTCATAGTCATCGAACCTGGTGGCGCTTATTCAGACCACCCTTCAGTACCGTCTGATAATATCCTGGCTGACCTACGCTTCAATTTACGAAAATTTGGTGTGACAGATAATGTACAACTCATTCCAACATATTCAAGTTACCCTGAAACTATTGACTGGCTTGCCCAAAGCCTTGACGGTGTACCCATCACCACACTTGTTGTGGACGCAGACGGAACTATTGCCCGTGATTTACGTAATGTTGCGCACTTGCTTTCCAAAAACTGTGTGCTCATCATAGATGATTATATAAGCGAAAGCACCAAAGGTGTAATGATTAAACCTGTTATGGATGCGCTCGTAAAAGCAAAACAGGTTGAGGTTTACGGCATTTATGGCCACGGAACATGGGTTGGACGTTGTACAGGTAAACTTGATCTCAGCGGTATTGAATAAGTTCTGGCTTATTGCCAAACCAATTTATTTATAAAAAGTGGAGTGTGTTCTATGCCTGTATTTACTTTATCCCGTCCTTTTACACATCATATGGGTAAATGTTTCATAGCACGATCACCTATCCCAGGCGATAGCACTGAAAATGGCAATACATCTATCCTGGAACTGTTTGAAGACGGTAAGGCAATATTACCAGCCCATACGCTTCATGTTGAAATTGCCAAAGGAAGGGGGTTTAGCCACTGGGAACGGCAGATTTATTTCGCGTCAAGCGACGGGAGTAACCCAAATGAAAATGGAAAAATCTATTTAGCCAAGCTACCCGACATATTGAATAAAATAGTTGATAGGCGGACAACTATCCGCAATTCAAAAACTAAACTATCCAAAAAACTTATCACACAGTTTCTAAACAGTATTTCTGAAGATACTGAATATGAACGCTATATGCTTGCCAGCTCTGTGTCCATGCTACACCCGGAAGTTTTGGCAATTTATGAACTTGCCGCATCGCGTTCTTCTGGCCGGGTTGTTGAAATTGGTGCCTATGTAGGCGGTAGCACGATTGCTCTGGCCAGTTATGCTAAAAAACCCGTAATTGTTATTGAAGCCGGCGGAAGTAATAATGAGCATCCTCACCTTCCTACAAATGATATTATTGATAGTTTGCGTAAAAATTTACGCACTTTTGATCTTGAAAAAAACGTCGAGTTAATACCTATTTCTACGCAAAACCCCGAAATTCATGATTGGTTATCTTATAAACTGGCTGGCGAAAAAATTGGGACGCTCATATTGGACGCCGATGGTGAAATTGAACGTGATTTACGTATGGCACAACCCCTATTAGCGCGAGATTGCGTTTTGATAATCAATCAAAGGACAGGGAAGTTAGCCGGGAAAACGCTAAAAGATTTAACCAAAGCCAACAAGGTGAATTTTTACGGCGTTTACGGTGACGGAACATGGATAGGGCGTTGCAAAGGCAAGCTAGACTTGAGTGTTATTCAACAAATACCTGTATAATAAGGATTTTATAGTGTTAGGTGGAGTTGGGAACATTTGGCATCAATTGACACTGTAAATCCCGCTTGTTATCCCCTGTGTATCAGGTCAATATAGTCCATAGATTAGCGAATTTCTCGGAAAAACAATGATTAAAATAATTAACAATATTAAATCTGGCGGTTACTGGGTCTGGTCTTTGTACTTGGCCATATTATTATTGCTGGTTTTTCTATCTTCTGTCAAAACGAAAATCCCAACTCCAGAAACATATACCAATACCGGAGGGTTTGCCTGGAGTTTTCCTACGGAAATATATGGGGACAATATGGAAAACACTAAATTAAGCAGTGTTTTCGTATTTGAAAATGGCAGACCCCTAGGGCCCGCGCATAGCCTCCATGTTGATATACAGAACCAGGGCAAGGGACTATTTAGCCATTGGAGAAATACAATTTATTTCTCAGCAACGGACAATAGCAACCCAAATTCAAACGGAAAGACATACAAATTCTACCATAATAAACAATATGTACCCAAGATGTTTATTTTGTACTACATCGCTTTTTCCGGAATTCTCATATTAATACTCAGTGCTGTGAATACAAAGCGGGGCAAACAATTATTATCGAAAACTAGCGTTTTTTTCTTTGTATTATTTATATTGGTGTCGATATTTGCTACCGTGCAACAAAATTGGTCAGGGCATTCAGAACCGATAAAACGAGTTGTACAGGGATATCATTACGTAAAAAGTGGCGTGTATCTGTCTGAACTTGATGAAGCCAGTTTCACCAAAAGGAGAGAAGAAAGTGTAAGGGCTTTTACCGACAGAATAACCAATACCGTATATAATCATACTTACCATTGTGAGTATGAAGATTTCAAAGTCAGCATTATGGCTCAGATAGTTGCATACTCGTATCAGTTTGGCGAGTCCCCGTGGGTGGAGGGAAATATGTTACGCGACCGGTATAGATGCGGGTTGTGTGGCTCAAGAGCTTATCTCACAACCAAAATTTTAAACGATAACGGTATCGAGGCAACGCCACTAAGTCTAAATGGGCATGTCGTAACATTGGTAAATAATGACGATAAACAATATATCTCAGACCCTGATTATGGTACAAAGGTATTTGATTATTACCCTAACGACCAACTAGCCGAAACTGTAAAATCTGCGTATGAAAATATAAACCTGCCTTTGCCAAATTCAGAGATCAATAATTTGATGAGTTATTTTAGCACCAAAGATGATAATATTAAATACGACCTTAATAGATTGAACCAGTTACGTACCAACCAAGGGTTGGTATTTAGAGCCGTCAAGGGAATTTCTTTTTATCTTATTACAGTTAGCCTGTTAATGTTGATATGGCTAATAGTGGACATCTCCCGGTTTTGGCGCAGAAGAACAAAAGCAGTTAATACTACAGACTAACTGCATCACTCCTTATCGCGCTGGACGTTAGAGGTTTGATGAAATATAATACTTAAATCGTTTAGTATCACAAAACGTGGGGCGGTATTATAAAACTCCGTAACAATGATGCACAGGAATTTAATTTGCCATCAGTAAAAACTGCACTTTCACTCATAGCGGCGGGGGAGTTACGCGAGGTTTCGCGGCGCGTCCGGGCTTATGCTTTGCACCGCCCATTGGTATTTGCTGACAAACTTGATCTATCCCCTCATTACCGGCCCCAAAACACACCAATTGCCAGTACACCCGGCCATTATTGCGCCAAGCACCCTAAAAGAGTATTTATGGCAGGCCCAAGCTTGCGGCGTGAGGGGGCGCCAATTAGCCAGTTTGAATTGGTAAAGGGTTTATCCGAAACCACGAATTGGCAGTTTGAAAATATATACCCGCAACAAACTAATGTGCCAGATAATGTGCCTGATAATGTGTCTGATAATGCGCTTTTAACGGCCTATGAAGCCGCCAATTTAGCGGTAAATACTCTGCCAATACTGCCTAAAAATATGGCCTTACCAAAACAATATGAGCAAGAGGTGCAAGCTCTTGCCACACATTTGAAAAACCGAACTGATCTCGTCTACGCCAATACGCTGGACATGTTTCCGGTTATAGATGCGGCCCGCCTGGCTGGCATTCCCAGCGTCTGGAATATAAGGGAAAGCGAGCCTTGGCGGGCACGCCTGGCGGATCGACATCCGGCGATTGCCCGCCGCGCTCTCGCCTGTTTTGACTATCCGAAGTCCGTGATTTTCGTCGCTCGCTCTTCAATGGACGCATGGAGGGATTTACAAACCCGGGACAATTTTAGTGTTATTGCCAATGCCCTGTGCCCTGACCAGTTCTTGGCAAATTTGGCCAAAAGTCCGCCCGGTGAAATTCGCAAGAGCATTGGAGCCAAACCAGAAGATATATTGCTGTTAAGCGTGGGAACCCTGTGTGAGCGCAAACGACAAGCTGACGGTCTGGCTGCGTTCTTACGACTTGCTCCTGACATAACGGCGCACATACACTGGATTTTTCTTGGGGCTGGCCCTAAAGATGAGCGGGCTGTATTTTTACATCATATACCCGAGCCTCTGCGTAAACGCATTCACATAATAGACAGTGTTGAAAACACTGCACCCTATTATAAGGCCGCAGATATATTTGTCAGCATGTCCGCCTTCGAAGCCATGCCCAGGTCTTTGCTGGAAGCACAGGGGGCAAATATACCCATTATCACGACGCCGGTGTTTGGGGCGGGGGATTATTTCTCACACGGCATAAATGCATTGTTCTTTCCTGTGGGAGATGTCAAAAAACTTGCAAATACTATCACACTGCTTGTTGGAGACCCGCAAATGCGTAAAACTTTATCGGATAACTATGCCGTGCAAGACGGTTCTGATTATCATGCCATGATCAGCGCCTATGCAGCACTGTTTGCCCAAGCCGTTAAAACGGATTTTTCATGTGCGGAATAGCCGGATATTTACGCCCCGCACCGGCACCACAAACCGAGGCTTCTGACTGCGCTATATTGCGGCAAATGGCCAAAACCCTACACCACCGGGGCCCTGACGGCTCTGGCATTTACCGCGATGATCTATGCGGTTTGGCGCATACGCGCTTGGCGATCCTTGATTTGAGCGATCATGGAGCGCAACCCATGAGCGATGCAACCGGGCATTTGCAAATTGTTTATAACGGCGAAATTTACAACCTGGCAAAACTGCGTAATGATTTAAAGTCCAGAGGCGTGGTTTTTCGCGGACATTCCGATACGGAAGTGTTGATCGAAGCCTACCGGATTTACGGCGAGGATGTGGTCAACCATCTCAACGGCATGTTCGCATTTGCCATTTGGGACACGGTACGGGAAAAACTGTTTTTGGCCCGTGACCGCGCCGGACAAAAACCGCTGGTATATGCCCATGTAGACGGAGTTTTTATTTTTGCTTCCGAGATCAAAGCTTTGCTTGACTGGCCAGATTTCAAACCCGAACCGAATTGGCAGGCCGTCCACCATTATATGACATTGCAATATGTGCCTTCCCCCTTAAGTGCTTTTTCAGGCGTGCATAAATTTCCGCCGGGCCACAGTGTTAAACTTTCTTGCGGCCAGGTGACCAAGCCCAAGCCTTATTGGCGCTTACCGGTCACACAACAAACCGATATGAGCCGCGAAGATTTAAAAGCCCAAACCATGTTATTATTGGAAAACGCGGTCAAATACCGATTAAGGGCGGACATGCCTGTCGGGGCGTTTTTATCGGGAGGCGTCGATTCGTCCGCAATAACCGCAATGATGGCCAGACATGTGACAAGCTCTTTTAAAACCTTCTCGCTTGGCTTTGACGAACCCGGTTTTGACGAACGCACCGAGGCCCGCCAGGTGGCCCGCCATTGCGGCTCCGAGCATTTTGAAACTATTATGCGGCCAGAGGATATCACAACACTTGCCCCGGTTTTGGCCCGCCAATACGACGAGCCATTTGGTGACATGTCGGCTTTTCCGACATATTGCATTTCGCGCCTGGCCCGCCAACATGTAAGCGTTGTGCTTAACGGCGATGGGGGCGACGAGCTGTTTTTAGGCTATGAACGCTATATGCGCGCAGGCAAAGAAGGATGGATTGATAACATCCCGTCTCCTTTACGTGCAATGTGCGCGCGTATGGCAGCAACACCTAAAGGCTTGGATAGATTTAGACCAACCCGTATTGCCAGAAGGTGGGCCGCAAGAATGGCCGCCCAGGGCGCAGAGCGGTACATGCCCGATATTGGTTATTTCTTTGGCCATGAACAACACGCCGCCTACGGCCCCTTGCTGCGCCAATATTTATCATCGCCAAGTTCAGAGTTGCTGCAACCATATTTTTCCGCCAAGGACACCCAAATTGAAGGTGCGAGTTTTGCAGATTTTCATACCTATCTGCCCGACGACCTGATGGCAAAAGTTGATATAGCCTCTATGGCCCACGGCCTGGAAGCACGCTCGCCGTTTTTGGATGTCAACCTGATTGAATGGGCGTTTTCCCTGTCCCACAAGGACAAGGTTTATAATGGCCAGAGCAAGGCTTTACTCAAAGAAGCCCTTGAGCCTTATCTACCCAAACCCATATTATACCGCCAGAAAATGGGGTTTGCCATACCCATTGAAACATGGTTGCGCGGCCCTTTGCGTGATTTCGCCAATGATATGCTTACATCCCGCTCAGCGAGAGAAAGCGGGCTCTATAACAACCAATATATTGAAACCATGTTGCACGAGCACCAAAACAACACAAAGCTCCACCACACACATATCTGGTCAATCATCATGTTGGAGCAGTGGCGACAAAGCTTTAAGCTCTAGAGCGTCAAAAATCGCCTGCCAGTTCTGTAACTGTCTGCGGGCTCAATACACTCATATGGGCATAGTCGGGATGGTCAGAGCCCAAGATGATTTTGTTGTCGAGGTCTGTGAATGCCGTCTTTTGCGCCTCTGTGAGCGGGAAGTGGAAAAAATGTACTGATGACGTTTTACCGTCGGCGCTGGTACGTTCGGCGTCGTCTTCGGGCACCACGTAGATTTTATCGTCCCCGATTTGCAGATAAATATGGTTTTCAATACCGCCGAGTTTCAGGAGCAAATTGAGCCTGCGTACCGGATCGTCAATTTCAAACATCATGGTGGCGACCAGTTCATGACCATTTGGCACCAGCGGATTATAGGCGCGTAGCTCGTCTTGCAATTGTTCATCGCCGCCCTTTTCAATAAAGAGCATTTCCTGGATTTGAAACAGCATAGTGTCGTAGCTCTCGAAATAAAATGTACAATCGCGGCCAAGGTCAACCCGGCGCAGAGCCTTGGAGGGTTTAAGCGCCGCCCGTCTTTGCTTGCGTATTGGCGCGAATTCTGCGTTCGTTATAATGTCGGCTTTGGTGATGGTGCGGTCAATTCTAGGCATTTTACTTCTTCCGTATTCTTTTTTTCGTATTAAAGGCCGTAAGCTTTGGCCATGATTTCCATAGGATGATAAGGAGGATGGTCTGGAGTGAGTTTCGTGCCGTCCTCACCCATGACTTGAATGAGGTGTTTGCAAGCCAGCGGGCAGTCAGAGCATAGATTTGCATTACCCTTGCCCTTGATTTGGCGCACGGCGGGCCGCGCCACCTTGAGTGCATAGGGACGGGTGTCTTTCATAATCCCGAACGTGCCCCCGTGACCGGAGCAGCGCTCAACAATATCGACTTTTGTATCGGGAATATTTCGGAGCATCTCCGCCGACTTTGCACCCATATTTTGCGCCCTGGCATGACAAGCGGAATGTACTGTAATGCCACCTTCAACGGGCGATAACCCGTCCGCAAGCCCTTCATTTTTAGCAATATCAACCATATATTCCGCCACATCATATGTGGCAGCGGACAGCCGTTTAATATCAACATCGTCCGGCAGTATCAACGGCCATTCCATTTTCATCATCAAACCACAAGAGGCAGTCAGCGCAAGTATATCATATCCTTTGTCCACCCAGGGCAAAAGCTCGTCCTTGACCATCTCGGCCTGTTTGGCCACTTGCGCGATATCGCCCTCCTCCAGGTAGGGCATACCGCAACACGCCGGATACACGACCTCGGTCTGCACCCCGTTCTTGGCGAGAACCGCCTGGGCCGCAACACCACTTTCAGGCTTGTTATAATCCACATAACATGTGGCATAAATCACCGCTTTTCGGAGTTTTCCCGGTGCATCCATATTACGGGCAGGCGGGTTTTTCGCTGATAGTTTTTCAAATGTCTTGGCGTGGAATTGTGGTAGTTCTGCGGCTTCATCAATACCGGTGATTTTTTCCATAACTGGACGGGTCAGCTTGTTGCCCAGTTTGGAAGCCCAATTGGCAAGACCGGATATGGGGCCGATCATTTTGCCATTACGGTCCATTTGCACCAATTGTTTCTTGGCAAAACTCGTGCCGCTTTTCTTAAATTCAGCGGCACGGGCACGCAGCATCAAATGGGGGAAATCCAGATCAAATTCATGGGGCGGCACATAGGGGCATTTGACCATAAAACACATATCGCACAAAGTACATGCATCCACGACCTGTGCGTATTCTGATTTATCAACACTGTCCAGCTCACCGCTTTCACTGTCGTCGATCATATCGAACAGTATAGGAAAGCTTTCGCACAGATTAAAACATCGGCGACAGCCGTGGCAAATATCAAACACCCGCTCCAACTCTTGGGTGATTAGAACATCATCGTAAAAGTCTTCGTTTTGCCAGTCGAGTGCGTGGCGTGTGGGCGCAGACAAACTGCCCTCTTTAGGGGGGTGTTGGGCCATAACAATGCCTAAAAATTAGCGGTCGGCTAATGTGGGGCAGCCGACCGCACGGGACAATACGGACTATTCGTCCATGCTTCCCAAAGCTTTGGTGAAACGCCCGGCGTGGGATTTTTCCGCTTTCGCCAATGTTTCGAACCAATCTGCAATTTCGTCAAAACCTTCCTCGCGGGCTGTGCGAGCCATGCCCGGATACATGTCGGTGTATTCGTGGGTCTCGCCCTCGATGGCCGCTTTCAAATTATCCGCCGTGCCGCCAATGGGCAGACCTGTTGCCGGATCACCGACCTCTTCCATAAATTCAAGATGGCCATGGGCATGTCCGGTCTCGCCTTCTGCCGTAGAGCGGAACACGGCGGCCACATCATTATAGCCTTCTATGTCAGCTTTTTGCGCAAAATACAAATAACGGCGGTTGGCCTGGCTTTCGCCAGAAAATGCGTCTTTTAAATTTTCGAGGGTTTTGGATGATGCTAGTCCCATTTTATACTCCTGTTGATAACGGTTTGTACCGTTAATTTAGCAAATAAATTACAGAGGTCAAGAGTATTTAGAATTATTCTAAAATGCGATTGATTATCATATACGAATAGTCACATTCACAGACTTGATCAGCCGGCCTTTTGGCAATTCAGGCAAGCCGCTAATTTCTATGGCATTGCCGGGAATATCCTCAAGCCGCTCATCGTCCTCAAAATAGAAATGATGGTGATCGGACAGATTGGTGTCAAAAAACGCCCGCCCCGCGTCCACCGTCACCCGCCGTAACAGACCGGCGGCGGCAAATTGGTTCAGCGTATTATAAACACTGGCCACAGATGTTTTAACACCGCCCGCCCGCGCCAGCACAATAACATCATCAACGCTGACATGTTTATCCTGCCCGTCAAACAATAAGCCGGCAATGGCCATGCGGATTTTTGTCGGTCGAATTTCGTGCCCGGCCAGCAATTGGCTTATATGTGTAGAATCGTCACTCATAGATAGGATATAAGAACTATTCTAATTTGGTGCAAGAGGTTTTGTGCGATACCTAAAACCATCAACCCGTCATTCCGTCCATGTTTTATTCAGCATGAAGAAGCGAACACAAAGAGCACCAACTACAAATGCAGAGAGCTGACACGTTTACAAATCCGGTTTGGCCCACGCGCCTTGATCGTTTTGTTGCCAATAGGCTGTGGTCAAGTTTTCACCTTTGGCTTGTTTCCATCGTTTGCGAGCTACGGACTTGTCTTGTTCATTACGGGCGTCCAAAATGGTGATGCACCGGACGGCGGCGGATACATCTTGCATCTCGGCCCCTGCCACCAGTATAACCGCATTAACATTCTTGGCCGCTTCACATGACGTGGTTAGCAAAATAGGTTGGTGTTCCGCCAAAGGTTCGTCGTCCCGCCCGTGGGGCAAAAAAGCGTCTTGTTTGTATGTCCATAAAAATTTATCAAGCCGCGCCATTTCAATGTCTGGCGCACCAGAACATGGCCCGACTTTGAGCAAAGCCCGCCAATTTTTGGCACGGGTTTTTTCCAAAATATCCGGCAAGACCGCTTCCAACGTGCTGTGCTGCAAATGGTAAAACCAGTGTTCAACCTGCTCGTCCTGCACGTCCTGCCCGTTTTGAATATCCTGCTTACCCATTTAACCCTCGTGATTATCCGCCACCCAACGGTTCATCAGGCGGGCACCAAAACCGGTTGCCCAGCTTGGTTCACGCGGGTCAGAGCGGTTTGATTTCCAGGCCGTGCCGGCAATGTCAATATGGGCCCAAGGGGTATCCCCAACATATCTTTGCAAGAATTGCCCGGCGGTGATCGACCCTGCCCCGTCCGCACCAGCCGAGATGTTTTTCATATCCGCATTGGGGCTGTCTATCAGTTTGTCATAGGCTTTGCTCAGCGGCAAGCGCCATACGGCCTCTGAGGAATTATCCGCAGCCTTTTGTAATTGTTCAGCAATTTCGTCCGAATTAGTGAACACACCCGCATGTTCATGGCCAAGTGAGACGACAATCGCTCCGGTTAATGTAGCCAGATCAATCATGGCTTTGGGCTTGAATTTCTCTTTGGCATACCAAAGTGCATCAGCCAGAACCAGGCGACCTTCAGCGTCGGTATTTTGCACTTCAATGGTTTGTCCGGACATGGATTTGACAATATCGCCGGGGTTTTGCGCTTTGCCGTCCGGCATGTTCTCCACAAGTCCGACAATGCCGATGACATTAGCTTTGGCCTTGCGTGCTGCGATCGTGTGCATTGCGCCGACAACAGCCGCCGAGCCGCCCATATCACCTTTCATATCCCACATGCCAGCGCCGGGTTTGAGCGATATACCGCCCGTGTCAAAGGTGACGCCCTTACCGACCAGGCAAACAGGTTTGACGCCTTTTTTTCCGCCGTCCCATTTCATGATAACAAGTTGAGATGGTCGCGCCGAGCCTTGGCCAACACCGAGCAATGCATGCATGCCCAATTTTTTCATGGCGGCTTCGCCTAATATTTGTACTTTCAACCCCGTTGTTGCTTTTTGGGTTTCCATTTTTTTAATGCGTTTGGCATAGCTGACCGGGTATAATTTATTGGCTGGCTCCATGACCAAATCACGGGCCATAAGCGTGCCCTCACCGACGGGGCCGTAAAAATTATTCCAGGCAGAGCGGGCTTTGGCCGGGTTTTCAATGGCAATTTTCACGGATTTCAAGCTCGGCTTTTTGTCCGCTTTTAAGGTCGTGCGGTATTTATCAAACCGGTAGGACGCCAACACTGCGCCAAGGGCCGCTTGCGCCGCATCTGTTGGCGACAGCCCAAAACTGTCCATATATATGATCAATGTTGTCTCGCCGCACATTAATAAAGTTTTGGTAACTCGGGCGCCAAACAGTTCGGCTTTAAATTCGTCCAATTTACCACAGCCCGTTACATAGAGGCGATTGGTTTTTGTCCCGCCCGGCCCCAAAATTTCCGTGTTTTTACCTGCCCGGCCATCTACACCGCCCGCTTTTGTGGCCGCAGACACCCGTCTATTAGACAATTTATCATAGGCTTTGTAGGCAGTTGACGGCTTTGCGCCCTTAAAAACTGGCAACACAACAACTGATTTTGCCTGGCCTTCTTTGACTTGTGGGTTGATAAAACTAATTTTCACTTGGAACTCCGTTTTTTTTTCTTCATTATTTTCTTACAAAAACTTATAGATATTAACCGCAATCAGCAATGGTAAACTATAATTGTATGCGTTAGAACACGCTACAAATAAATTGGCACTTCGGTTATCGAATCTGTATATAGAGGGCAAAGTCGGTTAAGTGAAATTATTACAGAAATATTTTTTGCGCCAAATTCGCACACCGCTATTGCTATCTTTATCAGCCCTGTCCCTGCTTGCCTTGTTAACACAAAGCTTGTCCACTTTAGATTTGATAACGCAAAACCGTCAATCCGCTTTGACGTTTTTATATATTACCACCCTGACTTTACCGCAACTCTTTAGCATTATTATGCCTTTAGCCATGTTTATGGCCATGCTTTACGCCCTTAACCGCCTCAATATGGACAGCGAGTTGGTGGTAACCAAAGCCTCCGGGTTCAGCCCGTGGCAAATTGCAAGCCCGGCTCTTCGCATCGCCAGCTTTGCGCTGGTTGCGCATTTATTGATAAATTTATTTGTTCAACCATATACATTTCGCCTCATGCGCCAAGCATTGCTGGACGTTAACATGGATATTGCATCACGCATGGTGCAGGCTGGTGAATTTACAACTCCGTCAAAAGGCCTGACCCTTTATGCCAGCGAAATACTGCCAACGGGCCTTATGCGCGATGTACTGATTTATGATGAACGCAGTGCGGACACGCCTCTTACATATTCGGCCCAGGAAGGTCAGCTTAAATCCTCATCCAGCGGTCAGACCAGTTTCACACTTTTTGATGGTAGTATTTCCTCTCTCAAAGACAATGGCTCAATGGATGTAACTTTCTTTGAGAAAACCACCTATGACCTCACCAAGATTTTAGCCGTGGATCCAGTCTTGCGGCTCAAGACTTCCGATAGATATTTGCATGAGTTGTTCATCCCAGACCCGGCAGATTACACCCTGATCCGCTTTCGAAATGAATACTTGGCTGAAGGGCACGCCCGGCTGTCCACACCATTGTACAACTATGCCTTGGTGTTGCTCGCATTGGCTTTTCTTGTCCGTGGTGAGCACAATAAACTCGGGTATGGAGGCCGAATTGCTTTGGCGGGCGCACTGGGATTCACCCTGCGTCTCGGCGGCTTTACCCTGGCCTCCGCTGCTGAAAAAAACAGCTCTTTAAACATAGCTCAATATTTGTTACCAATCCTGGTTGCCTTGCTGTCCATGTGGTATTTACTTCACAAAAACCGGGCGCAAACAATCTTCAGATTTCGCAAATCAATATCTGGAGCCACCAGTTGATGCCGACCTTAAACAGATATATAGCCACCCGCATCCTGCTTGCGATCATCGTAGCATTTCTAATCATTACGGGCATTATCATGCTGGTCGATTTTGTCGAAGCTTCACGTAATCTCGGGTCTGATGCCAATGCTTCCATGCTGGGTATTTTATATATCACCTTGCTTAACGCACCCATGCTGGTTGAGCAAACCGTCCCATTCGTTGTATTATTCGGGGTTATGGGGGCTTTATTCGCTCTAAACCGTCGCTCCGAATTAATCGTTATGCGAGCCTCGGGACTATCTGCATGGCGTTTTTTAAAGCCGGCCATGCTGGTTACAGCGCTTTTAGGAGTTATATGGGCTACAGTTTTCAACCCCCTTGCCTCAATATCCCAAAAGCAATATCGCAAGGCCGTTGATGAAATGACGGCTGGAGAAAAACCAAAGACCAATACACAAAAACCTATTTGGTTACGTGAAGGCAATTCCGATGGTTATGTAGTTATTCATGCTCTGTCGGCTGACATAGACACGCATACGCTCTTTGATGTTACTTTTTATACTTTTGACTTTATATCAAACGGACGCACTGTATTTTCAACGCGCTACGATGCCAAACAGGCGGTTCTATCCGACGGTGGATATTGGCAATTGTCCGACATTATTGAGAATGAGGACGGTATGGAGCCAAAAAAACTCACAACGATTTCAAGAGTGACAACCATAACATGGGACAGTCTTAAAGAACGCTCCCAAACCAATAAATCCCCTCCATTTTGGCAAATACGCGGCGAAATCAGCAAAGCCAAAACAGCAGGTTTTAAGCCCACAAAACTGGTCATGCAATGGCACAAATTGTTGGCTCTGCCTTTGACGCTCATTGCCATGGCGGTAATTGCCGCTGGAGCGTCTTTGAATATGCCCCGTGAAGGCGGCACATTACGCTTGTTGATTGCCGGAGCGGCCATGGGTTTTGGTGTATATTTCATAGACAATCTGGTCGGTGCTTTTGGAGAAACCGGTGTGTTGCCACCTGTTGTTGCTGCTTGGACGGTGCCCTTACTTGTGCTATCATGTGGTCTGGTATTTTTGTCATGGATAGAAGACGGGTAAGTGAACGATGGTATTGCGCCAGACTTAAAAAGGCCTATAAAAAGATAAAATTTGTAAGGATATTCGCGAAATGAACATCTCAATATTTAAAAATGCAGCCAGATTGAAACTCGGTCTAACGACGGCATCTGCATATGCGCTCTTGTTTGCATATGCCCCCTTGTTTGCATATGCGCCATTGGCCAACGCCCAGGCAGCCCACGGGATTGCGGCAGTGGTCAATGATGATGTCATTACCACTTATGATTTACGCCAACGCAGCCTGTTCATGATGGCCACGCAAGGCATAGAGCCAACAGATGAAGCCAAAAAGCAAATTCTTTCCCAAGCCATGCGCAATCTGGTAGATGAAAAATTGCAAATCCAGGAAGCCAAGAAATTTGACCAAACCATCTCCAATGATGAAGTTATGCGCGGTGTGCAAAATATCATTTCCAGAAATGATATCAGTGTTGATGAATTTGCCCAGCGCCTGGCTTCAGCGGGTATTTCAATCAGTACATTACAAGACCAGGTACGCTCGGAAATTGCCTGGCAGCGCATTATTGGCGGCCTTTACGGGTCTCGCATACGCATTAGTGACGCACAAATAGACGAAACATTAACCCGGCTGTCTGCCAATGCCGATAAGCCAAGTTATAGAATTGCAGAGATTTATATAGAGGCTACACCGGACATCGGTGGTATGAACGGCGCTATGCAAGGTGCTGCCGCCATGATTGAACAACTTGGCCAAGGCGTGCCTATGCCAGTATTAGCCCGGCAATTCTCGTCCGCGCCCTCCGCCGCCAAAGGCGGTGACATTGGCTGGATTCGCGAGGGCGAACTGCGCGAAGAAGTTAACGCTGTCATAAAGCAAATGGAAAAAGGGCAAGTATCAAACCCTATTCAGGTTCCCGGCGGCGTTTATGTTGTCGCATTGGCCGACAAGCAAATTTCTACAACCGAAACCTTTTATACGCTTAGTCAAATCAATTATCAGGTCGAAAACCAAGCTGGGTTACCTGCGGCCAAAGCCGCTCTGAAGGCTGCGGCGGAAGCGGCAAAATCCTGTGATACGCTGGACGATGACATCAAAGACATTGAAGGTGTCGGCAGTAATGCCATGGGGGAGATTAAAGCGGGTGATTTGACCGAGGATATTTTGAACATTCTCTCTGCCACCGATGTCGGTGAAGTGTCCGAAACTATGGAAACCGGTTCATCTTTGATTGCTGTTATGGTTTGCAAACGCGAAATTCGCGGCTCCAACATACCGTCGCGTGAACAAGTGGAAAACCGCCTACTCAGCCAACAAGAAGCCCAAGCATCGCGCCGTCATCTCAGGGATTTACGACGAAAAGCAACCATTGTTAGCCGCTAGTGTTAGCCGCTAGTGTCAGATATTAGCCCACTTGCACTGACCATAGGCGACCCGGCGGGTATTGGCCCTGAAATCACCTGTAAAGCATGGCAAGCACTTAGAAACAGCGGCGAATGTTTTTTTGTCATAGCCGACCCTGTGTTTTATCCTGATGCGGCCTTGATCGATAGCCCAAGTCAGGCTGCAAAACACTTCGCCCGCGCCCTACCCGTCCTCCCTATAGATTGTGTACCCATAGCCCCCGGCAAGCCAGATGTGGGTACGGCGAGTACTCTCATAAAATCTATAGATATGGCGGTAAAATTCGCGATGGGTGGGCAAGCTTGTGGAGTTGTTACGAATCCAATCTCAAAAGAAATTCTGTATAAATCCGGTTTTGACCATCCGGGGCACACCGAGTACTTAGCCCATTTGACCGGCGGCGCCAAGCCCGTGATGATGCTGTGTGCCCAAGATTTGCGGGTGGCCCTCCTTACCATTCACATACCCTTACAAGACGTACCAGCCGCCATTACTGGCGACGCCATTACACGCACCGCCAAAATCCTGCACACAGCACTACGCACGGACTTTGGTATCAAAACCCCGCGCATTGCCATGACGGGGCTTAATCCCCATGCTGGTGAGGACGGCGCATTGGGGCGGGCGGAAATAGAAATTCTCAACCCGGCGGCTACGAAATTACGGGCCCAGGGCATTGATATTTCAGACGCCAGACCTGCCGACACCCTGTTCCACGCCGAAGCCCGCCGTAGCTATGACGCCGTGCTGGCCATGTATCATGACCAGGGTCTAATTCCGGTAAAAACCCTGGACTTTCACGGCGGTATCAACACGACACTTGGCCTGCCGATCATACGCACATCTCCAGATCACGGTACCGCCTTTGATATAGCCGGACGTGATATAGCAAGGCCGGATAGCCTGATCGCCGCCATCAAAGCCGCACGCGCCATATCGGATTGGCGAGCAAAAACATGAGCGATGCGTTAGGAAATTTACCGCCTTTGCGCGATGTTTTGCGAAAACACGACCTGTTTGCGAAAAAAAGCCTGGGCCAACATTTCTTATTGGATTTGAACCTGACCGACAGAATTGCCCGCCTCGCCGCCCCACACGAAATGGTAATCGAAATTGGCCCCGGCCCCGGCGGGCTTACCCGCTCATTGCTGGAGGCCGGAGCCAAGCAGGTCATTGCCATAGAAAAAGACGAACGGTTCTTGCCCGCCCTTCAGGACATTGTAAACGCCGCCAATGTGCAGGATGCACGGCTTCGCATCATTAATGAGGACGCACTCAGAACCGACCCGGCCAGTCTGAGCGATATTCGCCCGATACGTATCTGCGCCAACCTGCCCTATAATGTCGGCACAAAACTGCTCATCAACTGGCTGACCGTGACCCCGATTTTCTGGGACAGACTAGTATTGATGCTACAAAAAGAAGTGGCCGAACGGGTTGTAGCCATGCCCGGTGACAAGGCCTATGGCCGGTTGGCCATTTTGGCGGGTTCCGTGAGCCGTGGGCACATATCTTTCGACATCCCCGCCAACGCCTTCACCCCGCCGCCGAAAGTGGATAGCGCAGTCATAGTGTTGGATATTCTACCTGAAGAAAAGCGTTTTACTGATTTAAAGCTCTTAGGCCAAATCACCGCATGCGCATTTGGGCAACGTAGAAAAATGCTCAGAAAGTCCCTAAAATCCTTCGCCAAAACCCATAATATAGACCTGAATGACTGGCTAACAAAAGCCAATATAGACCCAACCAGCCGCCCCGAAACCGTAGATATAGCAGGGTTTCATAAATTGGCGCAGGATATCATTGCCCCTCAATCAAGCCTTTGACGAAGGGGCCTAGCCATAGTTGGCGTCTACGTTTTAGGCGCTCTGCTTCTACTATGGTTCGTAGCTCGTTCATGGCTACGGCAAGATTGTCATTGACGATAATGTAATCATATTCAGCCCAATGGCTGATCTCGGCTTCTGATTTTGCCATACGCTTGGCGATAACGGATGCGCTGTCCTGAGCGCGGGTGTGCAGGCGGGTTTCCAACTCGCGCTTGCTGGGCGGCAGGATGAAGATTTTAACCAGATCATCCCCTGCCGCCTGGGTCAGTTGTTGGGCACCTTGCCAGTCTATATCAAACACCACATCATGCCCGTCCGCCAGAGCCGCTTCGACAGGCCCACGAGGGGTTCCGTAATAATTGTCAAACACCTTGGCGTATTCCAGGAATTCATCATCATCGCGCATATTGGAAAATTCTGTTTTTCCAATAAAATAATAGTCCACACCCTCTTGCTCACCGCTACGAGCGCGGCGGGTAGTGGCAGACACTGACATGGTCATATTAGGATTTTCTGCCAATAATTTGCGGGTCAAAGTGCTTTTCCCGGCCCCGGACGGTGATGATAACACCACCATCAGACCCCGGCGGTTTTGTTTTATGTTTTGCAAATCATTCGACCCTTTATTCGACATTGGCGGCTTGCTCCCTGAACTGTTCTATCAAATTTTTCATCTCTAGCCCGATTTGAGTTAAATCAATATCGGTTGACTTTGCGCACAATGTGTTAATTTCGCGGATGAATTCTTGTGACAGAAAATCCAGTTTTCGCCCTACGGGCGATCCGGCTTTGAGCAAGGTTTTGGCCTGGGCCACATGGGCATCCAGCCTGTCCAGTTCCTCGCGCACATCCGCCTTGATGGCCAATAATGCCGCTTCTTGTACCAATTTATCCTGGGGTAAATTGTCCCCAAGCAGTTCGGTCAATTTTTGCTCAAACCTGGCTTTGATATTCTTGGTCAAAATACTTTCACAAGCCCGCGCCCCTTGTACCAATTTACCGAAGTCCTTGATATTGGCTTTAAGAATTTTGCCCATGGCCTTGCCCTCAACTTTGCGGGCATTCTTTAAACTAGCCAACATCGCGCTAAGGCTCTTTAGTACCGCATCATTGCGAACTTTATATTTCGGATCAGAAGCACTGTCAGTGGTTTCCGCAATGACACCTTTTACCAGATATAATCCGTCCAGACGTGCAGCTGAAACCTCATCATTTTTTTGGCGCATATTTTTCGCCGAACTGATGAGGGTTTGTAGCCATTCGGTGTTAATTATATAATTTTCAGCGCCGCTAGAGGTTTGCATGGTCAAATTGATTTGCAAATTTCCCCGTGCCAGCGCTTTGTTAACCTTGCGGCGCACCCCAGGATCAAGGCTCTCAAACCCTGGCGGTAGGCGCAGACGCATATCCAAATTTTTGCCATTGACCGCCCGCACTTCCCACACCCAAGACCAGTCTTCAAACCCGGCCTCGGCGCGGCCATATCCGGTCATGCTGTGTAAGCTCATTGACTTGCTTTCTCCTTGGCCTTTGCTTGGGCTTTCTTTTTGGCAGCACGTTTACGGGCCTTTTCGATTTTGCGCCATTCACGGACATTTGCATTATGGCCCCGCAAGGTTTTGGCGAACACATGTCCGCCTTTACCGTCCGCCACAAAGAAAATATCTTCGGTTTCCAGTGGGTTTAGCACGGCTTCTATGGCGGCCCGGCCCGGATTACAGATCGGAGTTTTGGGCAATCCGTTTATCTGATATGTGTTCCAGTCGGTTTTGCGGTCGATTTCAGAACGGCGCAAGCCGCGCCCCAGTTTCTCGCCGCCTGTAAGGCCGTAGATAATTGTTGGATCGGATTCGAGCCGCATACCCTTGTTGAGCCGGTTGATAAACACACCCGCAACATGCTTGCGCTCACTGCCCACACCGGTTTCTTTTTCAACAATAGATGCCAAAATCAAGGCTTCCCGCTTGGTTTTTATGGGCAAGCCAAGGGCGCGGTCTTTCCACAGTTTATCCACAAGCTCTTCTTGCTCATTGCGCATTTTCTTGACCAATTCCGTCTTGGTCATGGACTTGGGCAGCATATAGGTTTCGGGTAATAATGTACCTTCTGCCGGAATGTTAGGAACATCGCCAGCTATGTTCCCTGCCTCGGCAATTTGGCGAATAATTTGCGCACTGGTCAAACCTTCCGCGACCGTAAACGGGTATAGAATTGCCTGTCCGTCCGTGAGAATTTCGTAAACATCCTGCATACTGGCGGCGGCAGGAATAGCATATTCCCCAGCCCTGAGATTGGCTTGCCCGCCGTCCCACTTGACAAACATTTTAAACGTGCCCGCACTATCAATAACACCCTCTGCGTCCAGTTTTGTCGCTATGGTTGATAGTCCCGCACCCTTTTCAACTTCAAAAATTTGTTCCGCTTGCAAAGGCCCATCACCAATATAGCTATATTTCATGATGGCAAAACCAATCATGACAAAGGCAGCTAAAAAGGTTAGCATGGCAATCATCATCATTGTGGCAATGCCAAAGGCGTGACGTTTGCTCAGCCCCTCTCCAGCACGACCTTGTTCAGGGTCATCTTCTGGTATTTCAAAATTATCAGGATTCGCACGGGTCATACCCGAACCTAATCATTATTGGGAAGTTTGGCAAATACAAGTGACGCATTGGTACCGCCAAACCCGAATGAATTGGACATTGCGGCTTTGAGAGGTTTTTTCTTCGCCTTCAGAGGCACAAGATCAATAGATGTTTCCACCGACGGGTTGTGCAAATTCAAAGTCGGTGGAACCATATTATCACGCACCGCCAAAATAGAAAAAATCGCTTCTACAGCCCCGGCTGCGCCCAATAAATGGCCGGTCGCAGATTTGGTAGACGACAAGGATAAATTGCTGGCCGCAGCTCCAAACAACCGTTCAACCGCTTTTAGCTCAATTTCGTCGCCCATGGGCGTAGACGTTCCGTGGGCATTGACATAGCCGATTTCACTGGCAGACATCCCCGCGTCTTTCAAGGCCATTTTCATGGCCCGATACCCCCCGGAGCCGTCTGGAGACGGGCTGGTGATATGGTAGGCATCGCCGGTTAGGCCGTATCCCTTAAGTTCAGCATAGATTGTGGCACCGCGCGCCTTGGCATGTTCGTATTCTTCGAGGACAACCGCGCCCGCACCTTCGCCCATTAAAAACCCGTCGCGGTCTTTATCGTAAGGTCGCGAAGCCGTTTCTGGCTTGTCGTTAAATCCTGTTGTCATGGCCCGGCAGGCGACAAAACTGGTTATGCCTATGCGGCAAATGGCCGCTTCACTACCACCTGCGATCATGACATCCACATCGCCGCGCTCAATCATACGCGCCGCATCGCCGATAGCATGGGCACCGGTTGCGCAGGCGGTAACAACACTATGGTTGGCCCCTTTATAACCGTGACGAATAGATATATGTCCTGAGGTCAGATTGATCAACATGCCAGGTAATACGAAGGGCCCAAACCGTCTTGGGCCTTTTTCCACCAATTTTAGGGAACTTTCATAAACGGTTTGCAAACCGCCCATACCTGAACCGAAGATAACGCCTGTGCGCTCTTGCGTATCCGTATCTTCAGGGTCGATCTCCCAGCCAGAATCCTTGATAGCTTCCTCTGCCGCGACAATCCCAAATACGATAAATTCGTCTATACGGTTTTGTTCACGTTTGGTCAGAAACGCACCAGGATCGAACGTACCCGCAATGTCGGGGCCGCCGCCACCACGCCCGTCTAGGCGCGGCACCATTGCGGCAATTTCGCAACCCAGGTCATCAGATTGAAAATGCTCAATACGGCTCGCACCGGATTTATTGGCGAGTATATTGCTCCATGCAGTATCCACACCACACCCGAGGGGCGTAACGAGACCCAGGCCGGTAACAACAACCCGCCGCACTTATGTGACTACCAAGGGCAGATCTAAGCCGTGGCTTCGGTGATAAACTTAACAGCGTCGCCCACGGTTTGAATGGTTTCAGCAGCGTCATCTGGAATTTCAATATCAAACTCCTCTTCAAACGCCATTACAAGCTCAACATTGTCCAGGCTGTCAGCGCCCAGATCTTCAATGAAGTTTGCTTTCTCGGTCACTTTGTCTTCCTCAACATCGAGGTGTTCAACAACCATTTTGCTTACGCGGCTTAATACGTCTGACATATGATAATCCTTTTCCAGTTACGTTGGTCCAATTACGTTGGTTTGCCAATTCGCTTATGTGCAATGTTAGAACTCTCTATGGGAATTACAAGAGCCATCCCAACAACGGGCGCGAATTAGCACATGATTCTTGCAATAGCCAGTATAAAGGTGCAGTTTTTATTGCCATAAAACTGGTGAATTATGGTTATTTATTCCTCACCACCAAATTGGGCTTTCCAGGTCTCTACGTCTGCATCCTCTATCTTGGCGAATAAAACTTCAGGTGCGCTAATCTCCAGCCCGTGCGGCAGGGCGTCCAATATGGCTTTGATTTGGCTTGTCCAGTCATCAGAGCCAAAATTCCAGCTTCGATTACCCTTGGGAATATTCATAGCGTCCAGAATTTTTTCTGCGGCGTCCGGGACAATTGGCTGGGCTAAAATACCGAACAAAGCCACCAGATTAAGCCCGATACGCACCCCGATAGCCGCCTGGTCTATATCGGTTTTATATTGGCTCCACGGGGCGGCCTGGGTCAAATATTCGTTGCCTGTGGCCCAAATGGCCCGGGTTTCAGCTGCGGCTTTACGAAACTCCATGTTCTCAAAATGGGCAATCATTTTTGGCAGGCGTTCGGACAATTCTGCTACCAACACGTCTTCCGCCGCGCCCCATTCACCCCCACTTGGCACTTTGCCGTCAAATTTTGCACCTGCATATTTGGTGATGCGGTTGACGAAATTTCCCAAAACATTAGCCAGATCGGAATTTATCCGGGCAGCGAAATCCTCAAAGGTAAAGCCTGCATCCGAACCTTCCGGCGCGTTGGCAGTAAGGTGCCAGCGCCAATAATCGCTTGGGGCCAATTCTATGGCCTGATCCATAAACACGCCGCGGTTTTCAGACGTAGAAAATTTACCGCCGTACCATGTCACCCAGTTAAAGGCCTTGAGCCTGTCCACCAGTTTCCACGGCTCGCCCGAACCGATCAGGGTTGTCGGAAACGAAAGCGTGTGAAATGCCACATTATCCTTGCCCATAAATTGCACATAGGTGACATTATCCGCGCCCCCGGAAACACACGAGTCGGTGCGCCACCAGCTTTGCCAATTTCTATCTTTGTTTTCTGCTTTGTTTTCTTCTGTGGTATTGTCATCTTCCTCGGCCCAATCCTGGGTGGCGGCAATATATTCTATGGGTGCATCAAACCAGACATAGAAAACCTTTTTCTCAAATCCGGGCCGCACCTCGCCTTTATAGGCCACCGGAATACCCCAGCTTAAATCACGGGTGATGGAACGGTCATGCAGCCCTTCGTCCAGCCATTTATAGGCAATTGACTTGGCCAGGGCTGGCCAACCTTCAGCTTTGTCAATCCATGCCCGCAAGCGCGGCGCCATCTCGCTTTGCTTGAGATAAAGATGATTGGTATCGCGAATTTCGACATTTTTGGAACCCGAAAGTGCAGAATATGGGTCAATCAGGTCAATGGGGTCAAGCAATTTACCGCACCCATCACATTGATCCCCTCGAGCTTTGGCGTACTCGCATGCCGGGCATGTGCCTTCCACATAACGGTCTGGCAGGAACCTTTTGTCGTCCACCGAATAAACCTGCTGGGATATCCTCTCCTCGATCAATCCTGCGCCTTCCAAAGCATGGGCCAAATGTTGGGTTAAGGCATGATTTGACGGGTTACTGGAGCGGCCAAAATAGTCATAGGACATTTTAAAATCCGCCCCGGCGTCCCGCTGGGCTTCGTACATTTTATCGCAAAACTCTCGAACGCCTATATCTGCCTTTGCAGCCGCCAACTCCGCCGGGGTGCCGTGTTCATCTGTGGCGCAGATATACAAAACCTCATGACCCAAAAGGCGCATGGCCCGCGCATACACATCTGCTGGCAACATGGAGCCGGCCAGATTACCAAGATGCTTGACCCCGTTAATATAAGGCAGTGCCGATGTAATGAGGATGCGTGCCATATTCTTGTCCTATTCGTCTATCACCAGACGGCAGGTCTGGCCGCAGGTGTGGCGGGAAATTTCTACAGCGTGCAGACCTGGCACCATTGGCTCTGCCAAATTGAAGATATAGGCACAGAGATTCTCCAAAGTCGAGTATTGCAGCCCCTCCAGATCGTTCAAATAGGCATGGTCAAGCTTGTCCCGGATTTTCTCTATAACTGGATCCAGCGAGCCAAAATCCAAAAGCCATTTGTCAATGTCCTCCTTGCGGCCCTTAACCGACAGGCTGGCGCTAAATGAATGGCCGTGCAAATGCTTATAGCCCGGATCGGTACCGTCAGGCAGGTCAATGGAATGGGCCGCTTCAAAGCTAAAACTTCTGGACAGGATGATGTCGGCTTGCATGTGTTTTATTCCGTAAATAGCGGCCAATAGCCACACTTGTCGTTATGGGAACGGTTGTATAGACTAATCCCTACCCAGCGCAAGTGTCGTGGGGGCATGATTCGCGTAAATTAAAGGAGGCTTTTATGTATTTTCTTATTGCAGGCACAGTCCTGTTCTTCATAACCCATCTCTACTCCAGCCTGCGTAGCCGTGAGCCAGGCCGTGATATACGGGTGCGCATGGGCTTTATGCGCTATATGGGTCTGTATAGCCTGCTGGCCGGTTTGGGTTTTGCGCTGATGGTGTGGGGGTACGGTTTAGCGCGGCCATCTACACTCGTATTTACGCCGCCCAGTTGGGGCATGCATGTGACTATGGCGCTGATGTTGCCCGCACTGATTTTACTGCTCGCGGCTTACGGGCCTTACGGTTATATAAAGAAAAAATTGAAACATCCCATGTTATGGGGCATAACCCTGTGGAGTTTCGGGCATTTGTTGGCCAACGGCGAGATGAATTCACTGATCTTGTTTGGTAGTTTTCTCGCCTATGCCGTGATTGTACTTATAGCTGTACGGGGCCGGGAAGTTATGGTGAAAAAACCCAATATTGTCGGAGATTTTTATGCTGTCATTGTCGGGGCGCTGGTCTATTTCCTATTCGTCAAACACTTGCATGAATTGATGATCGGCCTCCCGATTATGGTTTCGCCGTAAATGCGGCCAGTGTCGGCTGATGATCGGTAAATTCGAAATTTGTGTCCAGAGTTTGCACACTGCGCACCTGCACATTGGGCGACACTAAAAACCCGTCAATAATCGTCGTATAGTTTTGCTCGCGCTTATAGGGCCGCTCATTGGTACGCACGGTGGCAACTTTTTCGTCAAACACCAATTGCCAACCAAGCTTAATTGAACTTGTGGGCATGGTTTTCAGCCAAAACAGGTCTTTTTGCAAGCTGGTGTGTGGAAAATTTGTCGGCATTAGCTGCATGTTCCAATCACCGCCGATAATAACGTGTTTTCCGTCTGCATAATAAGCTTGCGCGATTTCGAGCAATTTTTCAAATTGCTGAACTCTGATGTTTCCGCCTTCGTCAAAGGCGGAAAGATGGATATTCATCAACGCCCAGTCATTTCCCGCCGCGCTAAATTCCGTGAGTTGAATATGGTATTGGCGCTGGATAAGCCCGCCGAGCCGCTCAGGCTCGTTGGGCAAACGAATGGTGCTTATCGTGTCAAGGGCAAGCGGCGCAAATGTCGCCAACCCGTGCTTGAGCGCCCAGCGTGTGGGCACGAAACGAGAGCTAAAATCATAGGTAAACCAGGACGAATAACCGCTAAGTGCCGTACGCACACCGCCCAAAACATCCACACCCCAATTGAGCATGTCCGGTTTGGAAATCTCCTGTATCAAGTAGAAATCTGCGTCTGCATCCCGGAGAATATTGCTGATCCCTTTCACATTGGCCTCAACATTTTCCCGGCTTGGTGGCAGAAGGTTTTCGCCGCCGTCCATGACAAAGTCTGAATCCTTGCCAAGGCCTGCATAACCGATATTCCAGTTCATGACGGTAATCACCGTGCCAATATTGCGGTTGGCATCCACCACTTGCTTGTTAATTTTCAGCCCGGTATTAAAATAATTGGCACCAACAAATATAACCCCCAACAGCACACCAACTGCGAGCAACAGCCCGACCCGTTTGAGCCATTTTTTCATCATCCATCCAGCCTTTTAATCAAACTGGAGGTATCCCAGCGATTGCCGCCCATTTTTTGTATCTCTTGGTAATAATTGTCCACCAATTGGGTCATGGTTAAAATAGCCCCGGTCTCGGCGGCCGCTTCAAGCGCAATTTTCAAATCCTTACGCATCCAGTCGACGGCAAAACCAAACTCAAATTCACCGCGACCCATAGTGGACGCACGGTTGTCCATTTGCCAGCTTTGGGCCGCGCCCTGGCCTATGGCTTCGACCACAGCGTCCACATCAAGCCCGGCTTTTTTGGCAAAATGCACGGCTTCGGATAAGCCTTGTAGCGTACCAGCAATACAAATCTGGTTGACCATCTTGGTAAGCTGCCCGGCACCGGGCGGCCCCATATGTTTAATTGCTTTGGCGTATGCCTGCATGACGGGTTCAGCCTGTTGGTAATCCGCCACATCTGCACCGCACATAATGGTCAGCGCCCCGTTCACCGCACCCGCCTCACCGCCTGATATGGGTGCGTCCACAAACCCAATACCTGCACTCTTAGCCTGTTCAAAGCAATGACGGGCACATTTGGCCGAAGCGGTGGTATGGTCAACCAGAATACTGCCAGGCTTCATAGCCTGAATGGCTTTCTCGGCTACGGCATAGACATCATCATCATTGCCCACGCACATCATGACAAAATCAGCGTCCCCGACGGCAGTGGCTATCTCAGGCGCGGCATTTGCATTATTTCCCCTGACACCATATTCCTTGGCCCAAACCGCAGATTTGGACGCCGTGCGGTTCCATACACAAACACTGTGTCCAGCCTTGACCAAATGCCCGGCCATAGGATAACCCATCACCCCAAGTCCTAAAAACGCCAGATTAGCCATAGAAAACCTATACCGTACTGCCTACTGAGCCGCTATTGGCCCGGCAGAGCATACCCAACCGGAGAGTCTGGCCCGAGCGGAACGCCCAATATGACCCAAATCACCATCAGGGCAGTCCCCGAGATCAACATCCACACTGAATAGGGGATCATCAGAGCCGTCAGGCTCCCGAGGCCGAAATCTTTTTGCCAGCGTTTGGCAAAAATCAGGATGAGCGGGAAATACACCATAAGCGGTGTGATAATATTGGTAGCACTGTCACCGACCCTGTAGGCGGCAGTAGAGGCCTCAGGACTAAAGCCCAATAGCATCAACATGGGCACCAATATGGGGGCCAATAATGCCCACTTGGCGCTGGCGGAACCGATAAACAGATTGAGGGTGGCCGAGAAAATAATGATCAGACCCAAGACAATAGGCAGAGGCAGGCCAGTGGACTGAATAGCATCCGCCCCGTGTACCGCTGAAATTAGCCCCAAATTTGACCAGCCAAACATGGCGACAAAATGGGCGGCAGCAAAAGACAAGACCAGATAATATCCCATGTCTTTCATGGCTCCCGTCATCATATCAACCAAGTCCTGTTTGTTTTTAATCGTGCCTGAAACCTTGCCGTAAACCCAACCACAGGCCAAAAACAACGCCATAAACCCGCCAACCAATGACGTGTAAAACGGACTTAATGTTTTCTGTACAGAACAGGTACCCGCTTCAATCGTGCCCGGCGCACAGGCCTCTTCGTTAATTAAAGGGGTTCCCGGGCCAAAGGTCATTACCAGCCACAGGCCAACAATACCCAGCGCCGCCAGCCCGGCCAGTTTCAGGCCTTTTTTCTCGCCAGCAGAAAGTTCCGTATCCTTGCCTTCAAACTGCGCCGCCAGCTCGCCGTCGCTTTTATCACCACCAGGAGACCATTTGCCAAGGCGCGGCTCGATTACCTTGTCGGTAACAAACCAGATGAGCGGTAGATATAATATGGTCATAACAGCAATAAAATACCAGTTTCCTGCAATATTCATTGTCCAACTTGGGTCTAGCCCGCTAATGGAGACGGCCTCTTCGGTAATACCGAACAATAATGCATCAAGCTGTCCGGGCAGTAAATTGGCTGAAAACCCGCCGGAAACACCCGCAAAGGCGGCAGCAATTCCGGCCAATGGATGGCGACCTGCGGCTGCAAATAAAATCCCAGCTAGCGGAATAAGTACAACATAACCCGCGTCCGCCGCATGATTGCCGAGCATGGCAACCAATGCCACCACGGGGGTTAGCAAAAACACAGGGGTGGAGCGCACTGCGGCGCGCATACCAGCGGCAAAAAATCCGGAGCGTTCAGCCACACCTGCGCCCAACATCACCACCAACACATAACCAAGCGGATGAAAATGGGTAAAGGTCTTGGGCATTTGCACCCAAAGTTTTTGGATATTGTCCGCCGATAACAAGCTCAGGGATTTAATGACGACCGGGCTACCGTCCGCATTTGTTTGTACGGGATGGTTTGCCGTAACGCCAAATAATGCCATTAACACAGACACCACCATTAAAATACCGATCAGGTAGAAAAAGATAAACACCGGATCCGGCAAGCGGTTACCCGTCCGTTCCACCCAGCCCAATATACCTTTTTGCGTACTATCAATTTTCGCTTCGGCCATGTTTTGCTTCCCCAATTTTATTTTTGTTTCACCCACAGCATGCCAGCCCTATAGATGGCATGTCAATATTTTTCGAAACGCACACAAACTTTCCAAAAACAAATCTAACACGCTCGCCAAGCTTAAATTTACCTGCTAGAGCCAAATCATGGACACACAGATTCTTGAAACCAGTTGGCAAATGTGGGCAGTTTTCGCGATTGTCCTGCTCGGCATTGCCCAATACGCCTTTGAAAAATATTCTATTGAACTGGTTTCCCTTGGTATTTTAGCCGTTTTATTGCTGTTTTTTCAAATATTTGTGCCTGAAAGCTTATCTTCAATAAATGCCAGAGACTTGCTGTCCGGGTTTTCGGACCCCGCTTTGATAACAATCATGGCTCTATTGGTGATTGGTCAGGGTATATTTCATACGGGTGCGTTGGAAACACCAACCCGGGTGTTGAATTCATACCTGGACAGTTATCCAAAACGCACATTGACCATGGTATTCATAGTGGCTTTTGTTACCTCAATGTTTATGAATAATACGCCCGTGGTGGTGATGTTTATTCCGATCCTCGCCGCCATGGCTCTGCAGTTGCGCGGCTCTGCATCAAAATTTATGATGCCGCTCAGTTTCATATGCATATTGGCGGGCATGACTACATTGATAGGATCTTCCACCAATATACTTGTGGCCGGTGCACTAGAGCGCTCTACCGACGAGAGCATTGCGTTTTTTGATCCGGCTTGGCCCGGTTTAATCTTGGCGGCTATCGGGGTGGCATTCATTGTCCTGACTTCAAAATGGCTTTTACCAAATCGTGGCCCGGCCCCCGGCACCACAACCCGTTCCGGCCGGCAATATATCGCACCGATTCGCATCACCGCTTCACATCCCTTAATCGGCGCAAAACCTGTGGCCGGGCTGTTTCGGGATTTGCGCATGATGACGGTGCGTTCAATTCAGCGCGGCGACAAGCAATTATTGCCCCCATTTTCGTCAGCATTACAAGAAGACGATATCTTGACAGTTGCCGCAACCCGCAAAGCCTTGACAGGGCTTCTCTCCGCTTATCCGGAATATCTCAAAGGCATGTTGGCAACACCCGGATTTAGTAAAGGCGAAGGCACGGCGCGCATAGTGATCAGCGAAGCGGTGATTGCACCGGGCTCACAAATGATAGGCCAGACCATTGAGGATGCCGGGTTTCAGAGCCAGACCGGGTGCTTGGTTCTCGGCATCCAAAGACGCTCGCGCATGATGCGCGAACGCATGATGCAAATCCGTCTCGAGGCAGGAGATGATTTGCTGTTATTTGGTTATGTACCGCAAATCGAAGCCATGCGGAACAATCACGATATTATGCTGCTTGACTGGGCCACCCAGGATTTACCAGATATACGCAAGGCCAATATTGCCCGCATAATATTTGCCGCCGTTATCCTCATGGCCTCATTAGGTATATTGCCCATTGTCCACGCCGCATTTAGTGGCGCTGCCCTGATGATCGCCACCCATTGTTTAAACATTCGCCAAGCCATACGGGCACTGGACACCAAGATATTTATGCTCATCGGTGCCGCTTTCGCTATGGGTATCGCCCTGGAAGCCACCGGAGGTGCCAGTTATGTAGCGGCGCAAGTGGTGGGAGCCTTGCAAGGCTATGGCCCTCAGGTGTTACTGGGCGGGCTGTTTTTACTGGTGGCGGTGATGACCAATCTGTTGTCCAATAATGCGACGGCTTTGCTGTTTGCCCCTATTGCTATTGGTATTTCCAACCAGACGGGGATTGACCCTAAAATCCTCATTCTGACGGTCTTGTTCGCCGCCAATTGTTCATTCGCTACACCTATTGCCTATCAGACAAATTTGTTGGTCATGGGGCCGGGGCATTATAAATTCATAGATTATGTCCGTTTTGGTGTACCGCTTATTTTGGTGATTTGGGTCAGTTATATTCTCATGCTTCCCTTTGTGTTCGATCTGGGGTAAACTGATAATATGTCGCGCCATTTTGATCCAAATGATTTGCAGTTTTATATCACCCTGCCCGCACCCTGCCCCTATCTGGACGGGGAGATGGAGCGCAAGATATTTACGCCCCTTGACCCGCTGGAAGGCCCCCAGGTCAATGACTATTTGACCCATTCGGGGTTTCGCCGCTCGCAAAATGTTATTTACCGCCCGGCCTGTGAAACCTGTCATGCTTGCCATTCATTGCGCGTGAAAGCGCTCCTGTTCAAACCGGGTTCAAGTTTCAAGCGCACCATCAAGGCCAATTCTGATATTACCCGCACGGTCAATGAAGCTTACGCCACCCGTGAGCAATATGATTTACTGCAAAGCTACCTGGAAAGCCGCCACCGCGACGGCGGTATGGCGGAAATGGATTTTGAGCGTTACGAGATGATGGTGGAAGATTGCGCTGCGCAAACGCAAATATTTGAGTACCGCGACGACACTGGCCAACTGATTGCTTGCTGTATCACAGATACATTGCGCGACGGATTATCTATGGTTTACAGTTTTTTTGATGTCGGGGCTACCAAACGTAGTTTGGGAAATTATATGATTTTGGATCATATTGATAAATGCACACAAGCCGGGTTATCATTTTTATATTTGGGCTATTGGGTGAAAAACAGCCCGAAAATGTCCTATAAAGCCCGTTTTAAACCCCATCAGGTGTTGCGGAAAATTGGCTGGTGTAATGTAGATTAAAGGTTCGAATAATACGGATCATAAAAATGGGGAAACGGGGAAATATGAAACGACGACATTTATTGGCCGCAGCAGCGGCCTTGGCAACTGGTGCAACCACTGCATCCGTGCTTGGCGGCAAAACCGGCACCAAAAACAATCAACCAACCAACACGCCCAATTCACCAAATCAAGGCGCACCCAATATAAGTCAAAACCGTCGTCAATTGCGGCTGGTCACATCATGGCCAAAAGACTTCCCGGGCCTGGGCATTATGGCAAACCGCCTTGCCGACTTTGTAGGCACTATGACCGAAGGCCGCATTGAGATCAAAGTCTATGCGGCGGGCGAGTTGGTCGGAGCTACGGAAGTTTTTGATGCCGTCTCCACGGGCGCAGCGGACATGTACCATTCAGCAGAATACTATTGGCAGGGCAAAGCCAAGGGCTTTTCGTTTTTCACCGCCGTACCTATGGGCATGACCGCAACCGAAATTTCCGGCTGGGTAAATTTTGGCGGCGGGCAAGCCTTGTGGGACAAACTCTCGGGCCGGTTTAATCTAAAGCCTTTCCACGCCGGCAATACCGGGCACCAAATGGGCGGCTGGTTTAAAAAAGAGATCAATTCCCTGGAAGATTTCAAAGGCCTGAAAATGCGTATGCCCGGTATGGGCGGCGAGGTCGTGCGCAGGCTCGGCGGGGCAGCGGTGCGGTTGTCAGGCGGCGAAATATACCAGGCCTTACAATCCGGTGCCATTGACGCCACGGAATGGGTCGGGCCGTGGAATGATTATGCGTTCGGGTTTTACCGCGAAGCCCCCTATTATTACGGCCCCGGTTTTCACGAGCCAGGTGCGGCGCTCTGTCTTGGCATAAACATGGACGTCTGGCACAGCTTGTCGCCCAATGACCAGGTTGTTCTCAAAGCTGCGTGCAGTACCGCCAATAATCTTAGCGTCGGCGAATACACCCACGAAAACGGCAAAGCCTTGGAGATTTTAAAGAGGGAGCACAATATAATCCCGCGCACATTCCCGGGCGATGTTTTGGAGAAAATGGGACGAGCCAGCGAGGAAGTCGTAGCCGAAATCGGCAATTCAAATGCTGAGACCCGCGCCATTTACGAAAGCTACCTAAAAGCCCGAAACAGCTACCGTGCTTGGACGGAAATCAGCGACGGCGCCTATATAGCCGCAAGAGCGGCGGCGCTGCAGTGATGGTTGGACGCTATAAGTCAGAATTTTCTTTCCTTCCTCCATTTTTCATGGGGAAAGGAAAATTACAATGACCTCTGAACTCCTCGACATACTCGGGCGCAGCCTGCAAGCTATAGGCTGGGTGTTTATGCCGTTTTTGCTGACGCCTTTGCTGGTGCTGGTTTTTCCCAAATCCAAATTTATCCGCAATTTTCAAACCACCCTGACCCAAGTCATTGACGGGTTTAATGTGCAGGTTAGCGAAACTGTGAAGTGGTTGCTGCCCCTATTGGTCGTCAGCATAGCTTTCGGGGTTATCGCCCTGTCCATATTTGGCCAAACTTGGACGAAATTTGACGAAAGCGCCATTTATTTTCATGCAACAGTTATTCTGCTTGGCTCCGCCGCAACTTTACTGGCCGGGCAACATGTGCGCGTTGATATATTCCACGCCAGCATGCGCCCTAAGTCCAAGGCTTTGGTTGATTTGCTCGGCTTTTACGCGCTTATGATACCGTTTTGTCTGGTGCTTATATGGAACGCCCAGAGCTTTGTCGGACTGGCCTGGTCTTCATTTGAAGGCTCGGCCGAGACAGACGGTATCAAAGGTCTGTTTATTCTCAAAACCTTTGTGTCAATATTCGCGTTGATGATGTTGACCCAGGGCTTGTCACTGGCCGGGCGTGCGACATTGTTTTTGCGCGGCCACAAACTGCCTGAATTACCCGAACGGATTGACGACCCATTTGGCTCGGAGCATTTGGAGTCCGGATTATGAGCCCCAATGAATATCTGGCGCTGTTGATGTTTGCCGTCGCTTGCGCGGCGCTTATGGCCGGCTATGGCGTCGCCTTTACGCTGGGCGGCGTGTCTTTGATATTCGCGGCGATCGGCGTATTTACCGGACAGTTTGAAGCCAGTTTCCTGCTAGCCCTGCCTGGGCGAGTTTTCCCGCTGATCACCCGCGATATTCTTATGGCAGTGCCTCTGTTCGTATTTATGGGGGTGATGTTGGAAAAATCCCGTATCGCCGAAGACTTACTGGAGGCGATGGGGGATTTGTTCGGTAGTCTTCGTGGCGGTCTGGGTATTTCCGTTGTGCTGGTCGGGGCTTTGCTGGCCGCGTCTACAGGCATTGTCGGGGCTACCGTGGTGACAATGGGCTTGCTCTCTCTCCCAACTATGCTGAAGCGCGGATACGCACCGTCTTTGGCCTCGGGTTCTATTGCGGCTTCAGGTACGCTGGGGCAAATTATTCCTCCGTCTATTGTGCTGGTCATATTGGGTGACCAGCTTTCCAACGCCTACCAGGAAGCACAGCGCAGCCACGGCCTACAGGTTGTTGGCGGCGGCGGCACTATATCCGTAGGTGATTTGTTTGCAGGCGCTCTCTTGCCCGGCCTGATATTGGTCGGTCTCTACGCCCTTTATATTACTGTAGTGGCGGCTCTGAAACCTCACATGGCCCCGGCCAGCGGCTGGGATAAAGATGTGCATATGGGCAAATTTATCCGCCGTACATTGGGAGCAATGCTACCACCATTACTCCTGATCGTGGCCGTGCTTGGCTCTATCCTGTCCGGCTATGCCACACCCACACGCGGCGCAGCTCTCGGGGCCTTGGGTGCCATATTGCTGGCAGGCTACAAGCTCTCGGGCGACAAACCGGGCGTTCAAAAACTGATCGTCTTTGCCACGCTGGGGCTTGGTGCGCTTATCATCATTGATCTCACGGGAATTGACATGCGCTTTAATCAAGACGGCTGGGTGATCAGCGAACGCATAGCCGTGACATTGGCCCTATTATTTAGCGGGCTGGCCATATTGGGCACGGGTGCGGCTTTGGCCTATCTGAAAAACAAAGGGCAATTGGCGGATGTGTCGCGCTCGACCATGTATATCACAAGCATGGTGTTCGTGATTTTAATCGGGGCCACCATGTTCAGCCTGGTGTTTCGCGGCTTTGGCGGTGATGAGTTGGTCGGACATATGCTGGCCAGCGCACCCGGCGGCCCGGCGGGTGCTTTAATACTGGTTATGGTCGTGATGTTTTTCCTGGGTTTTTTCCTGGATTTTATTGAAATCACCTTTGTCATCGTGCCTTTGGTCGCTCCGCCGCTCATGGCTATGGGCATGGATCCGATCTGGCTCGGTATATTGATGGCGCTAAATTTACAGACCAGTTTCCTAACCCCGCCTTTCGGCTTTGCCCTGTTTTATTTGCGCGGTGTCGCCCCGCCGGAAGTGACAACAACGGCTCTCTATAAAGGTATCATCCCGTTCATCGGTATACAGATATTTGTAATATTGTTGGTAGCCTTCTTTCCGGAAATAGCCACGAGCTTGCCGAAACTGATGGCGGGGTAGTCATACAACCCACCTCTACTTTATCCTGATAATTTACAGAAAAATGGTACCGCCTCTCAGGTTTGAACTGAGGACCTCTGGTTCCACAAACCAGCGCTCTAACCAACTGAGCTAAGGCGGCATCTATTATGGTCAGGCGGCTTGCATATACCAGGCAATCCACCGCATCAAGCCTCGATTTACACCAAAGGCAAATTTATGCCTTACACGCCTGCAAAGCCGCCTTTAAGGTGTTATCACCCCAGCCTTGGGAACCCAGACGTTCCTGACAACTTATATAATTATGCAAATCACGGGCGCGCCGTGCCGGATCTGGATGTGTCGATAGAAATTCCGGCTGTTTACGTTGGCTGCCCTCGGCCATTTTTTCCCATAATTTAACTGCTTCATAGGGGTTATATCCAGAGCGTTGCATATAGCGTGCGCCAAGCAAATCGCTTTGGCTTTCGTGTTTGCGCGAAAACGGCAAAGCAATCCCGACCATAAAACCTATACCCAAAGCCTGATTGAGCAATTGTGTATTGCGGCTGGCCCCGCGCATACATTGATTACGCTGGCGTGCGTCCGGATATTGGTTACAGCGTTTTTTCATTTGCGAGCCGGCAAGAATTGTACCGCCGACCACGGCCAATTGCCCGGCCATATTGGTGCTGACCCGCTCGGCTGCATGTTTGCCTGCAACATGGCCAACCTCGTGGCCCATAATAGCCGCGATTTGATCGTCATTGCCGGCGAAATCCATCATGCCTGTATAAAACCCAACCCTGTTGCCCGGCAATACAAACGCATTTTTTTGTTCCGACTCAAATACGGCATAATCCCAAGCCTGTTTGTCCCGCCTGGCGCCTCGGGCAATGCGGCCACCTATATTTCTCAGCCGCGTCGTATAACGCGGGTCTGTTGACAATTTTTGCTTGCGTTTAGCTTCGGCCCATGACTGAGCCGCAGCCTGGCTTAATGCGCTCTCTCCGATAAGCAGCATCTGGCTAGCCCCTGTCTCGGCATTGGTGGCGCAACCAGCAAGCCCCCCGGCCACTGCAACAGTACCGCCAGCGGCCAACGCCTGGATCATTTTGCGTCTGTTCAGCATTTCGCGAGTATCTTTATCGACGGTTTTCGTCACTTCTGGGTGGTCATGGCTGCACATAATAAATCCTCACACTGGTGTTTAGCTTCCCCGTAGGTGCAGTATAGGGAAATATTACGGAAAATACAGGGCAAAAATCAGCCAGTTTGGCCGCAAACCCTTTCATCTACTGTTCATGGACACTTTGTCAGATTGAAAACTTGAATATTTGTGCTAAATGTCCACAGACCCTAGCTTACAGTTTGGAGAAAAAATGCGTAAAATTGTTATTGGTCTTGGTATTGTGCTTGCTCTGCTTGTGGCAGCTCTTTTGATCTTGCCGAGCCTTATACCTGCATCGGTTTACAAAGATAAAATCACCGAGCAGGTTAGCAATGCCCTTGGCCGTGAAGTGACCATTGCCGGTGATGTAAAATTATCAGTCTTGCCAACACTTATGGCTAAGGCCGAAACGGTAACAATCGCAAATGGAGACGGGTTCAGCGCCCAGCCATTTGCCACCCAGCCATTCGCCACAATGGATAGCTTGCAAGCACGGGTCAAACTCTGGCCTTTGTTTAGAAAGCAGGTGGAAATCACCGAATTTAAACTGGTCAATCCGAGCATCTCACTGGAAAAAACCAAAGATGGCCGGGTCAATTGGGCTTTCGGGGACGAGCAAACCAAACCCGTAAAAAGCACACATACCGGATTTTCCCGTGATGGACGCTACACAGATTTACAAATCGCGCTGGGTAAATTTTCCCTGGAAAATGGTAGCGTCAACTATAGCGACGCCGCCAACGATACCACTTACACACTCAAATCCGTCAATATGAAATTATCCATGCCGGGCCTGGACAAGCCCGTCAGCGCCAAAGGTGATCTGGTTATCAATGATATACCTATGGATTTAGAGCTAAAATTGGACACCCCGAAATCATTCCTGAACGGCGAAACCGCCCCCGTCTTGCTCAAGGTCAAATCCAGCCTCGGCAATATCTCGGCCAAGGGTCATTTCACCCCGTCCAAAATGATTACATTTGATGTAGACTTTGACGCGGACATCCCTTCCACATCCAAACTCGACACTTTCCTCAATCAAAATAATCCTTACGGCGCACTGACCGAAACCGCGAGTCTCAAGGGTAATTTATCCTTTGATGGTGCCAATGTGATTGGCAAAGATACACAATTAGTCCTCAATAGCGACATTATCAGCACCAATTTTACCGGAGATTTCACCGCTGGTGTGTCCCCGTCAGCTCATGGCGATTTGAAGATCAATATCGCCGACGTGTCCGGTTTGCAAAATGCTCTCGCCATGGCTATCCCGCAACTGGCCGCTTTTGATACAGTGAATTTGGAAACCAGCTTAAGTACGGACGGGAAAGTCACAAATGCAAAAAACCTCACCATCAATATTAAAGGTGACAATATCACCGCCAATTACACAGGTGCGGCGACATTCGACAATGCCCTGAGCTTGTCCGGGCGTTTTGCTGCCAATAGCCCGTCCATTACGGCCCTATTGCCAAAGCTCGGCATTACAAATGTACCGGGCGCACAAATTATGGGCGATTTATCCCTCAGCAGTCATGTCAAAGGTGTGGTAGACGCCTTGGCATTTGATGATTTAAACTTCAAAACCAACGGTAAATATTTCGCAGCCAGCTATGTTGGTAATATCAGCACGGGCAAGACCACGAGACTGGACGGAAAGTTTGATGTCAGCGCACCTTCCATGCAATCTCTGGCCAAAATCGGCGGCTTGCCCCTGCCCTATAGTGATGCGCTTGGGGCGCTCAAAGCAAGTGGCCTGGTTAGCGGTAGCGCAGGTGCTCTGAACATTACCGGTCTCAAAGCTGCATTAACAGACGGTCAGCTTAATCTGAATATTGACGGCAATCTCACAACTGGCAAGGCTATGGGGTATAGGGGTTTGGTCAATCTCCAGATACCGTCCGTACGTAAATTGGCCGAAATTACAGGGGCAAAACTCCCCCCAAATACGGATGCCGGAAATGTCTACGGCCCGCTTAACATAACCGGGCAAGCCGATGCCAGCCCCAGCCAGATCAAATTCACCAATGCAAAAATAGGCTTTGACGCGCTCCAGGCCAGCGGAAATTTCAGTGCCAGTCTTGCTGGCAAGCCGAAGCTAACTGGCGTACTGGATATGCCGGGTCTGGACATTCGCCCCTATCAGGCGTCTATTTATGCCAATCGCCCCAAAGGTGTGCAGCCCTGGAGCCAGGCTCCGCTTAACCTTGCAGTCTTAAACCTGTTTGACGGGAATTTCACCCTGACCACACCCAATATCATCACGACCTCTGTGGAAATGGGCCAAAGCACCATCAAAACCACGGTACGTAATGGGCGCTTGAAAACCAATATCCCAAATGTCAGCCTTTACGGCGGTCAAGGTAAATGGGATATGATGCTGGACGCCGCAGGCACGGTGCCGCAAGTGGCCCTTGATTTCACTTTTAACAATGTTGACGGAAAAGGCTTGCTAGGTGCGGTTGCCGGGTTTACCAAATTAACCGGGAATACAGGCACGACAATGCGCATTAAGGGCGCGGGCAGATCCCAGGCCGAAATCATGCGCTCGTTAAGCGGGAGTGGTAATTTTGAGTTGGCCGAAGGTGTGGTTTCCGGCATTGATCTTGAGCAATTTATCAGCAATTTAGGCAGCCTGAACAGCCTGCTACAAACCCGCAGCCTACCCGCAGGCATCGGCCCTTCTTACACAACCCCGTTCAAAAATCTCAAGGGCTTGTTTCGTATTAAAAATGGTGTGGTAACGATTGGTGATTTCGCATTGACGGCCAATGCCCTATTGGCCGAAGGCGCTGGTACCCTGGATATTGGTCGCCAAAAAGTTGATTTCAGTCTGCGCCCACGTCTGAAAGACGGCAAAGGCCAATTCAAGGGTTTGGCCGGGTTTGGTATTCCCATAAAATTGAGCGGTGATTTTGGCAGCATCAATGCCGGGCTTGATACCGATCTGGTCAGCAAGATCGTAGCCGCCCGCGCCAAAGCAGAAGTGCAAAGCCGTATTACCAACCAGCTGGGCGGCGATCTCGGCGGCATCGTCGGCGGGTTGTTAGGCAACCCGCAAACCCCGACACAACAATCAGGCTCGACACAAAACCCAAAAAAACAGCCCGCCAAAGACCCGCTTGGCAGCTTGCTAGGCGATATTTTGGGCGCAGACGTAAAGACTGAGCCAAAAGACACTGATACGCCCCAAAAAGAGCAAGAGAGAAAGGTTGAGCAGAAAAAAGAACAAGACCCTTTGGAAAAAGCTTTGTTAGATTTATTCGGTGGTGATTGAGCCACACTCATTTCTAACTTTACAGATACTGGCTTTACAGGGGGATATGCAAAATTTCAAAGTTGGGCCTTTAAAATCCATGCGGCGGGTTTGGTATCGTCTTCCAGGTAAAACTCTTGCGGTTCTTCAACTTCAAACCCGGCCTCTTTGAAAACGTCCAGAATGGTTCGAGCCGCTTTCTCGCTAAGTGCAGCCTGTTTCATACTCAACATACGGCCTTTATAGGCGTCAATTTCCCTTTGCATGCCGTCAAGCCAGGCTAGAATATCTGCGAGAGAATAGGCTTTTCTACGGGCAAATAAATCAACGGTGCCAGAATATAAATGCTGTCCGAGTTTATGGATTTCACTGGCATGTTCCGAACCGTCCGTAATCCATGTGGTGAGCTTGTCCCGGGGACCGGTCAGACCGCTAACCGCCTGTTCATAGGCGTTTTTTCTTTCTGTTGTCGGCATAGTCTCAAGCTCTTGTGCCTTCTTGAACACAGCTTTGGCCGCCAGAATAAATCCGGTCTTGGTTATGGTTTTAATGTCGTGCAAATGACCACTGACTTCTTGCTCAATACCGCCGTCTTTGATGTGACAAAGGGCGGTAAATTGCCCGCCCGCACACACCAAACGTGCCATTTCGCGCGCTGCCGCCAGGACTTGCCGGGCGCTTCCTGCATATTCAAACCCGTACTGGCTGACCACCATGTCGTATCCACCGTCCGCTAAACCGGTATTTTCGACCGGCGCAACAATGCCGTGTGCAGATGTAAATTCCCCTTGCATGGCCTTGATGGCCGCGTCCGAAATATCGACACCGCTCAAATCAGTAAACCCGTTATTATGGGCATGGCGCAAAACCGACCCTGCCCCGCACGCCATATCGAGAATACGCGTGCCACTGTCTAGCCCATCAAAGCACGCCGCCCAAAACGCAGCCAGTTTTGTATTATGTTCAATACCGACACCAACAAGCGCTTCCCCGGCGGTGTCACCAGCACGACCCTGCCAGTAATTGCCCCAGTTTTGCTTATTATTGGCCTGTTCGTTTTTATCGCTCATTTATCATCTCTGAAACGGATAGAAATCTCCGCCCAAATCCATAATTTTTGTCAGCGCGTCCAGCGCCGTAAAGCTTTCGCCCATCAATGCCGGATCCCCCAAATCGTCCGGGGCTAATTCTTCGCGGTAATATTTTCTCACCCAAGCGGTCAGCTGTTCATACAATCGGTCATCCAGAAGCATTTTCTGGTTTGCGGCGGCTTGCTCCGCCTTGGTTAACACCACCCGCAAGCGCAAACATGCAGGCCCGCCGCCATTGCGCATGCTTTGGCGCACATCCACATATTTAACTGCGCCTATGGGGCCGTTGCTGGCCACTAATTTATCACAATAGGCTTTGGTGTAAGGGTTGTCGCAGGTTTCGGTTGGGGCGACCAAGGTCAGGCGATTGTCGCCCGGCATTTGCACCAGCATGGAGTTGAACAAATAGGCCGAGATAGCCTCTTTGATGGGCACATCCTTGTTAGAAACTTCAACAAATTGTGGCTCAAACAACCCCTCGGCAGCCTTGCTGATTTGGGCCAAAGCCTGCCCGGTCTCCGCAAAAGCATATTCATGATAGAACAAACATTGCAGTGCCCCAACGCAAACAACGTCATTGTGAAACGCGCCCGCATCAATGGCTTTGACGGATTGTTCGGCGAACACTGTTCGGCCTGCGTCCAGCCCGTGTTTGGTCGCAATGATGTGGCTGGCCTGTAGGGTCTGGCGGGCCGGAAATTTTGTTATATGTTCGCCTGATAGAGCATCGCGGCCATAAACGAACAGCTCGACTCCTGGCGCACCATGCTCGGCACACAGGCGCACATGGTTGGCCGCCCCCTCGTCCGCATAAGTGGACTGCATGGGCAAGGCATTATGTACGGCGACATGGGCGGTACTTGGAAATGCGGATCTCAGCGCCCTGCCCGTTTGCCTGTGTTCGATTGAACGGTGTAACATGGTGGAGAGGTTAGCGGGTGTCAGGTGCAAACGCCCGTCGGCGCAATCAACGGACGGGCTTACTGTTGCTGCATTTGCGGCCCACATGCTCGACGCCGAGCACATATTGCGCACCAAAACAGGGTTGGCCCGCCATGCGGATGTCAATACTTTTTCGTCATTTCCCAAAAAACCCATCTGGCGTAATTCCGCCAGGTTTGGCCGGGCCTGGGGCGGGAAAACCCCTTGCACCAGCCCGGCGTCCGCCATCAATTTCATTTTTTGAAGGCCTTGTAAAGCGGCAGCACGCGGGCGGGCGATCAAACCTTTATTTTTGGCGCTGGCCAGATTGCCCGCAGACAGGCCGCCGTAATTATGGGTTGGGCCAATAAGTCCATCATAATTTGCTTCGCGGGCATAATTAGCTTCGCGGGCATAATTTACGTCTTGCGTTAGCATGTAGAAAGTCCTTTGGCAGGCTGGGTCTCGACCCTGTCCGCTATTTGGCTAGCCATAGGCCAGGCGCAAAAATCTGCGGCATAATAAGCCCCAGGATTATGATTGCCTGAAGCGCCGGGGCCGCCAAACGGTAGAAAGCCTGCCGCTCCCGTTGTCGGACGATTGAAATTGACCACACCGGCACGGATTTTACGTTTAAAAATATCCCAGTTTTTGGGATCATCGCTGATCAATCCGGCAGACAAACCAAACCGTGTATTATTGGCCTCAGCTATGCCCGCCTCCAAACTTGGTACGCGAATGATTTGCATGACCGGGCCGAAGATTTCCTCGTCTGGCACCTGAACGCCGGTAACGTCAACAATGCCGGGCCGTACGAAGGCCGGGCTACGATCCATAATTTGTACCTGTTTGATGATCTGTCCGCCAAGTTCTTGGGCACGTTTCGTGACGTGGGCGGCTATGGGGGCGCTGATTACGGGGCCCATAAAAGCTTCGTCTTCATCATTCCAGGCTCCGATTTTCATGGTGCCCGCCATATCTTCAACTGCATCAAGAATAGTGTCCCCCGCCTTGCCTTCTGGCAATAATATCCGCCGCGCACAGGTGCAACGCTGGCCCGATGTGATGAACGCAGACTGGATGATAATACTGGCAGCGGCGGCGCTGTCTGCAACATCCCACAAAAGAAGCGGGTTATTGCCGCCCAGTTCTAGCGCCAAAACTATTTCCGGGCGACCGCCAAATTTCTTGTGAATAAATGCACCCGTGCTGGCCGCACCCGTAAATAACACGCCGTCCAGATCGCTGTGGTCAAGCAAAGCCGCACCTGTGCTGCGCCCACCTTGCACCATATTGATGACACCGGGCGGAAAGCCTGCTTGCTCAAAAAGCCCGGTCAAAAATTCGCCGACCGCCGGGCATTGTTCACTGGGTTTGAACACCACCGTATTGCCCGCGATCATGGCCGGGAGTATTTGCCCATTTGGCAGGTGGGCCGGAAAATTATACGGCCCCAAAACTGCCATAACACCGTGGGGGCGGTGCTGTAAATCAGCCCTGCCAAAACCCGTCTGCGTGCTGGAAGTACCGGTACGGTCGAGATAAGATTTCAAGGAAATATCGACCTTGCCCGCGACCGCACCAGCCTCACCGCTGGCATCCCACAACACCTTCCCGGTCTCGTGGGCTATCAACTCGGTCAACCTGTCTTTAGCCGCTATAGCTATGTCTTTGAACCGCAAAACAATGTCGCGCCTGTCTTCAAAACTGGTTTCAGACCACGGGGTGAATGCCTTTGTGGCGGCAAGATAGGCTTGGTTCACTTGTGCTTGTGTTGCCTCCCCACCTTGCCATACTGTCTCACCGCTTGCCGGGTCTAGGCTGGTGAACTGCGAACCGTCCCCATGTTGCCAGCGTCCGCCGATAAAAACACCTTTGCTCATCCTAACGTCCTATTCTTGTTGCCAAAATGCGGGCCGGATCACCGTCTTTAAGCCCTAAACCTGCCATAGTTTGCGTGCCAAGATGCACAATATCATCTTCAAAGCTTATCTCGGCAAATACGGCGCGAAAATTTTCAATGCTTTCATTGCTCACCAAAGCGCGGTGGGTTGGCTTTAAATGTGCTTTCGCAAATGCGGGTAAAATATGGGAATCCTTGATGGTTCTGATCTGGTCACGAGGTGCTGCCATGGTCGGACCACCGTCAAAAATATCCACATAGCCGTCAAACCGAAAACCCTCGGCCTCCAGCAATCGCCGCGCACCAACACCGTCCGGATGCGCCCGCCCCACTACGGCCTGTGCTTCGTCGGTTAGAAGGTCTAAATAAATCGGGTATTTAGGCATGAGGTCTGTGATAAATTGATTGTCAGTTTGGGCGGTAATTTCGTCGGCTTGGTTAAAATCCATTTTGAAAAACTTGCGTCCCAGCGATTCCCAAAACGGCGAATGCCCGTGTTTATCCACCCGCCCGCGCAACTCTGATATAATCGTCTCCGCGATGCGCTCAGGTGATGTTGCCATCAACATATAGCGGGCTTGGGAAATTAACCGCCCCGCACCGGTGCCGCGCATTTTACTTTTGACAAACAACGTCCCAACCTCGCTGGTGCCGGAATATTCATTGACCAGCAACATAACATCCATATCAAAATGCCGATTGGCCACACTAGAGCTTTGGGCGATTTTCAGAAGCTTAAAGCTGAAAAACGGTTTATTGATACCGACCATAGCTTTGACGGCACTGACACCGACAATTTCGCCTGTGGAGGTGTCTTCCAGCATCAATAAATAAATATGATCGCCGGGTTCATCTATTTTCGCCGAAAAACTTTTGACGGATTTATCCAAGCGCATTTTTAAATCACTATCCGGCACCGCCAGCGATGTAAAACCTGGCCCGGCAGAGCGTGCCAATTCTATAAAACTTTCGAGGTCGTCAGCGCGAGCTGGTCTAACTATCAGCATGTGATTTCTCTTCTGTTGCTAATGCTTTGGCGTGTTTAGCATCAAAGTCACCAGAGGCAATCTTCATTAATATCAGGGTTGATAATTTGGCCCGTTCTGCCAGACTTGACAAAATAACAAACTCCCGGTCGGAATGTATCTCTCCCCCGCGAACGCCCAATGTATCGACATTAGGGCAACCACTGGCCCATAAATTATTACCCTCGCAAACCCCGCCGCTTGGCTTCCATTTTATATCAAGGCCCAGCATATGACCAGCACGTTTGACCCAATCAAATACCAATGCATTTGCCGGTGCCATAGGCTTGGGCGGACGGGTAAATCCGCCAGTTAACTCTGCTTGTATACCGTCTTCTTGATTGGTGGCTTCTACCAATTCGCCTAGCCTGTCTTTGATCCAGACCTGATCTTCTGTGCGTAACATCCGTACATTAAACCGGCCAATTGCCAGATCCGGGACAATATTAACCGCCCCGCCCCCGTCTATTTTCGCCATGTTAAAGGTGACGCCTTCGCGTTCGCCGTTCAGCGCATCCATAGCCACACTAAACCTTGCCATTGCATTTACGGCGTTACGACCCAAATGATGTTCGCGCCCGGCATGGGCAGCACGACCCTTTATAATGAGTGCAAAATTGCCGCTCCCCTTGCGCGCACCCGCCAATGAACCATCCGCCAATGCCGGTTCATAAGTCAGGCCAATATGGGCTTTGCGGCCAAGCTTGGCCAAGAGCGGCGCCGAGCCGGGCGAGCCGATCTCTTCGTCCGGGCTTAACAGGACTGAATAGCCGATTTTTTGCCCATGTTTTGATGCCTCGAACGCTTTCAAAGCTTCCAGCATAACCAAAATCCCGCCCTTCATATCAGCAACGCCGGGGCCGCCGAGCATATCGTGCCCCAAATGCGCCGTTGTTTGAAAATGACTGTCTTTTGGAAACACCGTATCATAATGGCCCGTAAGGACGATTTGAATGTCGGCCTTTGGGCGCACCTGTAAAAGCATGGCCGGTTCATACTGAATATTACTGACGCTCCCGTCTGGCTCTATATATTGGCCTGGCAGCAATTGAGGTTCACTGATTACGCCGGGCAGTACGGCGAATGCTTCACAAAGCTGAGCGCGCATGGATTTAAGCCCAGCTTTATTATGACTACCAGAATTGATATGCGCCCAAGCCAATAGCTTTTCTTCCATAGCCGCTTGACACTCACCTAAGGCGGTCAAGGCAAGCTCTTCATGGGCGCTCAAGGCCAATTTGGACATATTGGTTTCAATTTTTGCCATTTATAAGTTCCAAATTCCCGTGATTGCCAGTACAATCTACGAAAAATTCGACAGGAATAACAGGCTTATTCATAAAAAAACGCCCCGCAGAAACGAAGCGTTGTATAAAGGTATGTCTCTGATAAATTTCCAAAAACTACCGGGTGAAAATATTTGTCGGTATCAACCGAATAACCACTTCCGTACGGCGGTTCAAAGGCTCACGCACACCATCGCCAGTTCCAACCGCCAGAGCCGTTTCGCCTCTTGCGGTTTTAGTGACATTTGATGTGGTCAAACCATTACGGCGCAACTCGCCTTCAACATTATCAGCCCGACGATGTGACAAGCCGACATTATAGCTGGCTGGTCCTGAGCTGTCCGCATGGCCTTCTATGACAATATCAGAGATACTACACTGATTGGCTATATTCGTAGCGTCCAAAATCACGGCCCTTGCCTGATCCGTCAATGCTGATTTATCCCAAGGGAAATAAACCACAAAATTGGTCGCACCAGCATCGCAAACTGAATATGGTATTGGTGGAGGCGGTGGCGGCGCAACGGGCCTAGGCGGACACATTTTCGTGTCTGTCACCAGGGACTTGTTCCAACATGTGTAAGTCTGAACGCGCACGACCGGGCAATCTGCCATTGTTAATGCTTGAGACCCGTCTTTACACTTAACATATTCCTGAACTGGAGGCGGGGGCGGAAGTGGAGGCGGCGTTGCTTTCGCGCCAAATCTATAGCGCAGACCAGTCATAACCGTGTGGCTACCTGCACCGGATGCAACCGTTGCCAGATCACTACCACCACCCAATGTGCTGTTGGGAGCAATAGGAAGTGACAGATTTTGGCCAAGACCTACATAGTCCAAATCACCAACATTCAAATAACGATATTGGGTATCCCAAGTCAAATTATCCGAAATCTTGTAACCAAGACCAGCAAGCAATTGCCAAGCAACGCCTGTGTCCGCATTGTCAAAGGTACAAGCATTGCTACCTGGACAAGTAGGGCTGTTTTGCGGAAGATTAGCTGTAGGCAAGCTATAGGCACCAGCGCTTAAACGTGCACGGGTAATACCGATACCAGCACCAACATATGGCTCCCAGCTACCAAAATCTGAAAAATCATAAATCGCGTTCAGCATGCCAGTCGTCAAGCGCATGCTCGAAAATGTGTTGCCAGCCTGGCTAATAGCACCAAGATCATTCCACAATTGGCTGGCATCCAATTCAACACGCCAGTTATTGCCAAACTCATAACCGACACCTAAAGACACGGCAGCATTGCCTTCGCCTTCAACGTCGCCAGAGAGATCGCCAACAAAATCAACGTCGGTTACAACCCCGTAACCCACATTACCACGTACATACCAACCTTGGTCATTAGCAAAAGCCAATGAAGGTGCGGCTAATAATACGGCGCTAGCGACCGCTAATAATAACTTCGTTTTCATAATTTTACCCTTACCTAAATAACTTAAGCTATGCACCCCCAATCGAGACACAATAATTGCACATTTTATGTGTGTACGTCAATCTTTGATAAACTGCCGGAAATACAAACCCAGAAACGCAAAAAAGCCCGGCACGAAACCGGGCTTTCAAAATAATTCGAGGTGTTACAGGTTAATTTGTAACTACACCCACTGAGTTCAAACGGATCAGAATTTCAGTCCTGCGGTTCAAAGCTTCTTTCACGCCATCGCCAGTATCAATGAACAATTGTGTTTCACCTTTACCTTCGGATGTAATGATGTCGCCAGTAACACCTTGCTTGATCAGTTCTGCGCGAACGTCCCGCGCACGATGCTTGGACAATTTCATGTTATAGGCAGCTGAACCTGACGAATCAGTGTGCCCTACAACATTGATATTCCCAACAGAACAATTCGCGGCTGTATCCAGAATGTTTTGGATTTTCACGTGTGTCTCTGCGGATTGTGGCTTGTCGAATTCGTAGTAAATGATTTCTTGACGATATTCATTAGCGCACAACTGAGCGATCCTATTGATTGGACATGCGGCCTGGTCATAAGCGATTGTACCGTCCCAACAGGTGATTGTTGGGCGTGTGGGGCATGAAGCCGCTTCATAGACGGTGCTACCGTCCCAACACTGAATCACTGGTCTTACTGGGCAAGTAGTACCGGACTCGACCTGGGAACCATCCCAGCAATCAACCATTACAGGCGGCTGAGGTGCACATGTTGACAAGTTTTCAACCCGACTACCATCCCAGCAAGAATACAGGGTTGGAGGCGGCGTTGCTTTCGCGCCAAATCTATAGCGCAGACCAGTCATAACCGTGTGGCTACCTGCACCGGATGCAACCGTTGCCAGATCACTACCACCACCCAATGTGCTGTTGGGAGCAATAGGAAGTGACAGATTTTGGCCAAGACCTACATAGTCCAAATCACCAACATTCAAATAACGATATTGGGTATCCCAAGTCAAATTATCCGAAATCTTGTAACCAAGACCAGCAAGCAATTGCCAAGCAACGCCTGTGTCCGCATTGTCAAAGGTACAAGCATTGCTACCTGGACAAGTAGGGCTGTTTTGCGGAAGATTAGCTGTAGGCAAGCTATAGGCACCAGCGCTTAAACGTGCACGGGTAATACCGATACCAGCACCAACATATGGCTCCCAGCTACCAAAATCTGAAAAATCATAAATCGCGTTCAGCATGCCAGTCGTCAAGCGCATGCTCGAAAATGTGTTGCCAGCCTGGCTAATAGCACCAAGATCATTCCACAATTGGCTGGCATCCAATTCAACACGCCAGTTATTGCCAAACTCATAACCGACACCTAAAGACACGGCAGCATTGCCTTCGCCTTCAACGTCGCCAGAGAGATCGCCAACAAAATCAACGTCGGTTACAACCCCGTAACCCACATTACCACGTACATACCAACCTTGGTCATTAGCAAAAGCCAATGAAGGTGCGGCTAGTAAAGCGACACTCGCGGCCGCTGCAAGAAGCTGTAGCTTCATGTTTCTTCCTCCGAAAATAGCCAACCCAAGATCAGCCAATATTACCCGCGATTTCTCGCACTCAAACACAATTGCGCATATAGTCGCATACTGTTGGATTATCGCTACACCAATTATTTACCTTTGGCTAGCTTTACCTGTATGTTTTTTATAAGAAAAACAACGTTAATTATGCTTGCGTGGCATATTTGCATCAGTATCGCCACGAAAATGCCACAATTGGACAAAGCCCAATATAGCTGAATAATAATGGTGAGCTGTCAGGGATTCGAACCCTGGACCTACTGATTAAAAGTCAGTTGCTCTACCAACTGAGCTAACAGCTCCCAAAGAGCGCGGAAACTAGGGCTGCAATTCCCTAAGGTCAAGGGCTAAATACCGCATATTTTACGTTTTTTTATATGCCGTTATTTTGTGGTCTTCTCTTTGAAATTACAGATAAAATTGTCAAAATCACCAGTTTCAATGGCGCAGCGCATCCGGGCCATCAGATTTTGAAAATAGGCAATATTATGCCAACTGAGCAACATGGCGCCGAGGAGTTCACCACTACGAATTAAATGGTGGATATAGGCTTTGGAATAGTTACGGCTGGCAGGACAATCGATCGTTTCATCTAAGGACGTTTTGTCCTCAGCAAATTCGGCACGTTTGATGTTATAGGGCCCGGCGTCGCTCCATACCTGGCCATGCCGGCCCGAGCGGGTTGGTATGACACAATCAAACATATCGACCCCGCGTGCGACTGATTCTACCAGATCAATCGGTTTGCCAACGCCCATCAGATAGCGCGGACGTTCGCCTGGCAAGAAAGGCATGACGCTCTCAAGGGTTCGTAGCATAGCTTCATGGCCTTCCCCGACCGCCAAACCACCAATAGCATAACCGCCGTAGCCGCGCCCATTGACTTTGGTCTGCACACTGGCTTGCGCACTTTTCTGGCGTAAATCGGCGAAGGTCGATCCCTGGACAATAGCAAACAGTGTTTGAATATCCCGTTCCCCGAAAGCTTCCAGTGATCTTTTGCCCCAGCGCAAGGATAATTCCATAGAACTGGCCGCCTCGTCGCGACTGGCCGGGAAATTTGTGCATTCGTCAAGCTGCATGCATATGTCAGCACCGAGTAACTCGGCCTGTATCTCTACGGAACGCTCCGGGCTTAACATATGCTTGGAGCCGTCAAGATGACTTTGAAATTCCACACCCTTTTCGCTCATCTTACGCAATTTGGATAAAGACCAGACTTGAAACCCGCCGCTATCCGTCAACATGGGCCCGCGCCATCCGGAAAATTTGTGCAAACCACCAAGTTTGGCGACACGTTCCGCGCCGGGCCTTAGCATCAGATGATATGTGTTGCCGAGTATAATGTCTGACCCGGCATCTTTGACCTGATCCATATATAATGCCTTGACCGTGCCCGCCGTGCCAACTGGCATAAAGGCCGGTGTGCGGATTTCACCGCGAGATGTTTTTAACACACCTGTACGGGCTGCGCCGTCTGTGGCGTGAATATCAAATACGAATTCAGCCATTATTGCTCCGCATCATTGTTCTGCATTTGGGCTTTCCATAACAAGCTCGAGTCCCCGTAGGAATAGAAGCGGTAGTTGTTCTTGATTGCGTATTTATAGGCGGCTTGCATAATGTCCAGGCCACAAAACGCACTGACCAGCATAAATAAGGTCGATTTGGGTAAATGGAAATTGGTCAACATGCCGTCAACGGTTTTGAATTTATATCCAGGTGTGATGAAAATATCTGTGTCGGCACTGCCCGCCATAATTTCTCCCTTAGAACTGGCACAGCTTTCCAAAGCCCGCAAGGCCGTCGTCCCAACCGCAATCACCCGTCCACCATTTCGTTTGGCCGTGCAAATTGTATCAGCGGCCTGTTCAGATATACTATACCACTCCGAGTGCATTTTATGATCATCTGTATTGTCACTGGAAACAGGCAAAAACGTCCCTGCACCAACATGTAAAACCAGCCGGGCGATTTTGATGCCTTTGGCTTCAAGCTTTGCAAACAAGCCCGGCGTAAAATGCAACCCGGCCGTCGGGGCGGCTACCGAACCTTTATCTATAGCATAGACGGTCTGGTAATCTTCATTATCGCGCCCATCGACCGGGCGCTGTTTGGCGATATAAGGCGGCAAAGGCATTTCCCCTACCTGCTCAATGGTTTGGCTGAGCGCGGCCCCGACCAGATTAAATTTTAGCCCAACATCGCCGCCTTCTTGTTTATCGGTCACCACGGCAGATAATTCATCCGAAAACCGAACATTATCGCCTTGCTTGAGCCGTTTGGCGGGGCGGGCAAAGGCTCGCCAACTCTCGCCCGATATTTGCTTGTGCAGATTAAACCCGATTTTCACATCACCGCCGCCGCCGTGCGTACGGGCCGGGCGCATCCCTTCAAGACTTGCGCGCAAGACTTTGGTCTGGTTGAGCACCAATACATCACCACTACGGAGTAAATCTGGCAAATCCCGGGCGGTATGATCCGTTAGCACCCCGCTTTTAACCTGAAGCAATCGCGAACTGTCCCTCGGACTTGCGGGCCTAAGGGCAATCCGCGCATCAGGCAGATCAAAATTAAATAATTCGACGTCCATAAGGTTTCGCCCCGCAAAGAATGTCTATGCGGTGACGACCTTGACAATCGTGCCAGGCACCACTGGTGGCTCGCCTTTTGGCAGAGCATCTACATGCTCCATACCGCTCTCGACCTCACCCCAGACGGTGTATTGCCCATCCAGAAAATTGGCGTCGTCAAGGCAGATGAAAAATTGCGAACTGGCCGAGTCTGGATTGCTCGAGCGCGCCATAGAGCAAACACCGCGTGCGTGGGGAGTGTCGGAAAACTCCGCCGCAATATTAGTGCCTGAACCGCCCATGCCAGTGCCGTCGGGACAACCGCCTTGGGCCATGAAGCCGTCAATGACGCGGTGGAAGCACAGGCCGTCATAATAACCATCTTCAACCAATTTGGTAATTTGTTCCACATGCTTCGGCGCCAGATCAGGACGGAGTTTGATAACAATATCGCCGCCGTCCACAGTCATAATAAGTTTGTCAGACATAGTTCTATTTCCTTGTTTTTATTGAATGTTTATATTTTTTAAGTCTCTTTATGGTTTAAGTCGCGTCGGCACCTGAATGTCGCAAATGTCCGGATATTTTCCAGAACTATCCTTCAATGCCTCCAGATAACTGCCAAATGCGGCACTGTCAGTGCGCAATATTTGCACATTTATTCGCTGAGCAGCAGGGACATCAGCCGCGACTTGGACCTTGTCCATTGTATCGGGAACGAAACCTTTATCTTCACTGACAACCCCGATTTTGATCTTTTTTAAATCTTCCCGACCCCATATTGTAGTACCCCAAATGGAGTATTGGGTGTCCAGAGATTGATAGGTATCGCGCATCAAAAAGAACTGGCTATTGGCACTATTTTCATCATCGCCGCCACGGGCCATTGAAGTGATACTTGGGCAGTGCAAGCCCCAGGCATCAACCTTACCGTCTTTGGTCATAAAGGCTTGTGAACCAGGCTTGGAAGCTATGGGAAACGCTTTATAAAAGCCGGTTTCTACCTCGCCTTTTGGTGACAACACCCGGCCTATATTTTTAATTTTCATATCGTTTGGTGAACGCCTAAAGGTAAATTCTTTGGGGATATCGGGCAGTGACGAATCGCCGGTTCCATCGCCGCGCGGGTCGCCCGTCTGGTTCATAAAACCCTTGATAACCCGGTGGAATGTAATGTCGTTATAAAAATTTTGCCGTGCCAAAATTTTAATTTGCTCCACATGTTTCGGCGCAAATTCCGGTGCCATTTCAATGACAAATGTGCCGTAAGCCGTCTTGATATACAGGGTGTTTTCCGGGTCTGGTTCACGCCAATCCGCATCTATTGTTGCAGGGAGGTTCGGATCAACCACCGCCTCTTGAGCAGACGTCTGCTGTGTTTCTATATCCTGCTTTTGCTCGGCAGCACAAGCCGCCGTAAACAAAAATCCGGAGATTATAAAGGCCAGGGTAATACGTGCCATCATGTAAATTTATCCTCAAGTCTTTGTTTCACCGACGCGCTGACAAAGGGCGAAACATTGCCGCCCAGTTTGGCAATTTCTTTAACCAACCTGGAAGCAATCGCCTGGTTTTGCGCATCTGCCATTAAAAAAACAGTTTCTATCTCCGGGTTAAGTTTGTGGTTCATACCGACCATCTGAAACTCGTACTCGAAATCTGACACGGCCCGGAGGCCCCGTATTATAACACTAGCACCGACACTTTCAACAAAATGTATCAGCAGGCCCTCAAACGCCACCACTTCGACCTCGCAACCGCCCGTAATATCTACAAGCGCCTCTTTGACCATTTCAGTGCGCTCTGAAAGATTAAACAACGGGTTTTTACCCGTGTTAATGGCCACGCCAATCACCAATTTATCGCAAAGTTTACAAGCACGGCGAATAATATCCAAATGACCATTGGTCAAAGGATCAAATGTTCCAGGATATAATGCCGTTCTTTTCATGACAGCCTTATACCCACATTCAGCTTTCCCTGTCACCCTTTAATGCAGTTACATTTGATTCATGGCCGCGTTTATTACCGTCTCAATTTGTCGTAAAAACATTATTTATTTCACCACTTCTTTTCAAATAAAGGGTTGATATTTAATAATGATAGCTTGAGAATAGACTTCTCGTTCAGGCTCTACAAACTTTGAAAATTATGGAGATATTGTGACATCAAATCGACCCTATCGAGTTCTGTTCTTACTCAGAACAAAAAGGGACGTTTTTCCGGTTCTCCCGCTTCGCTCTTTGCTTGTTGTTCCCATAGTCGCACTCCTTATCATTGCCGTTTTATTTTTATTGGATCGTCAATTATCAGGCCATGTTGCAACGAAAGAATGGGTAGTTGAGAACGAGAACATTAACTTAAACAACTACGAAAAAATCCTTAGCTCTTTTGACCAACCTTTATTTAAAACCAATGCCTATACTGCACCTCAACCCAGTGACACGCGCAAACGCATTCTAATCGTGGGGGATTCCTATATTTGGGGTGACGGGCACACCAATATCAACATGATATGGTGGCGGCAATTACAATGGGAATTGGAGCGCCGTGGTTATCATAACGTAGATGTGATTGCCGCTGGCCAAAACGGCGCATCTACGCAAGACCAGTTTTACTGGTTGAAAGATACCAATTTGCTTGCAATTGCCAAGCCGGATATCATTGTTTTTGGTTATGTAACCAATGATCCAGACATGAAAAAATCGGATGGTTCACGCATTGTAAAGCAAAGAATTGCCAGTGTAAAACCCGAAATTTCCAATACCAGTGAAGCTCCTATAACGGCAAGTGAAAAGTTACGGGCAATTTCCTTTCTACCCCGGTGGTTTCCCAATCTAACCAACGAACTTGCCAACCGGGTGGAACACAAAGAAGAATACAGCCCAAACACAAAAGACGATATAAATATAAACAATGAACATAACGGGTTTACCTATGATATATGGGAATATAAAATTCTCGAAGGAGAAAATTTTGATCTCTATGAAGGGCTTGTAACAAAGCTGGGAAGCTTTCTTGCCACACTCGAAACTCCCTCGTTTTTTGTTACAACAGCGACACCACAAAATGACCTCGAACCAAGATACCGTAAAATTAAAGAACTATTTCCTAAATCGGGGATAGACTTTATCGACCTTACCCCTGAACTTATGTCTCTTAAACATTCAAGTGTGGCTTCCCTGGAATGGACAGTGAACCCCGTTAACGGGCACCCAAGTTCAAGAGCTACAGCCTTTTATGCCAATCAGGTCGCAAACATATTGCAAGATAAATACCCACTGGTCTTAGGCCAGAAAAACATTGCTTCACCAGCGTTCATGCCAAACATAAATGACTGGATGCCGTTAAGTATTGACGTGCAAAAGACTGATTACGACAGCTGGATTGTCAGCAGTCAAAATCAACCAACGGGTATGCTGTACCTACCGCTTAAAGAACCACATATGTCTTTGAATTTTGAACGACCAGTCATGATCAATTCAGTCAAAGTAACTTCAGATATTCATTCGAATGTAAGAATATGGGCGCAGTTATTAGATGATAAAGAAAATTATGAGATAAGAAAACCTCGTCTGCTCGGAAAAGGTGAAGGCAACAACATTGAAATTTCCTTGCCTAAAAAGCTTCGAACAAAGCGTATAACATCTTTAAAATTAAGACATACCCCTACGCAACAATTGTCAAAATACAAAATAATTTCCGAAATTCCGAAAAATGATATTTTGCCGTACAGTTATGGCGGCTACAGCGTTACGACTAAATTACCCGCTCTAGATTTCGAGGGCGACACACAGGGTGCCACATCACAATCAAAACTCATCATGCTGGAAGACGGTGTTGAACTCCCCTATGCCCATAGCGGACATGCTGATATCGCAAAGCTTGGATATGGGCGTTATTCACACTGGAAAAATTCGCTCGCCTGGTCTAGCTCGGATGGTAGCAATCCTCAAACCAACGGGAAAAAATACGAAATTGCCATACCAACGCTTTATGAATTCAACCTTGAGATCGACTTCAATTCTCCGGCGGTTAAATTATGACAACAATACTGGGAATTTCAGCATATTACCATGATGCGGCGGCGGCCATAATTTCTGATGGCCATATTGTTGCGGCCGCCCAGGAAGAACGGTTTACCCGTATAAAAGGGGATCAGTCATTTCCGAAAAATGCAATCAATTATTGCCTGGATGCGGCGGGAATAACAGAGAAGCAAGTGGACCATATTGTATTTTACGAGCATCCCCTAACTCATTTCGAACGCCTCACCACCATAGCCCATTTATCGGCCCCTAAAAGCCTGGCGATATTCCTGCGCTCCTTCCCGGTCTGGCTCACCAATAAACTTTGGATGGATAAAGTTATCGCCACAGAGATGGGTACGAAAAAAAGGATTTATTTTTGCGACCACCATCTATCCCATGCCGCAGCAGCTTTTTTCCCGTCTCCGTTTGAAAACGCCGCGATTTTAACAATCGACGGAGTTGGCGAGTGGTCAACGGCTACTTTCGGCGTCGGCAATGGTAATCGTATCGAGCTTTTCAAGGAAATCCGTTTTCCCAACTCTGTCGGTTTGTTATATTCTGCCTTCACTTATTTCACCGGCTTTAGGATTAATAGTGGTGAATACAAACTTATGGGGTTGGCCCCTTACGGACAGCCCAAATATGTCGACATTATTCTTGAACACATAATTGATGTTCAAGAAGACGGTGCCGTTCATCTTAACCAGAAGTATTTTAATTATGTTGGCGGCCTGCAAATGACCAACGACAAATTTGCTAAATTGTTCGGCGGGCCACCTAGAAAACCCGAAACAAAAATCACCCAACGGGAAATGGATATAGCGGCAAGTATACAAACCGTGCTAAACGATGTCGTGTTAAAAATGGCGCGTCATGTGCAACGAAAAACCAAAGCCAAACATCTGGTTTTAGCTGGAGGGGTGGCCCTCAACGTGGTGTCGACAGGCTTGCTCGCCCGATCAGGTATCTTCGAAAAAATATGGATCCAGCCTGCTGCCGGTGATGCGGGCAGCGCACTGGGAGCCGCTCAATGGTATTGGCATCATACACTGGGAAATCCGCGAAGTGTTGGCGCGACTGATTCCATGCAAGGATCTTTCCTGGGCCCAGAAATAAAGCCGCAATCAAAGGAAGATGATGACGCACTCAAGGCTGTTGGTGCCAAGTGGGAAACACTGACTGAAGCTGAATTACACCAACGTGTGGCTGCACGAATTGCAGACGGAAAAGTTGTTGCCATTGCCAGGGGCAGGATGGAATGGGGGCCGCGCGCCCTAGGCGCACGCTCTATATTGGGGGATGCAACTTCTCCCGACATGCAAACCCGGATGAATTTGCAAATAAAGTTTAGAGAAAGCTTTAGGCCGTTTGCGCCTATGGTTCTTGCCGAAGATGTAGATAAATATTTCGATGTGTCGCAAGATAGCCCGTATATGCTGTTAGCATTCCCGGTAAAAGAAAGCCACCGTCTCAAGTTGACCAAAGAACAAGAAGCACTGTGGGGCATAGATTCTCTCAAAGTACCGCGAAGCACGATCCCCGCCGTAACACATGTTGACTATTCCGCGCGAGTGCAAACCATTGATACAGACAGAAACCCTTTTATTCACGGCGTCCTGAGCGCATTCAAAGAACGTACAGGGGGAAGTGTTATTATAAACACATCGTTTAATGTTCGCGGCGAGCCTATCGTGAATACGGCTGAGGATGCATTTAGGTGCTTTTTGGCAACCGGAATTGACTGCCTTGTTGTTGGCAACCGTTTTTTGGAGAAATCGGAACAAGTCAATGTGCCTATGACAGATGAAGAGCGACAAATATGGTTAGGGAAATTTGATCTTGACTAAAAATATAAAAAATAATTTTTTGCAGCGCCATGCTATGCGCGGCCAGTCCAAAGAACTGTCTCGCTATCTTGTGTTAGGCACAGCGGTCAGCGTCATACTTATTACTGTCAGTGCCTATAAGCTATATGTGTCTGTGTTTGCAAATAACGAGTTGTGGCGCGTATTGTTGATGGTGGGTGCAGCTCTTGCTGTGCTGACGCTGGTTGTTCCTGCCATATGGCACTGGCCTTCAAAATTCCTTCAAAAATTTGGCGGGTTTATAGGATATATAGTCATGACCATTATTTTAACGGTTATGTATTTTATCGCCATTTGGCCTGTTGGCGTTTTGCTACGTGCTATTCGTAAGGACAATCCAATATATTCTTGGGAACAAGGTGAAAAACTCAAATTCGCAGGCTGGACGGAAAAAGATTATGCACCAGACATTCTTGAGTTTAATGACGGCCCGGGCGGTAAGAGAACATCACACAAAAGAACAGGTTTCTTCAAGGTCATCAGATTTTTCATCATAAGAGGCAATATACTTTTTGTGCCCATACTTATTATTTTGGTTTCCTTGGGAATTGCATTATTCTTTCTGCAAACATCCGCCTTGGCACCACTGATATATACTTTGTTTTAGGGCCTGTCCCTGAAAAGGCATTCTATTTCTGGGTGTTGTTCATCATATCAACTAGCTATTTCAGCTTCCTCGTTCCCGCCATCATCAGTTTCCTCAATCCGCTCGACCGACACCACATGTTCCTCGTCTTTGACGCGGATGACCATGACGCCTTTTGAGGAGCGGCTGATGATGCTGATGTTTTTTACCGGGCAACGGATGAGTTGTCCGCCGTCGGTGACGATCATCAGCTGGTCATCGTCGGATATGGACAAGGAGCGTACCAATTTGGCATCTTCCCTCTCCGTTCCTTCTTTGTCCTTGCGAGATAAATCCTGGGCGCTAACGCCCTGCCCGCCTCTATTCATACAGCGGTAATCATAGGACGACGAACGTTTTCCGTAGCCGTCTTCGGCTAATGTCAGCAAGAATTGCTCGGCTGCCTCCAGTTCAATTTTGCGCTCCATACTTAATGTATTATCGTCTTCAACCTCGCCCGTTTCTTCTCCTAATGCGCGGCGTTTAGCGCCTGCATATTTCATATATGCTCTAGCTTCGTCGGTTTCTATATCCACATGCCGCAATATGGCCATGGAGATGACCTCGTCCCCGTCCGACAGTTTTATGCCACGTACCCCGCTTGAGGTACGGCCTACAAAGCGGCGAATGTCGGTGACCTTGAAGCGGATGGATTTACCATTGGCCGTGGTCAGCAATACGTCATCATCTTCACTGCAAATACGCACTGCGACAATACCGTCATCCTCGCCCGGCTTCATGGCGATTTTACCGTTTCGGTTAACGCGGGTGAAATCAGCCAGGGAATTGCGGCGAACACCGCCTGATCTGGCCGCAAACATGATGTCCATGTTTTTCCATGCGTCCTCGTCCTCGGGTAGCGACATGATAGAATTGATCTGCTCACCGCTGTCCATTGGTAATATATTGACCAGCGCTTTACCCCGTGTATTGGCGCCACCTACGGGCAGTTTCCAGACTTTAAGTTTATACACTATCCCGGTGGAGGAGAAAAACAGCACGGGCGTATGGGTCGAGGCCACAAACACCGTGGTGACATAATCTTCGTCCTTCATGGCCATGCCGGAACGCCCGCGCCCGCCGCGTCTTTGGGTGCGGTAGGTGTCGAGCGCCGTGCGTTTGATATAACCAGCCGCCGTTACCGTCACCACCATGTCTTCGACGGTGATCAGGTCTTCGTCCTCGAAATCCATACCGCCTTCGACGAATTCCGAGCGGCGCGGCGTGGCGAATTGGTCTTTGATTTCACTGAGTTCTTCTTTGATAATGTCTTGAACCCGCTCGCGAGACCGCAAAATATCCAGCAAATCAGTGATACGTGCCGCCAATTTCTCAGCCTCGGCGGTGATATCTTCCATGCCTAAACCGGTAAGGCGGTGCAGGCGCAATTCGAGGATGGCCCTGGCTTGTTCTTCGGTGAGTTGGATATTACCGTCGTCCAGCAATATGGAGCGTGGATCGGCCACCAAGGCAATCAATGAGGCCATGCCCTGGGCTGGCCAGGTACGGGTCAACAGATTTTCACGGGCTTCCTTAGGCGTGGCAGAGCCACGGATGATTTTTATAATCTCGTCAATATTGGAAACCGCCGTGGCCAAGCCGATCAATATATGCGCGCGCGCCCGCGCCTTGGCCAAATCAAATTTTGAGCGCCTGGCGATAACTTCCTCGCGAAATGCCAAGAAAGCCTCCAGCATTTGGCGCAAATTCATCTGTTGCGGCCGCCCACCATTCAGCGCTAGCATGTTGGAGGCGAAATTGGTTTGTAGCTGCGAGAACCGGAAAAGCTGGTTCAAGACCACATCAGGCACGGCGTCGCGCTTTAGCTCGATAACAATACGCATACCGTCGCGGTCGCTTTCATCACGCATGTCGGAAATGCCTTCAATGCGTTTTTCTCGCACATGCTCGGCGATCTTCTTGATCAGATTGGCCTTGTTAACCTGATAGGGAATTTCCGTGAAAACAATCGCGGTGCGGTCTTTCTTAAATTCTTCAAAATGGTGCCGCGCACGCATAATTACCGAGCCGCGCCCGGTCAAAAGCCCGGACCGTGCCCCGGATTGACCCAGTATCAACGCGCCAGTCGGGAAATCCGGCCCCGGTACGATCTCCAGCAATTCATCATCGCTAATCTCGCCGTTTTCCATCATGGCCAGAGTAGCGTCAATTATCTCGCCGAGATTATGCGGCGCGATATTGGTGGCCATGCCCACAGCAATACCGCCAGCACCGTTGACAAGTAAATTGGGATAGCGGGCTGGCAGAACTGTTGGCTCGCTTTCGGACGCATCGTAATTTTCCTGAAAATTGACTGTATCTTTTTCAATATCCGCCAGGAGTTGCGCCGCAGGTTTATCCATGCGCACTTCGGTATAGCGCATAGCCGCCGGACGGTCGCCGTCAACCGATCCAAAATTACCCTGGCCTTGCAACAAGGGCAGGCGCATGGAGAAATCCTGCGCCAATCGCACCAAAGCATCATAGACCGCATTGTCGCCGTGGGGATGGTATTTACCAATCACATCACCAACAACCCGCGCAGATTTTTTGTAAGGCTTATCGCGGGTAAACCCGTTTTCATGCATCGAATACAAGATGCGTCGGTGTACGGGCTTGAGACCATCGCGGACATCCGGAATAGCCCGGCTGACAATAACGCTCATGGCGTAATCGAGATAAGACCGGCTCATCTCGTCTTCGATGTCTACGGGGCTAACACCCAGCTCGCGCGGCGGCTCACCGCCGCCATTTTCATCATCGGACACATCAATGGGAGGGGGGGTATTCCCATTTTCAATTTCATCATTATCACTGTTATTGCTGGACAATTTATGCACCTTTTTTCCGGCCCAATATTCACCACGGGGCCACAGCAATCCCTAGCACCGAATCGTGCGTCTTTGCGTGAAAATCATAGCATTTTGAAACGGTTTCAGCAATCATATGTGTTGAAAATTTTATCCGCAACGCGGAGCAAATTTAGGCTACTGACTTAACTAATTTTACTTTGGAATTCATGGCCTGGATAATAGCGTTTGATAATTTTGCCCGCCCCAACGGCTTGGAAACATATGTATCCATACCCGCATCCAGACATTTGGTTTTATCGCCAGTCATAGCATTTGCCGTCATGGCTATAATGGGAACGCTGCCATAAGCTTTGCCGCTTTTTCTGATTTTCCTGGTTGCTTCCAGCCCACCCATTATAGGCATTTGCACATCCATCAAAACGAAATCAATATGTTGACTTTTCAATACATCAATGGCTTCACGCCCATTGTGTGCGACAACAACATCAAGTTGATACGGTTCCAACAATAACAAGAGAACCTCAAGATTTATCTCGTTATCCTCGACAACCAAACACCGCATTCCCATAAATCCTGATGTAGGCAATGGGGCCGCTTCACGAGAAATTGGCTCAATAAGGTTAACTTCAGCAATTTTAGTCATAATATTCAGGCGGAATATGGAGCCCTTGCCCAATACACTTTGAACGGTCACATCACCGCCCATTAAACGACTAAGCTTACGGGTGATAACCAATCCCAGACCAGTACCGCCAAATTTACGGGTTGTTTCTTTGTCTGCTTGTTGAAACGGGTTGAATAGGTTTGGGAGATTTTCTTTACTGATACCAATACCACTATCTTGAACCGATAATGTTAACGCATATTGGCTTTTTCCATTTTTCCCACTTAACTGCTCCCCTGTGGCTGTAACAACAACTTGTCCGTTTTGTGGTGTAAATTTGAGGGCATTGTTAATCAAATTATTGAGACATTGTCGTATGCGCGTCGGGTCTGCTACGATATGTGTCGGCAGGCCTTTTTGCTTTTGGAAAGACAGTTTTATGAGGCTTTTATCCGCAACGGGCTTCCAAAACGCAAAGGATTTTTGCAACATTGCTTCCAAATCAACATCAATCTGCTCAAGCTCTATACCGTCAGCTTCGATTTTTGAAATATCCAATATATCATTAAGCAAGGTCAGCAGTGTATTGCCACTGTCTTGAATCAAGCTGAGTTTTCGTTTTTGTGGCCCACTGGGTAATTCATTTAACAACACATCTGATAACCCCAATATACCGTTTAGAGGCGTTCGCAGTTCATGGCTCATATTTGCCAAAAATGCTGACTTTGCCTGATTGGCTTGTTCAGCCTCATCCCGGGCCGCTTCCAGCTCTTGCTTCAATTTATCCTGGTTGATCTTATATTCGACGATGGCCATCTTGGATTTTTGCCCAGCCCAGACAAAGCCAAATAATGTCATCAAATACGCCAATGTGATGATAAGAGCGATGATGAAAGTAGTGTCCATACGCGATTGGTATAAAAACCAGCCAATAAGGAGTAAATACGGTATGGCCACCAGCAAAGCGGGGCGCGGTTCATTACGGTATTTATTGATAACCTGTAAAAAACCGATGCCGATCATTGTTATAGCTATACTATCATATTGTCCCTGTCCGGCCTGCCAGACGATAAAAGGAGCGACCCCCCATATGGATGCCAGCAATAAGCCTAAAATTTGGCTTCGAATGCTATAAGGACTGAGTTTCATCATCGCACGAAACGTGCCGAGACGCGGGACAACAACGGCTGACATAACCAACACAAACCAAACACTTGCAGTCACCAAGCCCAAGGCCAAATAAATACCACCAGCCCAAAGAACCGCCAATAACGCCTGTTTTGGTAATGATTCTTCGACTTGTGTTAAGTTTTCTACAAACTCATTAGCCTGGTTATTTTTATTTTTGTTCTTATCCATGCGAGCCCCATCTTTCCCACTCGCACGTATATATGACAAACCCCCTAAGATTTTCCTAACAAGGGCACCATAATGTTTATATACCCCCTCAAGCTAGAACGGGATGTCGTCGTCCATATCGAGGTCTTCTCTCGGGCCTGCCTGGCTTGCGGCAGAACGTGAACCGCCGCCGCCCTGATTGCCACCGCCATAACCCGGATCCTGGTTATAACCACCACCTTCGCTGCCAGAACCACGGCTGTCGAGCATGATCAATGTACCGCCAAAGCCTTGCAACACCACTTCGGTGGTATATTTGTCATTGCCGTCGCGGTCTTGCCACTTGCGGGTCTGCAATGAGCCTTCAATATAGATTTTCGAGCCTTTTTTCAGGTAGTTCTCGGCCACACGCACAAGCCCGTCGCCAAAAATCACCACACGGTGCCATTCGGTTTTTTCGCGCTTTTCACCCGTTTGCTTGTCTTTCCAGGTCTCGGTTGTCGCCACACTGAGCGTACAGACCTTACCGCCATTATTCATAGACCGTATCTCAGGATCAGCCCCCAAATTCCCGATCAATGTCACCTTATTTAACGAACCCGCCATATCATCTCACCTTTATTATTTCCCGGTCACGCGCTTACGCTCGCTCCGCGCCTCTTGTTATTTATGTTCCCATTATGTTCCAGACACCCAAACGAGTCAAGCACCGGATTTCCCCATTGGTTTGCCGCAAATTTACAAACCTGTCTATGCTAAATTAGTCTTGGCTTTTAAATCTCTGACAAGACCCTAATTTCGCCCAGAGTTTGATCGCGCAGAAGTTCACCGTCCCGCCATACATCTTCGAGCAGATTTTCGGCTTTGCCCAGATCGGAATTGCGGATGGTTTTGTAGGTGCCGCTCTCCTTCACCAATGTCTGGCGACCACGTTTGGAGATTTTACCGGGGTCGGTGATCGGATCTTTATAAACGTCCGTCCACTCACTATCCCCTCTAAATTTAATTGCATTGGCTTTCATGGCCCAGTTCATGGTGTCGCGGTGGATGTCCCGTTGCAGGAGGGCACCTCCCATGCCAAAGGCAATATTTTCAGCACTCCAGCCTTTTTTCTTGAGGCGTTGCAAAATAGCTTCAATGGACAGAGCATGGACACCGTCGCCCTGGATCACCCGGATATAGGGCGGCAAGACTTTATAGCCGCGTGTATTGATTGAGTAGCCGAAAATATCTCCAAGGCTCTCGACCACATCCACACAGACTTTGATCGGGTTGCCGCTATCAGGGCGCACCACCAATGTACCGCCGTTTTCCATGACTTTGCGTTTGAGCGTCCCGCCCCAAATTTTCTTGACCGCCGCAAACAAATCATAGCTATCGGAGACCACGGCAAAAACTTTATCCTTACCGCCAAATTGTTCGAGCATATTGGCATAGGCATCCGTCTCACCTGCCCTGCCCCATGCGGTCATTGTAGAATGCTCTGAGGCAGGAATGGAAAACCCTGCCATGTCGGCTCCATAATAGTTCCGTGCAGCCAAGAGGGCGCTGACAGTATCCGTACCTTGGAAATTGACCAGATGGGCCAGCCCGCCCAAGGATGCCGCTTCATAACTGGTGGCCCCGCGGGCACCAAAATCATGCAGTTTGAACGGCAATTCGGCTTCCGGGTTTTCGCAGGTTTGGCGCAAATATTTGCCGATGATTTGTTTGACCGACCATGATAATGTCGCAACAGTCGTTGGATACCACACGGCCCGCAAAAGCGCCGTCTCGATGTAAGATGTCAGCCAGGGCACTGCCCTGTCGGTGTTTTCCACCTGCACCACAGCATTTTTTATCGGCAAAACTGTACCCTCGCGCACGGCTTTGATCCGTAGGGGCAAGACGCCCTTGTGTTTTTCCAAAATATGCAACCACCCGGCCCGGTTAAACGGCACCCCGTGGGCTTGCCAAAGTTCTTCAGCATAATCGATTTCGGCCAAAGTAATGGCCCGCGATAAATACCGTTTCAAATAGGCCTGTAGCCCAAAAAACAGCATAGTATCAAAATCCCCGCCCCGCGCCTCAATATAGCTAGACACATATTCCGTCCCCGGCGGGTATTGCAGATAATGGGACGCCTTATAGCTGTCCACATCGGTAAGGAGCGAAAAATCTCCGGGTTGCCATGTTGTGTTTTGTGTATTCATGCAGGCTTATAACCATAGATGCGGTGCGTTGAAAACAGGTAATATCCCACGTCGCTCATTCTTGCGTATGCAGGTATCCATCGCAGGATATTTTGGCTTTGCCCGATAGGTCATAGATAGACCCCTGCATGAGCAGAGGGGGGAGCGAATTATGAAGTGGGTTACAGCTTGTCAGCAAGCAGTAACAATTCGGGGGTTATCTCTAAAATATCTTGTTTCTCAAGTTTGTCATAATTTTGTAAATTTTCAATTATTGTATCATCAACAATAATATCCACTCCAAATTCATCTTTGAGGTCTGCTTTCGCCGTCATATACCAAGTGATTACCGTTTCTGCCAACACGCCTTCTTTAGTAAAAGAAAATGGGTTTTCCAATTTATCCTTGATAGAATGTAGCTCCTTAGTTCTTTTATTGTATCCGGTGCTATCCACTATTGGGCTTCCAAACTCTTCTGTAATAACCTTCCGAGCAGCAGAAGAACCATCCCAAATAGCTTTCCTAACTTTCTCATAATGTGGGTATATTAAATCAAACAAAAAATACCGGTCCATAGTTTTTTTTGTTTCAGAAAAACTTATACTCTGCCCAAGTTCACTGTGTTGTTCAGTAATTTCATCATATAGTTTCCAGTTCTCAGCCCAACTTTTCTTAGTGCCCCAACGCCCCTCAACAACTTTATTAAGTAAAATCTCCTTTGAATAAATACCATTGATTTTTTTCAGTCGGTCAATCAAAGCCTCAGCTTCTTTTTGTTTATCATCCCAGTGTTCAGCCTCAAACCCTAGCCCCTTGAATTTTTTGAATCGCGCTATATTCGCATAAAAGAAACAAAAGAATGATATGCCAAACATAATCGCAAATGCCGTCACATCGTTAGCAATCAAATATTTCAATCCAAAAACAAATAGGAATAACCCAACAATTCGAAACAAAACACCTTCTAAATTGTTCTTAATCCATTTCATATAATTGAGATAAGAACAAACCAAGTGAATTTAAACCCCTGATTTGCATTTTACGATAGCAATTACCATAAATGATGCCAACGGTACGCTTTCCAAGCCTAAATCTTAGCTACAACCGTTTCTTTGCAAAAGCACGCCCGGAACCGGATTATAGGTATTTCTCAAAGGCTACAGCACGCTTCTCATCTGAAAACGCGACATAGGTGTTTAGCCGCCAAGGTCTATATTTAGCGGTATGTTTGACAGCACCGGAATTGTGCTTCGCTAAACGCTCTTCAATATTATTGGCAATTCCGGTATAATGACGATCGGGATCATTTTCACATGTTAGAATATAAACATATTTCATTGAATTTCCTATTTTGGTATACTGCATATACATATTTCCATCAATGCGGAAAGAATTTTATTGGTGATAGTTCGGTAGTCCGCCTACGCCAAGGCTTCGGCGTGACAGCCTTGGCTCGCTTACTGTGTACAGCTTTAAAAACGATGTTGTTGGATAGGCTGGCTTGCCAAGCCGAAGCTCGCGCTAGTGAGCGAAGGCTGGTGGGTGATAACGGGATCGAACCGCTGACCCTCTCGGTGTAAACGAGATGCTCTACCATCTGAGCTAATCACCCCCATTGCGTACCTATGGGATTATTTGATCAATAAGCAAACTAATGTGCAGTAAGCCCACCTTGATCCTCCGAACCGCGCCTGGAGATCATCCCGGACAGTTCGGCCTCGTCTTTAGCTGTCCATTTTACCGGTGTCAAAGGTTTCGTGAGGGCTTTTTGCAAAACTTCATCCACCGTTGCCACCGGAATGATTTCCAGCTTGGATTTGACATTGTCGGGGATATCGGCCAGGTCTTTGGCATTGTCAATGGGGATCAACACGGTTTTAACACCGCCCCTCAAGGCTGCCAGTAATTTCTCCTTCAGGCCGCCAATGGGCAAGACGCGCCCGCGCAAAGTTATTTCGCCGGTCATGGCAATATCCTTGCGCACTTTGATACCCGTCAGCACCGAAACCATAGCCGTAGCCATAGCAACACCGGCGGACGGGCCGTCTTTGGGGGTGGCGCCCTCGGGTACGTGGACATGAATATCAGTGGTGCGAAATGCCTTGGGGCTAATGCCAAATTCCGGTGCCCGCGCCTGAACATAGGAATTAGCGGCAGAGATGCTTTCTTTCATCACGTCTTTGAGATTGCCGGTAATGGTCATCTTGCCGCGTCCGGACATGGAGACGGCCTCTATGGTCAGGATATCTCCGCCTGATGCCGTCCAGGCGAGGCCAGTAACAATACCGATTTGGTCTTTCTTGTCGGTTTCCCCGAAACGGAACTTCTGCACACCGAGGAAATCACCAATGTTTTTAGAGCTGATGGTGATTTTTTTGGCTTCCTTGGCGACGATTTTGGCCACAGATTTACGGGCCAGGCGCGCCAATTCACGCTCCAGGTTTCGCACCCCGGCTTCGCGGGTATAATAGCGGATAATATCGCGAACTGCCTCGGTTTTTATGGCAAATTCGCCTTTTCTAAGGCCGTGATCTTTAACTTGCTTTTTAATCAAATGTCGTTCGGCAATTTCGATTTTTTCATCTTCGGTATAGCCCGGTATGCGAATAACCTCCATGCGGTCAAGCAAAGGCGGGGAAATATCCAGCGTGTTGGCCGTGGTCACGAACATCACATCGGACAAATCATAATCCACCTCAAGATAATGGTCGTTGAAATTGGCGTTTTGTTCCGGATCAAGCACTTCCAAAAGAGCCGATGATGGATCGCCGCGCATATCACTGCCCATTTTGTCAATTTCGTCGAGCAGAAACATCGGATTGGTGTATTTAGCCTTTTTCATGCGCTGAATAATACGGCCAGGCATGGAGCCGATATAAGTACGGCGATGGCCACGGATTTCGCTTTCGTCGCGCACCCCGCCCAAAGAGACGCGCACGAATTCGCGCCCCGTAGCTTCAGCGATGGACTTACCGAGCGAGGTTTTACCAACACCGGGCGGACCGACCAGACACAAGATCGGGCCTTTCAGCTTTTTCATGCGGGTCTGTACGGCCAAATGCTCAATGATGCGCTCTTTAACCTTGTCCAGCCCATAATGGTCCCGGTCAAGAATGGTTTGGGCTTCGCCCAAATCCTTGCGCACCCGCTTTTTCTTGCCCCACGGCACAGAGAGCAGCCAGTCGAGATAATTGCGCGACACATTAGCTTCGGCTGACATGGGCGACATTTGCGACAGTTTTTTTAGCTCGGCTTTAGCTTTTTTGCGGGCTTCTTTGGTAAATTTAGTCTCGATAATTTGTTTGGTCAACTCAGAAATCTCGTCGCCATCTTCCTCAGCGCCGAGCTCGGTCTTGATGGCTTTCATTTGCTCATTAAGATAATATTCGCGCTGGGTTTTTTCCATTTGGTGCTTGACCCGGCCCCGGATTTTTTTCTCGACCTTGAGCACGCTGATCTCGCCCTCCATAAGCCCAAACAGCACTTCAAGGCGGGTCACAATATTGGTCTGAGCCAACAATTCTTGCTTCTGGTCAATCTTGACACCAAGATGCACGGCAATCGTGTCCACCAGCTTGGCCGGATCCTGGATATCCGCCACAGCGGTTACAATATCTTCAGAGATTTTTTTGTTCAGTTTCACATATTTTGTAAACTGCTCGAACACACTGCGCATCAATATTTTGGTGTTTTTATCGGTCTTTCCTGTACTTTTCAAAGGAGCTAATTCCGCTTCGAAATACTCGGAATTATCAATAAACCTAACGACTTTAGCCCGCATACCGCCTTCAACCAATACCCGCACAGTACCGTCGGGTAATTTTAGCAATTGCAGAATTTTTGCAACACAGCCTATGGCGTGAATATCCTGAATACCCGGTTCTTCAGTCTTGGCGCTTTTTTGCGTGAGAAGCAGGATTTCCTTTTCCCCCTTCATAACTTCCTCAAGCGCTTTGATAGACTTCTCCCGCCCGACAAATAACGGCACCACCATAAAGGGGAACACCACAATATCGCGCAGAGGCAATACGGGTAATATTTTTGCAGTCTGTGTCGCAGTTTCGGTCATTGGCATGTCTTTACATTATGAGTTCGTCGGTTCTCCTGAATATGGGTAAGCTGACCTGCAATATCAACCCATATCATCTGTAGAAGTGGAAAAAATCAGGCCCAGACTTCATTTCTGGTATGGGTAAAGCTCACCGTTCTGCTGTACGAACAATTTCCGATTGCAGCAAAGACACCATTTCGCGGTTACCTTGTTGCTCGGCAAGAGAAATGGCGGTGTTGCCCAAACGATCCTTTTTATCGGCGTTTGCCCCTCTGGACACGAGCCATTGCACTTGGTTTGTCCGCCCAAACAGCGCCGCCATCATCAAGGCGGTTTGCCCATTATTGTTTACGGCATCTACAGCGCACTCATATCCAAGCAATTTGCGCGCCATGTCATCATGGCCAGCAAATGCAACGCCCATTTGTGCGGTATTTCCCTTACGGTCTCCGGCGCAAATATCTGCGCCTTTATCAGCAAGATAGGTGACAGTTTCAGCCTGGTTATTATAAGCAGCCAAGATAAAAGCCGTATAACCTTTTTTATTGCGCGCTTCAATGGGCGCACCAGCCTCGATCAAGCCTTGTAATATATCTACCCGGCCATTACGGGCCGCATCGAAATACAACACTGCGATTTTTTCGGATGAATACGTTTCGCCGCTATATGCGTTCACGGGAAATGCACCGGCCAGGAAAATAATGATCGTCATAAAATACTTCATGATAAACCTCTCGTAAAAAATTGGCGCAACATTAGCATGAAAGGGGGGCAAATGTTGCGCCTCAGAGTGACCGCAAACTACTGCGAAGCCACCTGAATACTGTTTGCGCGGCGCTTGACTGCCGACAAACTCACATTAACGGCTTTGGCCAGACGCATACCGTAGTCTTTGTCTGCAAGGAAAAAATGCGCCACCATTATTTCTTTGACTTCAGTATTTTTCACCTGGCCCAAATCACCTGCAAGATTGTTAATCAAATTGGTTTGTTGCCCGGCGTCTAACGAACGGTAAAAATCTCCCGCTTGCTTGAACGGTGCTTTAATGTTAATGGCCTTTTTCTCTGCCTTACCGGAAATGACATAAGACGCCGTAGAGATTTTGGCATTGTCGGAATATGCATTGTCATTACGCATACGTGATGGTTGGTAATTCACATCTCCGCTTGGTTTGCCAAAGTTCAATGCGCCGTCTTGGCTACCATTGCGTACCGCCACACGCGGTGCATTTATAGACAGCATCTGGTAATTGGTGCCAACGCGGTAGCGCTGCGTATCAGAATATGAGAACAAACGTCCTTGCAACAATCGGTCAGGCGAAGCGGCAATCCCTGGTACGAAAACCCCCGGTGAAAATGCGGCTTGCTCTGTTGAGGCAAAGAAGTTGTCTGGCACTTTATTTAGGGTCATCGTACCAATTTCAACGGTTTTGAACACAGAACCTTCCTCAGCCCAGTCTTTCGTGGCGTCAAAAGGGTTGAAATCAAGCTTACCAATATCTTTTGGGTCAAGAATAATCGCGCTCAAGTCCCACTTGGGATATTTACCAGCCGAAATATCGGCATAAAGAGATGTAGTCGCAAAGTTGAACGGTTTCGCAGATGCTTCTGCCGCTGTAAGTGTTTTAACGCCCTGTTGGGTTTTCCAGCGAAATTTGGCAAATACAGTGTCTCCGCTTTTGTTAATCAAACGCAAGGCATGTACCGAATTTCCGTCCATATATTGTAGGCCGGCGGGGGTGCCAAGGTCTGTATAAACCTGGGTGAGCATATTGGTCGATTCCGGAATATGGGAGAAAAAATCGAAAAACCGGTTTGGGTCTTGCTGATTGGTCACCGGAGAGGGTTTGAGACTATGTACCATGTCAGGGAATTTTATCGCATCACGAATAAAGAAAACCGGCAGATTATTGCCAACAAGGTCCCAATTGCCCTGATCTGTGTAAAACTTGGTGGCAAATCCGCGTGGATCGCGCAAACCTTCAGGCGAGCCTTTGGGGTGGATAACCGTGGACATCCGCACAAATACAGGGGTTGCTTTACCCTTGTTCGCGAACAGGGACGCTGTTGTATATTTCCCGATTTCAGTATTTGTAACTACAAACTCGCCCTCTACACCTGTGCCGCGTGCATGCACAACTCGTTCAGGAATGCGTTCACGGTCAAAGCGCGCCAATTTTTCAATCAAGTGAAAATCTTCCAGCAATACACCGCCAAACTCACCTGCAGTTTTAGAGTTTTGGTTGTCAGACACGGGCGCCCCGGAATCTTGGGTCAGTTGCGGGTTTTGCGCAAGTGCGCTCCCGCTAATCATCAAGGTGCTTATCGCCACCGTTAGTAAAAATTTCGTTTTCATAATAATCTCCGCTTTAATTTCACATTCAAAAGCACAGAGTGCGCTGTTGTTGTTTCTTTATAGAGGTGGAGATTTTGAATTTGAAATTGGTAGTTACGATGTGATTTATCGGTAAAACCGATAAACGTATTATTACAGCCGTGATGTCAGGGCCTGTCCCAAGTTCGGCGCAGTGGAAATGATCTTGGCCAATGCTTCAAGGCACAATTTACGGGGAAAAGATTTCCGAAAAACCATACGCACAGTTCTTGTGGGCTTGGGCGAAAACCGTTTAAGTGAAACCAATCCTGTTTGATCATTTAGGGTGCTGGCCGCCAGTTTAGGCAAGAACGTATAGCCCCTGCCTGCGCGAACCAGCTCAATCACGGTCTGTAACCCTGCGTCACTTAAATCCGCTTGCCCGCTTACGGCTTCGTTGCTCAGTTGGCATAGCTCCAAGGTTTGGTCACGCAAGCAGTGACCTTCTGGCAATAATAGCAACTCTTCAGGATTGATATCATGGGCTACAATACGGGGTTTTTTACTTAAGGGATGGGTCGCGGGACATAAAAACAAAAACTCTTCGTTGTACAACTTTATTTCATCAATATTTTCAGGTGGAATTTCAGTTGCGGTTATGGCCGCATCAATTGTAAAATTAGCAAGCATTGCGTACAATGCATCCGTCTTATCCTCGTGTAGTGAAAGGGCTAATTTGGGATGGTCTGTGAGGGTTCGGGTTAGAAAATGAGGGACAAGATAGGGTGCGATTGTCGGAATAATGCCAAGCTTCAACTCCCCGCACAATATATCTGACTGGGCCGCCGCCAAATTTTCGATATTTTGAGCATGGGCCATGATTTGCCGTGCTTCGCCAATGATCTTTTCGCCAATTGCCGTTATATTGACACCGCGTGTCGTGCGTTCAAATATGGTGATCTGAAGCTGTTCTTCCAGTTTTTTTATCTGGCCGCTTAGTGTTGGTTGGGAAATAAAAACCGCATCAGCCGCTTTGCCAAAATGCTGATGATCCGCCACAGCTACAAGATATTTCAGGTCTTTTAAATTCATGATAGCTCATATTATAACTATTCTAAAAACAAAAGATACGGAAAAACTTACGCCTAGAACCTGTCATCATTTAGGGCAGATATTAAGCTCAGGAATTCAGGACGCTCTATCAGCCTTTTTGGCTTGCTTAGTGTAGATCAAAAGCGGCTTGGCGCTACCGTTCACGACTTCCGCATTGATCACAACTTCTTCGACGCCTTCATAGGTCGGCAGGTCATACATGGTGTCCAGCAAAATACTTTCCATGATAGAGCGCAAGCCCCTTGCGCCCGTTTTACGCTTGATGGCCCGCTTGGCAATGGCCTTCAAGGCACCTTCATTAAAGCTGAGACGGACATTTTCCATATCGAACATAAGCTGGTATTGCTTAACTAGGGCATTTTTTGGTTGACTTAAGATCGTCACCAAAGCCGCCTCGTCCAAATTGGTCAAAGTGGCAATAACGGGCAGGCGGCCAACAAATTCCGGAATCAACCCGAACTTTACCAAATCTTCAGGCTCAATACCTTGCAATATTTCACCGACATTGCGCTCGTCAGCTTCTTTAAGTTCACCGCCAAAACCAATGCTGACTTTACTGCCCCGGTCTGCAATAACCTTCTCAAGCCCGGCAAATGCACCACCGACGACAAACAGGATATTGGTGGTGTCCACCTGTAAAAATTCCTGCTGGGGGTGTTTGCGTCCACCTTGCGGGGGTACGGAAGCAACCGTACCTTCCATGATCTTCAAAAGAGCTTGCTGTACACCCTCCCCCGATACATCGCGGGTGATAGACGGATTGTCTGATTTACGGCTAATTTTATCAACTTCGTCAATATAAACAATGCCGCGTTGGGCCCGCTCCACATTATAATCGGCGGATTGCAATAATTTTAGAATAATATTTTCAACATCTTCACCCACATATCCGGCTTCGGTGAGCGTGGTTGCATCAGCCATTGTGAACGGTACATCCAAAATTCGGGCCAAGGTCTGGGCCAGCAGTGTCTTACCACAGCCCGTCGGCCCTACCAGAAGGATATTTGATTTCGCCAATTCAACATCATCGGCTTTTCCGGCATAATTCAGGCGTTTATAATGGTTGTGTACGGCCACTGACAGTACACGTTTGGCATGGTCCTGCCCGATGACATAATCATCCAGTGTATCACAGATCTCCTGCGGTGTAGGCACGCCCTCTTTGTTTTGGGAAATACTGGCTTTGCCCTCTTCGCGGATAATATCCATGCAAAGTTCGACGCATTCATCACAGATGAAAACGGTCGGGCCTGCGATGAGTTTACGAACCTCGTGCTGGCTTTTGCCACAAAAGGAACAATACAGAGTGTTTTTTGCGTCCGTGCCGCCTGATTTACTCATTCGTGCTTCCACTTCTCTTCTTGTTGTTTTTCCCTGTCACTTCGCTTACGCTCGCTCCACGCCTCTTGTTACGTTTCCCTGTCACTCGCTCACGCTCGCTCCACGCCTCTTGTTATTTGGCGGTTTTGTCATAAACCAGCAGATTTGCAAACTTGTTTTGCAAGAGACATGCCGAGATATATCTTAATAATTGTTCTAATATACGACAATTTCATTACAAATAGCTTATTAAATCCCACATAGAAACATTTTTTTTGGATTCGGGCATTCTGCTGCTTATTTGGCGTCAGCTCGCGACGTGTAAACATGGTCAACAATACCAAAATTCAAGGCATCTTCCGAAGTCATAAAGAAATCCCGATCCAGTGTCTTTTCAATGGTTGCGTATTTTTGACCCGTATGTTTCACATAAATTTCGTTCAAGCGCTTTTTAAGGGCCAGAATATCATTGGCGTGGCGCTGAATATCCGAAGCCTGCCCGCGAAACCCGCCCGAAGGCTGATGCACCATAACACGGGCATTAGGCAGAGCGACGCGCATGTCCTTGTGGCCAGCACACAACAGCAACGACCCCATAGACGCGGCCTGGCCCGTGCATACAGTTGATACGGGGGATTTGATATATTGCATAGTATCATAAATCGCCAAACCGGAGGTAACTATACCGCCCGGTGAGTTGATGTACATATATATTTCTTTTTTCGGGTTCTCTGATTCTAAAAACAATAATTGCGCCGTGATCGACATAGCCATAGCATCGTCAACAGGGCCGGTTAAAAATATGATCCGGTCTTTGAGCAGACGCGAATAAATATCAAAGGCCCGCTCACCCCGGCTGGTTTGCTCAATGACGGTAGGAACGAGATAGGAGGTTGGTTCAGAAAAGTCGTGCATAATTTTATCCAAAGCTTTCTCGTTGTCCTCAGACAACATTATATGATTCGCCCCTACAATCGCGGGGAATAGTTACCTCAATATTTATATTCTCAAATAAATTTCAAGGGGACACGACTTAATAATCAATGAAAGCTTGTAGAGGCTCTGTAGGGTGGATTAGGCTTTTGCCGTAATCCACCCTACCAAATTCCGGCTTTATAACCAAACACCAACCCCTACTCAAATGCATCTTCCTTGAACAATTCGTCGCGGTCGACTTTCTTGTCGGTGACTTTTGCAGTTTCAATGATCAGATCGACGACTTTTTCTTCAAAAATCGGTGCGCGCAATTGTGCTACGGCTTCCGGGTTTTTTTGGAAAAATTCCAAGACTTGCTGTTCTTCGCCAGGATAACGGCGAGCTTCGGCGACCATTGCTTGCTGCAATTCTTCATTGCTGATCTGAACTTCAGCTTTGGCACCCATTTCGGCCAATACCAAACCAAGACGCACACGGCGTTCCGCTATTTTTTTATAGTCGGCTTTCAGTTTTTTATCGGATTTATTAGCGTCGTCTTCGTCCAACTGTCCGGCTTCTTTTTCTTTCTCAACCTGCGCCCAGATGTTTGAAAACTCGGCTTCCACCATGTTAGGCGGCAGATCAAAATCGTGTTTTTTGTCAAGATCGTCCAAGATAGCGCGCTTTAGTTTCATGCGCACCTGACCTTCAAGCTCGCTTTCGGCCTGTTTGCTGACCACGTCTTTGAGGGCGGCCAGATCATCAAATCCGAATTTTTTAGCCAGTTCGTCGTCAAGCTCGGCAGGCTTTGCGCCCTGGACTTCCAAAACTTCGGTTTCGAACACGGCCTCTTTATTTGCCAATTCCTCGACCTGGTATTCTTTGGGGAATGTCACGGTCACATCAAGCTTGTCGCCAGCCTTGGCACCAATTAGCTGCTCTTCAAATCCGGGTATGAAGCTGTCGGAGCCTAGCACCAACTGATGTCCGTCCATAGCACCACCGTCAAAGGCATCACCGTCCACACGGCCAACAAAATTGATCAGCACTGCATCATCTTTTTTGGCTTTGGCGGTTTTGGCTTTTTTCTTGTAGCTAAGTTGATCCTTGGTCAATTCAGCCAGACGCTCGTCAACATGCTCGTCTGCAAGGTCACAGATCAGGCGGGTGAATTTTAATGTCTTGGGATCAACCGCATCAAATTCAGGAATGGTTTCAACCTCGATGGTATATTGCAAATCCGCTTTGCCGCTCGTAACCTCGGCGCCGTTGGCGCGCAGATCGATTTTTGGCTGGCCAGCGGGGCGGATTTTATTGTCGTCCAGAGTTTTTTGGGTTGTCTCAGTGACCACTTCTTGCACCACATCATTCATAATGCTCTGGCCAAACATTTTGCGAATATGGGTGATGGGGACTTTACCGGGGCGGAAACCCTTGAGGTTGACTTGTGGCTGCATTTCTTTGATCTTTGCAGCCAGTTTTGTTTCCAAATCGGCCTTGTCTACCGTGATTTCAAAAGTGCGGGATAGCCCTTTAGATTTTAATTCTTTAACGTTCATGTCCATATCCAAAAGTGTTCGTGTGCCGTATATAATTATTAGTTATATCTGCGGCAAAAATTTCTATAATTCTCATAAAATCGGTACTACACCGAGTTTGTGACGCGCCTTATGTCACGCCTTTACACAATGTGCAACGGGGTTTTTATCCATTTACATTTTGGGTGCATATGTCACAAAGACCATACAATAAAGAATAAGCAATATTGGCTTTGAGACGACAATTATGGACTTTATCCCCGAAGGCAGTATGTGGCTTCTCTATTTGGGCCTGTTTATCGGGCCATTTGTGCAAGAAGACACCGCCGTGATCGGAGCAGCCAGCTTGTCTTTGGCTACAAACCAGCCCTGGCTGCCCATATATATCGCAGTTTTAGCTGGTCTAATCACTAGTGATTCGTGGAAATACTGGCTTGGCTGGGCCGCAAAACATCACGGTTGGGCAAAAAAAATCGGTGAGCGCGAACGCGTCACCAAAATGAAACACGCAGTCCTAAACAATGCCGTAAAAACCTTGGTCACAGTCCGTTTCCTGCCTATGGCCCGCATTCCAACATATCTGGCCACCGGGTTCTTCGGCGTGCCTTATTATAAATACTGGCTGTCCATAGCTTTTTCAGGTTTTTTATATGTGAGTATGTTCTTCCTGACGTTTCACTTGCTCGGCGAGTTGGTCGGCGAACAAATTAAGAGATATTTGCCGTTCGTCGCGGTCGGGTTGGTTGTGAGCGTACTGACAGTGTTGTTTGTGCGGCAGAGGTTTCGGAGAAAAACATAAAACAAGCCTGCCTTCCTTCCCCTGTTGCTTACGAGGGAGGGAAGATAAGCAAAACACTATACATCCCGGCCAAATCCATATAGCTTGCTCCCATGCAGTTTGTAGTTCACATATTATTGGCGCAACATGTCTTGCGCGGCTGGCTTACCGGGCACGCCTAACCCCTGTCTCTTCTTTTAATTTAACTTAATTTTGGAGAGACTTATGGACAAGAAACATTATCTGGAAATACTGCGCGGGGCGGGCAAGCTGGACTACGAGATTTACTTAAATACCGAACAATTACTGGCCTGCCAGAAAGAGGCGGACGAGCTTTGTAACCGCGACGAGCTGATGTTCATGATTGTGCATCAGATCGAGGAATTGTGGATGAAGCTCATGGCCACCACATTACTTGAGATCAACGACGAAATGCTGGCTAGGCGAAGTTATAAAGTGCTGACACTGTTTCGCCGCGTCGAGATGTGCCAGGAGATGATGACCCAGCAATTGCGGCTTTTGGAGACCATGTCACCAAAAGACTATCAGGAAATCCGGCTTTTGCTCGGCAATGGCTCCGGGCAAGAAAGCCCCGGCTTTCGGGTTTTGCTGAAAATGCCTGCGGATATCTGGGCGACTTTCACAAAAATATATCTGGAGGGCGGGGCCAAGAACCTTGAACAAATTTATGACAGCGAGTACGACCACGGCGATGCCTATATGGTTGCGGAAGCTTTGGCCGAATTTGACGAGCAGTTTCAAAAATTCCGCCATTCCCATATGCAATTGATTTACCGCTCTATCGGCGTCAATGCCAACTCGCTTAAAGGGCGCTCGGTTGAAATACTCAGGACCGGCATGCAGCAAAAATTCTTCCCTGATTTATGGCAAATCAGGGCCGATATGACCGACAGATGGGGCGGAACCTACGGCAAAACCCGCGAAAAACTAGACCCGAAAGCCAAACCATAAATGAATAAGCACTACCACGTCCCGAAAACCTATTTTCTCACCCACAGTGTCGGATGTTTGCCCAAGCAAACCAGTAATAATGTGGCCAAAGATTTTTTCGGACCGTGGCAGGCTATGGGCGGCAATGCCTGGCCGGACTGGCTGGGTATTCTCACCCGGTTTCGCAACAGTATGGGCGAAATTCTCGGCGTCACCGGGGACACAATTTGCCCCCAGAACAATGTCTCCAGCGCCTTGACCAAAATCATTCACGGACTGCCCAAGCGGGACGGGCGGAATGTCATTTTACTCAGTGAACAGGACTTCCCGACCATAGGTTTTGCCCTCAAGCAAGCTGAGCGCGCCGGGTATAAATTAAAATTCATCACGGGCGACATTACGGACGCGCAAGTTTGGGCCGATGCACTGGACGACACCGTCGCCGTGGCCCATATCACCCATGCCCTTTCCAATACATCACACTTACTGCCCGTGGCCGATATATGTAAGGCTGCTAAATTCGCCGAAATCATCACCATAGTAGACATTGCTCAATCTGTCGGCATTGTCCCCATACACATCCCTGACTGGCAGGCGGATTTTGTTATCGGCACCAGTGTCAAATTCATGTGCGGTGGGCCGGGTGCCTGTTTTATGTACGCCGCACCTGAGATGATACAAATTTCGCGGCCCATAGATGTAGGCTGGTTCTCCCATGAAAACCCGTTTGAAATGGATATACGTGATTTTCGTTACGCAGATGACGCCATGCGGTTTTTCGGCGGCACCCCCTCCCCGGCCCCGTTCGCAGCGGCTTTGTCAGCCCACACATTTCTCAACAAATACGGCATAGAGGCCGCCCATTCACATGTGCAATCCATATTGGATACATTGGTATCTGGGCTTGAAGATCAAATTCTGGCTTCCCCGCGAAGCCGGGCGCAGCGCGGCGGCACATTGGTTATTGCGCCTCAGCACCGCAAGCAATTTACTAAAGGCTTAAACACCGCCAATATCTTGTACGATGAAAGAGAAGAAGGCTTCCGCTTCTCTTTCCATCACTACACACCGCTAAAAGACGTAAAAACACTCGGCAACTTACTGACCCGTTTTATGCTCTAATGCTTCACATTTCTCCAGACTTCTTTGTAAGTCATGAACAAGAGTAGCGTGAATATGAGCAGGAACAAGAAAGTGGCGAAGCCGGTTTTCTTACGTACTTCCATTTTTGGATCACCAGCCCAGGCCAAAAATTCGACCAGGTCTTTGGACATTTGTTCGACCGTGGCCTCAGTACCGTCCGCATATTCTACCGAACCGTCAAACAATGGCTGGGCCATTGCGATTTGGTTGCCGGGGAAATATGTGTTATAATTGGTACCGTCTCCGACCACAAACCCGTCAGGCGCATCTATATATCCACTGGCAAGCAAGGCATAAAGATAGTCTGCACCACCCCCACGCGCCGGAATGATAAGGGATAAATCCGGAGGAACAGCCCCGCCATTTACAGCCGCCGCCGCAATAGCGTTCGGATATATATCCGGGAAACCATCTGCTGGCACACCTGGGCGGATAATGGGGTCGCCGCTGTCTTGGTCAATATCTTCAATTTCCCAATCTTTGGCTAAAGCTTTGACCATGGGGTTATCATTGGGATTTGGAAAGTCCGCGTCATAAAACGGCGCACCTTTGTCGGCCAGATGGTGGAATGACAATTGTTCCAATATATGACAAGACGCACAAACCTCACGGTAAACCTGATAACCGCGCTGCATTCCCGGACGGTCATAAGTGCCGCGCATGCCCTTAAAGCCCCATTCTTGCTTTTCAGGCTTTGCGCCGACTGCGGCGGCGCTGGCAAGCCCTGCATTGGCGAACAGGCTGAGCGTAACAATGGATGCAATGGCGAGTGTTTTGGTAAACATATTCAACATTATGCATCTCCCGACAATACGGCCTTGGTGATCGAATCCGGCACCGGTTTGGTTTTCTCAATCCAGCCCATTATAGGCAATATGGGAATAAAATAGGCAAAGTAATAGAAAGTCGCAATCCGCGAAAGCCACTTGAAACTCATACCGCTTTCACCGATGGGAATAGCAATATCGTCCGGAGCCCGCGCGCCACACCAGCCAAGAATAAACCCGGCAAATATGAAGGTGATAAAAAACCAGCGCGTCACCGGTCTAAAGCGCATGGAGCGGACTTTAGCCGTATCCAGCCAAGGCAGGATAAACAGGACAGCAATGGCCGAGAACATCAAAATAACCCCGAGCAATTTATCCGGCACGGCTCTTAAAATCGCATAAAACGGCAAGAAATACCATTCCGGCACAATCTCCGGCGGGGTTTTCAAGGGATCGGCTTTTTGGTAATTATCCGCATGACCAAGGGCGTCCGGTAGATAGAACACGAACAGCGCAAATATCATCATAAACACACCAATGGCAAACGCATCTTTCATGGTGTAAAAGGGATGAAACGGAAGAGTATCTTCCTTGGTTTTAGGTTCAATACCAATAGGGTTGTTTTGTCCCACATGATGCACGGCCCAGATATGCAACCCTACCAGGGCAACAATCACGAACGGCAGTAAATAATGTAGTGAGAAAAATCGTTGCAGAGTTGGATTGTCAACTGAATACCCACCGAGCAACCATTGTTGCAGGCTCTCACCAACAACCGGAATGGCCCCAAAGAAGCCGGTAATTACAGTGGCTCCCCAAAACGACATTTGCCCCCACGGCAAAGTATAGCCAAGGAAACCCGTTGCCATCATGACCAGATAGATCAGACAGCCAATAATCCACAAAAGTTCACGCGGATTTTTATAGGAGCCGTAATACATGCCCCTGAACATATGCACATAAACGGCCAGGAAGAACATGGACGCACCTACGGCATGCATGGGCTGGATCAGCCAGCCAAATTGCACATCTCGCCGGATACGCTGGACACTGTCAAAAGCCATATTTACATCCGGCGTATAATGCATGGCCAGAACGACACCTGTAATGATTTGCAACATCAAAATCATGGTTAAAATGCCGCCAAATGCATACCAGTAATTCAGGTTACGCGGGGACGGGAAAGCCATAAAATCAACGCCAAAACGGACAATTGGCAAACGTTTGTCGAGCCAGCGTTCAGCCGCATATTTCGGCTCATATGTTGATGGTCCACTCATAAGCCTACCCTACCTTTATTATTGTATCAGAGAGATATTTATATTCCGGAATTACCATATTTGTCGGAGCTGGCCCTTTGCGAATCCGGCCAGACGTATCGTAATGGGAACCATGACAAGGACAATACCAACCGTCAAAATCCCCGGCTTCACCGACCGGGATGCAACCAAAATGCGTACACACGCCAACCATCACCAGATACTGCTTGTTGAGGGCACCTTGCGGGTTGGTAACAAGCCGCGCATCATCTGTTTCCGGGTCTGGCAATTTGGCCATATCCACTGCGTCAGCTTCCATGATTTCTTTGGCTGTGCGGTAACGTACAAAAACCGGCTTGCCCCGGTACAGGACTTTTAATTGTTGCCCTTCTTCGACCTTGGATAAATCAATTTCAATAGATCCGGCAGCCAAAGTATCCCCGGCAGCACCCATTTGCGCCACCAACGGCCAAGCAACAGCGCCTGCGCCAACTGCGGCAACTGCACCTGTGGCTATATATATAAAATCACGACGCGTTGGTTCACCATCAGCATCTAGGTGCGCATCCACTTGATCTGTTTCAGACATATTTACCCTTCTCTTTTTTGGAATGTCTATACGAGATTTGGTCAAACATAACCATACAGAATTCCCCCTCAAGCAAATGTGCGACGTTTCGCCGCAAGTTTGCGTTTTGTTATGAGGTTGTTTAAGGGAATGGCAAATGAATATCTACAAGTTTTGCATATTTCGAGAAGAAATTTATGAAAATTACCCTGTACCAGCCCGATATTGCCCAAAACCTTGGTGCCGCCATGCGTCTGTGTGCCTGTTTTGAGGTGCCATTGGCAATAATAGAGCCTTGCGGCTTCCCGCTCACCGCCAAAGCCTTGCGCCGCACGGCCATGGATTACGCAGAACCAGCCAATATGATTCGCCATAAAACCTGGGCAGATTTTGCCGCCAGCGAATCAAGTTCCGGCAACCGCATCGTCCTGTTGTCCACCAAAGCCGCCACCCCAATTACTAATTTTAGTTTTCAATCCAACGATACCTTGTTGTTTGGACGAGAAAGCGCCGGCGTCCCGGACGAGATACATGACGCCGTGCAAGAAAAGATCATTATTCCGATCAGCGCAAATGCCAGATCCCTAAATCTGGTTACAAGCATCAGCATAGCATTGTTCGAAGCCTTACGGCAAACAGATAGACTTAATTACATAAGTTCAGAGTTTTAAACATCTATAATAGAGTTAACAGCCGCCACAACTTTACTGGCATCGGGAACATAGAGGTCTTCCAGGTTTGGGGCCGCCAGGATGAGGGCATAAGGCGGGGTGACGCATTTAATCGGGACTTTGAGGCCGTGAAAAACCTAATCTGCGAAAATGGTGACATCCTCGACGTCCATGACAAAGCGAGCCTCCCCGAACGGTATAGCATAGGATTCGTCCGGTACATCCTCGCGCATCCGGTAAAGCATTTTATGCTCGCAAAAAACCAGCGGGTCATTATCGCGATTGGCCGTAGTCAAGAGCCCTGATGTGCCCTTAGTTTCGTAACCACCCAATCTCTAAATGGCGTAATTGGCTCCTTTTCGGTTACATAAGAAAGCATAGCGGGTATCCCCACTAATAAACACCAAAGAACACCCATTTTCAACTCGTCAAGACCCCAACCGAAAAATAGGATACAAATAACAAACAGGTAAATTGCAAGGCTCCCAAATAAAAAACCACAGGAAGTTTAAAGAAAGATGTGATAATGGACTTGTCCCGGTTTAGTTCCGGGTTGACTACTCATTATGCTGCCTTGTTTTCGAAGGCAATGGGTGAGTGCGTAGCCTACCTTTTGTACATTCCGCCTAGTGTGGAATGTCGTCGTTTCGGATTATAGAATCCATTTATGTATTTGAACAGAGCGATATGCGCCTGTTTTTTGGTGTGCCAGATGTTCCTCCAAATCATCTCGGCCTTAATGGTCTTAAAGAATGTTTCCACGACTGCATTATCATAACAATTACCTTTGCCGCTCATGGAGACTTTGAACCCATGTTTTTGAGCAGTTTTTGGTAATCATTCGAGCAATACTAGGAGCCACGATCACTGTGATGGATACAGCCCTTTGCAGGACGGCGCAGGGCAATCGCCATATCCAAAGCCCGAATAGCTAGGTCGCGTTTTATGCGGTTACTGACAGCCCAGCCAACAATCCGTCTAGAGTATAAATCCATGACAACGGCCAGGTACAGCCATCCTTCTCTTGTCCAAATATACGATATATCTACGGCCCATTTCTGGTTGTCTTGCTCGGCAGTAAAGTTCCTATCGAGCAGGTTGGGAGCTATAGCGTAGCCGTGCTTGCTGTTGGTGGTTGCTTTGTATTTGCGCGTTCTGACGACCTTTATACCATTGTCGCGCATCAAACGGCCAACACGGCGATGCCCAACAGCAATGCCCAAATCCTTTAGCTCCTCAGTCATGCGCGGGCGGCCATAAGAGCCAAGGCTTAGCCTATGTTCTTCCCGGATATACGCCAAAAGCACCATATCATCACGTTGCCGCCGACTAATAGGTCGCACCCGCCAAGCCCGAAAGCCCCGTGATGTGACGCCAAGCATCTGGCACAATCGTTCGGTCGGAACATCACTGCCGTGCTGCTCAATGAATGCAAAACGTTTCATTTTTGCCTCGCAAAATATTGGGTGGCCTTTTTTAGGATATCCCTCTCCTCCTTGAGGATCCGGTTCTCCTTGCGAAGCCGTATAACTTCCTGTTCCAAATCTATGTCAGAGGGCGCTCTGACATCATCCCTATGTCGGTGTATTTGGATCCAGCGACATAGGGTGGAAAATCCAATCCCTAAATCAGCAGCGGTTTGTTTACGAGAAAGGTCGCTCGACAATGCAATGCGCACTGCTTCTTGTACAAGAGGCAGGCTTCGCACTTGAAATTCTTTGGTGTGTTGCTTGGCCATAATAGTTCTCCTTGATGGCTGTTATACTCATAACAACCAGGAACTAAACCGTGACAAGTCCATCAATGCCCGCTTCCAACATACGTTTCTCAAACGAATGGCGGAATGAATAAATGCGGTGATTTTCAGTTGGGAATAATTGGCGTGTTCTGAATGCCTTCATCAAAGACGCGGACAACAGATTGCCTTTGTCTCTATAGTGTGGAAAACCTTGCGGGGCATTTTCCATAGCCATAAGGGATACACCAACTAAGGGAATATTCCGTACAGAAGATTTGGACTTTAACTGTCGGTGTTCCGTTGGACGAATGCGAATATGAGGCACTTCGTGATCAAGTATGATATTTTCTTCCAATAAATTTGCCAATTCACTCGGACGGCACCCTGTTTCGATCATGGCATAAACCAGGAGGATAGCCTCCGTGTTGAGCCCCTTGAAAATATCAGGGTTTAAGAACCGCGACCGCACCCAATCATCACCAAAATGAGGAATATCCTTGAGACCATGTTCTCCGAAGCTCAGGTTACGAAACGGGTTGTCACGATCCTCTTCGCCTTCATATTCCCAATATTGGCGATAAAGTTTTCGGATATTGCCAATATCCCTATTGGCAATATTACTGGTAAGAGGTTTTCTATTTCCTCTCGGCTGCAAACGCTTGGCCCACCAATTATAAAAAGCTCTAGCATGTTCACGAGTAATTTCACCCATGCCGAGGTCACCATTCAGTTTTATGAAATTGTTCACAGCCCGCAACTTTACCTTACGCCATGATTTCTTCTGCGCGTCTGACTTCCCTAATAACTCACTCACTGCAATCTGCTCATAGAATACATCGAACGCCTGCGAAAGCGTGATTGACGGCTTTGGCGTTAAGCCCAAAACAGCCTCCGCCTCAACTTGCTGTGGTAGACTACTCACTGGCAAGGTTTGTATCCGGCTGACCAATTCTGTTATGTCCGGGTATTCAAGCAAATCGGCATTAGGTGTGTACATAAAACCCTTAGCCATTGCCCGGCGTTTAGCCGCTTCATAACGGCGGACAGCCAGCTTCGTTTGCTCTGCATTCAAACTATTTGCGGAGAGCCCGTCAGCAGCACTGGACACACTTGCCCAATACAAATCATCGGCCTCAACAAGCAAGTCACGCCTCTCCTTTGCTACTTCAATGGATTTCGTATCTAATCCTTTCCTGACATAGCCACGCTTATCAAAATCAGCATATTTTTAGGTACACGCCGCGCATAGTGCCGGCGCCCATTATTGCGCTTTTGAAGAAATTTTTCCTCGTGATTCATCTGCCTGACATTCATTTTAATACACCAAATGAAACACCAAAACAAAGAAAACCCACATAACGATTATGTGGTAATATAATTTATTGTTATATTTCAATGGTTTAAATGATTTTATAGGGAGGTAGTTGGTGTGGGTAAGAGGTAAAACCTCGAACCCGGGCCAAGGGCGCGACTGCGCCCCGGCGATCGTTCGCCGCCCCATCGGAGGCGCTTCTTCGCGCCGTGAGATATGTATAATGGTGCGGGCGGCCGGAGTGGAACTCCAAGTATAAAGTGTTATTATTCAACGGCTTAACAGGTTATTCCAACTCTAATTGACACACAAATTGGCCCCCAAAATGACACACAAAATGAAACATCAACGTATTTATTCTTAGCTCTCCAATTATACTATTAAGCAATACGAATCAACAAGGGACATTTTTCATGTATTTGGGCAATATTATCCAGAATAGTGTATAGAATACGATGCCGAGAAAACACATAATTACATCATGCAAAGCAAGTATCTATATTTTGTCAGGGAATAACCCTGGCGTCCAATAACTCGCAAGGGTCGCGGGGAATGCCAAACGGAATGGCGATCTCGACCCCGTTGATGTTAAGACACCTCTATCCATCAAAGCCGATGTGATGCGCCTCGCATGTCTTGGGGTGACACCGAGTAGTTCTGCTATTTCTCCCCGCACCAATTCACCCTTGTAGAGAATTGCGTCTAGTATTTGCGTGGATTTAGGCGGCAAAACGCCCGCTCTAATTTCCTCCTCTGCCCATAAACGAATACGGCTTCGTAGGCGCTTGGGCTGAACAAGCATTTCCATAAATTCGACTTGATCAATACAGGTTTCTAGAAAGAACATGGTAAATTTAGCGAGCTCTTCTTCGCTTAGGTTACCGCGCCCATCAAGATCATTACGGCGCGGCAAATCACAAGCGGCGAGACGCCCTTTGTATTTTTTTTCATTACGCGCTAACCCGCGCGCAATCGACCAAAGCCCGCCCGTATCAATGGCATCCCAAAGAATAGCATAGGACATCAGCCTAGCCACACGCCCATTCCCGTCCAAAAATGGATGCACCCAAAGTAGCCTGTGATGGGCGGTGGCTGATGATAAAATAGTATCAACTGTACCCACCTTACTATAGGCGGACTCAATCCGAGCCATAAACTGCGGGATCGCAGCAGGGCTGACGGCGATATGCCGTCCAACTTTGACATCCCGTGCACGGTACTCGCCGGGGACAACACGAACACGCTTACCAGTTTTTGGATATTCCACCCAAAGTAAATCGTCTGGCAGAAGTGAGCAGAAACGATGATGTATTTCCAGAATACCCTCGGTAGATATAGCACGGTTTTTTAGCCCCCCCTGATCAATCCATTTTTGCACGGCAATATGAGCACGGGCTTCCAGCTGTAAATCACGTTTCTCGGGATCAGTGCTGTAATCTTCATTGAGGGCTTTTTCAATGTCGATGGGATGGGTGTCATGCCCCTCTATCAAATTGCTGTAATAACAATTCATAGACCGCACGAGATCTGATAGAGCCGTCACTATAGGCTCGGGCAGGCTTTTACGCAGGCCCGTTGATTTTGCAACCAACTCCAGCGCTAAATCGGCCAATTCATCCCGATAACGTGACGACCCACTGATCAGCATAGGCTCCATCATGGAAACCGCTTCACCTCTATCAATGTCCGCCGCCGTGTCCGCTTCTATGTCCGCTCCATTATCACTCATAAACGCTTATATACCACGGATTATTTAACAAATCATCATAAATATTTAATACAAAATGTCCGCTTAATTAACCGCAGACCTAAATTATTCACCGCTCACTCAACTTTCGTATGCGGCGATATGTTTTAAGGCGCTCCAATCTACCCTTGCGAGACTGCAACTCCTTTTCCAACCGTTCAAAAGTGGGCCAATATTCATCACCGTAAGACTCGACAAGGCGAGCTACGACATTCAAACACTTTTCAATCTCAGTTATTTTAGTATCCATGGAAAGAATCTGACGCTACACGTCAGGTCTCTACGACAAATGTTTCTAAGGTTTTGGCCGCGACCATACCAGATCTGCGCCGTCTTCTCTTGTGAACAGGGCGGCGTTTATTGGTTTGGGCATTTCTGGGCCGTCGAGGAGGACGCCGATGTAGGGGAATGGGTCTTGGCCGTCTTCTTCCTTGACGGCGTTCCATGCGACGCCGAGGTCGCAACGGCCTGATTTTATGAAGTAATCAGGACTGTCCTCATTTTTTTTGTTGTCGTTGGCGACAAATTTGACTTTTTTGTTGGTTATAAGGGTAGCGATTGTGCCCTCATAGCCGGTTTTTGTTTGTTTGAATATACCGATATTTGCCATGGTGAAATCTCCGTGTTGGTGTTGATGAAACAGGTTAACCAAGCTCGCGCTTGGCTCTTTTAAATCCGTGATCACTGGCCAAGAAGCCTGCGAGCATGGACGGGATTAGCGCGCTTACGGTCTGTTTCTCACCGTAAGTTTGCTCGTAAATTTTGGCATAGACATTGAGATCGTCCATGAGGTTTGGCGGTAATGACACAGATAATTTTGAAGGTGTCATATCGGGGAGTTTTGCGAGTTTTAGGTTGGACTTTGGCATCAGAATTCTCCGTATGGTTTGAGGATAAGATCGCGGCTGACAATGACGTTGAAGCGCCATCCGGGCCGCACTTTGAGGGTTGGCTATATATTAAGGCTGCGGTCAATGATCCGCTGGCCAGCAATATTGGCGCTGTCTTGGCCACCGTTTTGCAAGGCGCGGGTCAGGCGGTCACCATCATCACTGGCAAGCTCGGCGCCAATGCTCAGCAGTGACTACAGGGCTGCGCCTTTGATGAACTGCCATGTATGGCGATCAACCTTGTCTTTGAGGCCTGCAAAGCCTTGTCCGTCTGTGCCCGGCAGATTGTCAAGCTGAATAGAATTACCATTGGGAAATATCAGCCGTGTCCAGACCACAAGTGCCGGCTTTGGCCAAAAGCAATGACGCTATCATAGCGGCCCATCAGGCGTGCGCCTTGGGGAATTAACAGATATTCACCCGATACGGTGTCATAAACATTCTCGCTCACCTGCCCGATAACTTGTCCCGGTAGGTCAGAGTTAAGCCCCGTGACCAGACTGGCAGGGATCAATGTCCCCGCCATGACCTGATAGGGGGAGACTGGCGATTGCAAAGTGTGCTGGGACTCTCCTGACCGCTCGCGAACCCGAACCACGTTTCTTCACCTCGGGAAGACGTTCAGCAATATAGGCCGCGCCTAAATCTCCCGGTAAAGGCGGCCCTAATTTTGGCTTGAGTTCTGCATAGGATTTGGGCAATTGATCAAGCCCGTCCGGCATGGGTTTATGGGTAACATTGTATAGCTCGCTCGCCTGACCGTCGTCATATGTTGGCGATTGCAAGGCAATGGCCAGAGCTCCGAACATGACGACGCTAAGCACGACCCCGCCGCCCATCAGGGCTTTACGGCTGAACCGGCGTACAGAACGCGGCTTTGCCCAGAAAAACACCCCGGTCACCGAGCAGGCCAGCGGTTCTCATCTGCTTATGGCTTGCCCAGCGGGATGATCCAAATGTATCAAGGGTTTTAGACTGCTTGCCGCGCCACACGGATGCAATGATCGCGAAACACGTTCCGACAAAGCCGCCGCCCGCAGCAATCTGCCCGCCCCTGGCAAATACATCCGGCGCATAAGCATCAAATTGATACCACCACGCAAACAACTGCCACGGAAAATAAACCTTGTACTGACCCGCAACAAACCAGGGATCACCTAAATAAGCATCATAGGCAAATTGAAGCGCCACCCACTGGGTCGCATACCAGGTCGTAAAAATAATCGTCGCAAAGACAACAATAATCTGCCCAATTAGTGTGCTGTGTGGTGACATAACCAAGTATCCCTTTCTCTAACGGGACTAAGGCTGGCACAAAGTTTTACGCAAAAACTAGGTAGTGTTTGGCAGGTTTGACAAGTTTTAGGCAGGAATGGGCAGGTTTGGACAGATTTCAGCAGGAATGGGCAGGGTTGGGTGTACCTATTGTCTAATAGGTTCCGTTCCCTCGTTCATAACATCAAGGTAGCGCGTATAGGCATAGATACGTCCACGCTCCTTGCCAGTTATCTCGGTCAATATGCCAAGGCGTTCCAGATTGGAAAGTGCATTATTGGCTGTCGGGAAACTGGTTTTGGCAAGACCGGCGATCGTCGCCGCCGTCATTATTGGCCGTTGCTGCATTATATCATGCACTTTGCGGGCCATGGGGGCGGCACGTTTCAGGCTGTCGATTTTTACCGCATCGCTTGCAAAGATATCTGTTATAGTCCGCGCCGCTTGATGCGCCTGCTTGGCCACGTCGCCTACACCTGAGAGGAAAAACTCTAGCCACACTTCCCAACGCCCATGCTCGCGCACCTCATTGAGCAAGGCATAATAGGTCTTGCGGTGGGTTTTTAAGTAAAGGCTCAGATACAGGAGTGGTTCTTCCAATATGCCTTCAGCGCACAGATACAGCGTAATTAGCAATCTGCCGAGCCGGCCATTACCGTCCAGGAACGGGTGAATGGTTTCAAACTGCACATGAGCAATCCCTGCCTTAATCAACGGCGATAATTTATCGTCTTTGTTATGCAGGAATTTTTCTAGGTTGGTCATAAGATCAAGCACTGAACTTGGCGGCGGCGGAACAAATATAGCATTGCCGGGCCGGGTGCCGCCGATCCAGTTTTGAGACTTGCGGAACGCTCCAGGCTGTTTGGTACTGCCGCGCCCTGTAGCCAACAAGATACCGTGTATCTCGCGCATCAACCTGAGCGAAAGCGGAAATCCGCCGCGCATACGCTCCAGGCCATGGTTGAGCGCTGACACATAGGTTGAAACCTCTTCTACATCATCTATCGGTGCGCCGGGGGCTTGCTCATTCTCATATAAAAGCAAGTCCGATAAAGACGATTGTGTTCCCTCGATTTGAGACGATAACAATGCTTCTTTACGCACATACATGTAAAGAAACAGCGCCGTATCAGGCGTCACAGCCCGCACCCCGTCAAGCCGCCCCAAGGCCAGCATAGCCTCGCTTGCAAGCGCAGACAAGTTCGTCATATCAATAGCGGGCGCAGGCGGCAACGGCTTTGGCACATAAGCCCGCACCGTCTCCCCCACCGTACTAATGGTAACGTACTCCCCTATCCGGTCTGCATATTCAGTTTTTGAAACACCATCTACCACTGGTTATTATCCTTTAATAAGAAACATCACTATTAAAGGATAATACATCAATCTTTAATTAAAGTCACGCGCTATTAAAGGCTTACGAAATACTCTAAAGGCAGATTTATCCTCCAAAGGAGACATTAGGTTTTTTAAGAAAAGAGAGGTTTTTTCTCACCTGCACCGCCTGTGCCACCGAACTCCTTAAGGCCACTATCTCTTATTCAGGGACTCAAACATGGCTGCGGCTTGCTGAGTATCACTCATCGGTATTTCAAGAGGTTTTACCTGACTTTCACTTGGTCGGGTATCGCCCGTGCGCGTCGGGTAATACCCATCTTTATATTCTTGATCCATCTGATAAGAAATTTCCATCAGCGCATCAGTATATTTTTGAGAATAGCTTTCTATACGCCCCGTTGCATATGTCATGTGCTGTTCAAGGCTATTAATGAGGTCTTTTCTGGTTTCTATCTCATTTTCTGACATTTCACTAAAATCGGGTGAGTCATTATCCAGCGCGTTTTCAATAATTTCAGATACTTTGTCTCTCATTTCATCTGTTGCACAATCCACTTTATAGAAAATCGCAATTACCCATTCGGCATCATCCGTTGAGAATTGACCCTTTGAATATTCACCGCCTTCCTCTACAAACTGCGTAAGTTCACTTAAAACATTCTCAAGGATAGAGTCAGCTTCCAGTTTCTCTATAAGGCCGAAATCAATTGCCGAGAGAACCTCTTCTGTGCCATCAAATTACCATAATTTATATTGAGCCCTATTAGGTAAAATTTGAACGATTACACGTAAATTCTTTGCGGGCGACACGGAATTCTTGTTAGTAATTCATAGCCAGTAGTGTTCGCACATTCGGCCACTTTATTCACCGATACGTTATTTCCCCAAAGCTCAACTGGGCTTCCAATATCTACATTTTCAATATCCGTTACATCAACAGTGATCATGTCCATTGAAACCCGCCCCGCCAAGGATGCCATCTGGTTGTTAACCAATATTGGTGTTCCGTTTGTAACTTGACGGGGATAACCGTCTCCATAACCTATGGCAACAGTTGCTATCACAGACGGGCGCAAGGCCGTCCACATGCCCCCATAGCCCACGGTTTCTCCAACTGAAATAGAGCGCAAAGAAATGACCGTAGAGACAAGTGTCATAACCGGCTTAAGCAAATCAGCTATATCGTGCCGCTCGGGGAAAGGTGAAGCGCCGTACATCATATAACCGGCGCGGTTCCAATTTGACCTAGAAACCTCCCATCCCATGATACCAGCCGAATTTGCTATGCTCGATGGGCAGTCCATACCATTAGTATTTTCTTTAAATCGGGATATTTGCTCTGCTGTAAAATTATGGTCTAGCTCATCTGCACACGCAAGGTGCGTCATCAATACAATTTCGTCTTTTACATTATCAGATTGTTGAAGCTGCTCATAAGCTTCTCTAAAAGGCTGGTTTCGGAAACCCAGTCTATTCATGCCCGTATCCATCTTGAGCCATGTTTTTACTGGATTACTAATATTGGCACTTAATATATCATTTACCTGATGTAAATTTTCCACCATTAGCCAAAACTTTTCCCGTGCCGCTATGTCAAGCTCATGAGGTGAGGCTGCGCCTTCCAGAAGTAAGATAGGTTTTTTTATGCCCGCACGACGCAACTCAATGGCTTCATCAATACACGCCACACCAAATGCCGGGGCATGTGCTTCCAAAGCCTCGGCAACAGCAACGGCTCCATGTCCATATGCATCGGCTTTTATGATCGCCATTATGTGGGAGTGTGGCGACACCCTTTTTGCGAGCAAGTAATTTTGGCGTAAAGCGCTGAGGTTAATTACACATTTTGCCGGACGAAAAGCCATATACCTTTTGTTTAACAAATGCCCAGTTTTAACTTTACCGTTCCGGAATTAAAAATCCAGCCCGAAAGTCACACCATATTGCCTGGGATTCGATGTAAAAGCGATTGTGTTGCCAATACCGAAATTCTGCATATGTTGGAAATATAGTTCATTGGTGAGATTTTTCCCCCACAAGGTCAACCTGTATTGACTATCATCCCCGAATTCATAAGCCACAAATGCATTTACGAGCACATAACTTGGATCCGTGACCGTTGGACGTGTCTCGACCGTATCAATTAAATCAAATGTACGTTCGTCCGTGAACCGCGCATCTACATGGACAATAAGGTCAGAAGCATCTGATACTCTAAATGTTTTGTCCACCCCCCCTTGAATAGTCCATTTCGGAGCATTGGTTAGCGGACGCCCTGCTTCGATACTTATACGCCCTCCTGTGACTGCCGCCAAAACGGTTGACGCTTCAAGAACTTCTGTTTCAAGATACCCCACGGCGAAATCAAATGACAAATCTTCCATTGGCGCATATTGGCCCTCCAACTCAGCACCATATGTACGTGATTTTGCTGCATTAATAACTGTGGAAAACAGAAAGGCACCGTCCGCTATCGTAATTTGCAGTTGTTGATCTTCATAATCGTTATAGAAAAAAGCAAGGTTTGTGCGTAATTTATTATTAGCCAATGTCGCCTTTAATCCGGCTTCGTATGCGTAAACGACCTCTGGATTAGCAGGTTGGTCAAACACGTTAAACAAAAGCGCTTCTGGCGCATCGGAATACGCGCCAGCTTTCACACCTCTGGAAATCTTTGCATAAGAAAGCACATCGTCAGACACCTGAAAGTCAATACCAATTTGACCACCCCACATATCCCAAGATCTGTCGAACGGTGTTTCTACAAATGTACCAGGATCAGCGGTTAGGTTTTCAAACAAGAAATCGTCTGGATTTCCGTTAACGTCAAGGGCCGAAAGATCGCCAGTAAACTGTGCCTGACCAAGACCGTTCTTGTTTTCGGTTATAAACCGCAAACCGCCATTAACAGTAACCCGTTCACTAACATCATAGTCCACTTGCCCAAATATAGAATACATATTGTTATTCTGGGTTACAGAGTTACTGTTGGTAAACGCTCCAAAAATTGGAATTGATGTTTGAAAATTTGCCGTTTCCCAAAAACCATATGCCCCGACTATCCAGCGCAAATCACCGTCCGCAGGCGAGGCAAGACGAAGCTCTTGCGACCATTGTTGCGTGTCGCTTTTTTGGCGAAAATTCACAAAGGGTGCAGCAAGACCATCTGAATCTTCCCAATGGTCGTAAGTATTCTGTTCGTAAGCTGTAATTGAGGTGACTTCCAGGCCACCAGTATTCCATTTTAGATTTGCTGACCCGCCAAATGCGGTAATATCATCACGAGAATTTGTCAGTTCACTGATAACCTTATCGTTATCCGCAACGCCTGTATTGCCGTCAAAAGTAAGACACTGCGTATTAAAATTATCCAAATCCAGCGGTGACGTACACGGCGCAAATGTTACCGGATCGTCGAGCAGGCCGTGCGCTTTGATAGGACGCTGTCCACCTTTACTAGTTCCGCCGTGAACATTTAACAAGACATTGAAGCTATCGCTTGGCTCGATAACAATCTGGGCACGCGCTACAGTCTGATCTCTTTGGCCCATTCTTTCGTCTGTCAGGATATTTTCCCAAAACCCGTCATTATGAAGTGATTGCAATGCAATCCTGAACGCTGCTTTGTCACCTAACGGGAAACTCACAGCTGTGTTTGCGTCAATTTGGTTGAACCGCCCATAGGTTATATCAGCTGACCCGGAAGCCTCTTCCCCAACAACCGGTTTTTTCGAGATGAAGTTTACAGCCCCGCCAGTGGTATTTCGTCCGTACAGTGTGTTTTGTGGGCCGCGCAAGACCTCTACGCGTTCCATATCAAAGATAAACAATCCCGCTGCTTGGGGTGAATTGAGCACGACTTCATCTTGAAAAATCATGACGGGCTGAACCCCAATGGGGGAAAACGTAGCAAAACTAATCCCCCGAATAGAAAGTTGCAACTGACCAGCGGACGAATTTTGCTGCAATGCAACATTTGGCATCCTCTGAAAGAGGTCTTGTGGCGCAGTTATGACATTATCTTTCATAAAGTCTTCGGATAACACTGTAACGGCAACACTCACATCTTGAAGCGACTGCGAGCGTTTTTGGGCCGTGACGATAATTTCATCTAAATATGAGGATGTATCTTGAGCAAAAGACGCCGTGCCGGCCAATGACAAACACAGTCCCAAAGCAAATACGCTACAATAGCCCCTTAAGTAGTTTGAGTTAATTTTCGTGCCCATGACTATCCCCTTTGTACTGTGTATCAATTCAGCATGTCTACTGTATCGCGATAATCGCATTGAAACACATTTTGCATTATTGCACAACAATTATATTGATTTTTTTTATGAACCCAACTATATTAACGATTTTATTGGGTTTATTTTGGCATTTTTACTAACGGCTGTTTTTTTGATGCACATTATTGCAAGAAAAAATTTTCCGTGTCCTCCAAATACACAAAACTGCATGACAATCGCCTTGGGTGGCAGATCGCTAGCGGATATATTTGCTTGTTAATTGTTAAAAATTTCAATGAGAAAACGATTGTAACCCTAGGAGCGCCCGAGAGTGAGCCACCTGAGGTCAAAAAATCAATTTTCGTTTTCCCATTTTCGCCATAACTCTTTGAATGAGCGCCGTACAGATTCGGTATGGAGGGTCATTTGTAATTTTGAAAATTCTGCGTCGCCGCTTTCAAGAGCCTCAATGATATTCCTGTGTTGTTCCAGGCTTTTTTTATTATGGGCAAAATTTATCTTCCCAAATTTTAAAAACAATAACTTCGAAAAATTACTAATTTTGTAAATGAGCTCGTATAATTTTTCATTCCCCGCCGACAAGTGTATGAGTTTGTGAAAGGCAGAATTTAGTTCCAGATAGTTTTTATAGTCTTCCGGTGAATTTAAGACAATTGCTTCCATGTCTTCTGATATGGCCTTTAACGCCTGTAGCTTTTTTGGTGAAATCCTTTTGGCAGCAAGGCTGGCGCTATAGCCCTCTAAAAATGCGAGCATATCGTATGTTTCTTCCATTTGCACATAGGTAACATCCGTAACATAAGACCGCCTGTTAGCGCGAATAGTAACAAGACCTTCATCGGCGAGCATGGTAATGGCTTGACGAACTGGCGTCCTGCTGGCGTTACAAAATTCCGACAATTCTTCTTCTTTTAGCTGATGCCCAGGTAAAAACTCCCTATTCAATATGCTTTGCCGTACTTTATCATATGCTCTTCGTTTTGCGGTTTGCATCGTACCTCTCATGCGAGTAAATCGCGGGTTTGGTATTTCCATTATTTCAACGTGGATAATACAAATAGAGCAATTGAACAAGTGCCATCTTTACTTGCCTGGGCAGGGCGATGCTCTAGCCACCGTCCATAAGCACCACAGGCTTGATAACAGTGCCTGCATGAACATCCGCAAGAGCTTTATTTATGTCCTTAAATTTATATGTAGAAATGAGTTTTTCATAAGGAAATAGCCCTCTTTCGTTTAAATCAATAAGTTTTGGTATAAATTCTCTTGGTACAGACGACCCTTGCGTAATACCGCGTAATGTCCCAACCTTGATAAATAACTCTTTCGTGCTAAAAGGAAACTCCTCCCCGCCCAGAGGATAACTGACAATGCCGACATGTCCGCCGTGACAAATACACCGGATTGCATCTTTTAGCCCCGGCACACTTGCCGAGCTGTCAAAGGCATATTTCACTCCGTATTGGGTCAATTTCATCACCTGCTCTGGAACATTATCCACACTGACATCAAATAAATGTGTCGCCCCCAACTCCCTTGCCAGTTCAAGCCGTCCCGGGTTCATATCTACACAGATAATAGGATAGGCGGAAGACAAGCGCGCCGCCATGACGGCGCTTAGCCCGACCGTTCCCGCACCAAAAATAATGACGCTATCTCCGGGAGATACCTTAAAACTATTTATAATGGTTCCGGCCCCTGTTTGTACGCCGCACGGTAAGGCCGCTAACATCTCAGCTTTAATATTTTTATCGACCTGAACAACTGCATGTTCCAAAGTAATGGCATGACTTGCGAATGAGGACTGCTGAAAGAACGCGCTGGTAATGGGCTTCCCATTTAAAGAAATGGTCTTGTCACCTGAAAACCGCGAACCACCGAATTTTAGTTTTGGAATATATTCGCAGTTATAAGGGACGGCTTTTACGCACTGTGGACAGGTCGTACAAAAAGGGTAAGACATAACCACCCGATCCCCAGGGCATATTTTGGTAACATCCCGTCCTGTTTTCTCAACATAGCCAACACCTTCGTGACCAAACACCCCTGGCAATGGCATAGTACTTTGAAACTTGCTATCCGTATGACAAATACCGCAGGCTTCAACCCGCACCAAAATTTCATTCGGTGCGAGCGCATCCAACTCGACACCTTCAAGAACCAGCTGTCCTTGCGGTGTGTGTGCTACGGCTGCAACTGCAGGTGTTGTCATAATTTTCTCCGACTACCTTCGCGGGCTTACTCAACCTTATTCACTAACGTGCCCAAGCCTTCAACATACCCCTCCATGACATCGCCTCGCTCAACCGGGCCAACACCGGCAGGCGTGCCCGTATAGATCAAATCTCCAGGATACAGCTTAAACAGTGTGGACAATTCAGAAACAATTTCTGGCACACTCCAAATCAGATCCGTTATATCGGCGGTTTGCCGCACATCACCGTTGACCTTAATTTCAATTTTCCCCTTGCGAATGTGCCCATTACTCTCGGCAGTGCGAATGGCTGAAATCGGGGCAGAAAAATCAAACGCTTTACCCGTGTCCCAAGGACGCCCTTGCTCTCGCGCCGCGAGTTGCAGGTCTCTTCGGGTTAAATCATTGCCAACGGCATAACCGTAAATATGGTCTTCAGAATCTGCCAATGCAATATCAGCCCCCTCTTTACCAATGGCAATGACCATTTCTATTTCGTGGTGGAAATTATTTGTACGTACGGGATAGGGAACTATCTCGTTATTTGCGACGATAGAATCAGCTGGTTTCGTAAAGAAAAACGGCGGATCCCTGTCCGGGTTTTTCCCCATTTCTATGGCGTGAGCCGCATAATTTCTGCCCACACAATATATTCTGCGAACAGGAAACCTTTCCTTCGAGCCAAAGATTTCAACGGATGGCGCTTCCTTCAAATTAAATATGTTCGTCATGATTTTTACTTTCTTTTAAGGTTCATCTTCAATATTTAGGGCATCACTAAAACAGGCTTAATTGCTTTGCCCGATACGAGGTCGCTCATAGCCAAATTTATGTCTTTAAATTTATATGTTGTTATCAGGCGTTCATAGGGGAACAGCCCCTCCTGATTGAGCCGAATAAGTTTGGGAATAAACCGGCCCGGCACGGACGAGCCAAGATAAATACTGCGCAAATGCGCCGCACGGCTAAACAGTCGGTTGGTCGCCAAGATAGGTATTTCATTGTCCGGGGCATTGACAATACCGCAATGCCCGCCCATGGCCAAACAATCGATAGCCGTGTTTAAAACTTTTTCATTGCCCGTAGTATCAAATGAAAAATGGCAACCTCGCGGCAGTATTTCCTTGATGCGGCGCAACATATCTTCTTTGGTAGAATTTATAGTGTGGGACGCCCCCAATGTCTTTGCCATCTCCAAACGATTGTCATTTATATCAACCGCAATAATGGGATACGCGCCCACCAATTTACCCGCCATAACCGCACTTTGGCCGACAGCGCCGACGCCAAAAATAACCAGGCTTTCGCCAGCTTGCACTTTTAAAGAGTTTAAGATCGCACCAGCTCCGGTCATGACACCACACGGTAGAGCCGCCAACATTTCTGGCGCGTGCTCCTTAGAAACTTTAACCAAGTCTCGCTCCAAACAAATCGACTTACTCGCAAATGATGATTGTTGGAAAAAAGCACCCGAGATAGCCTGCCCGTTCAATTTTATTGTTGACGACCCATCAAGACGCTTTCCGTCAAAATTGATCGCGATATTATGGTCACATATATATATCTTCCCCGAGACGCAATTTGGGCAATCACCGCACCATCCGAACGCCATGACTACCCGGTCACCAATTTTTAGACGGCTTGTATCCGACCCGGTTTTTTCAATAATGCCCGTACCTTCGTGTCCCAAAACGACGGGCCGGGAGAGCATGTTTTTGCCTTCAACATCCGTATAGCAAATGCCGCTTGCCTCCATCCTGATCAACACTTCATCAGAACGCAAATCATCTAACTCGACAGTTTCAAACCGAAAATCATCGTCGCCGTCATGAACGACTGCGGCTATTACAGACGTGGTCATTTCCCCCTCCTTCTACAAAAAATGTCACACATTTTTCCGCACCCCTAGTTATTTTTCATTTTGCAGTTTTAAAATTTTTCGTTGCGACAAGATTGGGAAGATGATCAGTAAAAAAGCAACAACGAACAGCCCGACACCCAGCCATATAACAGTGCGGAAACCTTCCTCTGGCACGAAAAGTGCAGCCAATGCCGGCCCAAAAGCCAGCCCCATTGTTTGCATGCTGACCGCGAAGACAACGACTTTTCCCGTATGGTCTAGGCTCGCCATTGTTGCCAGTAAATATGGATGTGTCATATTCCACAGAAAATTATAGACAATAACGATCATCCCAAAGGTTAAGGCGGTCGTTGCGCCAAACATGAAGAGAAGTGCCGTAACGGCACCTAGAATACCAATTGTCAGCGGTAAAGAGCGGCCATACCTAATCCCTATTATTGCGGCGACCATGGCGCCAACAATTGCCGCCAATTGGGAAATGGTGAAACTATTGGCAACTGATTGTTCGCCAATGCCCGCACTGGTTCCGATAAGAAACAGATACGCCCAAATGACCCCTTGTGCTAAAAAATAAGTGAACATGCCCGCAAGCGCCATGCCTTTAAAGACAAATGAGACCTCAACCGCATCTTCGGGAACTTCAATATGTTCTTTGCCGGACGCGGGTAGGTAGCGTACGAACGCTATGCCAATGACTGCAAAGGCGGCAAAAAAGCATAACAAGCCGTTCATTTCGGCCAGTTTGTAAAGTGTTGGCATAGCAAAAAAACCAATGCCACCATAGACCGCGGCCATCACGATCATATAGCCAAAATTACGATCTGGCTTGGCCGACAATGCCACAATGGAATAGCTCACCGAGACCAGCCCCCCCGTACCAAGCCCGACAAAGAACCGGATCAAGGCAAATTTCTCCACGCTGTCGCCACCAGTCGATAAGAAATTCCCCAAAACCGCAATCGTCAAAAATATGGTAACCGTCTTACGCCAATTTACCCGCGAACTTAGGAAAATCATCAATATGGTCATCAAGGCAAATCCGGACATTTCCGCTGATGCGATATACCCGACCTCTTTTTCGCTAAAGCCTAAATAATCGACCATGCCTTGAACAAAACCAGGCTGGACAATAAATACCGATCCGCCGATTGTTGACATCAGCATAGCGGCAAATAGCGTCAGACGACTATTTACATCTGTCTTCGTATCCATTGTCCCATATACATGTTTCAACATTTTTTCATGCCTCCTTTACGGGCGTACCGAGCCAGCCTTGTTTTCTTTTTTCCCAATATTTTTGATATACCCGCATAGAGATATCGCCCGGCTCACCAACCGGCCCTATTGGCTTTCCGTCAAGAGTGCCGCACGGCATAATCCCGCCTGCCGTGGATGTAATGAAAATTTCATCCGCTTGCATAAATTCGCTTTTATGAATTTTAGTACGCGTGCAAGAAACATTGAGCTGCGCACAAATATCCATTGTCGTTTGGCGGGTTATGCCCTCTAAAACGCCCGAGATAGGGGTGAGAACCTGCCCGTCCTTAACTATGAATAAATTAGCGCCTGCACCTTCTATAACAAATCCGTCATTGTCTGTGACGACAACCCACTCAGCACCATTTTCTCCGGCTTCAAATAACGCCATTGTAAAATCAAGACCATTCAGGTTTTTCACCGTTGGATCGATTGCATTTGGCGGAATGCGAATATAGCTTTTACTAAGATACAAATTTATACCTCTAGATCGTTGTTCCTCCCCGGCAATCCACACATAGGGACTGACCCAAGCATAAAACCGGTTTTGATATGAAGCAGGGTTGTTTTGCGCCCCTGCCGTTTTAGGCACATCGCCGCGTGTGCACCCAAACCAAACATAAGCCTCGGACAATCCAGCGCGGTGTATGAGCTCCTTTAAAATAGCTATAATTTCTTGACGGGAAAACGGGCACGAAATTTTGATTTTCGCACATCCAGCTTCAAATCTGGCTAAATGATCATCGAGGCGAAAAAACATATCACCCCATACACTTACGACATCATATGTGGCATCTCCGCGTAGAAACCCTCTATCCGTAATCGGGACAGCGGCTTCGCTTAACGGGACAAATTTATCGATAATATAAGCGGCGCCAGATGCGTAAGCCTCGTCAACTGGTTGAGGGTTTGTCATCGGCCCAGGTAATTTCTTTACATCTATATTGTTCATCTAGTCGTCTCCTTAAACCGCGTCGGATTGATTCTCTGGCGCAGCTTTTTGAAAGGCAGGCAGTTGCGACACATACACATTTATTTTGAGCAATTTCGGATAGGGCGACAGGTCACACTTAAATCTATTCGCGTTCCAAATCTGCGGAATAAGGCAAATGTCCGCCATCGTAACTTGGGAACCAAAACAACAAGGGGTATCCCCGCTGGACGGCTGAACCATTTTTTCAACGGCCTCGAAACCCTCTTTAACCCAATGCTGATACCATGAATTGATCTGTTCTTGATCATGGTCCAGTTCGGCGGCTAAATACTTTAACACCCGCAGATTATTTAACGGATGAATTTCACAGGCAATCGCGTATGAGAGCTCCCTAACCTTAGCTTTGGCAAGTTCGCCCACAGGCAAATAATGTGGCGTGGGCTGCACCGCTTCGAGATATTCTAAAATGGCCAAAGATTGACTTATAACCGCCGGCCCGTCCTCAAATGTTGGCAATAGCCCTTGCGGATTTTTCGCCAAAAATTCTTTGGATTTATGATCCTGGTTTTTGAACTGAAGCGGTATCGACTGATACGACATGTTTTTTAAGTTCAGCGCTATGCGAACCCTAAAAGCTGAAGAGCTTCTAAAAAAAGTATATAATTTCATTGTGTGTGCCATCAATCAAATTTAACGCCAAATAGTTTCTCGGCATTCTTGAAATAAATCTTTTCACGGTCTGCCTCGGAAATATCCAACTCGTCAATAATTTTTATGGTTTCGCGAATATACATCGGCCCCTTCTCAGGGTCGAAAGGCGAGTCCGATGCAAATAAGAAATTATCAACTCCGAAGAAATCCAGCGCACACTCTGTCCCGGCGCGGGCTCCGAACAATGCCGTATCGGCGTAAAACATTCTGAAATAATCAATGGGTCGTTTTTTCAACTCTTTTAAAAGTATCGTATAATCCACGCGAGATGTGCGGCTGCCTAACTGATCCCAACCCGGCCCGACGCGCCCTTCAAGCAGGGGAATGAGGCCGCCCCCGTGATGGGTAATAAATTTGATGTTGGGATGCTTGTCAAAGATCTTCGAGAAAACCAAACGCGACATGGTCACGGCAGTTTCGTAAGGCCATCCCAACGTCCACCAAATTTCATACTGCGAATGATCTTCAGTGGGGTAATCTGCGACACTTGGTAAACGTGTCGGGTGGATCCAGATCGGCTTGTCATATTTTGCCATAAGATCATAAAGCTCAAAAAACTCCGGCTCATCCATCGGACGCCCTTCACAATTGGTATAAATCTGAACGCCAAATGCGCCTAGATCATCAATGGCGCGGCACGTCTCTGCCATATACCCCTTGGGGTTATTCATGGGCAAGGACGCCGTAAAACCGACAAAACGGTCAGGGTATTTCTCGACCAGTTCAGCCATGCAATCATTACCAATTTTTACAAGATCAAGCGCAATTTCAGGCCCGCCCAACACCTCTGGGGGCGGTGAAGACAAAGACAGAATTTGGCGATAGTCTTCGCCGAACAAATCCATAACCCGAAACCGTTCATCCAGATCAGTGATCATGGGAACGCTTTTTACGCGGCGCCCCATGTCTTTTAGATGGGGCGCCACTTCTTGTACTTTTTCATAGTATTTTTGTGGCCAAATATGATTAAATATATCAATTTTTTTCATTATAAAACTTCCTCTTATTATGTTTTGCTAGACCATGAAATATGTTTGGTCTGCATGAATTCAGAAATTCCCTCCACACCGTGCAGACGCCCTATCCCGCTTTCTTTGTAACCACCATTTTCAATTTCGGGGAATGTACGACCATGACTGTTAATCCAAATTGTTCCGCTTTGAACTTTGTTGGCCACACGCTGGGATTTACGCAAATCGGCGCTCCAAATACTGGCTGCCAAACCGTAGCGGGTATCATTTGCCTTAAAAATCGCCTCTTGCTCATCATCAAAGCCGTCAATAACCAAAACCGGGCCAAAAACTTCATCCGTGTACATTGGTGATTTTGGATTGTTGGCGTACACCAAGCTGGGCGACAGGAAAAAACCTTTTTCGTGTTCCCCGGCAAGCGCTTGACCCTGACAAAGAATATCATCTGTCTTTGAGGCTCGGCCCAGCAAGCTCATCACCCGTTCACGTCCCGCCGCATCCACCATTGGCCCCATTTGGCTATCAGGGTTGGCCCCTGAGCCAACGTTCACATTTTCAAGCCCCATACGAAAATCCGATTGAACTTCATCCAAAATAGAATTGTGAACCAGCACACGCGTTGCAGAACAACAATATTGACCAGCCATAAACATCCCCGCTTTAACCAAGGCAGAAACAGCGACAGAAAGATCGGCATCTTCAAAAACAATACAAGGCGCACTTCCCCCTAACTCCAAATTCATTCGTTTCATGGTTTTTGCGCCTGCGGCCATGATATGCTTGCCGACCTCAGTGCTGCCCGTATAGCTAATGACGTCAACATCGACACTATCCACCAAAAACTTTGCCCCATCGCTACCCGTTTCGGTAAAGCAATTCACGACACCGTCTGGCAAACTTTCTATACCCGAAAGTATCCGAAAAACCATTTCGCTAATGAGTGCCGTCTGCGGCGCATTTTTTACAACAATTGTGCACCCCGCCGCCAATGCAGGGGCTAAAGAGCGCACCAACAAAACCACTGGTGCATTCCACGGCACTATGATAGCCGCGACCCCTAAAGGCTCTCTAAGGAGATTTGAAAACAGACCCGGTTCAAGTTCAGTAATTCTGCCAAAAATATTTCGAGACAAGCCCGCATAATAGCGTAGCTCAGATACGCTCGCATTTAGCTCGCCCAAAGCTTCGGCCAAGAGCTTACCATTTTCAGCCGTCAGCAATTTTGCCAGCTCTGGTAATTTTGCTTCTATTTTATCCGCAAACTGGAGAAGCACCTTCTCTCGAAGACGAGGCATATGCGCCCAATCCGAATTATCAAGTGCCTGCCTAGCAGCCGCAACGGCCGCCGCAGCTTCTGTCGCGCCGCCGTCACAAAATGATGCGATGGCCTTACCCGTAGCAGGGTTCAGACTTTCGCTCATACGGTTATCTGACGAAACCCGCCATTGCCCGCCTATCCAATGTTCGGCAATTTTCATGTTAAACCCTACTCAAACTCTTCGTAAATTTTCATTTTTCGCTGCAATGGCGCATCATCGATTAGAAACAAAAAGGCTGGAGATTTTGATGAATTATTTTGCAGAACGACCTTGGAGTGATTTGGCACTGCCATAATATCATGGTTTTCCCACTTAAAGGCCTGACCGTCTATCTCTACGTCGCCGCCCCCCTCAACCACGTGAAGCACTGCCGAACACGACCTGCGGGGCATATGAACTTCTTCGCCTGGGCGCAACATAAGTGCCGAGAAGCCCAATACCGGCATGCATTCTTCACCAGTATGCGGATTTACATAGGCCAAATGAACAATTTCGCCGGGGTTTCTGACTTGTGACAGGTCAATTAAGTTGCTTCTTACATCGCGCCAGGGAAACCTTAACAAAGGATAATCCGGTTGGGTTTTTCCAATACTGTCATAAGGGAGCAAGCCGGATCTACGGTAGTGAGTTTGGGAGCGGTCCAACATATTCGCAATCTTCTGCGGCGCGCCCTCTACACTATATGATGCTTCGATCCCGTGGACGAGCGGCAAATCCAATGCATCCACCCAAATCACTGGCCCCGTCCCTTCATGCCCGTGTTCATGCCATAAACCAGGCGGCGTTAATATAAGGTCGCCAGGCTCCATAGGAAGCTTTTCCCCTTCAACTGAGGTAAAGCCACCCGTGCCCTCAATAACCAAACGCACGGCACTTGGTGAATGCTTATGGTTTGGCGCAACCTCTCCTGGCTTTATATACTGCAAGCCAATATAAATAGTCGGCGTTATTTTTGCATCCTTTGGCGGGTAGCCAGGATTACACAAAACCAATACTCTTCTCTCTGCCTTTTCAATGGGCGTAAGCTCCCCCGCCTCTAACAAGAGCGGACGCACGCTAGAATAACGCCAAAGCGCGGGCCTTGCCTTACGGTCTGGAATATCATAGGGCAAAAAAGAGCGTAAAAACGGCCATAACGGCACCAAATCCTGCTGCTTTAAGGCGTCCAAATATGCCTGCGGGAGATCATCCAATGTTCCAAGTTCAGCCATACCCACCCTAAACCAGTTTTACCGTTAGGGGGTCATATGAATAAAGCCATTCGGCCCGTTCTTTCGCAACGTCTTTATCTTGAAAAGCCTGCCTGGATTCTGCTTCGGTTGTCTTTTGGAACATGGCACCATGGTGGGTCGATTCGCTGACAATTCTTGCCGTTCGCGCGTAGCGATTGCGTTGGTACAAATCCAACGCCTCGGCAATGTCATCACATTGATCCAACGACCGTCGCAACACGGCCCCGTCTTCAATTGCCATGACCGCCCCTTGCGCCATATAGGGTAGGGTCGCATGAATAGAATCGCCTAAAAGCGTTGCTCTTTTCGTGCTCCAACCCGGTTGGACAGGTTCGCGGTTATTCAAGGCCCACCGGTAACATTCGTCCCTGTCCATAGCATCAATAATCGTCTGAATGTCAGAATGCCAGCCCTCATAATCGGCCTTGAGTTCCTCCCAAGGACATTTAATTGCCCAGCCTTCTTCGGTCCAATTCTTGTGCTCAAGAAGACCAACAAAATTAATTATTTCACCGCACCGCAAATAATAAACCACACAATGGTTTTTTGGCCCGCACCAAACATTAACGTCTTTTTCCAAAAATCCCTTCGGCAACCTGCTTGCAGGAATAAGCGCTCGCCATGCGACTTGCCCCGTCCAATTGGGCGGATTTTCCCCGACAATCAAAGGCCTGATTGCGGACTTTATACCCTCCGCACCAATAATAATATCGCCGCTCACCGATGTTCCGTCCGCAAATTTTAACGTGGCAGAACGCTCATCCTCCTCAAAACCAACCACCGTAGCGTTCAGCGTAATGCTGTCTGGTGCCAGATTTTGAACCGCATCGACGAGAATAGAGTGGATATCAGCCCGGTGAATTTGGTAGTACGGGGCACCGTTGGTTTTCTCGTGGTAGTCATCTGCATTCAAGGGTATGGTCTGGAGAATTTCCTTGGTATTATAAATACGAAAATGGTAATAATTAGGCTTAACCGCTACTTTTTCGAGAGCCTCCTTGAGGCCCAGATGATAAAGTACCTTAACCGCATTTGCACTCATTTGAATGCCAGCACCGATCTCCCCAAGTTCTGGAGCTTGCTCATATACATGCACATCATGCCCGGCAGATAAAAGGTTTGCTGCGGCGGCCAAGCCGCCTATTCCCGCACCCGCAATTAAAATTTTTCGCTTCTCTACCATTCAACTCTTATCCACTCTTAATCTAAAACAACATATTATATTTACAAAGCGGCTATTACTGTCTTTGTTTCCAGATATTGTTCAACGCCATGACGACCACCTTCGCGGCCCCAACCCGATTGCTTATAGCCGCCAAATGGCATGCCAAGATCCAGCAAACCATATCCATTTATCCATACGGTTCCGGCTTTAATCTGGGCGGCAATCCTATGGGCATCACCAATATCCTGCGTCCACACACTGGCCGCCAAGCCGTAGGCGGTATCGTTCGCAAAAGGCTCTATTTCAGAAATGTCCGTAAACGGCATGACCGTAAGAACAGGGCCAAAAATTTCCTCCCTTACCACTTTCATCTCGCGGGTCGTATTCACCAATATTGTCGGCTTAACGAAATACCCTTTTTCACCAAATTTTCCGCCGCCCGTAACCAGTTCGGCACCCTCATCAAGCCCGGACTGGATATAGCCGCAAACACTGCTTTGCTGCTTTGCTGATACCAAGGGGCCCATTTCACTTTTCGGATCAATGCCCGGCGCCAAATGTATTTTGCTTGTTAATGCGGCAACACCCTCGACCACGGCGTCGAAATTCGTCTTTTCAACATAAATCCGCGTACCCGCAAAGCATACCTGCCCCGCATTTGGGAATATGCCGCCCGCTATACCCGGTATGACCCGCTCTAAATCTGCATCTTTCATAACAATAGACGGAGACTTTCCCCCAAGCTCCAATGTTAATTTTTTCATATTACCCATGGCGGCTACAACAATTTTTCGCCCCACGTCCGTGGAGCCAGTAAATGCTATTTTGTCCACATCAAGATGCGCCGCAAGAGCGGCACCGGCAATATGGCCATAGCCTGTGACGACATTGAACACACCAGGGGGAAATCCAGCCTCTAAAACCAACTCCCCTAACCTGAGCGTTGATAAAGGCGTCTCCTCTGATGGCTTGACGACCAATGTACAGCCTGCCGCAATCGCCATTGAAAACTTATCGACGGCCATCAGCAAGGGATAATTCCACGGAATGATTACACCAACCACACCAACGGGCTCCTTTTGCGTATAAGCATGATAGGCTGGGCCTAAATTGCTCATCTTGTGGGCGGGGCGCATATCTGGAATGGAAACATCCAAAGTTTCTCCGTAAAGCTTGGTGCACCACCCGGCATAATACCGCAATGTTTCTGACATCCCTGGCAACATGTATTTTTTGTTCTCTGTAATCGGCAAGCCCTGATCCAGGGTTTCTAGGGTTGCCAGCTCGTCACTGTTTTTGTCTATTAAGTCCGCAAGCTTCCACATCAAAGCCGAACGCTCGGACGGCACCATACGTCGCCACGCCGGGGCTTCAAAAGCGCGCCGCGCCGCAGCGACGGCCATGTCGATTTCTTCAGATCCGCCCTCCGATACATGACCTAAAATACCTTCTGTAGCAGGGTTATATACCGGAATAGTTCGCTCCGAGCTTGCACTTACCCAATTTCCTCCAATTAACATTGGACGTGGGCTCGCTAAATACTCCGTCAGCTTCTTATCAATGCTCTCAGCTACACTCATTCTTACGTCCTAACTCTTGAAATCAAAACAACCATAAAGTCCTCCCCATAGCATTATCATCTTTATAAACTATATTACTAATGATACCCTCTTATACACCCTTCGCTTTTTTGTACAACAATTATAAAGCGTCCGCTCACAACAATTTCGCGCCATTCAGCATTTATTCTGAACTTTTGGGCCGCTTACTAGAAACCTTCTTTCATATTTTGAATTTACCACCCAAATCACGACGGAATTATGAAATGTTTTGTTGTACATTTAGTATATTAGATGATAAAGTAAGCCTCGACTTCGGGTTCTCATACGGTTACTTGGTACGTAGAAAAATCTACCGCACATCAGTAAGTATAGACCGCTCATTTAAGTAAATTCAGGAAACACAATGATAATTGGGCTACATCATCCGGGCATAGTTGTCCCTGACCTGGCAAAAGCGATAGAGTTTTATTGCGAAGTCCTTGAATTTAAGGTGTTTAAGAAGATGGAATGGCAAGCCCCAAGCCCCATCATGGACCAAATCACAGGGCTGACACATTCGTCCGCAAAGGTTTGTTTGCTCAAGGGCCCAAACTGCTATCTGGAATTATTCGAGTTCAAATCAAACAGCTCCGCAAGCTCTCAAACCGCTTACGATGCTGACAAACTAGGCCTGCGACATCTTGCCTTTCAAGTAAGTGATGTTGCGGCAGTGCTTTCCAAATTGCAAGCGTGCGGCGGGCAAGTCATGAATCAACCCGCAACGGTTAAAGGCGGGGGTACGGGCGTGTATAGTCGCGACCCTTTTGGAAACCTAATAGAATTCACGACCGCAAAAGGTAGGTTTCCATCACTATAGCAACACTGATGAAGTCAATTTTTAATAGGCCATAACATCACGAACGGCTTGCTCAATTTCATCGGGCGACGGAATATACAATGCTTCGAGGTTCGGTGCAGCAGGAACAGGTGTGTGGGGCGCGGATATTTTCTTTGGCGGCGCTAAGAGATATTCCAGCCCTTCAATCGCTGCAACGCTAATCACTTCCGAAGCCAGATTACATAAAGGGTTCGCCTCATCAACTACCACCAACCTCCCTGTATGCTCGATACTTTCCAATATGGTTTCCGTATCCAGCGGTGATGTTGTTCGAGGATCAATAACCTCCACAGAAATTTCACCAGCAAGTTTATCTGCAACCTGGGACGCAAATATCACCATACGGCCAAATGCAACGATCGTTACATCATTGCCTTCCCGCGCAACATTCGCTTCGCCAAAAGGGATCGCATATGGTTCGTCTGGAACTTCGCCCTTTAAATCGTAAAGAACTTTATGCTCAAGAAACATGACAGGATCATTATCCCTTATCGCCTGTATCATCAGTCCTTTAGCATCATAAGGAGAAGACGGTAAAACGACCTTTATGCCAGGAATATGCGTAAATATTGGCCACAGGGCCTGTGAGTGTTGCGCAGCAGAACCAAACCCCGCACCAACAGCACCGCGTATAACCATAGGCGTTGAAGTTTGCCCGCCAAACATGTACCGAAATTTGGCAGCCTGATTATAAATTTGATCAAAGCAAACGCCAAAAAAATCCATAAACATCAGCTCTGCCACAGGGCGCAAGCCAGTTAGTGCTGCGCCTGCCGCCGCGCCTATGATCGCACTTTCCGAGATAGGTGTATCGATGACCCGTTCCGGCCCAAATTCGTGATAAAGGCCCTTCAAAACGCCAAACATACTGCCGGTGGAACCCTCACTTCCAGGTATCCCCCCATGTCCGCCAGCGATGTCCTCGCCGATCAGAATGACCGAAGCGTCCGCCTGCATCTCCTGACGGATAGCCTCATTTATGGCTTCACGAAAACTTTTTATAGGCATGATATCGTTCCTTAATACGTCTCATAGACATCGGTTAGCAATTCTTCCGGTGCAGGGTCAGGGGCAAGGGCTGCCTTATCAATTGCAGAATTTACGAGCTTAATGATGTCGGTATCCAATTGCTCTATCTCGCTTAATTTTAGTGATTTGTCTTGCAGCACTCTGTCACGAAACTTCACAAGCGGATCTTCATTTTTCCGGGTTGCTTCAATTTCTGCCTTATCACGATACAGTTGCGGATCGCCTTCATAATGCCCATGCCATCTTTTGGCCATGGCCTCGATAGCTGAAGGGCCGCCCCCGGTTCGCGCACGTTGAACAGCGGCTTCCATGGCTTCGTAAACGGCAAATACATCCGTCCCGTCCACCTTTACCGTTGGGATGCCAAATCCATTGGTTCGAATGGTTAAGTCGTTTCCCGATGCGTATTCTGCGCCCGTGTGTTCGCCGTAGCCATTATTTTCAATAATAAATATTGCCGGCAACTTTAAGACAACGGCCATATTCATGGCTTCAAATGTTGTCCCTTGGTTAGCCGCCCCCTCGCCAAGGAAAGCCAGTCCAATTTTATTATTCCCCTTGGTTTTTGCCGATAAGGCCGCCCCGATTGCCAAAGGCGGCGCACCGCCAACAATGGCATTTGCCCCTAACATGCCCTTTGAAATATCGGCAATGTGCATTGAGCCTCCCTTGCCTTTGCACAGACCACCAGCCTTTCGGTATAATTCCAAAGCCATGCCCTCTACATCGCAGCCTTTAGCAATACAGTGACCATGACCCCGGTGGGTTGAGGCGATATAATCCTCATCACCCAAATGCATGCAAACGCCGGTTGCGACAGCCTCTTGACCTATATAAAGGTGGGTCATACCTGGTATGACCCCCGTAGCATAGTCTTTGGCAATCCGCGTTTCAAACTCTCGTATTGTTTTCATAATGCGGTATGCGGTGGAAAGCTCATTACTGTTCAGAGCCACATTTTTCTCCTTAATTGTAGGCTTGAAATAATTTTAGAGCGCCATGAGCGCAGGGTTTTCAATCAACCCTTTTAATGTTTGCATAAATTTCGCCCCCGTTGCACCGTCAATCACCCTGTGATCACTCGACAATGTCAGCGTCATAATCGTTGCAATAACTGACGTGTCATTTTTTACGATATTTCTCTTTTCTCCTGCCCCTACGGCTAATATAGCGCATTGCGGCGGGTTAATGATCGCGTCAAAGTTTTTGATCCCGAACATCCCTAAATTAGAAATCGTAAATGTTCCGCCCTGATATTCATCTGGCGTTAAGCGCCCCTCTTTTGCACGCTTGATCAAATCAGCGGCTTCTGTAGATATGGCAGATAGACCTTTCTTGTTGGCATTGGTTATTTTTGGTGTGATGAGACCACCCTCCAATGCTACAGCGATGGTGATGTCCACATCCTCAAACCTGTACAATGTTTGACCATCAAACTGGACATTGCAATCAGGGTTTTTGACCAATGCTTCCGCGCAGGCCTTAACAAGTAAATCATTCACCGTTATTTTTACACTAGGGAAATTGTCATTTATCAGCTTGCGAGCCGCCAACAATTCATCAATTTTACAATCTATAACCAGTCTAAAATGAGGTGCTTGCTGTTTTGATTGCTGAAGCCTTGCCGCTATGGTTTTACGCATTGAACTAAGCTCAGAACCTGCTCCCGTCGATATTTTGTGTTGGACACTCGGGAGTGTCGCTATAGTTTTGACGCCCGGTTCATGGGCGCGAATAACGGCCGCCTTATCTATTCGCCCTTGCGGATTAGATGCGGTACAGTCCCGAATATCTACACCTAGATTTATTGCCACTCGCTTGGCAAGAGGCGTCGCCTTACCGTCTATGGTTTCTGTTTGACCTTGAGCAGTAGCCCCAATTTCCGCGCCTATACTACCACCGTTTTCCGCGATAGCCTTAATGACATCTTTTTTAGATATCCTGCCACGCCGACCACTACCAGAAACATTTTGCAAATTTACGCCTAGCTGTTTTGCAAATTTCCGTCCATGCAAAGTTGCAAGTATTTCTGTATCATCTCCGCCTTTCTGCAACCCTGTTGGTATGTTTGTTTGCGCATCCAGGGCTATGGGCGTATCTTTGGCTTCCGTTGTCAAATTGTCTTTTGGTATCTGGCTGGGCGCTGGAACCTCAACATTACTATCTACTGACTTTACATCCGTTTTGCCGGATAAACTAGCCGAAAATGTGTCAATATCATCATCCGTTACTAAAGCATCTGCCACCAAACCAATGGGGGCTTTTACGGGAAGCGTTTCACCGACCTCAGCTAATATCTTACGCAATACACCCGAAAATGGGGCTTCGTAAACATTTGTTATTTTGCTGGTCTCGATATCGCAAAGCTCATCGCCCTCCGAAAAACTGTCGCCCTCTCCTATATGCCAGCCAACGAGCGTGCCTTCTTCCATAGACAGCCCCCATTTAGGAATCTCCAATATTTTTATATCACTCATTATTTCACATTATTTTCTATCAGCAATGAACATGCCGGCTGAATATATTTTTACGGAGCTTGGCACTTAAAATTCTTAGCTACATTTATGTCGACACTACCACTATATTTAGACACTTGCGGGTAAGGGCAAATAGGGCGGCTCATCTTCATTTTACCGCCGCGCCACCGCTTGGCAATAATCTGGTCGGGGGCTTTTCCTGCTTCCACCCAATTGATCAGCGGAGTCATTGCATCAATACTATCCAGGCCCAAGCCGCCATTACAATGGAACATGCCTGGCACCATAAATGCCCGATATGTACTTTCAAGGTCTTTGGTTTTCTTCTGCGCAGCCTCATAGTAATTTAAAAAAGCCATCGGGTTTAAGGCTTGGTCAGCCCAGCCAAAATAGGTAATCATTTTACCGCCGTTTTCCTTAAAAGCTGAAAGGTCAGGGTCTTCACTATAGGACAATTCACGAATGAGTTGCATGTCTTTGCGGGCCCATTCATTATAATCAATATCCTTTAATTCAAGTTCTAGCTGATCTGGTTCTACCGCCATATATTGGAGAAATGATAGACCATATTCGGCCCATATAGTCTGCGGATTTCCTTCAGAATATACCCAAAAATTCCAACCCGTATCCTTTTTAGAAAACATGCCCTTTGCCGGGTCTTCGTTGTCCCCGCGTTCAGACCCGACCAGCATTCGCGTATGCACCAAATTACCGTCAACATAGTATGGTTTATAAAACTCTGTAAGTAACTGCGCTTGCTCAAGGCTTAAGCATTGCGCCCCAGCGGCTGGCGTCCCTGCACATCTCGCCACATCTTTAATAGGTTCAAACTTACACTGCCTAGGATCATCAATAAGACCATCCTCAAGACCATCAAGTTTATCACACTTTTCATATATTACATTTGCAATATGTTTTACTTGCCCAAGACTTAGATCTGCCTTGCTAATTATTTTGGAAAGCCTCCCCATCTTCATTGTGGTCGCAACAGTGTCGACAAGCGGGGCACCTGCTACGATACCGTCAAAATCATATGGGTATTTTTGCGACGATATGAGGCCTTGATAACCGCCTCTTGAACATCCATCGCGATAGCTATAACTGGCATCCTGGCCGTAATATGCGCGAACCAATTGCTTTGATACCAGAATTGTTACATGTACGGCGCGATACGAAAAATCGACCAAAGTCGACATATTATCATGGGCAAATTTCGCACCAGGGTACAGTGTATTCGTATGACCCGTATCCGTATAAGATGTTGCAAACCCGTGGCGTAGCCCTTTATTTGTTGCATTTGTCACGAAGGGGTCACTTGATGGGTCGCCCGCCAAACCTCTATTTCCCACCATATATATCCGCCCGTTCCAGTCCGTCGGCAATTTCAATTGAAACCGAACTTCAGGCTGAATAACACCCTCAACTTTACAATAAGCCGGCAGGTCTTTTTGGGCCGCAACCAATGTTGCTGAAATAACCGAAAAATTCAATTCGCCCAGCCGCACAAGTTCTTTGCACATAAGGACTGGGGTGGCGACAGGTTTTCGGTAATCAATTTCCGACATATCGGCATCGCCAAAAGTGCCTGAATTTTGCGCAAAAGCGGTAAGATTGACAAAGCCGAGCGAGGCAACAACAACCATCCACCTCAAACCAGGTAATATATTTCGCCAAGTTCTTATAATTTTCATGTCTCCAATCTCCATAATACGCAAGCAAATCATTTTTAATCTACATTATGCATTCATGCACTAACCTAACGGGTCTATTGTTCCTGAGCTTGCCTTTGATCTTGGTCTTCCCTCATGCTTGGTGGCAGCCATGTGAAATGGCTCATGGCATTCGTCCACCCCATATAATAGTCATCTACCGTAATCACCCCATTGCGCTTACCATAGTCACGCCAAGCATTTAATAACTCCTCGGCTTTTTCCGGGTTAACATTAGCGAGATTGTTCCGCTCCCCAGGATCAACCGCAATATTAAACAACTCCCAGCCTTTTTCGCCCCAAGGCGGATTACTCCAAAGGATTTTCCAATCGCCCTTGCGAACCGAACGGCGGTCAAATATTTCAGTTACGAACACCTCTTCAGCCCCATGAACAGGTTTTTCGTTTTTGTACAAAAAATTCGCAAGCGACTTGCCCTCCTGGGGATAGACCGTCCTGCCCTTATACGTTGTTCCAGGGTGCTCCACTTTACCAAGCTCAAGTATGGTTGCCGGCAGGTCAAGGATTGTAGCAAATTCACTTGACATCTTGCCCGGCTTGATCCGTCCCGGATGTGCTATAATCGTTGGTGACCGTGTACCGCCCTCTGTTGCAAATCCTTTGAAAAGTCTAAAGGGTGCTGATGATACATGTCCCCATTGCGGGCCGTACCAGACATAGGAATTGGGACGGCCCGTGTTCTCAAGGCTTAGGTCAAAGTTCGTTTCGGCCCAATTGTAATACTGAGGGCCCCAGTCAAGCGGGTTGCCGCCATCGGCTCCGTTATCCGACAGAAAGATAATCACAGTATTTTCATAGGCATCTATGGCCTTGAGGTGATTGATAACGGGGCCAATATTTGTATCCATAGACTCTACCATGGCAGCGTAATCCTGCATCCGGGTAGCTTATAAATCACGCATTTCCGGAGACAGCTCATCCCAATCAGGCCAAACGTCCGACGGATCCGTGTGCTCCATGTTTTGAGCGATAATCCCGGCGCTTTTCATTTTACGCATGCGTTCTAGGCGAATATTGTCATAGCCCTTTTCATACACGCCCGCATATTTTTCTATGTATTCATCTGGCGCTTGCAGCGGGTAATGGGGTGCCGTGAAGGACAGATAAGCAAAGAAAGGCCGTTCATCTTCTTTTCTGTCACCAATTTGCTCGATGATCTTTGTGGCATAATAGTCGGACGAATAAAAATCGTCCGGCAGTTCAACACTTTGGCCGTTTTCTATGTAATGAACTTTGTCTAATTCTGCGAGCGCAGGAAATGACCTGAAATGATCTGCACTGCCCTCAACCAAGACGAAAGATTTTTCAAAACCACGTTTATTGGGCAGGTACGCATCATCGTTTCTGCCGCCCATATCCCACTTGCCAGAAATCATTGTCTCATAACCCGCACCGCTCAGAAGCGATGCAATCGTGACAACTCTCTTGTTCAGATAGGATTCATATCCAGGCGCACCAATTTGCGCGCCGCGCTGTTCTCCGGCCATGGTACCAATTCCAGAAAGATGGTTGTTAACCCCGGTTAGCAACATGGCGCGGCTTGGCGTACACACGGTATGGACATGAAAGTTGGTCATCGTCAGGCCAGACGACGCCAGAGCTTCCAAATTTGGCGTATGTATCTCGCCGCCAAATGGGCCGATGTCTGAATAACCAAGGTCATCAGCCAGTATCAGAAGGATGTTTGGGCGCTCCGCCGCGTCCACATCACCTTTCTCGGCGGTTTTTTTGTCAGCACAGGCGGTGACCATGAAAAGCGCCGCGCAGACCACCGCAAGCCCAAGCGGCTTTCTTAAAACGCGCCCAGACCACCCGCCAGTTGCCCGGCCATAATTATTCTCTAAATTTCTCATATTTCGCACCTCATAAAACGTCATCTATTCATTTTTGTTGTACTATATAAAAGGGCGTTATGAAAGGGAATAAATACAACATCAGACACTTTCATTTTTCGGCCCTTTTAACGGGGTTTTATTGTTTTGTCGTGGCGATACATTAACCGCCATGAAGTTAGCATGTTTTTTTGTTGTACATTACTTGCATTAAGCACTATACAGGAATAGGTGGATGGCAGCCAATTTCAAGGTCTCGACATCCAATATATAGTTATTATAAGGTATGAGTTTATGAAATTGGTTCTTCGCGTAGTCCTCCCGATATTTTTACTGAGCGCCCTATTGGCTTTTTTGTGGCTTAAAAATACCAATACCAGCCAACCAAAATTTGTTCAACAGCCGAGTATAATGCAAAACCCTAACCCCCGCGCACCATTGGCGGCAATCCTGAAGTTTACGCCAGACCAAAGCGTGGCAACACTTATTGAGATTGATGACGGCGATCGTAATTGGTCTATCAATTTCGACAAACAGAACATTACACCTGACGGCCATATCCTTCTTGGCATGCGGGCTGGGCGCACCCACCAGATCAAAGTTTCTATCACAAACGAAAATAACGAAACCACACAGGCCAAACATATGCTCACATACAAAGCCCCGCCTTTGCCGGTTTCGGGTTTAAACTTTCCAACAATAGACGTCAACAAAGCGCTCACAGACCGCCTGGAACCTGGATATACCATATTAAGCGTCCGCCGCCGAGCAATAGGGCGCCCACTCTGGCTAACGCCAGCGCAGATGAGTTTCACGCGAAATTGGTCTTTACTACTTATACTCGACACGGCAGGAGAGGTTGTGTGGTACTATGTATCTGACACGCGGATTTCTGGTGTTGACCAATTGGAAAATGGCAATTTATTCTTCCATCTTGCTGATTTTAGATCTATCGAAATTGATATGCTCGGAAATGTTGTTGGCGAATGGTATGCCGAAAACCGCCGGAAAACCAAATTTGCGTCAGACAACCCCATACCAATTAAAGGCATCCAAACGCTTCACCATCAACCCCACGAAATGCCAAATGGTGATTTCCTGGCGTTTTCAGCCAACCCCCGTTCCATCCCTAATTATTACACGAGTACAACCGATCCGGATGCGCCGCGTAAGACCCAAAATGTTATGGGCGATTCTGTTATTCAGTTTTCAAAAACCGGTGAAATTCTCTGGCGGTGGAACGCATTTGACCACCTGGATATAAACCGTATTGGATACGGTCTGTTCGAGCCTTATTGGCATACGCGCGGCTTTACAGATCATCTGGACTGGACACACGCAAATGGCGTCACTTACGACCCCGTCCGAAATGACATTCTTATTTCCCTGCGTGTACAAGACGCCATCATTAGCATTGACCGGGAAACCAGCGAGATAAATTGGATTTTAGGCGACCACCAGGGTTGGAGCGAAGAGTTTCAATCCAAATTACTCACACCAATTGGCGATAATTTTCGCTGGCCTTTTCATGGACACAACCCCCGTATAACCGCTGAAGATACGCTTGTCATGTTTGACAATGGTATATTGCAAGCGCGACCATTCGATAAACCCTTACCCCCTGACCAAACTTTTAGCCGTGGTGTAGAGTTTAAAGTTGACGAAGACGCCATGACCGTGCGGCAACTTTGGTCTTCCACAGAACAACTTTCTGATGACGACTCATGCAACAGTTGGGCTATGGGCGACGCCCACCGACTTCCAAAAACCGGAAATATGCTGATTATTTATGCTTTTTGTGTCCCGCGTATTGAAGGGCTTAGTTATGATGAACGTGACGCAACTCACCGACATGTTGACGATTTTCCCACTCAAGGGATTGTACGAGAATACACATACACAAAGCCGAGAGAAACTCTATTAGAAGTGAAAATTCATAATCCTGATGACATGATGCAATGGGAAATTTACGGCGGGCTTCATACGGCAAGCCTATACTCGGCCTCAAAATAAGCGCGCCGATTACGTATCGGCTTAACCGTTTATTTTTGCTTTAATCGTTTTTCTAGCACGTCTATCTGGTTTTTGATGTTCTGGTTGTCCGGAAAGCGTATTTCCAATAATTTGAGATGGGTAAACGCGCTTTCAAAGTCACCTTTTTGTTGATAAATCAAGGCAAGCATATAGTTTAAATTGGCATTTTGCGGCGCATGTTTCACGGCAGTTTCTAAAACACTTAATGCTTGGCCCACATGCCCCATATCATTCAGCGCTACGGCACGCACATAGGCATAATGCGCATTAGCGGGCGCATTTTCATTGGCATTTTTCAAATAAAACAAAGCGTCTTTTGGCCGTTTTTGACGAATAAGATTTAGCGCCATAGAAAAGTTTAAATCCGCATCATCAGCCTGCCCCGTCAACCCTGCCTTCAACACATCCATGCCCCTTGGATCATCACCAAGCTCGCGGTATATATCCGCAAGATTGACAAAGCTGGCCCCAAAATACGGGTCGATGTCTAGTGATGCCAGATAATGCTTTATAGCCTCCTGGTTTTCACGGCGGCTTCGATAAAACTCTGCCAAATTAGCCCGCCCCTCTCCGCGCCATGCAGAGACCTGTTCTGCCATTAAAAGCTCTCGTTCGGCTTGCTTATGCTCTTGCCCCGCGCCTGCAAGCGCCCGCACAGCTTCGACACGCGCGGCGCGGCGCGGATCGGAAAGTAACGGCAACAGCATCTCTACCCGGCGCGTCAGCGGAATGATTTCATAAGCTTTTAGTGCGCCAATGCGGTGCAGAGTCTCCTTGGAATTCAGGCCCGTCTGTAGATATGCAAGACTATCCCCATTAGGATAATAGGACAGCAAGGCATATAGGCTGGCCTTAATAATTGCCGGCACGTTATCATCTGTTAGCAAGGTTTTAAGATCATGTTCTGCGCCCGACTTACCGTTCAAAACACGGTCAACCACCAAGCCAAAATGAAGCGGCACCGCGTCTGTTGTACCGAACCAGGTGTCGATATTGTCTTGGGCCCAGATTTGGGTTTTATCGCTATGACAAGCCGTGCATACATCTGGTGCGCCGATCTGGTGGCCAAGACCCGGACGCGGCACACGAAAGCTATGATCCCGGCGCTTATCCACCTGCATATAAGTCCGTTCTCCCATGTGGCAATTTACGCACAGCGCCGCTTCAGATCCAACCTCATGTCGCGTATGGCCGGGCGTATCGAAAACCTCAGCCTTGTGACAGGCCGCACATAAAGCATTGTCAGGGGCTTTGGTTCCGAGCGTATGGGGGTTGTGGCAGTCTGAACATATAACGCCATATTGGTACATTTTACTTTGCAAAAATGAACCCCATACATAATTCTCATCACGGACTTTTCCGTCTGGAAAATAATCCGGCGGCAGGACGAGAGCAGGGCTAAAACTGTCCAGGAATTTACCCCCTGCATCAAAGCCGTCGGTTAAAGGGGTGCGCCGGGAATGACAAGCCGCACATGTCTCGATTTGGCTTTGATCCCGGCTTTGCCCATTCTCACCCACCCAGTGCGCAATCGAAGCATTTTCTGCAAATGCCCAATTCCCGTTTTGAGACTTGTCTTGTTTGACCTCATGCTCTTTATCCTCATGTCCTGCCGCCACAATATGGCAAGATTTACACCCCACATTTATGCTGTCCCAGTGTGTTGAGAATGTATCCCTATTGACGTCATAGTTTCGTTTTAACCCTGACGAATGGCAATCGGCACACATACCGTTCCAATTTTGTAGAGGCTGTGTCCAATGCAAACGGTCAGTTGGCCGCACAAGGTCGTCCCCGTAAATATGAAACCAACGCTGTCCACCTTGTTCGTCCGAGCGGCTATCCCACGAAAGCGGCAAGACCTGATATTTGCCGTTGTCCATTTTGACCAAATACTGCTGGAGCGGCTGAACACCAAATGTGTATTCAATTCTAAAATCTTTCAGCCTGCCGTCTTTGCTCTCGGTGTTAACCCAAAACGCGTCGCCCTTTTTAAAGAAGCTGGATGTCACGCCGTTGACACTGATCGTCTGATTTTCAAAATTGCCAAGCACCGTATTGGCGTTTGCGTGTTGTACGGCTTTGCCGTGGTCCGAATTGGCCCATTCCCGGGTTTGCTCCAGGTGGCAATCCTGGCATTTTTGTTCTGAATTTATCTGCGCCGTACCGAATTTATTCTGACCTTCACAGCTTACTAATAAAGTAGATAGAGCCATTAAGAAAATTAAGGGCGGGGTTTTTACGAGGTGAAGCATTCAATTACTGCCTAGTTATTTGTACCAGTAAATCCTGTAGGTCATCGCGAACCATTGCCAACCGTCCAGATTGTTCCCCCTTGGACATATTCACCAATACAGGTAAAATTCTCTGCAACCTTGCTGCCAGTTCACGAGCATCATCGGTATTTATACCCTCGTTGGCACCGCTTGAAGATTTTAATCTTGTACGGGTTTGGCGCACAACGACGGCAACGGATTCGACGAATACATCTGGTTGGTTTGATAAATACCCGCACCAGGCACGCGTTAAATACAAATCCGTACTCCAGTAATTTGCTAACAGGCTGTCGAGTATTTCAAGCGCTTCAGCCGCAATGCCCTGATCTTTTTGGGCGTGAGCAACGACTATTCTCCAGTCAACTCTCAGCTTTACCGCAATAGGGTACAGGATTGAGGTTGGTTTTACGTCTGCCAAGTTTTTATCCAAGCTTGCGACCTTTTCAAAATCACCCGATGCACCAAAAACCCAAGCCTCCAAGACACTTCTATTTGAGCCGATTTGTTCGTTGGCTATCTTCGCAACTTGCGCACTAATGGACTGCTGGGCTAGGGAGCCGAGGTTCAACCGCAATAAAGCCAATTGGGCGGGGTTGTAATTTGGATCATAATTGAGGGCTACTTTATAAAGCTCCAAAGCCAATTGGGTATCGCCCCCGTACTCAATACTCAGTGCTCTCATGGTTGCCTTTTCAGCAGGATCATCAAGAATAGAATTGATGAACGCGGCGCGCTTGAAAGCATCATACCTCAACATCTGTTCGGTAATATAAAACACGTCCAGGCCTACACGGTCTGGTGTGCGTAACACTTTAGCTAACGGATCATATTTTTCAAATAACGCCGAAAGATCATCATTGGTCAAACCGTCGGCATTATATTTACTAAAAAAAGCTAGTCTGTTCTTGTCATCTGTATTGATACTGGATTTTTTTGCCATATGGTGAATGGCCTGATTATCAAGCAGCGCCATTATAGCTACATCCTCTAACCCCCGCATCCCCAAATGATTGTAGTGTTTATAGTTTTCGGCAAATGCCTCTCGGCCATGCTGAGCCCCGTCCCATATGTCAATTGGGCTATCAGATGCGACAAAGAACAGAACTTCCGCTTCGGGACGGTATAGCTCTACAAACTCGTACTGATCGACGATGGTTTTCATCAACACATTGAGCAATTCTTGATCCACAAATCTGGAGTTAATCCACTGTAAGAACACACCGTCGTCGTTAAGATGGGTTTTTGCCGCTGCCAAAAATTCCTGTGTGTACAGATTGGCGGCAGCACCTGTCCAGGGATGGGATGGTTGAGAGACAATAATATCATACTTTTTGTCCGTCAGCATAATGGCATTTCGTGCATCATTTAATATCAGGTTTGTCCGCGGATCCAAAAGAGGATCCCTATTGCGAACATTGGAAATCGACTGGTTTGCGCGTAGAATTTCTGGCTCCAGCTCAATCACGTCAATCTCTGAAATATTTGGGGGTGCACCCTCGAGTGCAACACCACCGCCCAAACCAATGACCAGCATGGTTTTAGCATTGGGCCGGGCCAGCGCTGGCAATCCCGCCAACCATTTTTGTGATAAATTATAGGGCGGGGCGCCCTTTCTGCTGACAGCAGATTCGGAAAGTCCGTTGCTGGAGATGTAGTAAAACCCGTCCAGTTCACGCATCATCACGGTCGCGGACCTCCCGACACCATAGTAAACCTCTTCGCCCCGGGTTTGTTGGCCGGCAAATTGTGCGTAAAGGATTTTATCAGGCCGGGGCAAAAACTGGGTGAAGACCCCTAACAATCCGACGACCATTACAGTTGCGATCAGCGCATTGCGCGGCGGTTTTGACAAAACCATGCACGCCAAGGCAATCGCCCCGTTCAGGAGTATTGCCAAGCCAAGTGTCGGGCCAAATCCCAATATGGGCAGTATAAAGAACCCTGCCGCGATAGAACCAAATATAGCCCCAACCGTATTCCACGCGTAAATGCTACCGGAAATATGCGCAACTTGCTCTGGGGAATTGGTGGCTAGGCGAACAGCCGTCGGGAAACTTGCGCCAATAAAAAATGCCGACGGGGTTATAACGCAAAATGCGTAAACGACCTTTAACAATAGAGGTGCCGTTGTCGGCACCCAGAAATGGATAAGCCAAAACGCTAAAAATGACAGGACAGCCGTTAGTATTTGCGCGCCAATAAAGATCGTCTTTGCCCGGCTCACATCCAAGGTGAGCCGTCCGGCAACATAGCCGCCGAGGGCTATTCCGAACAAGAAGCTGGCAAGCATAACCGAAAACGCATAGATTGTACCGCCAAAAATGTGCGCCAACAAACGTGTCCAGAAAACTTCCAAAATAAACGAAACCAAACCGGATACAAATATCAGCGGCATAACCCAGTGAAAAACCCTGGCAGGCCTAAGATCAATGTCGGGTTTATTTTTCTTCTGTGATGCGGTCTTTGATTTTTCAATTTTTTTCTGAAGTAAAATTGCCAGTACAAAAATCAGACCATTGACCAAAGCACCGACAATCAATGTTAACATCAAACCAATATAGGGAAGCAGTAAAAAAGCGGCTATCAATGTACCAAATACGGCGCCCAATGTATTGATCCCGTAAAGCCAGCCAATACGCGGGCCGATATCATCCGTCTTGGTGACAACATAGCGCGATAAAATTGGCAATGTTGCCCCCATGGCGGTCGTCGGTACGCCTAGGATTATAAATGTTGCGACCAGGTAGAAGAGCGTTTGCCCTAAGCCGCCAGACGAGACAGGTGCGCTCTGGCCGCCATATAAATATGTCAACATGAGCTGCGTCGCAGCCAGTAGAGTTGGCACCAATAAAGCAGTTACTGCAATAATGCCCTCTAGCACGCCGTAGAGTAATATGGGCCGCTTGACATTGGTTATGAAACGTGCGGCAAGCCCAGCCCCCAATGCCAACCCCGCCATATATGCCGCCAATACCGTGGCGACGGCAATATGGGATGTACCAAATATGGAACTTAGGTTTTTTAGCCAGGCAATTTGGTAAATCAGCGCGGAAAAGCCTGACAGAAAAAAGCAAACCCCAATGATGAGCAAGATTAAGAAATTTGAGGATTGTAGCTGGCGCGAAGCGGACGCTGTTTGAGTTTTATTCTTGCCATTTTTGTTATGGGCTTTGGCTGCCATATTTTTATTTTGCGTAGGGTTTTTCATACAATGGTGTTTCTTATTATTGTGTCACTTCACGCCTATATTCACAACATTATAAGACAATAGTCCACTAACTTGGCCAAGTTTATCAAGATATTATAAAATTACCAACCGAGGTGAATTACACAGTATATAGGTAATTCACCTCGAATTGGACAATGGGCTAAATAGTAGCGTTAGTGTGTACGGGTAGGTTTACTTCAACCTGGCTGTCATAGTGATACCATACGTAGCTGGGTCAGACAAAAGAACTGTATCCGCCCCCGCTGAGAACGCAGCAAACCTGTTCACAAAGTACACTTCGTCGAAAATATTCTTGCCCCATAAGGCGACTCTATAACGATTGTCACTGCCAAATGTATACGATGCTTGTGCGCTCGTAATAAAGTAAGAATCGTCCGCTGCACTATTCGCCAGATTGAAGAACCTTGCGGCCGTATATCTACCGTCAGCACCGACGCTTAGCACTGCCCCGCTCTCCAAATCCCATTCTCGTCTAATCGCTAAATTGGCTGTGAAGCTAGGTGCTTGTGGCAACTTGGCACCTATGAGGGGGTTTGCATTTGGGTTTTTTGTTTTGGTGTTTAAATATCCGGCACCAAGATCAATAAAGGCATTTTCAAAAGGCAACAAATTTAACTCTACTTCACCACCATATATTGTGGAGTCGACATTGATGACTTCAAATTGACCGCCAATTGCTTGGTTGATTTGCTGATCCTTGTAGTCGTTAAAGAAAACGGCGGCATTTAGGCGCGCCCGGTTATCTGCAAATTGGGTTTTCACGCCAATTTCATAGGCATTGATCGTTTCAGGCCGTATGGGGGTATCCGCCAAATTGCGACCCGTCGTTGCATCAAGCAGCATAAGGGACATTGGCGCTGGACTAAAACGGCCCGACTTAAACCCGCGGCTCCACTTTGCGTAAACCAGCACATCGTCTGATGGTGTGAACTCACCACCAAGCGTAGCACCCCAATTGTTGAAAGTTGTATCATTTATATTTGCCGTTGGATCAGTCTCTCCGCCTAATAAAATCAACCGGTTTGGTCCTCCGCCTACTGCGCCGTTAGTGAAAACACCGATGCCGTTGGCTGTTGCAATGTCCGCAAGAACGTCGAATGACGGCAACGGATTGCCGCCGAGCAATGAAGCATCCAAATCGATACCAGGTAAAAAACCTGGGAACGCCAGAAGTGCCGCCGCCCGCCCTTTGATATTGTCAGAGCCATAACGAATACCGCCCTTTAAGGTCACTTTATCGCTTACGTCATACGCAGCCTCACCATAAATAGAGAGCGTTGTATTATCAAACTCTGCAAATGATTGAACCACCATAGTCCCCATAGGGGTACCAAAAAGAGGCCCTGTCTGCCCACTAACATTCTCATTAAAGTAATAGCCACCAACTATCCATGAAAGTGGCTGGTCGGTATTCGAAGCCACTCTAATTTCCTGACTAATCTGGTTTTGCTCATTATCCAGGAAGAAATGAAAGCCTGAAGCCGGCGAACCATCTGAATCCTCAGACAAAAGCTGGTTGTTCTCCTCATAGGCTGATATCGAAGTAACGACAAAATTATCAAAATCAATATTAACCTGCAAAGACACACCACCAGCATCGACATCATTTCTGGGATTTATAAGGTCAGCAGATATTTCTCTTGGGTCAGCACTGTCAACAAAACCGTTACCATTAGCACAGGCACCAAGAACGTTGGGCGTTGCGCACGGTAAGGCCAGATTATTTGGATCAAATCCGCCGATAACCTTGTAGCGGATATTGTCACTTCGCACACGCTCAATATGCCCTTTAAGATTTGCTGTTATATTTTCACTAGGCTCAAAAGCCAATTGAGCACGAGCAGCAAATTTTTCACGGTTTACGTCATCATTACCGGTCAGCAAATTTGTCCTAATACCACCCCTAGTTTGATATTTCACTGAAGCTCTGAACGCGGCAGCATCGCCTATTGGCGCCCCATAAGCAGCATCCACATCCACTTGGTTAAAGCGCCCAAATGTGGTTGTGAGGTGCCCATCCGGGTCACCGCCAACAACCGGCTTCTTGCTTATAAAATTAATGGCACCACCTGTTGTGTTTCGGCCATAAAGTGTATTTTGTGGCCCGCGCAACACCTCGACACGCTCCAGGTCATAAAGCTGCAATATATTGACCACAGGAGAATTTAATACAACCTCATCGGAATATATTCCGACGCCACTTTGCAAATTAAAACTTATGCCCGTAGAACCAACACCGCGCAAGAAAATGTTTGCATTTGTCGCCCCTGCATTCGCATTAATACCAAGGTTAGGCACCTGCAGCAAAATCTCATTCGAATCGCTAGGGTTCAACCTCTCTATGGCGTCTTGTGAAAAAGCAGATACAGAAACACCAACGGTCTGTAATGATTGTGAGCGCTTGGTAGCGGTCACAATGACCTCGTCGAGCACAAACCCAGTATCAGCACTTGCTGAACTATCATCAGTTTGCGCTACAGAGACCTTCGCGCCCGTTAGCGAAACGGCAAACACCAATCCTAATATAGTAAAAAATTTTCCTAGCGTACTAATAGAGTACATTTTTATTCCCCTTTTTTAGCTTCCGAATAACGAATAGAGCCTAAGACGAGCCCCCCGCTTTACATGTGGACGCAATAAAATTAACGACCTAGACAAAAAACATTTACGCACCAGTATCACATTGATTATTTTTGTACAACATTTATTTTCAGTATTGCACGTTTTTTTTTGATGTCAACCATTGGTGGATTATAAATTACATCTTACAATTTAGAGCCTCGTCAAGTCGCTGAAGTCAGGGCTTTACACCCACGCTCGTAATTAGCGCCTAGTTTAGTGGTATTTTTTGCGTGTTTACATGAACATGTCAATCAGTAGCTACAGGCTGACAACATAAGATATTTGCTTTTTACAACACTTGACAGGATAATGAAAAATTCTTTTTGCTCACCCTTTAATTAACTCATTCTTAAACATTGCCTTTTTTTTGATGTACATTTATGACACATCATCAGCATCAATTGTTGATGGCGCAGGATATTGTATGACGTGCCGAAGTCAGCCCCGAACAATATCTCTGCCTCATCGACTTACGCTAACTTTCTCGATTTGAAATCTCGGATCATCTCGTGTGCGGCATTGTGGCCTGGTGCGCCCGAGACGCCACCGCCAGGGTGCGTGCCCGCACCGCACATATACAAGTTCTTGACCGGCGTGCGGTAATCGGCGTAGCCAGCTGCTGGCCTAAGGCCGTAGATCTGGTCCAGATGTTGGGAGCCGTGAAAGATATCGCCTCCGGGCAAGCTGAATTCCCGTTCAAGATCAAGCGGAGTCAGGATTTGTCGGGCAATGACGGACTGTTTAAAGTTGGGTGCATAGCTGTTAACCGTATCAATAACATGGTCGGCGACCTCTTCTTTAACGTCGTCCCAAGACTTTCCGTTGGGGAGATTCGGGTCAAAATGTTGACAAAACAGTGTCGCTACGTGTGCGCCGGCTGGCGCCAAACTATCGTCCACGGTACTCGGAATACTCATATTGATGATTGGTTTGGCCGACCAACCATCCCGTGTGGCGCTAAGATGGGCGTCCTCGCAATATTGCAGCGACGGACAGATAAACATCGAGCAGGTATGGTGGTCCTGTTGGAACGTTCCGGGTCGGCAGAGAAAATCCGGTAGCTCCGAAAGCGCCACATTCATGCGAAAGCTCCCCGAGCCGCAGCGCCAGGTCTGCATTCGCCTGTGGAACGCCGCAGGCTGGTACTTAGGATCAACTAGGCGGGTGAACAGAAGTTTTGGATTAAGGTTGGAAACTACTGCGCGCGCCCGGATCGTGGATCCGTCTTCCAGTACGACCCCGCGGGCGACACCCTTTTCTACAATCACCTCTTGCACGCCCGCATTGAGCTGTATATCGACGCCACGCGCCTCGGCGGAACGAGCCATGGCTTGGGTAATGCCGCCCATGCCGCCGCGTGTATAGTCCCACTTGCCTTGCGTACCACTCGTCATACCCCAAGCGTGGTGCAACAATCCATAAGCCGTGCCAGTGGCGTAGGGGCCAGTGAACACGCCGGTCAGCGCAGGAAAGGCCAACATGCCTTTGAGCAAGTCCGACTCGAACCAGTTATCCAGATAGTGACCAATACTCATCGTAAACTGATTTATAAGGGCCTGGGTGGTTTCGTTGTCTAGCTTGCGAAGACGGTTCCCGACCGTTAACGCGCGCAGCACATCGCGAATGCCGCCGCCCAAGTTTGGCGGTGTCTCAAGAACCATCTGCTTCACGACATCTGCCACTTTCATAAGTTCGGCATCAAACGCCGCATAGCGTTCGCCATCATGTTGCGAAAGCTCCCGAATTGCCTCAACCGAGGCCTCCACTGTCCGGGGCATGAGAAAACCAGGCCCATCAATCTGCGGAAGAAAGGCGCCGGCCGAGCGGCTAATTATCTCGAACCCGTATTTCCGAAGCTCCAGATCCTCAATCACCTTCGGCTCAAGCATGCCAACCACGAAAGAGGCTGTCGAGCAGCGAAATCCGGGATGTATCTCTTCGGTGACCGCCGCACCGCCGACGACGTGGCGACGCTCCACGACTTTCACCGAGTGCCCGGCGGCAGCCAAATAGCCCGCACAGGTCAGACCGTTGTGCCCCGCACCAACAACGACAACATCATAATCTTTATTTTCCATAGCGCATCCTTTTGTTTATTTTTGTACATCTTTTATAAGCTAACTTTCTACGCAAAAGCCGCTTTTGAGGCGACAAAATACTGTACTTGCTCGTTATTGCACATCAATTTATACGTCACCTTACATCTTTTCATTTATCATTGTACACCTTTTTAATAATTACACTGTCCGCCTTCATATAAATGAGACAGATCTAGAGCCTTCTGGTATTGCCCTAAAAGGATATGCTGAGCGGCACGAGCGGCGATGTCCGGTGGTTTGTACAAGAGTAGTTTTCCAGCAATATCCTGCTCTTGAGCGTCTGATGCCAGCGCTCAATCTTGCCTTGTGTCTGTGGATGATAGCCCGCCCTCTTTTGTTTCCTTAGGCGTCAGGTCAAGTCGAAACTCTTACAATTTAGGACATGGTACCTATGATAATCTTTCTATGCGAAGACGGACAATTCGTGATACAAAACGGCGACATTTTGTATCAAATTGCCCAGCACAACCCACTATCTCTTTGTTTTTATTGTGTTTTTTTTGGGGAGCTCTAATCCTGCTTGCGGAGCCATACTTAGTAATATGTACATGCTATTTTGTACAGTTCATTTACAGACTTTCTGCAACCTGCCCTCAAACCAATCAGGTACTGGATGCATAATTTTTAGTAGCTCGTCTCTTCGAAAAACTAGTGACCCACCATCTCCATATTGCGGTCTCGTATTTTTATGCCCCATCAAGAGGCAACGCAAATCGTGATCAATGCCAGCCTCTAGCATTCGCTTTTCAAATGAATGCCTAAAGGAATAAATACGGTGATTAGGCGTTGGAAACAGACCACGACGCCTGAATGTTTTAAGCAAAGACACTGACAAAAGATTTCCCTTGTCATGGTAGCGTGGAAACCCTTCGGAAGCTTGTCGCATTGCAACCAATGACACCCCAACAAGCGGTATATCCCGAATTGAAGAATGTGTTTTTAACTGGCGATTGTCTTGCTTGCGAATACGAATATGCGGGACTTCATGATCCAGGACAATATTTTCTGGTAAAATATTTGCAATCTCACTGGGCCGACAGCCCGTTTCTATCAGCGCATAAACCAAGCATATAGCTTGAGCATTAAGTTTCTTAAATATAGCAGGATTTAGCATTTTCTGTCTGATCCAGTCATCGTCAAAATGCGGGACATCTTTGCCACCTTGCTCAGTGAAGTTTAGATTACGGAATGGGTTCAGCCGATCCTCTTCACCTTCAAATTCCCAAAAACACCGATAGAGTTTGCGTAAATTCCCTAAATCACGATTGGCCGTATTGGGCATAAGGGCTTTGGTATTACCACTGGGTATCAGTCTCTTTGCCCACCAATTATAAAACTCACGCGCTTCTTTGCGGCCGATTTCATCAATGCCATGTCGCCATGCATTTTCACAAAATTCCTGACAGACCTTTTTTTTATCTTCTTCCATTCTGCCCTTTGTGTAACCGATTTACCCAAAAGGTCGCTGACCGCAATTTGATTGCAATATATCTCAAAAGCCTGCGTGATAGGAATAGAGGGCTTTGGGGCTATGCCTAAAACCGCTTCAGCTTCATCTTGCCTAGGCAATGAGTGTGCTGGGAGAACAGCCAGCCTATTGAGTAAATCTGTAACGTCTGTGCGTTCAATTAGCTCACTATTGGGCGTATACATAAATCCTTTTGCCATAGCCCTACGTTTTGCCCCCTCATAGCGCTTGATAGCCTGGCTAGCTTGCTCAGCCTGTCTACCATTTGATGACACACCGTCTGCCGCACTCGAAACACCAGCCCAAAATAAATCATCAGCCTCAACAAGGGCGTCCCGCCTTGCACGCGCAACATCAACCGAAGTTGTTTTAAGCGATTTGCGAAAATAGCGCCTTTTGTCGAAATCAGCATATTCACGAGGCACTCTACGCTCATAATGGTAACGCTTATTGCGCTTCATCAGATATGCGTCCTAGTTTCTCATGTCCCAATTATAGCACATTGACACACAAATTGACACACAAATTGACACACAAATTGACACACAAATTGACACACAAAATATCGATTTTTTGAGTTAACGCTTCAAGGATAAATATTTTATGCTTATATTTCAATGAATTAAATGAGATATTATGAAAAAACATGGTGCGGGCGGCCGGACTTGAACCGGCACTTCCTTACGGAAACAAGATTTTAAGTCTTGCGTGTCTACCAATTCCACCACGCCCGCATTTGTGCGTCGGCTTTGGTCAGCTTGGCGGCAATATGGCTAATTATTTCTTTAATGCCAGTTAAAAATTGCACCTTGGGCATTTTTTACGCATATAGCCCCTATGAAATTTTCAACTCCTCTGCTCGAAGGTCGTTTGATCAGCCGTTATAAGCGATTTTTTGCTGATATTGAGCTTATAGACGGAACTCTGGTTACGGCCCATTGCGCTAATACTGGCTCTATGTCCGGGTTGAAACAAGCCGGGTCACGGGTGTGGATATCGCAGGCGGATAATCCGAAACGAAAATTGAAATACGATTGGCGCATCGTTGAAATTAGCCAAGATACAAAAAGGGCGCTGGTCGGTGTACATACGGCATGGCCAAACAAGATCGTGGAAGAAGCATTGCGGGGCGGGAATATCCCTGAATTGGTGGGTTATGACAGACTGCGCCGCGAGGTGAAATACGGAGAGAATTCGCGTATTGATTTTTTGCTGGAAAACGATGACAAACCGCCGTGCTATGTCGAGGTGAAAAGCATCACGCTTTCGCGCCAACCCGGCTTGGCGGAATTTCCCGATAGCCCCAGTGTGCGCGCCGCCAAACATGTGAACGAGCTGACAAATATGATCGGTGAAGGCGCACGGGCCGTTATGCTCTATGTGGTACAGCGCGATGATTGTGACCGGTTCAGCGTTGCCAGTGATGTTGACCCTAAATACCACGCAGCATTAAAGTTGGCCAAAGCGGCAGGGGTGCAAAGCTTGTGCTATACTTGTAAAATCAACCCTGAAGAAATAACGCTCACGCGCCCCATACAAATTATTGATAATTAAGGTGGTGGCATAAAAAAGAATCTATAGTATAGAGCGCCCATGATGATGAATTATATACAAGCCGACACGGCGGGCGATACCCGAGACGGCGCCATAAAACTGCACGGGCCAGAGGCGTTTGCAGGCATGCGCAAGGCCGGTAAGCTGGCTGCGGCGTGCCTGGACATGTTGGTGCCTTTGGTCAAGCCAGGTGTCACGACTGAAGCGTTAGACGCGGCGGCCCAGGAATATATCCTGGACAATGGTGCCGTGCCGGCCTGTCTTGGCTACCGGGGCTATAAGCACACGATCTGTACGTCCGTAAACCATGTGGTGTGCCACGGGATCCCTGGTTCTAAACCGCTCAAAAACGGCGATATTGTTAATATTGATGTGACCGTAATTGTAGATGGTTGGCACGGGGATACATCGCGCATGTACCCGGTCGGACAAATTAACCGCAAAGCCGAACGATTGATCAATATTACTTATGACGCGCTGATGCTGGGCATTGCCCAGATCAAACCCGGCAATACAGTTGGTGATATTGGCGCAGCAATCCAGAAATTTGCCGAAGCGGAACGGTGTAGTGTCGTCGAGGATTTTTGCGGCCACGGGATCGGGCGTCTGTTTCACGATGCGCCCAACATCCTGCATTTGGGTAATCCCGGGGAAGGCGAGGAATTGCGCGAGGGTATGTTTTTCACCGTCGAGCCTATGATCAATCTCGGCCGCGCCCACACTAAGGTTCTTGCGGATGGTTGGACGGCAGTGACCCGCGATAAAAAACTCACCGCCCAATTTGAACACTCTCTCGGCGTGACGGCCACCGGGGTTGAGATATTCACCAAATCTCCCGCAGGCTTTGACCGACCACCTTATGACTAAACCTGCACCCAAACCTAAGCCCCATTATCATGGACACCGTGACCGCTTGCGGGCAAGGTTTATGGAAGGCGGGGTGTCGGCATTGGCGGATTATGAACTGCTTGAACTGTATCTATTTCGCTCCATACCGCGCCGTGATGTCAAGCCACTTGCCAAAGACTTAATCGCAAGGTTTGGCAGTTTTGCCGAAACCATTTGTGCGCCCGTGCTATTGTTGGTCGAGGTTAAGGGCATTAGCGAAAAAACCGCGCTGGATTTAAAAATATTGCAAGCGGGAGCTTTGAGACTTGCTCAGGAAACCGTGCTGTCGCGCCCGGTTTTATCCTCCTGGTCTGCCTTGTTGGATTATTGCCGTTCCGCCATGCAATTTGAAGGCAAGGAACGATTTCGGATGGTGTTTCTGGACAAGAAAAACCGTTTGATCGCGGACGAAATCCTGGGCCAAGGCACGGTAGACCGCGCACCAGTTTATCCGCGAGAAGTCATCAAACGCGCTCTTGAATTATCCTCCACGGCGATCATACTGGCCCACAATCACCCGTCGGGTGATCCCACACCAAGCCAGAGCGATATAGACTTGACCAATCAAATCATCACCGCTGCCAAAGCTCTAAACGTAGCGGTACACGATCATCTTATTATAGGGCGTAACAATATAGTGAGCTTTAAAACGCTTGGGCTAATGTAAGATGGGTTAATGTAAAACAATAATTACAAAGAACACAATCAGGGGATTACCGTGAAAGACAATAAAAATTACCGCATTTTTTTTCTACTCCTGCTGACACTTGTCTATGGGTTTAATTTTATTGACCGCCAAATTGTCGGGATTTTAGCACCCTTTATTCAGGCTGACTTGGGTTTAACCAACACTCAAATGGGGCTGTTAATCGGACCAGTATTTGCCGCCGTTTACGCCGTGGCTGGTATTCCGATCGCTTGGCTGGCGGACCGCTATAGCCGCGTAAACATTATGGCTACGGCACTGGCTTTGTGGAGCGCCTTTACAGCCTTAAGCGGCATGGCTAATAATTTTGTCCAAATTGGCTTGGCCCGCATGGGCGTTGGCATTGGTGAAGCTGGTGGTAGCCCGCCTGCACATTCCATGATCTCAGATCTTTATCCCAAAGAAGAACGCGCCAGCGCTTTAGCCATCTATGCCCTTGGCATTCCCTTTGGCGTTATGTTTGCCTATTTTGTCACCG
>CAZCUM010000001.1:0-149453 GCA_964502015.1 uncultured Robiginitomaculum sp. | reverse complement strand
CGGCCCGAATGTTATGATGGGCTATATCACCACCGACAATCCGGGCGTTATTCAGAGTGTTGAAGATGGTTGGCATGATACGGGCGATGTAGTTGAAATAGACGAGGACGGCTATGTGGCCATTCGAGGCCGGGTCAAACGCTTTGCCAATATTGGCGGCGAAACCGTTTCTCTTGCAGTCGTGGAAAATTGTGCTTGTGCCGTTTGGCCCGATAATCAGCATGTGGCTCTCATCAAGCCCGACCCCAAAAAAGGGGAGCAAATTGTCCTGTTGTCTGATTGCCCGGCGGCGAACCGTACCGATCTTCGCACATGGGCTCAAAGTCACGGCGTATCCGAACTTTCCTTGCCCCGAAAAGTCGTAATTACAGACGAAATTCCGCTCTTGGGGACAGGTAAAATTGATTACGCAGGTTCAGCAAAAAAATTGGATGAATTGTTGTAAATTGGTGGGTGGATTCAGCTTTTTAGCCGTAATCCACCGCACAGGGTGCTCATGGTGATTTAGCGCGACTTCAAATAATCAAGCATTGTGTCGGCATCTGAAACTTCAAACGGGTCTGTCGGGCAATTATCAGAAAAGCCTTCTTCAGAGAACATTTTGGTGATCTTTGTGTCTTCAACCAACATGGAATAGCGCCAGGACCGGGGCCCGAAGCCAACATTGTCCTTATCAACCAATGCGCCCATATGACGGGTAAATGTGCCGCTTCCGTCGGGGAGCAGATAGACGTTTTTACGGTTTTGGCTCAAACCCCACTGATACATGACAAATGCATCATTTACGGACAGGCAAATAATTTCGTCAATGCCCTGAGCTTTAAATTCATCATAAAGCTCTTCATAACGGGGCAGGTGTGAGGTTGAACAAGTTGGTGTGAACGCACCGGGCAGGGCAAACAGTACGACATTTTTACCTTTAAACAGGTCATCAGTTGTGACAGGCAACCATTTAAACGGGTTGTCACCGTCTGCGCTTTCATCGCGAACACGGGTCATAAATGTTACATTAGGGACGTGGGTCGGCATAGGTTTCTCCATATTAGAATGATTCTAATGTTGATATAGGCTATTGCAAATAGACTGCAAGTACAAAAGTGTCGCAGGTATGAAAAAACTAAATAGAGAAACTTGTCCCGCACCCACAGGCTGCTTTGGCGTTGGGGTTATGAATTTTAAAGGAGGAGCCGATCAATTCGCGGACATAATCAATCTGACTGTCTTTGAGGAATTCTTGCGATATTTCGTCGATCAATATACGCGCCCCGTCAAGCTCAATGGTCAAATCATCTTCGTTAGGCGTATCGGCAAAATCAAATGCATATTGAAAACCGGAACACCCGCCGCCGTTAACAGCTACCCGCAAGAATTTGCCACCCGTTTGCTTGGTCATTATAGCATTGATCTGTTTGGCAGCAGAAGGGCTCATGGTAATGTTTTGATTATTCATTTTACTATCGCTATTTGGTTGTCACTTCTAGTATATAGGTAATGTTACAAAAAGGTGAAGTGATTTGACAAAGTTTTCTCCACAAAACGCTATATTTTCTCCCAAAAGAGAAAGGGCTATATATGCCAGTGACCCGGATACATCCCGTGGTCGCAGAATAGGCCAGGTCGGAAAATCCGAGCGCACCTTGTTCCAGCACGATAAAGACCGGATTATTCACGCATCCGCATTTCGCCGCCTCAAGGGTAAAACCCAGGTATTTGTCGCCCATGAGGGGGATACATATCGCACGCGCCTGACCCATTCTTTGGAAGTGGCGCAAATTGCCCGCTCCATCGCCAGAGTTCTTGGTCTGGATGAAGATTTGGCAGAATGCCTGGCCCTGGCCCACGATTTGGGGCATCCACCTTTCGGCCATAGCGGCGAAACGGCCTTGCAAAGAGTTATGGAGCCTTTTGGCGGCTTTGATCATAATGCCCAGACCTTGCGCATTGTCGAGACATTGGAAGGGCGTTACGCTGAATTTGACGGGCTTAATTTAAGTTGGGAGACCTTGGAGGGCATAGCCAAGCATAATGGGCCTCTGATTGATAAAGAACGTAGCGAGGATGATTTGCCGTGGGCTATGCGGGAGCTTGAAGACTGGCGACGGCTTGAGTTGGACAGTTATGCCGGCCCGGAAGCGCAAGTCGCGGCCTTGGCTGATGATATTGCCTATAACAATCACGATATAGATGACGGCTTGGGGGCAGGGCTGTTCTCCATAGAAGATGTGAGCCAGGTTCCGATTGTCGGCCAGGCATTCAAAAGTGTAAAGTCCCGTTACCCCGGCATTGCCAGGGGCAGGCTTATCCACGAAACTATCCGTGATTTAATCGGATATATGGTTGCAGATTTGCTCAAGGAGAGCCGGGCGCGCCTGGTGTTTCATACGCCCAAGAGTGCCGACGATATTCGCCAGCTAAACCGCCCCATTATTGCTTTTTCCGAAACGTTTCGGAGCGAAGAGAAACCACTACGGGCATTCTTGTTCGAAAACATGTACCGCCATTACAAAGTCAACCGTATGATGGGGCAGGCGGTGCGCGTGGTTGAGGAATTATTCGGCCTGTTTATCAACGACCCGAGCTTATTGCCTACCGAAATTTACGATCAGTGTAATGGGCCAAAAACGCCGGAAACTGCGCGGATTATCTGTGATTATATTGCCGGAATGACCGACCGTTTCGCCATAGAAGAACACCGTAAACTGTTTTCTGTTACCGGCTATTTGTAACCTTTCATTAACCCTGTGGGTGGCAAAATGAAATTTAGTAAATATTGAGACTGCTAACGCGAAAAAACCGGCGTTGCAGTAAATCCCTAGAGGGCATTTAAGTATGGAAAACGAGCCACAGGACGCATATCTACCCGTTTCAGATAGTGAAGAACTTCAACCCTTTGACGTGAGAGCGCAGTCCAACCGGGCGAATATGCTCAAACTATTGGGCGGGTTTCTCTTTGTTCTGGCGCTCGTATTTGTGGTTATGAAATTATTTGCGTCTGGCACACGCGACAGAGACCAGACACCACGTATTCTTGCCGACCCCACCCCCTATAAAGAAGTCCCCTTGGAGCGCGGCGGTACGCAAACACCAAATCAGGACAAAGAAATTTTTGACATTTCAAACAAAACAGACGCACCAATAGCAATAACAACAAGCCCCATAGCCGAAGAGCCACTGCCCAAGCCAATATCCAAACCTGCGGCGAATGTGGTTATCAAGCAGCCCGAATCTGATATTGATACCAATACCGCCGAGCCGAATAAGCCCAAAACCAGTTTAGCACCCCAGCCCGTACCACTTTCTGGGGACTATGTGGTACAGGTGGCCTCTTTACGTTCCCAGGCGCAAGCACAGCAAACCTGGAGCAAGCTTAGCACACGCATGAGCCATATACTGACATCCTCACAATTTGCTGATATAAAACGCGTTGATCTGGGAGAGCGCGGAATCTATTATCGTTTGCGCGTTAGCGGACTTGCCGATAAAAATGCGGCGCAAAGGCTGTGTTCCCGTTTTAAAGCTAATAAACAAGACTGTATTGTTACGAAAAAATGACCGCGAAAACATCAATAAATGCAGCAATATTCGGCATGGAAGGCCCGGAATTAAAGGCCGGGGAGGCGGCGTTTTTTCGAGATTGTAATCCGTGGGGGTTCATTCTTTTTTCCCGCAATGTAGAAACCCCGGAGCAGGTGCGAAAGCTATGTACCGATTTGCGAAATACAGTTGGCCGCGACGCACTGATTTTCGTAGACCAGGAGGGCGGGCGCGTCCAACGATTGAGGCCGCCCCATTGGCGTAAAGCTACCTATGCTTTTGATTTTGGTGAGTTATACCGTATTTCCCCACAAGACGCACTTCGTGCCGTTTGGCTCAATTTTCGCTTGATTGCAGACGAGTTGCGCTGCGTCGGGATCACGGCGAATTGCGCTCCAGTCCTAGATTTACCCATATTTGAAGCTGACCCGATTATCTCGGACCGGGCGTTTTCTCGCGACCCGGCGGAAATGATCGACATGGCACATGCTTGTATTTCAGGATTGACGGCTGGCGGGGTTGTGCCTGTGATTAAACATATTCCCGGTCATGGGCGAGCGACAGTGGACAGCCATAAAGAGCTTCCGGTTATTAGTGAAACACTTTTCGAGCTGGCGCAGACGGATTTTCTGCCCTTCACGGCTCTGGCCGACGCTCCTATTGCAATGACGGCACATATCGTTTTGAAAGAAATTGATGCCTCTCACCCCGTTACTTTATCTAAAACGGTCATAGAAGACGTTATCCGGGGCAGTATTGGCTATAATGGGCTGCTTATAAGTGATGATCTGGATATGAAAGCCTTGAAAGGTGATCTTACAGATTTAACGCGCGGTACATTGGCGGCGGGCTGTGATATAGTGTTGCAGTGTAGTGGCAATATGACCAGCATGGTCAAAGTTGCCCAAGGGCTTAAGCCACTTGGCGGAAAAAGTTTGATCCGTGCGCATCTGGCCGAAAATTTAGTTGAAAATCATGAAGATTTTGACCGGAATGCCGGATTAAAAGAGTATACAAAACTTATGGAGAAATTGGACAGATTCGCATGAACACGGAATTCCAGGACGAGCTTGAATTTGAAGCTGCAGACGATGCAGCGGATGAAGGCCGGGGTTTGGTGTTGGATATTGACGGGTTTGAAGGCCCCTTGCACTTGTTATTAGAGCTTGCCCGGCGCCAAAAAGTTGACCTGGCCCGTATTTCCATTTTAGAACTTGCTGATCAATACGTGGATTTTATTAAAAACGCCAAAGACTTACGCATAGAACTTGCGGCAGACTATCTGGTGATGGCTTCATGGCTGGCCTATCTGAAATCAAGGTTGATACTGCCCAAGGCCGATGGTGAAGAACAGCTCCCCGAAGCCGAAGAACTGGCGGCGCATCTGGCTTTTCGCCTGCAAAGACTGGACGCTATGCGCCGGGCGGCGGAAGGTTTGTTCAAGCTTAAAATTACCGGACAGAGTATTTTTGTACGCGGCGCTCCCGAAGGTCTGCACGCACGCACCACACCCTTATATCAGGCCGAGCTGTTCGACATGATCAAAGCTTACGGCGAAACCCGTTCTCAAGCCGCTATGCGCAATCACAAATTACCCAAGCCATTGGTTCTGGCGCTGGATGAAGCGCGCCGTAGGTTAGAGCGTGTTGTGGGGCACAGCATAGACTGGTTGTCATTTGAGGAGCTATTGCCCGACGGTAGTGATTTTGAGCAACACCTACCAGACCGCAGCATTCGTGCCAGCTCTTTATTGGCCGGATTGGAGTTGGCCAAAGAGGGAAAACTGGAAATCCGCCAATCCAAAGCTTTTTCCACCATATATTTGCGCGGGAAAATGCAAACTGATAACAGGAAACCGTCATGAGCAACGAAAACAAAACGCCGTCACGGGTCGAGACTGCTGCAGCCGGTATTGAGGATGATATTATCAATCTTAATGAACGCTTGGTCACACGAGCGGACGGCGAGGCCGCACCAGACGATATGCGCTTGTTGGAAGCCTTGTTGTTTGCCGCCGTGGAGCCTATAGACATTGAGACCTTGCGCCAACGGATGCCAGATGGTTGTGATGTGGGTGCATTGCTGGCAAGATTGGCGCGGGATTATGCCGGGCGCGGGGTTAATCTGGTCAGGGTAGCAGAACGTTGGCGGTTTCAAACCGCTGCGGATTTGGAACATGACCTTGTTGATATCCGCGAAGCACCGCGCAAGCTGTCCAAAGCCGCACTGGAAACCCTAGCCATAATAGCATATCACCAACCCGTCACCCGCCCGGAAATAGAAGATATTCGCGGTGTGTCGGTGTCTGGTGGTACGATTGATGTGCTGATGGAGCTCACTTGGGTGCGTATTCGTGGTCGCCGCCGCACACCGGGCCGTCCGGTTACTTACGGCACTACGGAAAATTTTCTGGCCCATTTTAATCTGGAGCAAGTCACTGACCTGCCGGGCCGCGATGATTTGAAAGCTGCCGGGCTATTGGATGCCCGCCTGCCTAAAGATTTCGAAGTTCCAACCCCGATGCTGTCTATGGACATAGACGAAGACCCAATCGAGGAAGAAGAAGAAGGCGAGTTCATGATGGATTTCATGGAAGACGACGAAAAGCCTGATTTGGACGGGTAAATAGTGGTAGGTTATGCTAGCTGACAAGTTCGTGATATATAAGCAAACCTTATGAACAATAAAGGCGGTCTAAATTCCGACATAACCTTATGCGCGATTTCGAACTGGAAACATATTTTTCAAAATGGGAATTTGATGCCAAGCACCATATGACGGCCTCTGATGTCGAGAGCATGACCATTCGTCAACTTATCGATATGGCGGGCGCATCTGTAGATACATTGGGCGAATTGTGGCTTGGCTACACCGAAACATGGGGTGCGCCGGATTTACGGGCTGCTATATCTGAAACTTATGACAGGGTTGGGCCGGAAAATATCTTATGTTTTTCTGGTGCAGAGGAGGGGGTTTACGCTGCAATGCGTGTGCTTCTTCAAAAAGACGACCATGCTATTGTAGTCGTTCCAAACTATCAGGCGGCGGAGACATTGCCGCTTGCTATATGTGCGGTTACTGGCGTCGCCCTTGATGCAGACAACGCCTGGCGCTTAAATGTGGATGATATCCGCCGCGCAATAAGACCAAATACAAAACTTGTGTCAGTCTGTTTTCCCAACAATCCGACTGGGGCAATTATTTTGGCACATGATTATAATGAGTTGATAAAACTGTGCCGTAAACATGGGCTATATCTATTTAGTGACGAAGTTTACCGCATGCTTGAGCTTGACGAGAGCAAGCGCATCACTCAAGCCGCTGATATTTACGAAAAAGGGATTTCACTGAATGTTATGTCCAAAGCCTACGGCTTACCTGGCATTCGTATCGGCTGGATTGCGGCTCAAGATACCGGGATATTACAACGCCTTGAGCGTTATAAGCACTATCTTTCTATCTGTAATTCTGCGCCCAGCGAGCGGCTGGCACTATTGGCACTGAGTGTGCGGAGCACGATCATTAAACGCAACCGCGATTTCCTAAAAATAAATATTGCCAAACTCGACGCATTTTTTGCGGATTATCCATATTTATTTAACTGGCAACATCCTGACGGCGGCTGTATTGCCTTCCCGCAATATTTAGGTCAAGGCGGCATTGAAAAATTTTGTCAATCTCTCATCGAGGAAAGTGGTGTGCTTATTCTGCCCGCATCTATCTATAGGTCGGAATTGATGGATACGCCCAAAGACCGATTTCGGATAGGGTTTGGTCGCTCTGGTATAGACGCAGGACTGGACGCATTTAGAAAATTTATCGATAAAAATCACAATGAGATTATGCCTTAGATTAAGGTCTGTAGGCTTTCAGAACTTATCGTGTTGGCCTGCGTTTATTCCTCCTGCGTTAACGGGAAAGGAAGAAACGTAAGTGTTAGTAAACTTAACTAAATACAAAAACCTCTAAACATCCAGATCATCCACATACTTTGCGTGATCCTGGATATATTGATAGCGCAAATCGGCGCGTTTGCCCATGAGGGTTTCTACCAGGGCTTCGGTGGTCGGGAGGTTGTCTTCGTCTATTGTGATGCGGGCCAGAGTGCGGGTGTCGGGGTTCATGGTTGTGACCTTGAGCTGGGCCGGCATCATTTCTCCCAGACCTTTAAACCGTCCGATTTCTATCTTGCCGCGCCCGGTAAATTCAGTATCGAGCAAGATCTGTTTATGATCTTCATCGTTGGCATACATGGACTTGCCGCCCTGGGTCAGGCGAAACAGCGGCGGCATAGCCATATAGAGCCGACCTTCATGGATCAGGCTTGGCATATAGCGGTAGAAAAACGTAATCAGAAGTGCCGCAATATGGGCCCCGTCCACATCGGCGTCGGTCATGATAATCACCCGCTCATAGCGGAGATCGTCGGGGTTAAACTTCTTGCCAATCCCGACACCTAGTGCCGTTGCCAGATCGTTAATCTCTTTATTGGCGGCGATTTTGGCGTGGCTGGCGCTTTCCACATTGAGAATTTTACCCTTGAGCGGTAAAATAGCCTGGGTCTTGCGGTTACGGGCTTGTTTGGCTGAACCGCCCGCACTTTCACCCTCAACGATAAAAATTTCAGTGCCCTCGGCAGATTTATTGGAGCAATCCGCCAGTTTTCCGGGCAGGCGTAATTTGCGGGTGGCCGCCTTGCGCTTGACATCGCGAGCCTTGCGGCGGCGCATCCGGTCGTCGGCCTGTTCAATAACATATTCCAGCAATTTGGTTGCGTCTTTGGGTGAGCCAGCCAGCCAGTGATCGAACGGGTCACGCACGGCCATCTCGACAACCCGCACGGCCTCCGTGTTGGACAATCTGTCTTTGGTTTGGCCTTGGAACTCGGGTGAGGACAAAAATACTGACACCAGTGCGCCCGCGCTATTCATAACATCGTCCGGTGTGATGTTTGAAGCTTTCTTGGACATGCCGGAAATATCAGCATAGGCGCGTAAGCCCTTGGTTAAAGCCGAGCGTAAGCCTTGTTCATGGGTGCCGCCGCCCAAAGTGGGGATGGTATTGCAATAGGAACGCACAAAACTGTCCGCGTCGCCAAACCCTTGAGGAGACCAGCTTACGGCCCATTCGACACGGCCATGACCAGTTTCCGCCTTGCTGCGGCCCCGGAAAATTTCAGAGGTAACCGTGACTTTATTGCCGAGGGTTTCTTTGAGAAAATCAGACAAGCCACCAGGGAACAAAAACACGGCCTCAGCGGGTACGGTCTCCAGGTTTTCCACAAGTTGTGGCGCACATTTCCAACGAATTTCCACACCGGGCTGGAGATAGGCTTTGGCGCGGGCCATACGAAACAGCCGGGCAGGGGAGAAGTGGGCTTTTGGCCCAAAAATTTCAGGATCGGGATGAAACGAAACTTTGGTGCCGCGCCGGTTTGGAATATCGCCCAAATGCTCCAGCTTGCCAATGGCTTTGCCGCGTTTGAAGCTTTGGCGGTATAATTTACGGCCTCTAGCGACCTCGACAATCAGATGATCCGACAAAGCATTGACCACCGAGACACCGACACCGTGCAGGCCGCCGGAGGTCTGATAGGCTTTATCGTCAAATTTGCCACCTGAATGCAAAGTCGTCATAATCACTTCGAGGGCGGATTGGTTTTTGTATTTTGGGTGTGGGTCTACGGGGATGCCGCGCCCGTTATCGCTCACCGACAGATAGCCGCCCTCGTCCAATTCCACTTCGATACGCGATGCATGTCCGGCCACGGCTTCGTCCATTGAGTTGTCGAGAACCTCGGCAAAAAGATGGTGCAAGGCACGGGCATCCGTGCCGCCAATATACATTCCTGGACGTAAGCGAACCGGTTCAAGTCCTTCGAGCACCTGAATGTCTTTCGCAGAATAATCCTTAACTGCTTTGTCTTTTGCAGAGCCGGTAAATAACTCGTTTTGATTCGCTTTTGCCATAGAGATACCCTGTCCGAAACACATGCATAACGCCAGATATTTCTAAGCAAAAACCGTTAACAGAATTAAAAAATCAGACGCAGGACTAGTCTGGCGGTATGACGAATGAAACCGCTACGGATATCAGTATCATAATCGAATGAGAATGAAGCGTATCTGGTACCGGACGCGAAGGTTACACCCAGCAAAATGCCGCCTTCGGGAAAATCCTGAGCTTGTAGGGAAAATGGTGTCGTGCCGTTCACAAATTGACCCGTGGTCATCACCCCGCCGCCGATAAAGTCATTTCTATAGCCAAAGCGCACTGACGGCGACATCCATGAACGGTTACGTTCAAACTTGGCGCCTAGTTCCAAAATGCCGCTGGCCGTGCCGATATCAGACTGGCGACCATCAATCGCTTGAATAATGTCTGCACCACCTTCTTCCACAAACGCTTTTTCAGACATGCTGAGATATGATACGCCGACGGTTGGGCGCACATAATATTTCCCGAAACTGATATTATATCCGGCATTGGCTGAACCATTAAAATGTGTGCCGGACCAATTGCCAGCGGCGGCCTGGTTAAAGCTGCCAATTGAAACTCTACGGTTGGCCTCAAAATCATTAAAGCCACCACCCGCATAGAGATCTATACCCAGATTGCCAAATTCCAAGCCGCCGTAAACGCCAGCCTGGATCGTCAAAACATCAAGAGGTTCATCAACGCCGAGAACATCTTCAACTTGCGTGGTCGCGAAGCCGAGATTTACGCCGGCCGTGTGAAAAGGTCCGAAAGCCGTGTCAAACCCGCCCGTAATCCCGAAGCCGTAGCCGCGAAATTGCTCGGATTGTCCGGCTAAACTCCGATCGGCATAATAGGCAAATTCTTCAATCCACAACCCGCCAGGCCTGTCTTGGGAACGTCGCGCATTATCCAGGTGTGAGCCAATGGCCCCTGTAGTGCCGTCAACATTGGCCATAACGAATTGCCGGGCGGCAGCGGCGAATTCAGGCAAGAGTTGATTATAGGCGGCATTGAAACTTACCTGGTCTGTAAGGCCGACAAATGCTGCCCCCAGACTATCAGAGCTTTGCAGGGCTTCGAATGCGGATGTAAAAGCTGCCGCTTGGGCGATATCAAGGCCAAGTTCGTCCGTAGAGCGCAAATCCAGTGTCATAATTAACGTGTTGGCATCGCTGGGGTCTCTTGAAAGCACGGTATTATAAAGAAAAGGCGAGTTTTCCCCGCGCACCATACCAAAGCTTGCACCTGTGGTTAATGTGCCTGCTCTGACGATGGTAAAAGAAGCTGTCGGGTTATCCAAAACTGTGGCCAGACGCGGATCAATCGTCGCCCCGTCTTCAAAGGCCACCTCCCCGGATGCGATCATCACGGAGGCCTCCCCGGTTGAGGGATTTACGAAAGGCGCATAGGTTGAACTGGCATCAAAACTGGCCGTTGTGATATTAAAATTATCGGCGCTGTTAATGGTCAGAGAGCTTCCGCCCGTAACCATAATTTCAAGCTGCCCATCACTGTCAACCAGCGACCCAGTAACGGAAGCACCCCCGGAAATCAGCAATCTATCAGCCCCGGCACCAAAATCTATCCGGCTGTTGACAGTCCCGCCAGCAATGTTGATCAAATCGTCACCACTACCTAACAGAATATCACCGGTGATTTCAGGTGCGGTATCTATCTCGGTATCGGGATCGGTAAACACGGTTTGGTTAAGTGTGAATCCTGTCGTGTTAAAAGACACATCAATAGCAATAAGATTAAAATTCGTGCCTTGTTCGCCGCGAACATCAGAGTTTACGCCAAATGCGCCAATAATACCGCTATTGTCCAGAGCAATGAAAGTGCCGGAGGCATCACGAATTGCCACAGCTTCACCGTTGCGGCCCGTGACAATGGCTGTAATTGTACCAATATTAGAGAGGCGCTCCATGGACCCGCCGGCTAAGATATCTATAGCGGTGGCAAAAATCATATTGGGGGCAAGAATATTGTCCCGATCCGCATAAACTGCATCACTGGCTTCTACACCTTGGGCTAAAATTGTACCGCTATTGTTAATGCGTTCGGCAATGCCGCCGCCGCCAATGACAATAACTCTGGCAATGGAATTTGGGGTAGGGGCCGTAGCCAGTGGGTCAATGCCTGAGCGGTAAGCCGAAGCCCGCATAGCTCCGGTATTGTTAAGGCCACCTTCAAGTCTTGCATCGCTAAGTGAAAAAGTCGTGGCATTCATATCGTCCAAAAAACCGTCACTGTTTAGCGTGCCTTGATTGACAAAAGCATATTGCAAATCTGCATCAAAATTTTCGTCAGCGGGATCGGTGATTTGCGCGACGATACCAATGGCAATTGGTGTGCCGTCGCCGTCAATCAGTATGGCAGGGGCGCTGCCGGTCATGCTCACACTGCCGACGCTGATCAATGCATCCGTATCTGCGTCTCTGGTTTCAGCAATATGAATGCCGCCGCCAATATTGCCGCTGATTTGTACTGCAGAGCCAGCTTGGCGAAGATTTGCCGTATCGGCCAAGACTTGCCGGCCCGCTACACTAGGGCGCGTGGTTAAAGACCCGCCGGTTACGCTCACAAAACCTGATGTGGCAACGGCATTGCTTATGGTCATTGCACCGGAAATGTCCCCAGAGACATTGACAGCCTGAGAGTTTTCCCCAACGGCGTTAATTGTGCTGCTAATGGCTAGATTGCCGATAATATTCCCGGCAATATCCACACCTACGCTGTTGGCACCAAAAGCAATGAGTGCGCCGCCTTGTAGAAAATCACCCGTCATGGTCGTCGCATTTGCCAAACGCATGCCAGCAGAATTTTGTCCTCGAACCGTAATGGAGCCTGAATTTGTTACATTGCCAGTAAAGGGGCTTGCACCAGAAATCAATATGCCTGTACGGCCTGTACCTGTGACAATGTCACTGGTCGGTGTGATGCCGTCTGTGGGAGCAGCGCCCGTAAGGGATATCGTGCCAGTATTGGTAAAGTTTCCGGTCACACCCGTGATCAACACACCCGTAGTATCGTCCGCATCCGTGGTCGTGATCGTACCAGCATTGGTCAAATCATTATTTGAGTCCAGTGTCGCGGCGACGCCAGTGGTGACGGTAATGGAACCGCTGGTCGTAATGGTTACATCTGAAGCCGCGCCGCCGTCCGCTGTGGATGTTGCAATGCCCGTTGTGCGCTCGTCGGTAATTTCCACTTGTGCATAAACAGATGCTGGTAATGCCGCCATCAATGCAGGAATGGCCGTGGATACAAATAAATGGCGAATTTTCATAAACGTCCCAAATTTTTATAATATACGCACCCATATTGATAGGCCGCATTGATTCAAACAGGTTCTAGCCAGTTATAGGCACTGCGTCGATAGCTTATTGATTACAATGTGCAAAGAAATTGCCAATATTCGGGGTTATTCTTTGATGTTGGGGGATTTAGAGGGGATGATAGGGAATTTAGCGGGGGCGCGGCGGTGTTTTGTCGCCTGTTCATAACCGTAGGCCAGTTGGTAGAGGGTCTTTTCGCTATTTGGACGCCCCAAAAATTGCAGGCCGGCTGGCAAACCTTTGTCAGCAAACCCCATAGGTACGGTGATGGCAGGCAGGCCTGTGGGCGGGGCCAGAGTTTGGGAATTGTCGCCCTTATAGTCCTCTTCGGCCCGGTCTAATCGCGCTGCAGGATAGCGCCAGCTTGGATAGATCAGGGCATCAATATTTTCGCGCTCCATAGCCTCAAGAATGTCTTTCTTGATATTTTGGCGCATTATATCTTTGGATAAATCGCCGCAGACGGTTCCGTCAGCTTTGGTTGCCACATCAATGGCACCGCCCTTGAAATACCCCCATGCACCCATTGTGTAAGGTGCAAATACACCCGCTTCAAACGCATCATAAGGGTCACTGATATTGGCATTCATACCGGGCTGGGACAGGTATTCATGCACGTCTTTGCGGAAGGATTTGCAGCCCCAGGACGCATTAATATGCGCATCTATATCTTTGATTATTATAGAATCTATGACGGTCGCGCCTTGGGCTTTCAAGTCGTTTACGGCGATTTCGAACAGATCGGTTATATCCGCGTCCATGTCGTCTGGCCTGGACAGTTCACGAACAATGCCTATGCGTTTGCCGTCCAGCGCGTCTTTATCTAGATACTCGACAAAATTAGGCCCGCCCATAGCAGCAAACATGACCACATTATCGGTAACAGTGCGGGTCATGGGGCCAACCACATCCCCGGTGAGGACAAGCGGTACAATCCCGTCCAAACTTAACAATCCGTGGCTAGAGCGCATCCCGACCAGGGATAAATGCGACGAAGGCCCGCGTACGGAATTACCAGTATCCGTCCCCAGGCCTACGAGAGCAAAGCTGGCGGCCACCCCTGAAGCCGTACCGCCGGACGAGCCAGCGGGCACATGCTCCAGATTATAGGCGTTTTTGGTGATACCGGCGCTGGTGCTCTTGGTTTGTCGCGGTGAAAACGCCCATTCCGCCATATTGGTCTTGGCCAGCACGATTGCACCCTGGTCTTTGAGCTTGGCAATGATTTTGGCATCATCAGGCGGCATATTATCAATTAGCATTTTGGAGCCAGCCGTGGTTGGGAAACCTTTTACATCCATATTGTCTTTAACCAGCATGGGCACACAAAACAATGTCGACAGGCCGCGTCCATCCGCAAGGGCTGCATCGACTAAATTTGCTTTGGCGCGGGCTTGATTATAATTTTTATAGGTCACGGCATTAAGGCTCGTGCTTTGGTCATAGGCGTCGATACGCGCAATATAAGCTTCAACCACATCAATACAGCGCATATTGCCGACCAAAATATCGGCCTGTATGGAGGCTATGCTTGCTTCGACCACGGCATTTTGTGCATATTGCAGACCGTTTATTTGCTTCTGCGAACAGCCACCCAATAGCGCAATTCCGGCGACACATATTAATAGTTTTTGCATAATTCCTCCAGTTACAACAAAGCTACCCACCAGCATTATATATAACAAGGCAAAAAAACCTTGCGTTTTATCGATTGTCGAGATTACATAGAAACTATGATAAAAACACAAAACGCATTTTTGATCATTGCCGCGTCTGCGTTGGCTTTGCTCGGTCTTTCATATTTCCATTCAAGCAATAAAAAAGACGCCGGGGACGCGCCTGCCGCCTTTGCCTCCACCTATAAACCGGGAGAGAGCGGTACGGTCTATATCACCAATGCTCATATACTTGACGGCATAGGCGGGGAATTTGAACACGGGAATGTACTGATTGAAAACGGTAAAATCACCCAGGTCGGGGACTTCAAAGCCGAGCTAAGCGAAGGTGTGACCATTATTGACGCTAAAGGCAAATGGCTAACCCCTGGCGTTATTGATGTGCATTCCCATTTGGGTGTCTATGCCACACCCGGCGTGCGGGCCCATTCGGACGGCAATGATGCCACCAGCCCCATAACATCAGAAGTCCACGCCGAGCATGGTGTCTGGCCCCAAGACCCCGGATTTGCCGAAGCTCTGGCGGGCGGTGTGACCACATTACATATATTGCCCGGTTCAGCTAATTTGTTTGGCGGGCGCGGTGTGACCTTGCGCAATGTGCCGTCGCGCTCCGTGCAAGGCATGAAATTCCCGGACGCGCCCTATACGCTAAAAATGGCGTGCGGGGAAAACCCAAAGCGGGTTTACGGCCAAAGGGGCGGCCCGGCCTCGCGCATGGGTAATTTCGCCCATTACCGCAAAAACTGGGTCAAGGCCAAAGGCTATAAGGCCAAGCTCGATAAGGGCGAAATGAAACCCGGTGATCGTAATCTGCAACTGGAAACCCTCGCGGGTGTGTTGAGCGGCGATATTTTAGTGCAAATGCATTGCTACCGGGCTGATGAAATGGTGCAGGTTTTGGATTTGGCCAAGGAATTTGGCTATAAGGTCAGTACCTTCCACCATGCTGTTGAAGCCTATAAGATCGCCGATTATCTCAAAGAAGCCGATACATGCGCCGCTATGTGGTCGGACTGGTGGGGGTTCAAAATGGAAAGCTATGACGGCATTCGTGAAAACATGCCTTTCGTCCATGCAGGAGGGGCTTGCGCCGTTGTGCATTCAGACAGCTCATTGGGTGTGCAAAGGCTTAACCAGGAAATCGCCAAAGCCTGGGGCCACGGCAATCGCGCCGGGCTGGACATTAGCAAGGCCGATGCCTGGAAGTGGATATCTTCCAACCCGGCCAAAGCCATTGGCATTTCAGATGTAACCGGGTCTCTGGAAGCTGGTAAGCGGGCTGATATCGTCATATGGAGCGGTGATCCGTTCTCAAACTATACGAAAGCGGACAAAGTGTTTATCGATGGTGCGTTGATGTTTGACAGGGGGGCGGGCTTGAAACCCATGAGTGATTTCAGGCTCGGTCAACCGGGAAGCGGAGAATAATATGCGTAAATTTCTCATTATACCGATTGTATTTGTCGCGGCTTTTTACGCTGTTAGTGTCAATGCGCAAACCTTTGTCCTTAAGGGCGAGCGCATTATTACCAATACGGCGCAGGGTGCGCCGGGCAGTGATGTGGTCATTATTGTTGACGGCATTGTCGAACAGATTGGCAAAAGCCCGGACGCTAGCACCGCCTCAATTCCGGGAGATAATCTTTGGATAACCCCCGGTATATTCGCGCCGTTTTCAACCCTTGGCTTGGTCGAGGTGAGCGGCGAAAGTGCGACCAACAATATCAATTCAGCCAATAAAGCCGCCACGGTGAGCATTCACGCTGCCGATAGCTTTAACCCTAAATCTACCGTTGTCGCCATATCAAGACTTGGCGGCGTCACCCACGCAGCCGTTGTACCAGGTGCGCGCACTGATTTATTTGGCGGCTTGGGCATGATTGTCTCTACCAGTGGTGAATTTAGCTCGGTCATCAATGAAGCCGCCTTCATCTATCTCAATTATTACGGCAGTTCGGCTCAAACCGGTAGCACCAAAGGGGCGGCTATGGCGTTTTTACGTTCCGCCCTTTCGGACGCCGCCAATTATAATGCCCGTTTTGAGGAAACAAATGACGGTGATGCCCTGCGCCGGGCCGATGCCAATGCTTTGCGCCCGGTTTTGAGCGGGCGTATACCTTTGCTCATCGGCGCTGACCAGGCCATTGATATTCTCAATCTGCTCAAGCTTAAATCCGATTATCCGAGGCTTGATATGATCATCATCGGCGCGGCTGAGGGCTGGATGGTTGCGGACAAATTAGCCAGCACCAATGTTGCCGTGGTCGTAGACCCGCTTGAAAACCTGCCGTCCTCTTTTGACCAAATCGCGACACGCCTGGACAATGTTAAACGCTTAATGGATGCAGGCGTGACAACCGCAATTATGAGCCAGTCTTCTACGGGCGGCACGGCCCATAATCTGCGTCTCATCACCCAACATGCGGGCAATGCCGTGGCTGCAGGCCTGACATGGGAGCAAGCATTCAAAGCCGTAACTTTGACCCCGGCCACCATGTTCGGCCAGGCTGAGCTGGGCCAAATTCGCATTGGCGGGATAGCCAATCTCGTGGTCTGGGACGGCGATCCGCTTGAGGCCACCAGCGCCCCCGTCGCCGTGTTCATAGACGGCAAGCTCCAACCCATGCAAAGCCGCCAAACCAAATTGCGAGACCGCTATAATCCGGCGAACACCAACAAACCCGCTTATGGATATCAGCCTTGACCTGCGGCAGTCGATGGTTATGTTGCGGAAAATTTAACCAAATGAGGGTTTGCGCCCTCCCAATAGGCTCCTCTAGAAAGATTATATGTGGAATTAAGAGCCGGAATGCAAAACACTGACTAAAAAAGATGACACAGGTGTCAAAGATACACCACAAAAAGACGAAGCGCCAAAATTGAGCTTCAAAGACCTTGGCCTGATGCCAGAAATACTGCGGGCCTTGGGAGATGTTGGTTATACCCATCCAACCCCTATCCAAGAACAAACTATCCCGGCGGCTTTGAAACGCCAGGATGTTCTGGGCATTGCCCAGACGGGTACGGGAAAAACCGGGGCGTTCACCCTGCCAATATTACAAAGCATGGCCAAGGGTAGGGCGCGGGCGCGCATGCCGCGCTGTCTGATTGTTTGCCCGACCCGTGAATTGGCGGCGCAAGTGGCGGATAATGTAGAGCAATACAGTAAATACCTGAAAATTGATATGGCGCTTCTTATCGGCGGCGTTTCCTTTGCCAAGCAAGAAATGAAGCTGAACAGGGGTGTTGATATTTTGATCGCCACACCGGGCCGCTTGCTGGATCATTTTGGTCGCGGTAAGGTGATGCTCGGCGGGGTACAGGCTTTGGTGGTTGATGAAGCCGACCGGATGCTGGATATGGGTTTCATCCCGGACATTGAACAAATTTTTAAGCTGACGCCTTTTACGCGGCAAGTTCTATTTTTCTCTGCCACCATGCCGCCAGAAATTCAGCGCCTGGTTGACCAGTTCCTGCACCAGCCATTTGAAGTGCAAATTGCGCGTAAAAACATTACGGCCAAGACCGTCAAGCAAATGATTGTCCGTATGCCGAGCAATGATTTTAAACAAAAGCGCACAGCCCTACGTCATGTGATCGACAATAATGACATCAAAAGCGGCATTGTGTTTTGCAACCGCAAGAAAGATGTGGATATTGTGGCAAAGTCTCTCGCTGTGCATGGCCATAACGCCGCGCCTATTCACGGAGATTTACGCCAGAGCCAACGTATGGAGACACTCGCCAAGTTTAAAGATGGTGAGATTGAGTTTCTTGTGGCTTCAGATGTGGCCGCACGCGGGCTTGATATTCCTGCGGTTTCACATGTACTTAATTTTGATGTCCCGACCCATAGCGAGGACTATGTTCACCGTATTGGCCGCACCGGCAGGGCTGGGCGCAAGGGTGAAGCCATTATGTTTGTCACGCCTAGCGATAACAAATACCTCAAAGATATTTTGACCCTGATCAATTTTAAAGAGCTTGAGGAATATAAAATTCCCGGTATTGAGGATTTCGCCACCGGTTCTAGTCGGGGCAAACGCGGGAAGCCTTATAATAAATCAGGCGGTAATAAATCTCACGGGCGCGGTGGACGTTCTTCCGCCAAACCTAAGCGGCGCAATCATGAAAACCGCCAGCAGCAAGAAACTAAGGCTCAGGTTAAACCTGATACTGCAAAACAAGATAGTCCAAAGCCTAAAAGCCAATCCGCAAAGCCTCAACCAAAACCTTCTGGCCGGGACAATAACCCCCGTAAAAGCAGAAGAGGCGACCTCCCAACCAACAATAAAAGCGGTTTCGGCGATAGCGTTCCAGCCTTTTTTGGTGGTGACGATTAGGGCTAATGCGGGTGAGGGGGCCTAATCCTTTATTTCGCTCCCGACTCCACATCTCTTTTCGGGCGTTTTTTCTCTATCATTCTTACACTTAGGATTGATATTTCGTATAAAAGATATACTGCGCCGCCCAGCGCAATTTGGGTAATTGGGTCTGGCGGGGTGACGAAGGCTGCGAACAGGGCAATACCAACTATGGCGTATCTGCGGCCTTTTTTCAGGGCGTCTGCGCTAACAATTCCGGCCCTCCCCAGCAAGCTCAACACGACGGGCAATTGAAACGACAGGCCAAAGGCGAGGAACATAGTTGTCGCGAGGTTTAGATATTCACTGACTTTTGGCAGCAAGGAAACACTGGCCCCGGTGGAAAATTCCTGTTGTTGTCGCAGACCAAATTCCAGGACGAACGGGAAGATATAGAAAAATACCATAGATGCGCCTGCCACAAACAACAATGGGGACAGGATTAGATATGGTAGAAATGCCCCGCGTTCATTTTTGTACAGCCCCGGTGCGACGAAACGGTAAACCTGATAGGCAATAACCGGAAATGCGAGAACAAGTCCGCCGAACAGGGCCAGCTTTAATTTAACGAAGAAAAATTCCAAAACCTGGGTATAGATTAAATCTCCAGTCAACCCCGGCTTGCCGTCCGCAATTAAATCCGCACTGACATTGGCCACGGCGGTTTCGAACGGTAAGACAAGGAAATCAAAGATAGGGCGCACGAAAAACAGACATATGGTAAAGCCGATTATGACCGCTATAATGGAATAAATCAGGCGGCGGCGCAGCTCGTATAAATGATCTAGCAGGGGCGCACGGCTGGATTCCAGTTCATCTATACCCCCGTCGTCGTTATTATTTTCAAGCTTGGCTGTCATCATCCGCCTTGTCGTCTTTCGGTGTTGGATTTTCGCGCAAATCCTTTTCCAAACCTCTATCCAAAGCCCGCATATCTTCCTCAAATGCCTCGTCGGACAAATTGGATAATTGCCCCATAGCTTTTAGCTCGTCGATTTCTTTTCGTAAATTTGCCAGTTCTTCGTCTTCACCGATCTGGGTAAATGCGTCTTTGAATTCCTGTCCCATAGCCTTGATACGGGCCATAAAACGCCCGGCCGTGCGCATCATTTTAGGCAGGTCTTTCGGGCCAACCACAACCAGTGCCAAAACGGCAATTATCAGCATTTCTGCAAGACCAAGCTGGGGGATCATGGTGTGTTACCTGTTGGGGGCCCAAGGGGCTGATAAGGAGTTTATTTTTTCTCGTCTTTTTTCGGCGGGGTGACATCAATGGCATCATCGGCCTTGGCATCATCATCAGCGTCCGGGTCGTCCTTCAAGCCTTTCTTGAAGCTGGTAATACCTTTAGCCACATCACCCATAATAGACGATATTTTACCGCGCCCGCCAAATAACAGCACAGCAAGAATAGCAACGATCAATAATTGAACTGGGCCAAGGGCCATAATATTCTCCTAATTTTGCGTCAACATAAGCCTTTGATGAACATTGCACAAGCAGTTGTCGAAGATTAAATTCAAACTATAACAAACGACGAAACATCGGTAATATATCTACGTCCGCCAAGTCGGGGTTAAGCAAATCCTTGGCTTCTACGGTAATATCCGCAAGCCCTGCATATAATGTTGCACGGATTTTAAGCAAATCCGGATAACAATTCAGCACATTTGTTTGCTTGGGTAGGTCAGGGTTTGGGTGAAAACTATCCCCCCATATAGTTGGTTTCGGGTATTTGAAATACAGTTTGGTGAGCATGTCAATATCGGCTTTTGCTGCTTTAATATATATGATTAAATAGCCGCTTTTTATGGTTTTTATTGTATTTTTACTAACGTGTATTACACTACCCGTCGTGTCCAAAACCTGATTGCCGCACACCTGGTTAGCCGCCAAAGTTAACTCGGCTTCCAATTTCAGATATTCCGCTGCTCTTTGGGCGTATCCGCCTTCGTAGGGTTGCCCCATCCACTCGGCCATTGCCTCCATTGACGGATTTCCCATTTTCTCCTGTATGAGAGCGTCAACATCATAGTGGGCGAAACTCTTGGCTTTAGCTATTCTGCGCGCCGTGTAACTTTTACCAATATTTGACATACCGATGAGCGCGATGTGCAAATCACCGTTAGCCAGTCTTTTGTCAAACGCCGCGCCAGATAACAACATCAGGCATTATCCCTGATATATGCGTCCAAATCCGCCAATGACGGGGCCATCAAATGTTTGCGGGACTTGGCCTTTATACTGCGTTTAAGAGGGGCGGGCAGGGGCACATTGGCTCGAATAACCCGCTCGACCTCATCCTTAAATTTTGCCGGATGGGCAGTTGAGACGGTGATTTTTGTGTAGGTTTTATCGGTCGCCGCAGTAAAATCCTGCAGTGCCAAATGTCCGACCGCCGTATGCGGGCACATCAGATAGCCCTCACGGCTATAGGTTTTGCGCAAATGCCGCTCGGTTTGCGCGTCTGTATAATGGCTACCGGTGCAGACTTTTGTAATCTGGGCGTGGTCACCGTCAAATAAATCGATAATGCGCGGAAAATTATTGGGCCGGCCTATATCCATAGCATTGGACAGTGTTGGTACGGAATTTCTCGGCCTATAAACCCCGGTTTCCAGATAATCGACGAATGGGTGATTGGCATTATTACCGATGACAAATTTATCAATGGGTGCGCCCATTTTACGGGAGATTAAGCCGCCCGTAAGATTGCCCAAATTGCCAGACGGTATAGCATAAGCAATAGGCCTGTGAGGGAATGCGGCTTTTATCTGTAGGCTTGTCCAAAAATAATAAAAACTTTGCGGGATAACCCGACCTACATTGATGGAATTGGCCGACATCAAATTATGCCGGGCGCTCATGTCTTTATGGGCAAAGGCTTGTTTGACTAAAGCCTGACAATCGTCAAAAGTGCCTTCTACGGCTACGGCTTTGACATTTGAATTTTTGCCCATAGATGTAAGCTGATGCTCTTGCACAGAGCTAACCCCGCCTTCGGGGAACAGGATGAACACCTGTATACCCGGCAGGTTCAAAAAAGCATGGCCAATAGCTCCGCCTGTATCTCCGGAAGTGGCGACCAATATGGTGCGTTTTTCACCGGAGCGGCTCAATAAATGCGACACCGTACGGCCCATAAACCGGGCTGCAAAATCTTTAAAGGCCAAGGTAGGCCCGTGCCACATCTCCAAAATATATTCGTCGCCAGGTTCAGGCGTAGCCGGATCGAGGATTGCGCCATCCATTGTACTGAGGGTCAAGGGGAAATCATAGGCATCGGCGCACAAATCGCGTAAATCAGCATCCGAAAAGTTATCATCAACAAAAAACCGCGATAAATGCGCCGCACAAGCGTGAAAAGGCAGCGCGCCAAGTCGGGCCAGCTCATCTTCACCAAAGCGCGGCAGGCTGTCAGGCATATAAAGCCCGCCGTCCGGCGCTAGACTAGAGAGTAAAGCTTCGCTAAAATCGACTTTATAATCAGGATTTTTCAAAGAATGATATTTCATAAGCCCTGATTATGCCCGCCCAAACAATAATACAATCCGAATTCGTAAATTGGCGAAATAAATATGTCCTGGCCATGTTCTTAAATATGTGTAGCACTTGGATAAAGCCAGAAATAACTCAAAAATAATCCTAGCGCCTTTTGTTCATCCCTGATATTGGACACCCGCAAAGGAGGATGCTCATGATGATTCGTGAAGGTCTCACATTTGATGATGTGCTTTTGCTGCCAAAAGCTTCAAACATATTGCCATCTGGTGCGGATTTAAGGGCGCACCTGACCAAAACTATCAGGCTGAACGTGCCTTTGTTGTCTGCCGCAATGGACACGGTGACAGAAGCACCGCTCGCCATAGCCATGGCACAAAACGGCGGTATCGGCATTATTCACCGCAATTTATCGATCGCAGAACAAGCCGAGGAAGTCCGCAAGGTCAAGCGTTACGAATCTGGTATGGTGGTTAGCCCCGTAACCATTGGTCCGGATGCCACATTGAGCGAACTGTTGTTGATGGCAAAAAAACATTTGTTTTCCAGCTTCCCTGTCGTTGACAAATCCGGGAAAGTCATCGGTATTATCACCAACCGCGATACGCGCTTTGCCACCGACGCAAATGATAAAGTCGCCGATATGATGACCCGCGATTTGATTACGGTGGACGAGGGTACGAGTGAGAAAACGGCCCGCGCCCTCCTGCACAAACACCGTATTGAACAAGTGGTTGTTGTCGATAAGGCCGGGCGGTGTGTCGGGTTGATTACCGTGAAGGATATGGAAAAAGCACTGGATTTCCCCAATGCCTGCAAGGACGAGCACGGACGTCTTCGTGTCGGAGCGGCTTCAACCGTTGGTGATGCAGGTTTTGAACGCGGTGCCGCATTGATTGAGGCTGGTGTGGATGTGTTGGTGATTGATACGGCCCACGGACATTCCGCCAAAGTTATCTTGCAAGTTAAGCGTTTTAAAAAACACCATCCAGACACACAAATCATTGCCGGAAACATTGCCACAGAAGATGCAGCTACGGCCTTGATCAATGCCGGCGCAGACGCGCTTAAAGTCGGGATTGGCCCTGGCTCAATTTGCACAACCCGCATTGTCGCAGGGGTGGGTGTGCCGCAATTTACCGCCCTGATCGATGTGTGCAAAGCGGCCAACAAAGCGGGTGTTCCTGTGATCTCTGACGGGGGTATAAAATATTCCGGCGATATGGCCAAGGCTTTGGCCGTTGGCGCGCAAAGCGTTATGATCGGCTCATTATTTGCCGGGGCCAGTGAGACGCCGGGCGATGTGTTCCTTTACAAAGGCCGCTCCTATAAATCCTATCGGGGTATGGGATCTGTTGGTGCTATGGCGCGAGGCTCGGCTGATCGGTATTTTCAAATGGACGTTACCGATGATATGAAATTGGTGCCTGAAGGTATTGAAGGGCGTATCGGGTTTAAAGGCCCGGTCGGGCCAATCATTCATCAATTGCTCGGCGGGGTAAGGGCGGCTATGGGCTATACAGGCTCGTCGAATATCGCAAAATTCCACGAAAATGCGGAATTTGTCCGTATCACCAATTCCGGCCTGCGCGAAAGCCATGTTCATGATGTGGCCATTGCGCGGGAATCTCCGAATTACTCAGAACAGAAATAACAAGCATATGAAATTAGGTGGACGCATACAGGCCGCAATCGAGGTCTTGGACGATATATTGGAACAGCACACACCCGCTGCTCACGCTTTGCGTGATTGGGGCAAGGCCCACAGGTTCGCCGGCTCCAAAGACCGGGCTGCCATTGGGGGCATTGTCTTTGATGCTTTGCGCAGAAAGTCCTCTACACTGTGGCGCATGGATGCGGACATAAATACGGACATGGATGCTGGTGTGGGGCGTCCATTGGTATTGGGTACTTTGGTATGGGGCTGGGGCGAAACTGTGGAAACACTGGAGGCCGCATTCGCAGACGACGGGCATAGCCCCGCCCCGTTGACCAAGGTTGAAAAAACGTCTTTGGCCGGGGCGCGTGACTTGATCATGGCCCCAGACTGGATACGGGCCGATATTCCCGAATGGCTATGGCCCGCCTTTGAAAATAATTTTGCCGAGAATGCCGTGACGGAAGGCCAGGCTTTGCTGGCGCGACCACCACTTGATTTACGGGTTAACGGGCTTAAATCTGATCGTGCCAAAGTCCTTGCCAAGCTGAAAGGTTTTGGCGCGGTGGCCTGCGAACTGGCTCCTTATGGTATTCGCATCAAGGCGGGCGCAAAGTTAGACCGTCTGCCAAACATTCAGGCTGATCCGGTGTTTCTCACTGGCGAGGTCGAGATACAGGATGAAGGTTCGCAAATCGTCTCGCTTTTAGTGGACGCCAAGCCGGGTGAACGTGTGCTTGATTATTGCGCGGGCGGCGGCGGCAAGACTTTAGCACTTGCGGCGGATATGGAAAACACCGGCACGATTTATGCCTATGATATAGACAAACGCAGACTGGCACCGCTTTATGCACGGGCCGCGAGGGCAGGGGCTAGCAATGTGGAAATCATCCAGCCGCCCCAGAAGGGGAAAAATCCTGGGCTTGGCAAATTACGCGGCTCTATGGACAGGGTTCTTGTAGATGCACCGTGTACGGGTTCAGGGACATGGCGCAGAAAGCCGGACGCCAAATGGCGCTTGTCGCTATCAACACTGGACGTTCGTATCGCCGAGCAAAAAGCCGTGCTGGAACAGGCAAAGCAATATGTGCGTCCCGGTGGTTTGTTGATATATGTGACCTGCTCATTATTGGCGGAGGAAAATGAGGGGCAGGTTTACGGCTTCTTGGAAGATTGTCCTGAATTTGAGCTTTTATCAGCCGGAGAGGTTTGGGAAGACCGTATAGGCACCGAAAAATCCATGCCCTGGTCGGAGGATGGTTGCACCTTGACGCTGAGCCCGGCGTCAACCAATACGGACGGTTTCTTTTTTGCTGTCATGGAACGAAAGACGCAAATATGACAACTGGTCACCATGAACGGGTTTTAATCATTGACTTTGGTTCTCAAGTCACAAAACTGATTGCGCGACGGGTGCGCGAGAGCGGTGTATATTCCGAGGTGCATCCATTTAACAAAATTACGGATGAGCTGTTGGCGGACTTTGCGCCGAGGGCGGTTATTCTGTCCGGCGGGCCGAACAGTGTCGGGGACGCGAAAAGTCCGCGTGTCCATGATACGGTGTTCACACTCGGTGTGCCGATCCTTGGTATTTGTTATGGTCAAATGGCTATGGTAGACCAACTTGGTGGTTCCGCCGAAGCGGCTGACGAGCGGGAATTTGGTCGAGCCGAATTGGAAATTGTCAAAGACAGTCTGCTCTTTGATGGTATAGGCGAAATTGGGCGCAAGCATAGGGTTTGGATGAGCCACGGAGACCGGGTTAATAAATTACCGGAAGGGTTTGAGATTATTGCCAAATCTCCAAATGCACCATTTGCCGCCAGTGAAGACACAAGCCGCAAATTCTATAATGTTATGTTTCACCCCGAAGTTGCCCATACGCCCATTGGTGCGCAGCTCTTGCGTAATTTCACCCACAAGATTGCTGGGCTAAAAGGTGACTGGACAATGGCCGCCTTTAAGAACGAAGCTATAGAAGCCGTGCGTCAACAAGTCGGAGACGGTAAAGTTATCTGCGGATTATCAGGAGGAGTGGACAGCTCAGTGGTTGCCGTGCTGCTTCACGAAGCCATAGGCGAGCAATTGACCTGTGTATTCGTTGATACGGGTATGATGCGCAAAAATGAGGCTGAGGAGGTTATTGCTTTATTTTCAATGCACTATAAGATAAACTTAATTCATGTTAATGCAGAAGACCAATTTTTAAATTTGCTTGAAGGCGTGTCTGATCCGGAAAAAAAGCGCAAAATAATAGGCAAGACATTCATTGATCTCTTTGAAATACAAGCGAAAAATATTGGCGGCGCCAAATTTTTAGCCCAAGGCACACTTTACCCTGATGTTATCGAAAGCGTCTCGTTTGACGGTGGGCCGTCCGTCACCATAAAATCCCACCATAATGTAGGCGGCCTGCCTGAGCGCATGGATATGGCTTTGGTGGAACCGTTACGGGAGCTTTTCAAAGATGAGGTACGGGATTTGGGCCGAGAACTGGGGTTAGACCCGGCATTTGTCGAGCGCCATCCGTTTCCAGGCCCAGGTCTGGCTATTCGCTGCCCGGGGGAGATTACCAAAGAAAAGCTGGACTTACTACGAGAAGCGGATGCCATTTACCTTGACCAAATTAAAAAGCACAATCTTTACAATGATATATGGCAGGCTTTTGCTGTGATTTTGCCTGTAAAAACCGTGGGCGTCATGGGGGATGGCCGTACTTATGAGCATGTGCTGGCCCTGAGAGCAGTCACATCTTCAGACGGTATGACGGCTGATTATTACCCGTTCAGTCACGAGTTTTTAGGCGAAACGGCGACCCGGATCATCAATGAAGTCCAGGGTGTTAACAGGGTGGTCTACGACATAACCTCCAAACCACCGGGCACGATTGAGTGGGAATAGCATACTTTTCTTTCACAATTAACTTTTTCCCTCCTGTTGCCGTAGTTTTCTAGTATAAGTCTTACCGCTCGGTTTAAGGGTTATAAACCTCAATCGGTTATATTTATCACAAGCGTCAAAGAGCGCAAACTGGTGAATGGAAAATAATTGTGAACTTTCGGATTTTATATCTGATGACTGCCGGAATTTTGGCAGCATCCGGACCGCACTATGTCAGTGCGAAACCGTCCGGATCTGCCGTAATGCTGGAGATAATAGACGGTGACACCGCATTTGTTGTCGATAAGACGAACAATGCTGCGTGGTGGGTGGTCGGCGAGTGCCGACGCCCCATCCCTGTGGAGCCTCAAAATTTACACAATAAATCAATAAAAACAATGACATCCAAGATTATCCGTAACAATACCCGGATTGGAAATCGCCAGATTGTGCTGAAACAACAGTTTCGTTTTACGCTGGCAGATAATCCATCCGGGTCAATAACCGTCCCCATAACCGTCGAGGTATATAATTCCTTGCGCGGTGGTTGGTCTGCTGTACCCGTTAGGCAAAAAGCCCAATGTGCGTATGATGCAACCTGCCGCCAGCGCATGGAAGCCCCCGAGTGTTAGGGGGCGTTTTCCCATATAACGGCGCTAATTGCCTGAAAAAACTGGGTGTTTTCCTACTCAGCCTGTTCGCTTGCTTGTTCCTGTTCGCTTCACCAGTGGCTTACGGAAACGAGATTGTAGAGGCCGTCTCCAAAGAGATTGTTGATGCAATACCTCAAGAAACAATTCAGGAACTACCGGTTTTGATGGCGGAACTAGCACCAGAGTTTCAAGTTAAACTTGAAGGTAAAGTGTTGAAAACCGATGTAAGTGCCGGAGAAGGCGGAAAGTTTTATGTCCGGGCTGAAGCTATATTCACCGCTCTTGATAATGAATTTTCCTATGACGTTGAAGACGGGGTTTTGGTTGTTCACCGTTCACAAGACGGCGCGGTTATGGAGCTTCATACCAAAACCGGGATTATCAAAGCCAATGGCCGCACACTGGGCAAGCTCAACCATTACGGTGAAGTCAGTGCGACTAAAATCAACCTGACCCCCAATGCCATTGCGGTTTTGTCTGGTGCTATTGGCAAAATTGACAAGGACGAAAAACGGATTAATTTTGAACTTGACCCGCGTTTAAAAGTTGCGACGGGCTTCGAGATATTCGTCAATGATATTCCGCTCGGCAATGTTGAGCCGGGGCCAAAGGCGATCGGCTCGGTGATGTTATTGCCCCTGCGCCCAATTGCCAAAGAACTTGGCCATAGTGTGCAAATCATAGACGGCGGCACCAGTATTCGGGTGGAGCGTTCCCAAGATAGCGCGGTTTTTGAGCTTAATCTGGATACTGGACTGGTAAAACTCAACGACCGCCCGGTTGGTGTTACCCGTGATGTTACCTATATCGACCATGTGAATTTGCTTTTACCGCTTGGCACAATCGAAACCCTGACCGGGACGAATATCGACGTTGAGGGCGGTGCATCGCGCATAAATATCAATCTTGATGGTCGCCTCAAGGACGTGATAGCGCCTGGTGCAAAAATCACTGATGTGACCAAGAATACGCCGCTAACCTTTGAAACTATTGAATTAAATATCGGAACGGATACGCTCAACACCGTACAGATGGATTTCAGGGTCAAGGGCTTTAACGGGCGATTGCGATATGAAGTTCCGGATTTACCCTCCAGTATAGCGGAGGCAGAGCCGTCGTGGCTTTCCCTCGATTACGCCCATGTCAAGGGCGGTTATGGCTCTCTTGGTGATTATTCAGCCGATCTTCGTGAACTTGACGGGGTCGGCCTTCGCCGTATTAGAGGCATAAGTTATGCCAGGGAAAACGACAAAGGCAGATGGGCTGTGGCGGCGGGTGTCCCCACATCTGGCTCCACCAAAATCAGCGAAGATCAAAGCCGCTTGAAATTCTCAGGCATGGCCGCAGGTGCCCGCTATGCGTCAAAAGACGGTTGGGAAGCGGGACTGTCTTTCAAGGCGGACGGGTTAAGCGACGATAAAATGGCAGTGCTATCTGCCATTAGTGGTCGGTTGGGGCGTAAACGCGATAAAAAATTGAACTGGGATGCAAGGGCAGACATTGGCTATTTTAACGGTGCCGCCCGAGAAAAATCCGTAGATGCTCGTGCCAGCCTCAATGCCCGTTATACGCCGGGCAAAAAAGTCAATGTTGAGGTTTTTGCCCAATATGACGGTGCAGAGTTCCTGCGTTCAGATTTGGATGCGGAAGATTTAATCCAGCAAGACCCCGATGCGGGGGGACAGCAATTGGTGCCCGATACCCGCAAACGCGGCCAGGATTTTGCCACATATGGTGCCGCACTGCAATTGACGGCGGGACAAATTTTAGGCCCGCTAAAACGCCCGGCGATTTCCGCACGTTTCAGCCAGACTAGAAGTGGTTTGTTTACCTCGGGCACTGAAAACACATCGACCAGTAATTACGGCGTATCTGTCAATACATCTTTGCGCAAAATCGGTACCAATATTTCCGCCGATTATTCTGCCTACACCCAAAATCTGGCGGACGGTAGTACCGAAACAGGCGACCAGATTACGGCCCGTGTGTTCCAGGATGTCAAATATGCCACGGCCCGGGCCCAATTTTCGTCAACTGGCAAAGACGGCTCCGACCGTGTTCAGCGCATTGATGCCCAACTTACGGCTAAACCATATAGATTGGGTTTGCCAAAAGATGCCAGGTTAAGTGTCGCCCCGTCTGTTTCTGCGTCCTGGAGTGACAAGGGTAATTTCATGCGCGGCGGTGTCGTAGCCAATCTCGATTCCGGGAAAATCCTGGGTGCCAAAACCAAGCTCAAGGCCAGTTTGGGCATTTTGCAAAACTTCTCCGGTAACGCTGAAGATAAATCTGATACTTTCCTGACGGTCTCTTTAGGGCGTACTTTAAAAATCAACAAAAATATGTCTTTGGGTTTATCATACCGTAATGACTTGCAGGGCAATCAACGGCTCGGGGTTTTCCTGAACGGGCGTTTCGACTTTAACGAAAAGCGCAAATTCCGTGCAGCCAAGGACGGGAGCGGCGTGTTAAAGGGCAGGGCATTCCTGGATAAAAATCGTGACGGGGTTAGGCAAGATGATGAGCCAGGTATTGGCGGTATAATGGTGCGCGTGAAAGGCACTAGGCTTAGCCTGCGCACTGATCGGGCCGGATATTTTACCATCCAAAACATTAAAACCGGCCTGCACGAGTTGCTAGTTGATGGTCGCAGTCTACCCCTCGGCTTTAGCCTGTCGGACGATGTATCCACAAAGGCAAGTATTCACGACGGCAGTATCACAGATATACCTCTGCCTATCGTGCAGCGGGGGCAAATTTTAGGCTTCGCATTTGTAGATGCCAATGACGATGGTGCCTATAATAAAGGTGAACACAGGCTGGAAGGCGCGAAGCTTGAACTTACGGATACGCAAAACCCGGATATCAGTTACCGGGCCTATGCCACCAGTTTCGGGCAATACGCATTTGATAATCTGCCAGCAGGTGAATACCGGCTTGTCATCAAGAAAACCGGTGTGCCGGGCAGTGAACCGGACACCAAACCTATACTCATTAATCTGGCCGAGGCGGAAGACCTCATGGCCAGGGTCAATATTGCCGCCATTTCGACAAAAACTGTGCAAATGGCGCAACAGAATTCTGCACCTGACATCCTTTTTGACAAGGATGGCGGGGGTGGAATAGGGGGGCGTAAGGAGGAAATACCGCCGCCGGACATATTAAACCATGATCCGGCGCCGTAATTCCAATTTACGCACCCACATTCACAACTGGGGCGGCTTGCAAAAGTCGCCCATTTTTTTGCGTGAAGTTTAATAAACCCATTTTAGTTGTTGAATTTTATACCAAAAAATACCGTTCTGGGTCGGCCCGGAAAAAAGCGGTTGCTGCCGAATGCAAAATCTGCGCGGTTAGCATAGGCTTTATCGAAAATATTATCTACGCGTCCATAAAGGCTGATACGCTGGTTGACATCATATTTGCCGCGCAATGTGAAAATATCATGGCCTTCATATATTGCCCTATTGCCCGGATCTGTGAAATAGCTCCCTACATGTTGCCATTTCAGGGATAGATACAAACCGTCGACTGGTTTCGCTGTCATCTGCATAGAGCCGAGCGTATTTGGGGCGCTGTCCACTTGATCCCCCTTGGTGATCGAACTGGAGGCGGAGCCGACAATATCCGTGAAAGCATAGGTGTGATTGGCCAGTGTCACGGCCCCGGACAGATCAATATACTGACCCAGGGGAACATCAAACTCGACCTCGATCCCCACATGTCTGGTCTTGCCGTTTTCTACATTAAACCCGTTGGCGTTTCTGAAGAAAAAATTATCTTTTCTCATGGCGAAAACAGCCGCCTCAATTTTAAGCTTTCCGGCATTTCCTTTCAGCCCGAACTCCAGGGAATCCAGTGTCTCCGCATTAATAGCACCGGGCGTCTGGTTTATCTGCAAGCTGTAAACATCACTGACTTGCGGCGCCCGGCTACCCCTGGCCAAGCGACCATATAGAGTTATGTTCGGATTAAGTGTGTGTGTGACCCCTAGTTTAGGCGAGATGGTGAAGAAATCATCACGGCGATCTGCAACACGCAAAAAACGCCCAAAACTGCCATTGTCGATTAAATTGTCATAAGTATAGGAAGTGTAATCAGCCCGCGCTCCGATGTTGATCTTGGTGTTTTCGCCCACGCTAAAACGGGTTTGCACATAGGGAGACAGAACGACCGCGCCGACCTCATAGTCATAATGTTCGCCTTGAATAAATGAAAACCTGCTGGGGCCAGCCTGAAATTCGTTAACAAAGCCTTTGGTGTACTCGGCGTCAAACCCCAAAGTATACCGTCCAAATATGCTTTGGTTTTCATAAGTCGTGAGTAGACCAATGCTTTTGTGCCCGCCCTGTTCCAAAGCTTGTCCCGGAACAAAATGGCGCAAGAATGTCAGGTCAACCGTGCGGGCATAGGGAATAAAAGAAACACGGGCGCTTTCGCCCAAAACCTTATTTAGATGCACGGCGATGCGGGCAGTTTTACCGTCGCGAAACGCCTCAGGGTTAGGGTTGCTCGCGGCCAGAACCGGGTCTTTATAGGCGTCCACCCCCCTGATGAACCCTGCGGTTTCCTGATTGAGGTTTTGAAAGCTGGCCAGGGTTTTGATTGACCAGTCGCCCGCCTCGGCATCATGCCGGAGTTGGATTTTCTGTTGGTCAAAACCAGAATTTGCCCGAAAACCAGGGTCACTGGCAAAACTACCGGACAGGCGGTAACGGCCTGAGAGTGCGCCGCCGCTAAAGGATGTTTTCAAGCGGACATACCCCAATTCATTGCCCAGTATATCCAGCGATAAACCTCTGGACTGGCTCGGAGTTTGCGACAGGATATTGACAAGACCATGCACGGCATTGGAGCCGTAAAGCACACTGCCTGGGCCTTTTGTAACCTCTGCCCGGCCTGCCAATTCCAACATACCCTCAAACAGGCCGTTGACATTGGAAAACCCGGCCGCTCGTAATGGCACGCCGTCCTGCAAATACAGAAACGAACCCGCCCCGGCGCCGCCGGTGAGGACTGGTGAGCGAATAGCGGTCAAATGTTCCTGACCACTGCCCCGGTGAATATTGACGCCGGCAATTTCGTTCAATGCCTCCGCCGGATGTACGGCCGATATTTCTTGCAAGCGCTCTCCGTCCAACACGGATACACTGCCCGCATAGTCCTTGGCAGGCTCGGCGACGCGCCGGGCGGTGACAATGATTTCATCATCACTTATTTCATCATCGCTGGCAAAGACAGGCTGACTATAGGCAAGGCCAATAAGCAGGATGGGGAGGGATATAGAGAATTTCATAAATGGGTGATATTCGGTTAAATCAAGGCTGTAAATGCATATTTAGGGCTTCGTCACGTTAACTCATTGTTTTCACGGTTGAGATATTAGAACTGGATGAAAACATCAATATATTCCCGATAGGACTATTCTCCACATATGGCCAGATTTAGAACATGGTCAAAACCCGCCGACATTTGACCTCAAGTAACACAATAAAAATTCTATGAAATCGAGCCATGACGAGCTAAGATATTACTACGTCCACCGTTACCAGGTAAAAGTGGCCACAGATAAATTGAGCCCAAGAGGTAAACGTGACAAAGCCTCCGTTTTATGCACATTATCTTACTGGCTCTCCAGAAGTCATAGACAGCGACTATGACTGGCTCTACCTTATTTTATCAGAGCATATACCTTGACGTCTTTGTGCTTCAATGACGGCGTCATATTTTAAGCCCCAACCCAAATGTCGCCAGTCGAACTTTATCCTGTTGCTGTTCAGATTGATGATCTCGCCTTTTTGTGGACTCTGGACAAGTTTGGCCGTGTAGCTTCCCATCGGGGCCCCTGGGAACAAAAATGTCATCCGAGGTGCCGAGGCATTTTCATAGGTCAGGAAGTCGGAACCACAGCTCGTATTACCTCTGATTAAATCGCCGCCATTGTAATTGGGAAGTCTAATGATATCTGTTCCGGTGAACGTAGGGCGGCGACCCAACACCGCTACCGCTGCTTCTTCATGTTTGAATTGTTCTGAATATTCAGCAATGTGTTTTGGTAAATTGATCGTTACTTTATTGCTTTGACCGCCGTCATGTTGAATATAGTATGTTATACGCCGTCCTTTGTTAATATCGGCAACGAAATTTCGACGGGCTTTATACTTGAATCCGTTTTGATATTCAGCAATGTATTCCAGGTTTTCATATTTTAGATAACGGCCAGAAGTGCATTTAAAACCATAGTCGTTTGAACCGGGTATTTTCTCATAATCGGCCTGCATTTTTATCCCCCAGCCAGATGAATCTTTAGAAAATAAAGAATCATGTTTTACCGATAAAATGCGTATAGGTTTGATAAACGGGCCCTTTACATCAAGCAGAATCCGCTTTCGGATAACAGCACCGCGCGCATCCGTCGCCTTCAAATTTATATTGGTTGTAGTATTGGGCAACTTCGCAGGAACCATCAAATAGGTTTTACTGCCCTGTTTTGTAATCGGAATATTCGCATAAACAAGAGAGTCATATTCAATAGTGATGGGCGCTACCCCTCCCTGTGTCTTGAGTTCGATTTTAGCTGTAGTACACCCGGGGAAGGAATATTCATCTTTGGTAATTTGGCTCCAAGACAATGGCCTCAATGCGTTATCCAACGGTGCAATAGCGCGTACGACAGGTTTTTTAACGGGCTTGCGAATTGGTTTGTTTATGGGTTTGCGTTTCGACGCTCTTTCTTGTGCATGGGCACTGGATACCCAATTCCCTGCCGAACCAAATAATAATAGAAATGAACACATTAAAATATGAATTGACCGCATCATCGCCTCCGTTTTTTACGCTCTACCCACCGTATATGCGAACACGCTAATTGTAAACACTCACAAAAGGTTTATTTTTCACAGCAAAAGTTACTGTAACAGCAAAACGTAAGTCCGGTTCAATTACATACTTTTGAAATGATATTGCAGTTGGCATCGCGGTAGTAAGTACATCCACCAGACTCAATTACCGAAGCACATCCACTGCTTATATCCCCTGACTCATAATCGGTCAGCAAATTCCATCCCCACCAGACCATAAACACTGTTATAACCCAACGAGCTGCCTTGGGGAAATGCTCGCCCTTCCACATACAATATAGGCCAAGCGGAAAAAAAACAATGAGCAGTATAATGACAATGTATCTTTTACTTATGCAGTAATCGAGTAATTTTCTGGCATTCATACGTAGTTCTCGCAATCTCTTATAATAATTCAATCGATTTTTTTATAGTTATAGGTCTCGCCATTGGTGGTGACGAGCGAAAGCACCGACGTGCCATAATAGTCAAATACGGACCAGGTCCATTGCCCTTGTGATCCATCATTCCAGTTGATGCGCAAGGTCTCGCCATTTGTGGCCCAAGCGCCAAAGTCAGGCGGGTTGTCGCCGCCGCCACGTAATGACACCCCTGCAGTGCCGCCAGCAATCACCGCCCCAGATCCCCAAGCAACAGTACCATCAGCAGAAAATACCCATTTATTGGCACTCTCAATATAGATGCCACCGCTGCTCCGGTTTGACCGTGACATCCACGCCCCAACGACAGCATTTGCCGTCGAGCCTGCGGGTCTGTTCGTGGGCTGTTGTGGTGTATTTGGCGTACCAGAGCTGGAAAGAGTTACTTTCACAGTTTTTGCAATCTCGAAGATAGTATCTTTGTACACATTAAATTTTTCGGGCGGGGTTGCACTGGTGAATATCAAGCTTGTTCCGTCGTCGGCCACTAGAACAAGCATGAAGCTGCTGCCTTCCGCGCCGTTTTCAATATACTTGAATGTATTGAAAACCACACCGCCATCAAGTTTTGTAGCCTGCTTGACTGGGTGCAGTTGTGTGCCGTTAAAAGTTACGATTTGGTTTAATTCTTGGGCCATGGTCTCATAATCACCATTCCCAACCTGAATATATAAGGAGTTGTCGCCGGCTTTTGCATATGGCATCACACCAACGGTCATCTCGTGATCTGGCAACGCCTCGGAGGCAACACCAATAACTCCGGCGGGCAATACAAATGTGACTCCATTGCCAGGATATTCAATCAGCGTTCCACCCTGATAGACGCCGCCAGACTTTGGAACTTCTGCATTTACAATTGATGCAGAAAAAAGAAACACACCAACAACTAAGGCATGATAAAGCTGCAAACTAAAGCTTTGGAAAACATTTTTCTTCATAAATTTGTTAAATCAATATTTGACGAATTTGTCAAGTATGACAAAAATTCTTGGCCAGATACGGGCTATTTGGGCGTATTAGCTCTAATTTAGACCACCTCATACAAAAAATGGGGCCAAGTCCCCATAACAAGGTAGTATGTATACGAAGGTATAAGTGGCGTAATAACGGGGAGAGTGGCTGGTGCCGCAAGGGAGAATTGAACTCCCGACCTCATCATTACCAATGATGCGCTCTACCACTGAGCTACTGCGGCGTTTTAGGGGTCTGATGAACCAGCCCATTATAGATTAATATAGGCCAATCGCTGCGAGCATGCTGGCCTTAGTGAAATCTTGCGTGAAAATACATAAAATGTGCAAGGTCGCAAGCGATATTACAGGATAAATTCCTATTTCTCCTGGGCGTTTGGTTTATTATGGCTGGTCACTGGTTTTAAGGGCTGCGCATAATATTTTCAGGGCTGCGTTGATTGTATTTTTACGAATATTGTCTCGCCCAATATTGCCAAATTCGAAATGCTCCACCCTGGTAGCTTGCCCTTTTTGCGCCAGGCTAATCCATACGGTGCCTACGGGTTTGTCGGGAGTGCCGCCCGTCGGCCCGGCAATCCCCGTCACCGAAACGGCTATATCTGTGTTTAAAGCTTTTTTAGCACCTTCAGCCATAGCTATGGCGACGGATTTGCTAACTGCGCCGTGTTTTTCAATCAAGTATGCAGGTACCAATAGCTGGTTGATTTTCACAGAATTTGCGTAAGCAATTATAGCTCCGGTAAAAACATGTGAGGCGCCCGCAATATCTGTAATCGCGGTGGCTATCCCGCCCCCGGTGCAGCTTTCTGCTGTGCTGATCGTGATATTGGCGGCTCTGGCCCGCTTGACAATATTTTGGGCTTTGCGTTCAATTTCTTGTTTCGTCACGGTCATGAGGGCACACGAATACTGGCGGTGGCTTGGGCGGCAATGCCCTCGGCGCGCCCCATCGGCCCAAGGCCTTCAGTGGTGGTAGCTTTAACGCTGACCCTGTCCAGAGGTAGACATAAAGCTTTAGCGATACCTGCCCGCATATCTGCGCGGTGGGGTTTGATTTTTGGTTGCTCGCAAATTAGCGTTACATCAACATGATCAATTATTCCGCCCTTGTGGGCAATTAATTTCGCTGCATGTTGCAAGAAAATTGTAGAATTTACCCCTTTCCATTTAGGCTCGGACGGCGGAAAATGATCACCTATATCACCCGCAGATATAGTGCCGAGCAGGGCATCGGTGAGAGCATGTAAGCCGACATCGGCATCACTATGACCATCAAGGGTAAACCCGGCCTGTATCTCGATACCGCACAGAAATAAAGAATGACCCGTGCCAATCCGGTGTACATCATAGCCGCTGCCGGTGATGCTGATCATGGGGGTCGTGTTCATAAAATCCTCCTCCCAGGTAAGTTTTATATTCTTATTGTCACCTTGGCAAAAGCCGATAGACATGCCCGCCTGTCTGGCCACTTCAATATCATCGGCCAAATCCGCATTATCATCAACATGATCATAAGCTTGCATGATTTGTGTAAAGTGAAATCCTTGTGGTGTCTGCACCCGCCTTAACTTATCACGGTCAACGGGGGCCCCGTCCAATGACTTGACGGCATCAACAATAGGTAATGCCGGGACGACGGCCTGATACCGTTTTAACCCCTTTAATACATGCTCAATGGTTTGTGCCTGTAAATATGGGCGCGCCCCATCATGGATCAGGACAATGTCGGGGGCGTATGCACGCAGGGCTTCAAGGGCAGCTTTGACGGAGGCTGTGCGGGTGGCTCCGCCTTTTACATGTCGGATATTGTCTTTAATTCTTGCACAAGCCTGATTAGCACAAGCTTGTTCGAAAAGCTCTTTGTCATCCGGATGTATTGCAACCACAATCCGGGCAAAATCCGAGAAACATCCCAATGTCCGTGTTAACACCATGCTCCCGTTTAAATTCCGATATTGTTTGGGCAGGCCTGTACCGGCACGACTTCCGCGTCCTGCCGCTACAATAATAACAGCTATTTTTGGTGATTGTTGTGATGAATTATTGTGCAAGTGTCTATTTCCCGTTAAAGCCAAGTTATGAACGCACAAATTCAAATCGGCAAGAACAAGTTAAAGTCTAATGTCTTGGTCGCGCCCATGTCAGGCATTTCGGATTTACCGTTTCGCCGGGCGGCGCAGCAATTTGGGCCAGGTCTGGTCATGTCCGAAATGATTGCCAGTGAATATCTGGGTAAGGGTGATCCGGCCTCAATGCGAAAAACTGCCGGAAGTGGGGATATTGATCCGCTCGCCATCCAACTTGTTGGACGTGAGGCAAATTGGATGGGTGAGGGGGCGCGTATTGCCCAGGACATGGGTGCCCAGATCATAGACATCAATATGGGCTGCCCTGCCAGACGTGTGACCAGCGGCCTGTCAGGTTCGGCTCTGATGCGCGATTTGGATCACGCGCTGACTTTAATTGAGGCAATACTGGCGGCGGTCAATGTCCCCGTGACCTTGAAAATGCGCCTGGGTTGGGACGCTGATACGATCAATGCACCAGAACTTGCGCGCCGTGCCGAGGACGCTGGCGTACAGATGGTGGTGGTTCATGGCCGCACACGTTGCCAGTTTTACAAAGGTCAAGCGGATTGGAAAGCGGTAAAAGCCGTGAAAAATGCCGTTTGTATTCCGGTGATTGTCAATGGGGATATTCAAAGCCCGGATGACGCCATAACTGCAATGGAAAAATCTGGTGCAGACGGGGTTATGTTGGGGCGTGGTTTGATCGGGGCACCCTGGCTCACATCAAGTGTTGTTGCTGCTCTAGCTGGCAAAACCCACCAAACCATAACCCCGCTCATAGCTTTTGAGACGGCGCGGGCGCATTATTGCGAAATTCTGGAATTTTACGGGTTGGAACAAGGTTTACGTACCGCTCGCAAGCATTTAGCCGGTTATGTGGAACATGCACCCGTCGAAATACCGGGCAATTTACGCACTGCGAGCCGTGCACGAATATGCCGTTTGAGCGATAAAGGGGATGTGCTGGAAATGCTGGAACAAATTTATTTAACCCCGCAAGAACTGCGAGATGCCCCATGAGCGGGTTGGACAACACAATGGCCATTGTCGATACCCTGCCTGACCCGGTTCTTGTGTTTGAGCCCGGTGGTCTGACTTTACAATGGATGAACCTTGCGGCCCAAAATTGGCTTAGAGTGTCATTGAGCAAGCGCAAAGGGACGGTTTTGGCTGATATTTCGCCTGGCCTTGAGGAAGTTGGACATGCCGTAGAGGTGTGCGCTAAATCCGGGGAGACCATACGCGGGCGGGATTTACATATTCATATTATAGGCGGTTCAGGTGCAGACTGGTCCTACTTAATTTTCCCGCACCCGTCAGGGGTCGTTTTAATGTTAAGTCCGCAACAAAAAAATGGTGTCACAGAAGATGAAGAACCTCAAGGCCAGGCCATTTCTATGTTAGGGAGAATGTTGGCCCATGAGCTTAAAAACCCGCTGGCAGGTATTTATGGTGCGGCGCAATTGCTTGAAAGTAGCCTTAACGATGAAATGGATTTGGAAATAACCGACTTAATAAAATCTGAAGTTGGGCGTATTGGACGGCTAGCGGATAAAATGGAGAGCTTCGGGGATAGTGACGGCGCTAGTTTTGAGCGGTTTAATATTCATACAGTCTTGCGTAAGGCGTATTTATTGTTTCAAAATGCCGACAATAACACTGTTAAATTTACGGAAATTTATGACCCGTCTTTACCTGATGTCTACGGAAATGCGGATCAACTTATGCAAATTGTCATTAATTTGCTGGCCAATGCTGTTGATGCCGTCCAAGGGGTTGTTGACGGGCATGTTGATATTCAAACTATTTACCGCTCGGGAATTCACAAAAGAAACCGGGCAGGGACACGTTATGTTTTGCCCGTAGAAATCCGAATAACGGACAATGGTTGCGGGATTGAGGCGGGGCTTGAAAACCGGATTTTCCAACCCTTTGTTACCGCAAAAGCCAATGGTCACGGGCTTGGACTGGCTTTGGTTTCAAAAATCACACATGAACATGGCGGGTTGGTGGAATTTACTTCGTTACCGGGTAAAACCGTGTTTTCTGTTTTGCTTCCCACCGAAAACTACAATAGAAAACAAAGTTAAGCCTATGAAATATAATATCTTATTAGCGGATGATGATGCGAGTATCCGCTTTGTGTTGAGCAAATATCTCACCCGTGCCGGCTACGGCGTTAAAGCGACTGACAACCCCCAAACCCTTCTGAAATGGGCAAAATCAGGCGAAGGGGATGTCATATTGACGGATGTGCATATGGGGGCGGAGGAAATTTTCAAATTCGTGCCAGAGCTTAAATCTGCCAGGCCGGATTTGCCAATCATTGTTATCAGCGCCAACACCAGAATGGTCACAGCCCTGAAATCACGGCAGTCCGGGGTTTTTGAGTATATTCCCAAACCGTTTGACTTACCGGACTTGCGAAAAACCATCGACCGCGCACTTGACAACCAGACTGTCATCCAAACGGTCAAATCGCTTGCTCCGGATCAAATGATCGGAAAATCCAAGGCCATGCAGCCTGTATTTCGCGCTATTTCCGATTATGCATCTGGAAACATTCCCGTGTTTATCTGGGGCGATGTAGGGGTAGGAAAAAGCCTGGCCGCCCAATGCATGCATGATGCGGGTTCGAGGGCTGATTTCAAGTTTTTACGGTTTGACGGTCGTTCGGATAAAACTGAAATTCTGGGTAATGTGAAAAGGGGGGATTTATACGTTGATCGTTTACACGAACTTTCAGACCCGGAGCAAACATCCTTATTGGAGGTTTTGGAGCAAAATGAGCTTCGTCCAATAGCAAAGCAGTTTCGGGTAATCGTCACCAGTGATGAGGCGTTCGAAACTTTGCAAAGACAAGGGAATATACGATCTGATCTTTTGTCACACCTTATAGGCGGGCAAATATATCTGCCGCCCTTGTGCGAGCGCGGGGAAGATATAGAGGATCTGGCTTTATACTTCTTTGGACAAGTGCGGCCAGCGAGCCGAAAAACTATACACAAAGCCGGGGTGGCCAGCCTTAAAGCCCACAAATGGCCTGGAAATGTACGAGAGTTGCGAGGTGTGATGCAGGTATTGGCCCTACAATTCTCTGATAGGGTAATAAGCTCTGATATTGTTGAGAAAATGTTGCAGCCGCGTGATACTTCGCAAGTACAGGCCGGGCATATTGTCAATATTGAGACCGCTTGTACGGAATTGCTACGCCGGGCCTATTTGGAGACTGCGACCGCTAAAGAAACTGACATTTCCCCCTATGAACAGGCGTTGGAATGGCTCGAAAAGCCTATGTTTAGTGAGGCTTTGCGACTGACAGGTGGGAATAACTCCAAAGCAGCAGACCTGCTTGGAATTCACCGCAATACCTTACGCGCGAAATTGAAGAAATTTATAGACTAAATGTGTTGATATTTTGCAACACTGTGATAAAATTGAGACAATGAGCGACAGCAATACCAGCCAAAGCCAACAATTTCGAGCACCAAGAGTGTACCATACGGCCTTGTTTGTCGTATTTTTTACGCTCTCTGCCGCCGTAATTGGCATAGCGGCTCTCATGGCGTTATCTGGTGATGAAGAGCAAGCGGCAGCGGCACTCCCGGCTTTACAGGTTAATCTGATTTTGATTTTGGGCCTAGGTGTTTACATTTTCTTGCGCCTGGGTCGGGTCTTTGTTAAGTCCGGGGCCGGGCGCAGTGCGCCGTATTTACACCGCCGCTTTATTTTAATTTTTTCACTGGCTGCTTTGGTTCCGGCTATTTTGGTGGGTTTGTTTTTTACGGCACTCATGAGCCGCAATATTAGTGATATTTTCGGACCTACGGTTCGCGAGACCATGCAGAATTCCCGCGAAGTTTCCAACGCATATTTAAGTGAGGAGATCGACGAAATCTCCCAAGGTGTTTACGAAATCGCAGATGATTTAAACCGGGCGGAAACGCAATTGCCCAACCGAATTACATATACGGCTTTTTTGATCAGCCAGGCCGTGTTTCGGGAGTTCCCGGTGGTCTATGTCATTGATGGCAATGGGCGCGTATTGGCGCAAGCTGAAGGCCCGCAATCACCTGATTATGTTCTGCCCAGCGATGAAGTTATGAGCCGGGCCAAAGAAGGCTCCATGACCATAACCAGTCGTAATGACATAGATTTACTGGTAGCTTTGTACAAATTGGAAAACTATGTGGATGCATATTTATATACGGGTCGGTATTTACGTACAGGGGTTTTAAAAAACATTGATAACATTGATGAGGTCGAGACGGCGCTTTTGAGGTATTCTGGAAATTCCAGGACATTGAACAGAGTATTTTTGCTGACCTATGCCGAGGCGGCGCTTTTGATATTTTTTGCCGCCATTTGGCTCAGTATGTTGTTGGCGAACCGGATCGTTTCCCCCTTGGGCGAAATGGTCAATGCGGCAGAAAAAGTCCGGGCAGGTAACTTGTCCACACGGGTTAATGTTTCGGGTGTCTGGGACGAGATAGCAGACCTTGCCAATGCTTTTAACCGTATGACCCTACAGTTACATACCCAGCGGCAAGACTTGGTGCTAGAACACGATATTTCGGAACAGCGCCGGGAGTTTTCCGAGGCTGTGCTATCCGGGGTAAGCGCAGGGGTTATTGGTTTAACTCCCGAGGGTAAAATTACAGTTATCAATACTTCGGCGGAGAATTTATTGGGACTTAAAGCCGGAGAAGTGGTTGGTTCACCATTGTCCAGTGTATTGGAAGGATTTTTGCCGGCATTTAACGCCGCTAAAGACGACATAGGCAATAGGGCAGATGATCAGGTGAATTTGGAAACCCCGCGCGGCACCAGAAATCTTGACGTTCGTGTATCTGCCTATAAGGGCAACCAACCAGATACAGGTTGGGTGATCACCTTTGATGACATCACCCGTTTGGTGGCTGCGCAAAGGCATTCTGCATGGCGCGAAGTGGCGCGCCGTATTGCCCACGAGATTAAAAACCCTCTAACGCCTATTCAATTATCCGCCGAGAGATTAGAACGGAAATACAAGTCCGAGATCAAATCCGATCCTGATGTCTTCGCCAATTGCACCCAAACCATTATCCGCCAAGTTGCCAATTTAGGCCGCATGGTAGATGAATTTTCTGCATTCGCCCGCATGCCGGCTCCAATTTTACAGGCGGTAAATCTGGACGATCTGCTTGCTGATACTTTGTTTGCACAGCGCGTGACATTGCCAGATATTAAATTCGAATTTGAACGAACCCTCACGTCTAATGTCGATATATTGTGTGACGGGCGGCTGATTTCCCAAGCCTTGACCAATATCTATAAAAATGCAGGAGAGGCCATTTCCAGGCGCATGGATGCATCCGGGCACGAGAAGCTGGACGGCGTTATCACCACCAAAGTCAGTCTGGAGGGGAATATGGTCTGTATCGACATTACGGACAATGGCCAAGGTTGGCCCGTGCAGGATAAAGACCGCCTTTTGGAGCCGTATATGACGACGCGAGATGAGGGCTCGGGTCTGGGGCTTGCAATTGTCAAACGCATTGCCGAAGACCACGGCGGAACACTGGAATTGCTCGCGGGTTCACATGAAAATAACGGCCACAATGGCGGCGCCCATGTCCGCATATGTTTGCCGGCTGTGAGCGACGAAACTATTGCGCCATTAGCAGATGCACACCAAACATCTTTAACCACCGGAGAAACAATATCATGAGTTTTGAAATACTAGTTGTTGAAGACGAAGATGATATCAGGAGCCTGATTGCCGGTATCTTGTCTGATGAGGGACATCCTGTTCGTGAAGCTGATGGTAGTGCGCAAGCACTTGCAGAGTTTCGCTCACGCAAACCATCCCTGGTGATTATGGATGTCTGGCTCAAGGGATCGGACATGGACGGTATTGAACTGATGGATGTGTTTAAACAGACCGACCCGGATATACCGGTGATCATCATCAGTGGTCACGGTACGGTTGAAACCGCAGTTTCGGCTATCCGCAAAGGCGCATATGATTATATTGTCAAACCGTTTCAAAGTGAAAAACTCCTGATCACTGCCAAGCGGGCTTTAGAAGCGGCGCAATTGCGCCAAGAGAATGCGGAATTAAAGGGCCGGTCTTCCCATGAAGAAAGCCTTATTGGACACTCATCTATAATATGCCAACTCAGGCAAAAAATTGACCGGATTGCCCCAACCAATAGCCGTGTATTGATCTCCGGCCCCTCAGGATCGGGGAAAGAACTGATTGCCCGGCTTTTGCACGATAAATCAGACAGATCAAATGGCCCGTTTCGGGCCGTCAATGCGGCGTCCATGGTGCCTGAGCGCGTCGAAGCAGAATTGTTCGGTATTGAAGATACCAACGGTACAACTTTCAAAACCGGACTTTTGGAGCGCGCGCATTTTGGCACACTATATTTGGATGAAGTGGCCGACATGCCGAGCGAAACACAAAGCAAATTATTGCGCCTGTTGGTTAATCAGCGTTTCCAGCGTGTCGGCGGCCAAAAGGACGTACAGGTTGATGTGCGCATTATCACATCTACATCGCGTGACCTTGAGCGAGAGACAAGGTTAGGGCGTTTTCGGGAAGATTTATATCACCGCCTAAATGTGATGCCCCTGGAAGCCCCCCCCTTGATGGATCGCCGCCAGGACATCCCCGCCCTGGTTAATTATTTTATAAAAAAACTAACCATGTCAACTGGTTTACCGTCTCGGAAAATCGGGGATGATGCTATGGCTGCATTACAGGCATATGGGTGGCCTGGCAATGTCAGACAATTGAAAAACAATGTTGAGAGATTGCTGATTTTGGCAAGTGGCGACCCGAGCGAGCCGATTACATTGGCATCCTTACCCGAAGAAGTGTCAGTTGTTCGAAATTCGACGAATACGCAAGACAATGACCGTGTAATTTCCATGCCCCTGCGCAGTGCGCGAGAACATTTTGAACGTGAATATTTGCAGGTGCAAATCGAACGCTTTGGTGGTAATATATCGCGTACAGCCGCATTTGTAGGTATGGAAAGGTCAGCTCTGCACAGAAAATTAAAGTCTTTGGGCATAGATTCAGCGTCCAGATCGACTATGTCTGAAGGGGGATAAGCAATGGAAATTATTATATGCGGTGCCGGCCGCGTCGGTTACGGTATCGCCCGGCGCCTTTCGGCTGAAAATAATTCAGTGACCGTTGTCGATATTTCAGCCGATTTGGTACAAACCATTTCAACGGAACTTGATGTTCGCGGCATCATAGGTCACGGATCGCATCCGAGCATACTCAAACAGGCAGGGGCGGAATCTGCAGATATGATCATTGCTGTGACCTATTCCGACGAGGTCAATATGGTGGCTTGCCAGGTCAGCCATTCACTATTTGGTACACCGATAAAGATTGCACGGGTGCGAGCGCAAGATTATCTCAAGGACACATGGCGGGATTTATATACGCGTGAAAACATGCCGATCGATATTATCATTTCGCCTGAGATAGAAATCGGCAAGGCCGTCTTGCGCAGGTTAAATACGCCCGGGGCCTTTGATGTGGTTCCGTTCGCTGGCGGGCTAGTGCAATTGATCGGTATCCATGTTGATGAGGATTGCCCTATCATCAATATGCCTCTCCGCCAAATTGGCGAATTATTTCCGGACTTAAATGCCACCATAGTTGGCGTATTTCGCGACAGGCAATTTTTTGCGCCAGACCCGGACGACCAATTGGCGATTGGTGATGAAGCGTATTTTGTAGTTGAAACCGCCCACGCCGGACGATTGCTGGATATTATTGGCAGTGATGAAGAGAAAGCCCGTTATGTGGTTATTTTTGGTGGCGGCAATGTCGGGGCTTATGTTGCAAAGGAATTGGAAAAAATTGCAGGCGTAAGGGTCAGGGTGGTGGAGGCTGATAAAGCCAAAGCAGAAGCCATTGCCGACATGCTTGATCATACGGTGGTTTTATGGGGAGATGCTTTAAGTGCCGCCGTGCAAGAGGAGGCGGGCGTACGTGAGGCGCAGGGCGTTTTATGTCTTACCAATGACGATAAAACCAATATTTTAGCGGGTATTATGGCAAAATCTAACGGCGGGGGGCAGGTGTTTAGCCTGGTCAATGATGTGTCTTTGCTGGATATAAAATCGTCTTTGGACATCGATATGATCATTGACCCGCGAGCGACGACGGTATCGTCAATTTTGCGCCATGTACGCAAAGGTCGCATCTTAGATGTATTTGCCCTTGAGGGTGGAGCGGCGGAAGTTATGGAAGGGGAGGTTTTGGATACATCGCCGCTCGCAGGCAAAACATTGGAAGAAGCAGACATACCGGACGACATTGTTATTGGTGCGATAATCCGTGCCGGTAATGTACTAAAGCCGACGCCTGACTTGACGATCCTCACACGTGATCATGTGGTGCTTTTGGCAGATAAATCTGCGCTCAAACATGTAGAGAATTTATTTCGTGTCAGTGCTGATTATTTTTAACTAGAGATGAACTAGAGATAGATGTATGGCGTTTTCGCGGATTTTACTTTGGTTAGGTTATGCACTGATTTATTATGCTGTGCTTATGTTGATCACAGGTATTGGCGGGTTTTTGTTTGGGGAATTCTCTCAAGCCCGGCTGTTCTTACTCGTGGGCTTCATCATAGGCATGGTCGGGTTAATGATTGCTTTTATCGGCCAAAATGCCCCGACCCATGAAAGCACCCGCGATGCTTTGGTGTTTCTGGTTGCTTTTTGGGTGCTGATCCCTCTCGCGACCTGCTTGCCTTATTTATCGCTGCCACAAATACCTACATTTGCTGTCGCCTATTTTGAAGCCGCTTCTGCGACCACTACCACAGGTGCCACGACCTTAAATCCTGATGATTTGCCGAGATCCTTTATTCTGTGGCAGGCTTTGTTACAATGGAGCGGCGGTGTTATGGTCGCTACATTCGCGGTCGTGCTTTTGGCAGCATTAAACCTTACGGGAATAGGGGTACACCGTTCCACCTTGTTCACCTTGAAAAAAGGAGAAATATTTTCTCGTTTGTTCAATATTGGTCGCTTGATCCTGGTGCTTTATGCGCTGATCAGCCTTTTTTGTTTCAGCTTTTTGATCATTTCCGGGACGCCCGGCTTTGAGGCATTGTGCCTGGCACTCACTTCAATTTCTACAGGCGGGCTTGTACCGAGAAGCGGCGTTTTAGCCGATTATGTTTCGGGCTTTGGTGCTTTGGTTTTAGCCGTAAGTTGTATGTTGGGCGCGGCAAATGTATCGGTGTTGTGGGATGTGCTTCGCCGTCATAATTTAAGTGCCTTTAGGGCTTTGTTTAGCAATATAGAACACCGCAGTATATTGGCCGTCATTATAATATTGATTATTGCAGGTTTCTTATCAACCGGTGCCGCACATCTTTATACAGTTATAGTGGAAGCCGTTTTCATGGTCAGCTCAACAGGGTTTGATTACCATGTTATAGGTATAGATATGGTGCCAGCCAGCCTGCTCATTGCTTTGGTTTTGGTTGGTGGTTCCGCCTTGTCAACAGCGGGCGGTATAAAAATAATACGTATGTTGCTGTTGTTTAGGCATTTACAAACCGACCTTGACCGCATGAGCCATCCTTTGCGGGTCAAACCGGTGAAGTTTCAAGGTCGCACAGTTGAAGATAAAGCGTTTTTGTCAATTTGGATGTATTTTTTCGGCTACACACTGGTATTTTCCTTAGGCATAACTGCCCTTGGTGCATCTGGTCTTGACTTTACCCATGCCGTCTCCGCAACGGCCTCGGCTTTGTCAAATACAGGGCCACTTTTAGCGGCGACAAATCCCGAAATAGCCTATGGAGATATGAATGTGCTGTCTCTGCTGATCCTTACTGTGGTTATGTTGCTCGGACGCATAGAAATTTTGGCCGTTTTTGCCATACTCGCCCCTTCATTTTGGCGGAGTTGACGAAAAACACAGTAAAAGTGCATGTGCGACAATATTCAGCCTTGCATTGCCTCAAGGAGGCACATTAGGTAAGGGTAGCGGGGGATTGATTTTTAAAATATAATGATGGGAACAAACATGTCTGGTGACAAAAAACAAAATCTGCAAGATGCATTCTTAAACTCGGTGCGCAAATCCAGGACACCTTTGACTATATTTTTGATGAATGGAGTTAAATTACAGGGCGTAGTGACCTGGTTCGATAATTTTTGTGTGCTGCTACGCCGCGACGGGCAGGTACAACTCGTCTATAAACATGCCATATCCACAATCATGCCGTCTGAACCAGTTCAGTTGTTTGATGCTGAGGCCGATGCTGATGATTAACCCCTATGCCTATGATTGAAATTCATGATTGAAGTTCAGGCAAGCCCTCAATATGCATTGGTGTTACACCCGGTTCTAGGCCGTGAGAGCACGGAATTTTCCAAGCTGAAGCTGGACGAAGCCGTTGGGCTGGCTGAAGCGCTTGGCGTTGAGGTCAAGTCCAGCATGCCCGTGACTGTGCGCGATATTAAAGTCGGCAGTTATTTTGGCAGTGGGAAAATAGACGAAATCTCAGCCTTGATTGCCCAGCACGACATCAATCTCGTAGTCATCAATGCTGCAATTGCGCCAATTCAGCAAAGGAATCTGGAGAAAACCTGGAACGCCAAAGTTATTGACCGTACCGGTTTGATCCTGGAGATTTTCGCTCTTAGGGCGGCAACCAAAGAGGGTCGCTTGCAGGTCGAATTGGCCCGCCTTGGTTATGAACGCTCAAGGCTTGTGCGCACCTGGACGCATTTGGAGCGCCAACGTGGTGGGCAAGGCTTTGTTGCCGGGCCGGGGGAGACACAAATCGAATCAGATCGCCGTATGCTGGCCGATAAAATTGGCAAGCTTGGCCGTGATTTGGAACAAGTGCGCCGCCGACGTGCCTTGCAACGCACCAAACGCAGACGGGCTCCGGAACGGGTTGTGGCTTTGGTTGGTTATACCAATGCCGGCAAGTCTTCCTTGTTTAACCGTTTGACTACGGGCGGCGTTATGGTGAAAGACATGCTGTTCGCCACCCTGGACACAACCCACAGAATTTTGCCTCTGCCCAGTGGTCAACAGGCGGTCATGTCGGACACGGTTGGTTTCATCTCCGACTTGCCTACGGATTTGGTTGATGCATTTAGAGCCACATTGGAGGAAGTTAAAGAAGCGGATTTGCTCATCCATGTGCGCGACATGTCCGACCCTTTAAGTGAACAACACAAGCAAGACGTTCTGCAAATTCTGGATACATTAGGTGCCGGGCCAATCCATGAGCAAGCGCTCATTGAGGTTTGGAACAAAATTGACTTGCTCGACACAAATATTCGTGCCGAAATGCTTGATAATGCTCATAAAAAGCAAAATGCATTTCCTGTATCTTGTACTAAAAATATTGGCCTGGAAGACCTTCGTCAAGGCATAGAAGCTGAACTGTCAAAATTCGACCAGACCGTTAATGTCATCATAACACCCAAAGACATGCACATCCGCGCCTGGCTGCACCAAAACGGCAATGTTTTAAGTGAGGATGTTCAAGAGCAAGGCAATTGCAAAATGCAGGTCAGGCTTTCATCAGCAGACCTAGGAAAACTACACACCCGCCACCCGCAGGTGTTTGTTTAGGCGAGCTAGCTTAACCAGCCCTTGGCTTTTTTCTTACGGGAAAACCACAGAGCGAATATTCCGAGCGCCAGCACGACGCCTGACATGGCTATTTGCCCGGCGCTCATGAGTGTATGGGCTTTGTCGATTGCAAATGTAGCAAATGTCGAAATAACCACCATAAGCAATGACAAACTATAAAGCGGAACCGCCAAAGCCCGGCGCAAGACGAGGCAAAGCGCACCTAAAGCTCCGCTAAATATAGCAATCCCAAACACCACAATATGCCACATAGGATAGCCGTTGGCGTAATAGTCCGCATAGGCTTGCGTATAAGTACCGTCCGCAACATATTTGGCTAAGCTTTCCGGCGTTGCCGTAATAAAGTCATAAAAGACCCATATCCCCATTAAGGCCCATAACACAAATATAGCTGTTATCACCCAAAATAAAACGCCCGGTTTGCTTGTTGCTGTATCCGACATAACATTCCCCTTTTTTATAACAATAGGGCTATTTTGTAATAAAATCCAGCTAAATATCTTCCCGCTTGGCTGCAACCCACAGCTCCTCCAACTGCTCCAGAGACAATGTCTCCAAACTAGAATCCGTGTTTTGCTCCATATGATGAAAGCGGGTGGTAAATTTATTGTTGGTGTCGCGCAGGGCGTGTTCGGGGTCTACGCCGAGTTTTCTGGCTAAATTTGTGACGGCGAACAGCAAATCACCAACTTCCTCGTGGATACGGTATTGGGGTTCGCCGTCTGCTTTGGCCTCGGTGATTTCCCCCGCCTCTTCGATGATTTTGTCCAAAACCTGCTGTGGCTCGGCCCAGTCAAACCCGACACGGGCAGCGCGTTTCTGCAGTTTTTCGGCGCGCATCAAAGCGGGCAGGGCGGTGGCTACCCCGTCCAGAGCAGAGGTCGAACTGCTGTTCTTCCCGGCCCTCTCCTTAGCTTTTAGAGCCTCCCAAGCCCGTGTCTGTGCCTCACTATCACGCTCATTTTCGTCCCCAAACACATGGGGGTGGCGAGCGATCATTTTTTCGACCAAGGCATCGCTTACAGCGTCAAAGTCAAATTCGTTTTGTTCGTCTGCCATGCGGGCATGAAACACCACTTGCAGCAATAAATCCCCGAGCTCTTCTTTGAGGTCGCCCATATGCCCGCGTTCTACGGCATCATTGACCTCGTAAGCTTCTTCTATAGTGTAAGGCGCAATAGTCTTGAAGGTCTGCTCCACATCCCAAGGGCATCCGGTTTTTGGGTCACGCAAGCGGGCCATCATAGTCTGCAGACGCTGGTTTGGCGTTTCACCCAGACTATTGGCAATCTTGCGAGTATTCATTTTTTGCGCTTGGCGTTTTGTATCAATGTGCTGGCAGTAAAAGCCAGCAACACAGCGACCGATATGCCGTAGCTCAGCCAAATATACAGAGCGTATTTACCGAAATCGGGAATAATATCCATCACAGTGTCTCCATAGTCGTGGACGCGGCGGCGGGTCTTTGTCGGCGTGCGCCCGCCTTGCTAATAGAATTCAATACCCGACTTAGCACCAGCCAGCCAAAGAAAAATGAATAACCAAGGGTCATGAGCATAAGCGGTAACAAGATACTGGCGGGCAGTCCCGGCGCATCAGGCATGGAGACTGATGATGTCTGGTGCAATGTGTTCCACCAATCTACGGAAAACTTGATAATGGGCAGGTTGATGGAGCCGACCATGGCTACCAAACCAGCAATCCGGGCAGCACGGCGCTTGTCCGGTGTGCCGGCCCACACCGCCATATAGCCAATAAACAAGAATAGTAATATTAATGTCGAGGTCATTCTGCCGTCCCATTGCCAGAACGTGCCCCAACTGGTTTTGCCCCATAGACTACCGCTGAGCAGACCAAGTGCGGTAAAGGCGGCACCGGGCAGGGCGCAGGCCCGCGCCAACTCATCCGCCAATGTATGGCGCCAAATATACCCAAACAGGCTGGCCACTGCCATAGCAGCGTAAGCCATCATGCCGATCCATACGGCAGGAACATGCACATACATAATGCGCACACTTTGACCTTGGAGTTGGTCTTCCGGTGAGCGCCAAAGCCCGGTCCATATACCAGTGACTATCAACATAAGCGCTAATACTCCAAACAACGGCGCAGCAACGCGAGCGAATTTTTTAAACCTTAGCGGGTTGGCCAAAAAGCTGATCATGCCCATATTTGTGTCCTTATTCCGTAATCGTATTCAGCGCCGCTACAGTGGCTGGAATGCCTATTGCGGATGCGATCAAACTAATGCCGAGCAAAGCCCTAAATTCTGTTGTAAACAGCCCTGCATCTGCGTAGCTTATGACGCCGCCAAGCGCAAATATCAAGACGGGAACCACCAGCGGGATTGTGAGCAAGACCAATAAAAATCCGCCGCCCTTAAAACCGACCAGGCAAGCACCGGAAAAAGCTCCGTAACACACCAGTGCCGGGCTTGCTAGCAATATGGATATGAACAAACCGCCAAGCAGGTTGACGGGCAGGTCGAACAGCAAACCAGCCAAAGGCAGCGCCAATATAAGCGGCAAAATACTCAGTAGCCAATGGGCGCAGATTTTGGCCAGTACATAGGTGTGCATAGGCATGCCGGACAGTTTTATATGCTCCAAACTACCGTCAAGCGCATCGTCAGCAAATAAATGCTCAAAGGAAAACAATAGCGAAAACACCACTGCCAACCAGATAAGCGCAGGGGCTAATGGCCTGAGTGTCTTGAACTCACCACCAAGCGCAATGGCTGATAGTGATAGAAATACGGCGAAAAACACCAAACCCATGAGCCATGCTCCGCCAGAACGAAAAGCAATGCGGATGTCGCGTAAAACAATGCCGCTAAACCTGGACATCTTCGCCCCCGTTTAATGTTAAAACCCGTGTGTTATCACCAATTTTTTCAGGCGGTGTATGGGAGGCAATCAGGGCGCATCCGCCTGCTGCCACGTGCTGTGCGACTAATGTACGAATAACGCTACGCCCCTTAATATCCATGGCTGCGGCTGGTTCATCAAGAACCCACAAGCGCGCTTGTCGCATCAATAAACGGGCCAAAGACAGCCGCCTAGACTGGCCAGCCGACAGGTTTTTAGCGCGTAAACTCGTTTGTGCAGATAGACCAACTTTCTCCAAAACGTCCTGGGAATTCAAAGAAGAGTTATAAACCGTCTTCCAAAATTGCAAATTCTCTCCGGCGGACAAATTTGACTTGTGGCCATCTTGATGGCCTTGATAGCCAGTGTCGCTGGATGAGGAGTTGTATATGTTCACACCATTCCAACTCACCGAACCGCGTTCAGGTCTGAGCAGGCCGGCAATACATTTCAGCAATGAGGTTTTACCAATGCCGTTACTGCCCGTCGCCCAAAGCGTATCGCCCGGCGCAAGTGAGAATGACAACCCGTCTATTAACAGGCGGTCGCCACGACTGACGCTTAAATCCTTGATGATCAGACAGGGTTTTTGTTTGGAAGTTTTGGAAGCATTTTGCATCATGTTTTTATATACTCAATCACCCAAATTGGCTATAGCGGCCTGGTAACTGGACACGGGCCCTTATGGCGCGTTTCCTAACACGCAAATTAGCAATAGGCTAGACCAATGACACCAAAGCACCAAAATCGCCGTTTAACCATTTTTGCGCTGTGCGCCTTGGCAGTAATGGCAGGCGCGTTTTTATTGCTGCAAGCCCTTGGCGATAACAAACAATTATTCGTCAATCCGTCCAATGTCGTCGCACCCGCTTATATTCAAGGCGCGAACCCGATTAAAATTGGCGGCATGGTGGTTGAGGACAGCATACAAAAAGGCGAAGGCCTCATCACCTATTTCTCGGTCATTGATTTTGAAAACCCAAACCCGGAAATCCCGGAGCTAAAAGTCATCTATGATGATGTATTGCCGGACTTGTTCAAAGAAGGCCAAGGCGTAGTCATGACCGGAAAATTAGGCCAAAACGGTGTTTTCATAGCCAGCAATGTCCTGGCCAAACACGACGAAAATTATATGCCGAAATTGCCGGAGAGTTAGGGAAGAAATTATCGAACCTGTTTTATATGGTTGAACAGTTGTAGGAGCGCATATATCTCAAAGGTGAAATGCATGGCGGCGGCCCACCCTCTCTTCTTTTGGTGGATGAGAAGTGACTTGAAGAAGGCTATAGAGGGTTTAGAAACCGAAAAAGGACGTACAACGCAAAATCAAAGCGAAAGTTGAAGTGGGTCGTCTTACAGCTCCCCGGCCTACGCCGGGGCAATCGCAGGCGCACCAAGAATAAATGCCAGAAGTCGGGCTGATTGTACTCTCGGTAGGCCCAAAATTTACAGAAACACTATGGCGGAGAGGGAGGGATTCGAACCCCGCATAGCGGCCATGATTGATCCTGTGAATCAATCATAGCGAAGCGCCGAGCCCGCAAGGGTGAGGTTCACAAGGTTTACAGTTAATCTCGGGCCTGGCGGAGAGGGAGGGATTCGAACCCCCCGTTTGCGGATGCAAACAAAACATAAATACCGGGGTTAGAATCGCACGGACTAAGTTTTATGACAAATGTTTAGATTTGATAATGGCGGAGAGGGAGGGATTCGAACCCCCGGTACACTTCCGTGCACGCCGGTTTTCAAGACCGGTGCATTCAACCACTCTGCCACCTCTCCTAAAGGTGTAAGCGAGCTTAGAGACGCGGAGTTAGCAAGGGCTAGGCCATTGTGCAAGAGGCTTAATCGGGTTTTTATCACAATTTCTTATGGCCGTGCCAATCGGAAGTAGGGGGTTTGTATTTGATTAACCCTTTATGCCAAGGGCTTGTTAAGTTTGAAAATGAAAGAATTTTTAAGCCTGTCTTATAACCCGGTTTTAAAGTTACTGATTTATGTTGCCGCTTAATTGAGAAAGAACGGGTGTAAAACTCGCTTAGGTGTCGAACCGAAAATGGTTCATTGGTAACAGGAATGAAAATGATAAAGTTTACATTTTATGGTTTGGGCAAAGCAGGCGTATTAATATTTTTGGGTTTGGGAGCCTTGAGCCTGGGTGCGTGTAGCACTACATCAGGGATGATGGCCAATGGAGCTGCACCTATAACCTATAAAGTCGACCAGGCAGGGATCAATACATTGCCCCAGATATCACGTTCCCAAGCATCAGGCCCTATGGCTGCAATGCCCAAGCGCCCGTTAGCCAGCTTGCCAAGCCTACCTGATTTCCAGCTTGTAACGCCTTCTAGATTGAAAAATGTGGACACCAATCTTTATGCCCACCAAAGAGTTGGCAGGCCTTATACAATCTTTGGCAAACGCTATACGCCAAAGCATCAGCCTCGATATGACAAAACCGGCACGGCCTCATGGTACGGCGACAAGTTTCACGGAAAGCCGACCGCGACAGGTGAAATTTATGATATGAATGACATAACGGCCGCCCACAAAACCATGGCGCTTAATTCCATGGTTTTGGTGACCAATATGAAAACCGGCAAGCAGTTGATGGTGCGGGTCAATGATAGAGGGCCATTTGTTGGTGAGAGAATTATCGACCTCAGCCGCGCCGCTGCGCAAGAGCTTGGCATGTTTACGTCCGGTTTGGCGCAAGTACGGGTGCAATATGCGGGCCCTGCTGATCCCAAAGCTGCTAAAAAGGCTGCTAAAAAACGCAAACCACGGCGTTTACCCAAAGCTCGGCCAAAACGAACACCTAAACCCATATTGCCGTCATTGCCGCAAGAGCCACGGTTTGAAACGGCACCAGAAGCTATCGCAAGCCTGCCGCAGTCTATCCCGCAATATAAACCTTTACGGGACTTAGGTGCGCCACCAGCAGCCCAGGCCGCGCTACCATTAACGGACAGGCCAGCCAAGCGCACACCAGTGTTTCCGTTAGCACCGAGAAGCCAAATACCACAGCCGCAAAGCACACTACCTTATTCAGAACCTCATACAGGTATGCCCAAACAAGTAGACATGCCGAGCGGCAGGTTGGAAGACGGGCCCATAACACTGACAATCAAAGGCCCGGTTCACATGGCATCTGACAAAAACGGTGGGGCTTACGAAAAACCTCGGCTTATTCCAGCCGTAAATTATACTAAATTACCAGCGGAGCAAGCTGGAGAAAAATAACAGTTCTCTAGCCTTTACGAATCTGTCTATACATGTCTATCTATACATGGGAGTTAAGGTGTATTTTGAGGTACGCCTTTTCTTTTTGTCTTTTTGCGTCAAAGCCATTATGGATTGATTATGATGAAGTTTTTATATTCGGTGATAATTTTTGCTCTGTATTTGCTTGCACCATATTTGCTTACGCCATTGGCATTTGCGCAAACTGGTAGTTCGTTTCAAACACCCGCGACCAATCTGGTCATACTGGATTATCAAAGCGGAGAAATCCTGTTTGAAAAAAATGCCCGCGTTCCAATGTATCCCGCTTCTATGACCAAGATTATGACGGCCAGTATAGTCTTTGATCGTCTCAAATCAGGAGCATTGTCATTAGATGATGAATTTGTCGTCAGTAAGGATGCGTGGCAACGCGGCGGCGCGGCGTCGGGGTCTTCCACTATGTTTCTTGAGCCAAATTCGAAAGTAAAAGTGCGCGATTTGTTACACGGCGTCATCATTCAGTCTGGCAATGACGCTTGCATAGTCCTGGCCCAGGGCATTGCCGGGAGCGAGGCCGCGTTTGTCGATTTAATGAACGAAAAAGCGCAAAGATTAGGCTTGGACGCGGCCCATTTCGTCAATGCCACAGGCTGGCCTGACCCAAACCATAAAATCAGTGCCTATAATCTGGCATGGCTGGCCCGACAATCCATAGCTGCTCATCCTGACATGTTTAAGATTTATGCCAAACGGAGTTTTACCTGGAACAGCATAACTCAATACAACCGCAATCCTCTCTTTGGTTCTGGTATAGACGGGGTGGACGGCATGAAAACCGGTCACACCGAAATCTCCAAATACGGGTTTGTTGGTACGGGTTTGCAAAACGGGGTGCGCAGGATATTTGTCATCAATGGCCTTGAGAGTAAGGCTGCCAGACGCTCTGAATCTCGCCGGGTTATGCGTCGTGCCTTTGAAGACTTTAAAATTTATGAGCTTTACAAAGCGGGAGAAAAAGCCGGGTTTGCCCCCGTATTTATGGGTAAGTTTGAAACCGTGGATTTAGTGGCCAGTGAAAATGTATCGGTGGGCCTCTACATACCCGCCCGACCCGATTTAAAGCTACAAATCAGGTATTTAGGGCCAATCCCTGCGCCAATTCGCAGCGGTGACCATGTTGCTGATCTTGTTATCGCTGCCCCTGGCAGGGAAACGCAAACCATTGCCTTACTGGCCGGGCAAGATATAAAAAGAAAATCCATACCTGCCCGGATAATCGCATCACTTGTGCGTAAAATTCGAGAGCAGTAGTGGAGGACGTTATGAAAACAGGAAAATTCATAACACTTGAAGGCGGTGAAGGCGCCGGGAAAACCACCCAGGCTGGCCGCATTAAAACCGCCTTGGAAGGTGCAGGTATTGAAGTTGTTACCACCCGCGAGCCAGGCGGCACATTCGGGGCTGAGGCCATTCGTGATCTGGTGCTTAGTGGTTCTCACGAACGCTGGTCGGGCTTGACTGAATTGCTACTCATGTATGCGGCCCGGCTTGACCATGTGGAAAAATTGATCAAACCGGCATTGGCACGCGGGGTTTGGGTGCTGTGCGACCGGTTTAACGATTCTTCTATGGCCTACCAAGGCTATGCAAGAGGTATTGGACGGCAACGTGTTGCCGCCATAGATGATGTGGTGCTGGACGGGTTCAAACCGGATTTGACCATATTGTTTGATATAGACCCGATATTGGCCCAAAGGCGGGTCAAAACACGCGGCGAGGATTTATCCCGCTTCGATACCGAGGAGTTGGAATTTCACAAGACGCTACGAGCCGCATTCCTGGATATTGCAAAGCGCAATGGAAAGCGCTTCAGTCTTGTTGACGCCACTTTGTCCAGAGACGCTATCGAGACCCAAATAAAGCATATATTGATGCGAAAATTTTCGGGGCTACGTCTTGGCTAAAACCCCCACAGATACTTACCCCGAAGCCGATAAAGCCGACAACTGTCCTCGGCCTCGTGGTGTGTATTCACTCATTGGTCACACGGGGGCTGAAAGCCGCTTTGCCAACATGTTTACCAACAACAGCTTGCACCATGCCTGGCTGATCAGCGGCCCCAAAGGTGTCGGTAAAGCGACCCTGGCCTATAGGATGATCCGCACGGCCCTTGGCGGGCAAGTGCAAAACCCCGGCAAGCTTGATGTTGCGGCCAGTGACCAAATAGCCCAAAGAGTGCAGTCCCTTGGTCATGGAGATTTCCTGCTGATCCGTAGACCATATGATCTTAAAACTAAAAAACTGCGAGCCGAAATACCGATCGCCGAAGCCCGTAAAATCAGTCAGTTTTTCTCCCGTAAAGCCTCCGAGGGCGGTTGGCGTGTGTGTTTGATAGACAGTATTGACGAGATGAACCGCAACGCGACCAATGCTCTTTTGAAGACATTGGAGGAGCCGCCAGAGCGGGCTTTGTTGATTTTACTGACAAATGCGCCGGGACGATTACTGCCGACCATACGCTCGCGCTGTATGGCTTTACCGCTTCGCCCTGTTCCTGAAATTGAGCTGCGGAATTGGTTGGCCGGGCGTGTAAATGCCGAAGACACAGATATTGAAGCCGCCGTGAAATTGGCGGGTGGTGCGCCTGGTAAAGCTTTCTCCTATGTGCAAAATACTGATACCGTATTGCGGCCGTTAGCACGGTTTATGCGCGGTTTTCCTGCCCGAAACACAAGGCTTTATCACACAATTTCGGACACATTGTCCCTTGTAAAAAATGCTGCTAGCTATGATTTGTTTTGGGATGCTTTACACTGCACATTACACGCCCAAGCGGTTTATGCGGCGACAGGGGATTGGGACGGCGTTTTCGAGCCGATTGCCTTACAGCGCGGTGCAGATGAATGGGTAGCCATTCGCACGGAATTAAACCAGATGCGGTTGGCGGCAGCGGGACTTAATATGAATAAGAAAAACGTAATGTTACAAGCTTTGATGCGAATTGGAGCAGAGTGATGTTTTTGGTGGATAGTCACGTCAATTTGCACGGTGAGCAATTCACCGATGATCTTGAGCAAGTGGTCGCACGCGCCCATGCAGCCGGCGTTGGCACCATGCTCAATATTTGTTGTAAAATATCAGAATTTGACATGGTTCTCGCAATAGCGGAAAAGTTTGACAATATCTATGCGTCCGTCGGCACACATCCACATGAAGCGCGGGAAAATCCGGACATAAAAGCAAGTAAAATCATAGAATTAAGCCAACATGCCAAAGTAATCGGCATTGGAGAAACCGGGTTGGATTTTCATTATAACTATTCAGACAGAGACGACCAATATGCCAATTTTTTGGCCCATATTGATGCGGCGCGCCAGACCCAGTTGCCCCTCATTATCCATAGCCGCAATGCGGATAAAGAGATGGCGGAATTGCTGGAAGCCGAGATGAAAAACGGCGAATTTCCTGCCTTGTTGCATTGTTATACAGGCGGGGCAGATCTGGCCCGTCGGGCTGCAGATTTGGGGCTTTACTTCGCTTTATCGGGGATTTTGACCTTTAAAAATGCTCACGACCTTCGCGAAATTGCCAAAATCTTGCCTGATGATAGATTGTTGATCGAAACTGATTGCCCATATTTGGCACCCATGCCGCACCGGGGACGGCGCAATGAACCCGCCTGGGTAGTGCGGATAGCCGAAGATTTGGCGCCGCTCAAAGGCTGGAGCATCGAAGAGACCGCTATACGCACGACAGATGCTTTTTTTAACCTGTTTACAAAGGCAGAAAGACCCGCATATGAGTGATAAAATAACCGAAAACTTACATATTACCATACTTGGCTGTGGCTCTAGCGGCGGTGTGCCGCGTGTTGGGGGTGATTGGGGCGCTTGTGATCCTGATGAGCCTAAAAACGCCCGAACCCGTTGCTCTATATTGGTGGAATATTGGCAAAGTAAACCCGAGCAAAGCAAAAACGGGCAGGGGCATGTACCCCGTTCTGAGCGTACCGTAGTTTTGGTGGATACATCTCCGGATTTACGCCGCCAATTGCTTGACGTTGACGTGCATCATGTGGATGCATTGATTTACACACATGACCACGGCGACCAAACCAATGGTATTGATGATTTGCGGGCGCTCGCATACCGACAAGGTGCCCGAATTCCCACCTATATGGGACTGGAAACCAAAGATGCCCTATTACACAGGTTCGGCTATTGTTTTGAAAAACCTGAAGGTCGGATTCACGCGCCCATATTGGAGATACAAGAGCTGATCGCTGACGGTGATACATTTAATATTCATGGGCCTGGTGGCAGTTTGCCGATAACTGTATTTGAAGTCGGACATGGCAATACCAATGCCTTTGGTTTTTTGTTCAGCGGTAAAGTCGCATATACGCCAGATGTTCACTCAATTAGTAACCTAACATTAAAACGGCTTGAAGGCTTAGATATTTGGATAGTAGATTCGCTCCGCTATCATAAACATCCGACACACACTCATATGGATAAAACCTTGACTTGGGGCGCTCAAACAAAAACCAAAAAGCTTATTTTTACCAATATGCACATAGATATGGATTACCAGACTTTATCATCAGAACTTATAGGTGCGCATGTATGTGCCTATGACGGCATGACCGTGCTTTGGTCTGATAATCAATAAAAACATATAGTTATACTGAATACATACCATTACAGTTCTCATAATATAAATTATGCGCCTTTTTGGCCCATGGTTGGCATGACATATGTCATCATATATTATTGCGGTTAGTCAATTCCCCTGCTTATAAAAAGCTGTAACTTCCACGCAAATATCAAATGAGGTTTAGGTGTGAATAAGGATCAGCAAGTTATAAATTCTAATGGCTATGTTATTAGCGCGGCGCAAGTATCAAAGAAATATGGTAAAACCACTGCGCTAGACAATATTAATATCATTGTACCAATGGGTGGTATCACAGCTATTTTAGGGGAAAACGGAGCCGGAAAAACCACATTTATCCACTCTTGTCTCGGCCTTACCAAACCAAATATTGGAAATATAGAGATGTTTGGGCTTGTCCCCGGTGCGCTTGCCGTTCGGCGCCGTATCGGTGTTATGTTGCAAGATGCGGATTTGCCAGACCTGTTAACGCCACGAGAGCATATCACCCTTTTCGCCAGCTATTATCCAAACCCGTTAAACCTAGACGATGTATATGCTATGTGCAAATTGACCGAGTTTGCGAACCAGAAATACAAAAGCCTATCCGGTGGTCAAAAGCGCCGCGTACAATTTGCCTTGGCCATCATTGGCAACCCTGCTCTCGTTTTTCTGGATGAACCTACAACTGGCCTGGATACGGATACGCGCAGAATGCTATGGGCTGTGGTACGTGAACTGGCAAAACAAGGCCGTACGATAATTCTAACCACCCATTATTTGGAAGAAGCGGACGCGCTTGCTGATAGAATAGTGGTCATGCACAGAGGTAAAATCATTGCAGACGCCCCTACCCCGGAAATTCGCGCCCTTGCTGGCGGTGCAATTATCAAATGTGATACAAGCTTGGAGATTGAGGCAATCAACAAATTACCAGATGTCATATCTGTACGTAAATCAGGCCGCTTTATAGAGATAAATACGCGAAACCAAGCCTCTACATTACAGCATTTACTTGCGGCAGACACACATGTTTCAGATCTAATCGTAAAAAAACCGAGCCTCGAAGAAGCCTTTGACCGGCTCGTTCATAGCCAAAACCGGGAGTAAACCATGCAGTCTTTATCTCTAAATGCTTTCTTCAATGAGTGCGGCGCAGAAATTCTAAAGGCGGTGCGCGCACCTGAATACATATTACCGACTCTAATCTTGCCTGTAGCATTTTATGCATTGTTCGTATTTGCCATACCAAATAGCGGCACAGACAGCGCCCGTTATCTTCTTGCTACCTATGGCGTCTTTGCCGTTATGGGGCCGGCCATATTCGGGTTTGGTGTTGGTGTAGCCAATGAGCGCGATAGAGGTTGGCTTAAATTAAAACGCGCCTCCCCCGCCCCGTCGGTTTCCTATATTGGTTCGAAAATTATGGTGACGCTTATTTTTGCCAGCCTGGCTCTTATACCAATTTATCTGCTAGCGGGCTTTGGTGCGCAGGTAACTATGGCACGTAGCGCCTGGTTTATGCTGTTTGGATTACATATTTTATCCGTACTCCCTTTCGTATTGATCGGCCTGACCCTTGGGTTTTCCTTTGGTTCAAATGGTGCAATTGCCTTGTCTAACATTGTTTTTCTTGGCATGGCCGCCCTTGGCGGATTATGGATACCGGCGTTTTTATTCCCCGCCGCCTTACAGAAAATATCCGCCGCCCTACCCTCTTATCAACTGGCCGAAATTGCCTTGTCGATCGTGGGGGCACAATCTCAACACGGCGAAGCCCGTATGCTGGTGCAAAACTTTACACTTATTGGTATCATGACTATCGTCCTGGCTGGTCTTGCCTTTTGGGCATGGCGCAGGCAGCGCGACTAGAATTTGGAGTTTCATATGTTAAAGAAAATATTTTTCATCACCATAACCGCACTGGTCGGTTTTTTAATTTTTATGCTGTTTGTATTGCCAGCTACTCCCGATAAAGAAGCGGAAGTTTATTTTGGTAATTCCTTTGCCGTGAAAAATTTCCGCGTTTTTGACGGGCAAAAAATACATGAAAATTTGAGCTTGGTCATTAAAGACGGTGTGATTACCCAAATGGGCGAACGGATAAAAATTCCGAAAGGCTTGCAAACCTATGACGGTGCGAAAAAGACTTTACTGCCCGGCCTCATCGACGCCCATACCCATATATTTGGGTCGGCGCTTAAAGACAGTTTGCGGTTTGGGGTGACAACAAATCTTGACATGTTCACCAGTGTGCAAACCCTTACAGATATTAAGGTTAAGCGAAGCGGAACATTGGATACTATGGAGGCCGATTTGTGGAGCGCCGGAATATTGGCAACTGTTCCTGGTGGACACGGCACCCAATACGGGCTTTCAATCGAGACTTTAAGTAAGCCGGAGCAAGCCAGTTCGTGGGTGACGCGGCGGCTCAAAGAAGGTTCTGATTATATCAAACTGGTTTATATGCCGGACAATCGCCATTTCAACAGTCTTGATCTGGCAACAGCCAGCGCGCTGATCAAAGCTGGCCATGAACAAGGGGTTTTGGTGGTTGCCCATATTTCCACCCTTGCCGGCGCCCAGGACATGTTAGATGCAAACATTGACGGACTGGTGCATGTATTTGCCGACAAGCCGGTTAGCGAAAAATTCGCCGCCCAAGCCGCTAGAGATCAAGTTTTCATCATCCCGACACTGGTAGTCATGGCCGTTATTGGCGGCGATAAACCCGGTGCGAAACTCATTGCAGACCCGATCGTCAACCCATATATCACCTCGGCCCAGAGCCAAAATCTGGCAATGGATTTCGGCGCACGCTGGCCTGATTTTGATTTTGACCTTGCTGTAGAAAATACACAAAAGTTACACCAAGCTGGTGTGGCTATTTTAGCCGGGGCAGATGCCCCTAATCCGGGAACCACCCACGGCGCCAGCCTGCACCAGGAAATGGCCTTGCTTGTCCGCGCCGGGTTAACCCCGCTTGAGGCGTTAACTTCGGCAACAAGTGCCCCTGCCCTGGCTTTCGGCATCAAAGATCGCGGGCGCATTGAAGTTGGTGCCCGCGCGGATTTTATGATCATTACCGGCAATCCGGACGAAGATATATCCCATAGTTTTGCAATAGATAAAATTATCAAAAATGGCTATGTGGTGAAGCGGGAACGCCAAGAAACTTCAAATATAGCTTCGAGCCCGCGCCTGGCAAATTCCGTAATTGGTCATTTCAATACGGATTTAAACCCGTCTGAAGAGTTGGCCGCACAAGGCTTTGGCTGGAGTGCTACGGATGACCGTCTGGCCAATGGCAAATCTGAAGCGAAAATTTCGCACACAAATATAGGGGCAGATAAAACCGGTGGTGCATTGCGGGTAAACGCACAGGTTAAACCCGGTTTCTTTTTCCCGTGGGCGGGGGCTTATTTTGGCCATCCGGCGCAAAAAGCCCATAATATCGAGGCCTACAAAACCCTAAGCTTTCAAGTGCGCGGCACACCGGGTATTTATACTGCAATGGTATTTGTATCTGGTAGCGCGGGTGCGCCGCCCAGCCAAAACTTTAACGTCACCGCTGACTGGCAGACCATCACGCTGGAGCTGGATAAGTTTGCAGGCCTCAACCAAAAAATGTTTGCCGGGCTGGCCATTACCGCCGGGCCTGTGCCGGGTGTATTTGACTATGAGGTCGATACTGTTACCTTGCGTAAATGATTACCGGGTCAAAACAACCATTTGCACGAAAGCTCAAGCGAAGCATTGCGACGCACCCTGCTTTTTACCTTGTCTATTTGTTGTTCTATTTTGTTCCGTGGTTGTTTAGAGCACCAGAGCTAAAAGATATCATTGCTTTTGTAGTTGCTCTTATTGTTTTCTTGCCCCTTTATTTTCGTGCGTTTAACAAGAGTTCTCCAAAATTTATTGGCACAATTATTCTGACGCAAATCATCGGATTTATCATCACACCATTTCACGGCATGGCTGGTGTTTTTCATATTTATGCGTCTGTTCAAGCGGGCTATCAAAGGCCGGTAAAAAATGCGGGCATTCTTATTGCTCTCTTGGGTTTAAGTTACTTGATTATATCTTTGTTTATACAAGCAAACTGGTTTGAAATTGTTTTGGTTTTGTTTATCGGAGCGGTGACAGGTATAGGCTGCATGGCAAGCGCGGAAGAAATTGAGCGCCGGGAATATCTTGAACGCACCAGTGTTCTCGACAAGCAACGTGCTACCCTCGAAGAGCGTGAACGCATTGCTGCCGATTTACATGATCTGCTTGGACATACATTGACTATGGTGGCACTAAAATCAGAAGTTGCTGACAAATTTCTTGACACAGACATCGAGCGCGCCCGGCTTGAAATACGCGAGATTAGAAACGAGGCCAGAGCTGCATTATCAGATGTCCGCCAAGCCGTATCGGGGATGACAGACACAAGCATTATGGCAGAAGTGGAGCGGGCAAAGCAAGCTCTGCAAGCCGCGGGTATTGAATTTAAAGTTACCGGGCAGCCACCTGATGTGGATACCCACCAGGACAAGGTACTCGGCTTGGCAATCCGCGAGGCGGTTACAAATATTGTTCGCCATTCCAATGCCCAAAACGCTGTGCTTACATTTGTCCAAGCGGAAGGCGGCATTGATATTTCAATCAAAGACGATGGTATCGGCGGTGTTTTTATACCTGGTGCAGGTTTGACGGGACTAAGGCGGCGCATAGAAAGCCTTGGCGGTCGTGTCGAATTTGAAGCAAACAAAGGAGGCTATATCAAACTGTCTACGCCCAAGGTCATATTGTGATCCGGATAATTATTGCTGAAGATCAATCCATGTTACGCGGGGCATTGGCGGCTCTATTATCTCTTGAGGACGATATTGAAGTCATTGCCGAAGCCAAGGACGGGCGTGAAGCCTTGGATTTGGTTAAACGCTATAAACCGGATGTACTTGTCACGGATATAGAGATGCCAGAATATTCCGGCATTGAAGTTGCGCAAAAGCTGAAACGAGACGCCAACAAAACTCGTGTGCTAATTGTGACGACATTCGCCCGCTCAGGTTATTTACAGCGAGCCAGAGACGCGGGCGTAACCGGGTATATTCTTAAAGATACGTCCAGTGATGAATTGTCTGGAGCCGTGCGAACAATAGCACGAGGCGGTACGGTTATTACACCCGAACTGTTACAAACCGCATGGACGACCCCTGACCCGTTAACGGATACCGAGCGCAGAATTTTGCGTCTTGTCGAGGCGGGCAAAACCAACAAACAAATTAGCGCAGAGCTTAATTTAACGCCCGGCACTATTCGCAACTATCTTGCCGGGGCGATGCATAAGCTCGGGGCATCCAACCGTATCGAAGCTTTTCGCGCCGCACGGGAAAATGGCTGGATGTAATTCTTCCTGTCAATGTATGTATTTGCATTCATGGTTTTTCTCATTATGAACGCAATGTGAATATTACTTTCAGTTAAGATTCAAAACCTATGTCCTAATAATAATAAAAATCTAGGCAAGGAAACAGCAATGGTACAGACGAGGACACTTACAAATATTGCGGTTAAGTTTTGTATTTCGATCGCTATTTTCATTCCGACCCTCTTGCAATCTATCTTTGTCAATGCCCACGAACCAAAAATTCAAATACGTCCCAACCCCAAAATTTATATCAAACCCGAATATAGATATAGAATCACCCAAAGCCGTAGATATGTTATACTGCCGGACCGTGCGAATTTTTTGCAAACGGACAAGCGTTGGGCCTATAAAACCATAGGCGGCTCAAATGAGACCATAAAGAAAGACGGGTGTTTGGTCACCGCTGTAGCAATGGCATTGGTAAATTTGGGCTATCCTACAGATCCAGGTGATTTAACTGCAAAGCTGAAAAACAATAAAGGTTTCAACAGCCGGGGCTGGCTCGTATGGGACGGCATTGAGCGGGTAACCGGCGGACATGCCAAAGCACATTTCTTTCACGACAAAGAAGATTTCGTTGTCCAGGCTTGCTTGGCTAAAGGGTATTATCCTTTGGTGAAATTTGATATACCGTCACGAAAATCTACCCATTGGGTGTTGGTGGTGCGCGAAACCGAACGCGGCTTTGCAGTGCGTGACCCTTTGGTCAAATCCACAACACCCGTCTTGCTCAATACACGCACTAAAAACATCCATGCGGTTCGCTGTATTGGCGGCAGATGGTAAAGCTGAACCTGTCCGGCTTCACATAAATTTACGCATCATTTTGAGGACTTTTTGGGTCTTGTCCGTATAGGGCGGGTAGAGCATTTTCCCGCCGCTAAATTTGCTTTGCAAGAACACGCCTTTCATGTGGGAGAAGGTTTTAAACCCGTGTTCTCCGTGATATGATCCCATGCCTGACGGACCGATACCGCCAAAGGGAATGTCTTCTTGAACCACATGCCATGCGGTTTCGTTAATGCTGACCCCGCCGGAAATTGTGTTGTTCAGAACATAGTCACGTTTGGTTTTATCTTCCCCGAACCAATAAAGTGCCAGTGGACGGTCACGCTTTTGAATGTAATCCATTGAACTTTCTAAAGTTTCACTAGCGACAATCGGTAAAAGCGGCCCGAATATTTCCTCTTGCATGATTTTCATATCAGGCGAGGTGTTCGTGACTACAGTCAACGGGATACGCCGCTCCTTGGCCATTTGCTGGCTATCATCATTGCCAGCCACACGAATTTTGGCACCTTTGGTTTGAGCATCCTCCAGCAAGCTTTGCAAACGGGCATAATGAGTATCGGCGATAATAGTTGTATAGTCAGGATTGCCGGCAAATGTCGGGTAAAAACGCTCCGCCTGCTTGATAAGAGCGTCCGTAAAACCATCAACTTTACGCTGGGGCATCAATAGATAATCCGGGGCCACACATGTCTGCCCGGCGTTGAGCAATTTACCATTTGTAATGCGCCCAATGGTCAGCTTCATATTGGCACTGTCGTCAATAATCACCGGCGATTTTCCGCCAAGTTCCAGGGTGACGGGCGTCAAGTTTTTGGCCGCCGCTCCCGCGACAATACGTCCAACATTGGTCGAACCCGTGAATAAAAGATGATCAAAGGCCAATGCAGAAAAAGCCTGTGCAACCTCAACACCGCCCGTGGCTACATATACCTCGTCATCTGAAAAAATCTCCCCCAATACTGATTTTAACAATTCCGAAAATCCCGGCGTGTATTCACTGGGCTTGAGCATAACCCGGTTTCCGGCCCCAAGTGCGCCGACCAACGGCATGACGGCCAGTTGCAAGGGATAATTCCACGGACTGATAATGCCGACAACGCCAAGGGGTTGGGGTATAATTTTATTGCTTGCCGGTTTGAACTGTAGTGCCGTTGGTACCTTTTTTGTGCGCATCCATTTTTGTGTGTGCTTAAGCGCGTGTTTTATCCCAGCCTGAACAATAGACAACTCTGCCACGGTTGTTTCCACAAAAGACCGATTGCCAAAATCCTTGGAAATAACTCGCTGAAATTCAAGTTCATTGTCTGCGACCGCTTTACCAAGCCTGACAAGTTTGTCTTTTCGCTCACTCCAGGAAGCATTGCTATTGGCATTAAATGCAGTCCGTTGTGTACGCAGTGTTTGTTCTAAATTATTGTTGGTCATATTTATCTTTCCAGCACCCGTTTTTATTGAATTTATTATCAGATAACTCGCACATACTGAGGTATCAATCAATTCCAACTCATTTTTTATTATTTTACATCGCCCCTGGATAATAACTTCCCCTTACATTTTTCTCCAAAAATATACACTATATCTCCTTTACGCCGCGTAAACCATTCCAGTTAAACTTATATTTGTGCTTTTACTGTAAGTGCTGTCGCTGGGATAGGGCTGGGTTAAATGAACAAGACACCACAGATAGATCGTCGGCGACAGGTTGTTTTGGCAACCCAATTGCCCTCGCCAGAAATTTGTTTTCAGGTTCGGCGTTCTATTGGTGCAATTAAATCAGTATGGCAAAAGCAAGCTGATGTGCAAAACACGAAACTTGTCACCTATATTGCAAAGGACATACCGGAAACCTTGCCTGTTGATGCCCATAAAATACAATATTGTTTGAACAATATCGTATCAAACGCCATCAAAGTCGCCCAAAATGGTGTGGTCAAAATCATTGTCACCAAAATCATTTCCAAACAAGGCCGACCTTTTTTGGTGCTAAGTGTACAAGATGATGGTTCAGGCATAGAGCAAGAACACTTAAATACGGTTTTTGATACCTATCCAGACAACAGTAAATATGAAAGCTCAACTTATGGCTTCATTGACACCAGTCTTCCGACGACTAGAAGTTTAATGGACGAACTTGGCGGTCAGATTTTGGTGAAAAGCCAAACCGGGAAAGGTACGATTTTTTCTCTCCTCCTCCCGTGCGAAGCATTGATTGGGCAAGCCAGCAACCAAACCTCATCACGCCAAACCGCAGGCTTCCTTGAGTTTTCGGATTACAACATCCTTGTTGTAGATGATTATAACTTAAATCAGGTGACGGTTAAAACAATGCTTCATGATCATGTGGCAAAGGTCTTTACCGCTTCCAACGGATATGAGGCTCTTGAAATTTTGCATTCCTGCCCGGTAGATATCGTCTTGATGGACATTCACATGCCTGTCCTGGACGGTATTGAAGCAACACTGAAAATCCGAGAAAGCGGGCAGGACTGGGCGGGTGTACGCATTGTGGCGATGACCGCAGATCCTCATTATCAACATATGCGGCTATGCCGTAAAATTGGTATGGACGATACATTGGCCAAGCCTTTTCGCAAGGCCGATATCCTCAGAGTGTTTGAAAATACCGCCACACCCTACAAGATGGCGGCAACCCAGTAGATATAGCCTTGATATATGATAGACTTGGCCTACGCCCTTAGCTGTGTTATAAGGCAGTGAACGAAGGGCCACCATACTATGAAATCTACATTTATAATCCCAGTATTAAGCGCATGCTTCATGATAACTGCATGTACACCAAAAAGCACACCCGCCAACAAATCTGATAATACTGTATCTTTGAGTGGTACAAGTATGATGGATTTATGCATCAAAAATGCAAATTACTACAGCGTGGACGGTACATTAAATTTGGCGGACATTGCAATTGATAACGGTAAAATTGACAAAATCGTTCAACAAGGAAGCACTGATTTATGCGGTGATAGCAAGGCGTATCAGCAAGGTGTTGTTGATTTGAAAGGGGCTTATACCTATCCCGGTTTTGTTGATTCCCATGCTCATCTACTCGGTATAGGCTTGCGCGAAATGACCCTTAATCTTGAAGGAATACCTTCCATTAAAGCCATGACAGAAACACTGTCGCAAAGCGTTGCCCAAACGCCAAAAGGTGAAACCATATATGGGCGCGGGTGGATTGAGACCCACTGGCCGGAGAACCGCTTTCCGACCCGTGCGGATCTTGACGGCGTATCACCGGATCATCCAGTGATTTTGCAGCGTGCTGACGGTCATGCCATTGTCGCCAATACCAAAGCACTTGCGGCGGCTGGAATTGACAAAGACACTAAAGCTCCCTTTGGCGGCAAAATCCTGCTTGGAAAAGACGGTGAGCCTACGGGCATGTTGATCGACAAGGCCATGTCTTTGGTCACAGGTCTTTTGGCTGAAGTCACACCTGAGCGCCGCCGCGCCGCCTATATTAAAGGTTCAGAAGTTTACGCCGCTTACGGTTGGACGGGCATACAATCCATGTCTGTTGTGGCTGGAGATGTAGATTTGATTGCGCAATTATCAGACGATGGTTTGCTGAAAATCCGGGTTTACAACGCTGTAGATATGCAAGGCGCGGACGCCCTGCTTGACGGTATCGCTGCTAACGGCCCAAAAACAAGTAACAATGGCCGCGTAGTGACGCGGGCTATAAAATTATATGCCGACGGCGCACTGGGTTCACGCGGGGCGGCTTTGCTTGAACCCTATGCGGATGAACCAGACAATAAAGGTCTCATGTTGACCACACGCGAAAAGATTATGCCAGTTTTGGAGCGCTCACTGCGCGGCGGCATACAGATCAGCACCCATGCTATTGGAGACAGGGCCAACAGACGTGTTCTGGATTGGTACGAGGAAGCTTTTACCAATGTCCCTGCCTCTGAACGCAAAATCGCCAATCCGCGTTGGCGTATTGAACATGCACAAATCTTGAACATGGCAGATTTGAAACGGTTTTCAGAGCTTGGCGTCATCGCCTCCATGCAACCGTCCCATGCCATTGGCGACTTACATTTTGCCGTCAACCGTCTTGGGGTCGAACGCCTGAAAGGTGGATACGCATGGAATAGCCTGATAAAAAGCGGCGTAAAAATTGCCGCCGGTAGCGATGCGCCCGTGGAGCGCGGTGATCCGCGCATAGAATTTTACGCGGCTATAGCCCGTAAAGACATGCAAGGGTTCAGCGCGGATGGTTGGTATCCAAACGAAGCGGTCAGTCGTGAATTGGCGCTGGAGATGTTAACGGCATGGCCCGCCTACGCCGCGTTTTCCGAAGACCTGTCGGGCAATATTGCCGTTGGTCAGAACGCCGACTTTACTATATTTGACCAAGATATTATGGCAATCCCCGAAGCAGATATCTTAAAAGTCAAACCCGTCATGACCATTGTTGACGGTGAGATTGTCTATCAAGCTTTGCCCTAAATTTTCGTATTCGTATAGGGTTTCAGCTCTCGTCTGGCCACTTGCATACGGTGTACGGCGTCGGGGCCGTCTGCCAGGCGCAGGGTTCTGACCGCCGTCCACATATAGGCTAGAGGTGTGTCTTGGGACACACCGGTACCGCCGTGCATTTGGATAGATTCGTCAATAATACGCAAGGCCGTGCGCGGGGCCGCGACCTTGATCATGGAAATATAGGGGGCTGCGCCGCGAAAATCACCCTGGTCCATCATCCATGCGGCCTTGAGACACAATAACCTGGTCTGTTCGATCTCAATGCGGGCTTCTGCGATAATATCATAATTTGCGCCCAGCTTGGCTAAAACTTTGCCGAAGGCTTCGCGTTCAAGTGATCGTTTGCACAACAGCTCCAACGCCCGCTCTGCCTGGCCTACGGCGCGCATACAGTGGTGGATACGACCAGGGCCAAGTCTTCCTTGAGAAACCTCAAATCCCCTACCCTCACCGATGAGTAAAGCATCCGCCGGAATGCGCACATCGGTAAAACGGATATGCATATGACCGTGGGGGGCGTCATCATGGCCAAAGACATGCATGGGTCGCAAGATTTCCACGCCCGGCAAACCAGCCTCGACGACAAACATGGAATGACGACCATGACGCGGGCCTGCGTCCGCCGTTTTCGCCATCAGAATATAAACTTTACAGCGCGGATCGCCCGCACCGCTGGCCCAGTATTTTTCGCCGTTTAAAACCCACTCAGACCCGTCTTTAACGGCACTAAAGGCCATATTGGTCGCGTCCGAAGACGCCACGCCCGGCTCGGTCATCAAATAGGCCGAGCGTATTTCCCCTGCCAATAATGGTTTCAGCCATTTTTCTTTGTGAGCCTCTGAGCCGTAACGCTCCAAAACTTCCATATTGCCGGTATCTGGTGCGGAACAATTGAACACTTCGGGTGCCAATGTACACCAGCCCATTTCCTCGGCAAGATAAGCGTATTCTACCGTGGTCAGACCGTAACCTTTATCCGAATCCGTCAGCCAGAAATTCCACATGCCGGCCGCCTTGGCTCTTGCTTTCAAGCCCTCACGGATTTCATTTTGGCGGTCCGTAAATTTAAACCGGTCGCCAGCCTTACCCACTTCGCTGTGGTATTCCGCGTCCAGGTCGAGTATTTCCTCGCGTACCATTTTTCTCACTTTTGCGATCAATGGCTTGACTTTATCTGTTGCACCTAAATCCATGATATTTCTTTCTATTTGTTAACTTGTGCCATATGAAAATCACTGTCACCGAATAATTCCTGGGCTACACGAATGCGTTTCAAGTACAGGCCAATATCAAGCTCGTCGGTCATGCCCATGCCGCCGTGTAATTGCACTGATTCCAGTGCCGCCAATTTAGCCACCGAGCCTAATTTAGCCTTGGCCATAGATACAAACGGCCCGGCGCTTTTGGGATTGTTATCAAGTGCGCTCAGGGCGGCCAGGACAGATGTTCGTGCCAGTTCGATCTCGCAGTACAAATGCGCCATACGGTGTTGCAATGCCTGAAATTCACCGATGATGCGGCCAAATTGCTTACGCTCTTTGAGGTATTCATTGGTCAGCTCAAACACCTGCGTTGATGCACCGAGCATTTCTGCTGCCAATACTGCCCTGCCAGCGTTCAGCACGGTGTTTAATATGTCTGCCCCCTTATCAACATCACCTAAAACCTGTTCGCCTGTCACCTCCACATTATCAAATACCATGCGAGCCGCATTGCGGCTGTCGACCATGATGGTACGCTCGGTTTCCAGTCCGCTCGCATCAGCGGGAACAAGGAACAGGGTCAATCCCTGGTCTGTGCGGGCAGCAACAATGATCTGGTCAGCTTTATGACCGTCCACCACCATAGTTTTTTTGCCGTTAAGTTTAAAGCCGTTACCAGACGGGCTGGCTGTCAGGGTAATATTATCCGGGTCATGTTTACCGCCCTCGTCTACGGCCAATGCGACCAATGTTTTCCCGCCTACAATTTGCGGCAAAAGCTTTGCCGCGTGTTGCTCGCCTGCTTGTTTGAGGGCGGTCACAGCCAGGACAGAAGTGGACAGGAATGGTGATGCGCTCAAATTACGCCCCATCTGCTCGGCGATCAAACCCGCCGCCATGAAGCCCATATCAACACCGTCTTGATCTTCCGGCACCAATACACCGGTAAATCCCATCTCGGCCATCTCGTCCCAGAGCTTGTTGGAAAACCCGGTTTCGTCCCGTTCATCTCGCAAGGCCCGAAGTTGCGACACCGGAGCTTTATCAGCAAAAAAACCTTCGGCGCTTTCCTGGAGCATTTTCTCGTCGTCTGTTAACAAAAGTCCCATTGTCTATGTCCCATTTTAAGTTCCTGGCAATTGTAAGATGTGTTTGGCAATAATGTTGAGCTGTATTTCCGACGTGCCGCCTTCGATGGAATTGCCCTTGGTGCGCAGCCATTTACGGGCCAAATCACCGTCATTGCTACGCTCGCTCTCCCATTCAAGCCCGTCCGTACCGGCTGCGTCCATCATCACCTCATAGCGCCGCTTGTTAAGCTCGGTTCCGTAATATTTCAGCATGGAGGACTTGGCACCCAGACTGGCCCCGGCTTTGGCTTCGGCCAGCATCCGGCTCATAGTTTGGGAAAACGCCCATTCATCTATGGTCAATTCTGTAATTTTTGCCTGCAAGGCCGCATCAGGCGTAATACCCATTTCCGCGACCATTTGTGCGACGGGTTTAATATTACCACTATCGCCGATCATTTCGCGTTCATGGGTCAGCAGATATTTAGCGATTGACCAGCCTTTGTCGCGCTCCCCCACCAAGTTTTCTTTGGGTACTTTTACGTCATCAAAAAATGTCTCGCAAAACGGAGAACGTCCGGAAATCAGTTTAATGGGCTTGGTGCTGACGCCCTCGCTCTCCATATCAAACAAAATAAAGCTGATACCGTGATGTTTTTTGCCGCTGGCGTCCGTGCGTACCAAACAGAAAATCCAATCGGACTCGTCTGCGTAACTTGTCCAGACCTTTGAGCCGTTGACGAGGAAATAATCACCCCCAGAATCGGAAATGTCCTCACATTTAGTTGCAAGAGATGCCAAATCCGAACCGGCATTTGGTTCGCTATAGCCTTGGCACCAGCGAATTTCGCCTCGACATATTTCCGGGAGGTAGCGCATTTTTTGCTCGTCCGAGCCAAATTTCAACAAAGCCGGGCCGAGCATCCATATCCCGAAACTGAGCAGGGCCGGGCGGGCATTCATACGCTTCATTTCTTGCCCCAGAACTTTGGCTTCAGCGCGGCTAAGACCCGCACCTCCGTATTCTTTGGGCCAGCTTGGGGCCGTCCAACCTTTGGCCGCCATGCGCTCCAGCCATAATTTTTGGTCATGGCTTTGGAATACCCAATTGCGCCCCCCCCAACATGCATCGGTTTCGCGGTTCATGGGAGTGCGCATTTCTGGGGGACAATTTGCCTCCAGCCATTCGCGAGTTTCGGCTCTAAACTGTTCTAAATCAGTCATGTAGTCTCCTAAATTTCGCCGCTGGCAATACGTTCTCGGGCGACATTGCCCAATATATTGACCATAGGTGCATACATTTTAAACCGCTCGTCTTTGGTTTGCCCGTGATAAAAGCGGTAATAAATTTGTTGTAAAATAACGGCGAGGCGGAAAATGCCGTAAACGTAATAAAAGTGAAAATTACGGATATCCGCGCCAGTTTTGTCGGCGTAATATGCCAATATTTCTCCCCGGCTCAACATGCCCGGCGCAGCACTGGGTTGTCGCGATAAAGCTTGCATGGCGGGCGGGTCACCCGCCTCGATCCAATAAGCCAATGTGTTGCCGAGATCCATCAAAGGATCACCAAGAGCCGAAATTTCCCAATCGAGTATGGCATTGATTTTGGTCGGGTCGTCCAGATCCAGTATCAGATTATCAATCCGAAAATCCCCGTGCAATATGGCTGCACCCTTTTCGACGTCCGGCCTGTTCGCGTCTAGCCAGTCACGCACATCTTCGAATGTATCTACGTCCGGCGTTATAGCTTTTTCGTAACGACGGTTCCAGCCAAGAATTTGCCGCTCCACATACCCGTTCGGGCGGCCAAAATCCGATAGACCTACGGCCTTATAATCGATAGCATGCAACTCGATAAGCTTGTCAAAAAACGACAGACATAATTTGCGGGTTTTGGCTTCATCCCAATTCCATTGCGGCGGTATTTTGTTGTGGATCAAATGCCCCTCAACCCTCTCCATCACATAAAACTCTGCTCCGATTATATCCGTGTCCTTGGTGTAATATAGTGTTTTGGGGACGGCTGGATAAACTGGCTTTAGCGCCGTCATAACCCTGTATTCCCGAAACATATCATGGCCGGATTTAGGTTTGGTGCCAAAGGGTGGACGCCGTAAAACCAAACGCCTGTCAGGGTAATCAAGGGCGTATGTCAAATTGGACGCGCCGCTAGCATATTGCTTGACCACAGGCTGGCCTGACAAATCCGGTAAAGATTGTTTTAGCACATTGTCAACAGCACCAATGTCCAGTTCTTCACCCTTACGGATAGCTATGGTCGGGTTGGCGTTCATTTAAATCGTAGCCCCACCGTCAACGACGATGCATTCTCCCGTGATATATGACCCCTCATCACAGACCATCAACAACACCGCTCCGACCATTTCTTCGGGCTGGGCCATGCGCGGCAGAGCCAAATTGGTTTCTAGATATTGCTCAATACCCGGCATTTCTTTTAAGGCACTAGCCAGTTTGGTATCGGTAAAACCGGGCAGGAGCGCATTGACGCGAATGCCTTTGCGGCCATATTCCTTGGCATAACCCTTGGTCATATTGATCACGGCCGCCTTGGTCATGCCGTAAACGGTGCGCAACAAACCGGGGTTGAGCCCGTCAATGCTCGACACATTGACAACCGCACCGCCGCCGCCCTTGATCATCAAAGGTATGGCTTTGGCGGTGAGGAAATACGGCCCCTTGACATTGACCTCCATGGTTTTGTCATAGGCGCTTTCAGGGCATTTATGGGCCGGGCCGTAAAACACATTTGTCGCCCCGTTATTGATAAGAATATCCAACCTGCCGTGAGCCTGCTCAATAGCAGTAATAGCATCTTCCAGGTTTTGCATCACCCCGAGATGCAAGGTCATGGCACTGGCCTTGCCGCCATTTTCCATAATTGCGTCCGCCACTTTTTGGCAATCCTCCACCCGGCGCGACGCACATATTACGTGGGCACCCTGCTCCGCCATAGCGTGTGCGATGGCCGCACCAATGCCCCGGCTTGCGCCCGCTACCAAAGCTACTTTTCCGTCTAAATTAAACCTTGCCATTATGTCTCCTTTAAACCGGGAATATGCCCGGAATCTGCCATCTGTTTTCTGTGGGCCATTGCGCCAATATACTGGTCAATATCCGCCAATTTCGCCTTCTGGTAATCTGCAATCACCGGATGGGGCAGGACGAGAAATTTGTCATTCTCTATAGCCGTAAACAAACTATCTGCAACATCCGAAGCTTCCAGATGAATGTTCGGGCCTTCTTTAACAACTTCCATGCCTTTGGTCATATTGGTTTTAACATATTGCGGGCAGACGCAATGGACTTTCACACCATCGTCTTTATGCATAATCGCCAGATATTCTGCAAAGCCAACCGCCGCATGTTTGGTGGTGGTATAAGAGCCTGAGAAAATCTGCGCCAATAGACCTGCGGCAGACGCAACAATTACAAACCGCCCCTGCCCGCGCCGTATCCAGCCCGGCAACAAAACCCGGCTGGCATAGACGCTGGACATGACATGGATTTGCCAACTGATTTCCCAACTTTCATTTGATCCACCCGCCGCATGGCCGCCCGGTTGATCCGGGAAACCAACACCAGCATTGGCTACAAATACATCAATTGGGCCGTTGGCAGTTTCGGCATCTTTGATAAAGTCCTTGACCGCCTGCTCGTCTGTTACATCACAAGTAAACCCTACGGCACCAATTTCGTTAGCGGTATTTTTTACCAAATCTGTATTTATATCTGAAATGGCTACTTTTGCGCCTCGCTTGATGAATTTTTCGGCTATTGCGCGACCTATGCCACCACCCGCGCCGGTAATTGCGATACTTTGACCTGAATACATTTGTTGCGTCCTTATTTTGTGCTATGTTAATCCATAGCATTGTCAGACACAATCTTTTTTATATGCAATTAGTTGCTTATTATCTATGGTTGGAATTTGGTTAGGGGGAGCTAATGGCGACAGATTTAGGGGAAACTGAAGCAGGTTTGGCTCTAGTCGCTGCGAATGCTGGCGACATTAAATCTGTAGCTAAAATAAACACGTCGGGGACTTGTCAATCTTGCGGCGCAACAATCCCCCAAGTTTATTGCGGTCAATGCGGGCAGAAAAACGATGACTTACGCCGCTCGCTTTGGCGACTTGTCACCGAATCTCTTGGCGGTATATTTTCATTTGAAAGTCGTATGTGGCGCACTTGGGGTGCCTTATTGTTGAAACCAGGCAAGGTCGCTTCTGAATATGCCAATGGCGCGCGCAGCCGCTATTCCCCGCCTATACGAGTTTACCTGGTCGTCAGTTTTTTGTTTTTCGGTTTTTTGGTGGCTACACAAACCAATTTGTTTGCGTTGTCCGTACATCCGAAAGCCAGTATTGAAACCCCCAAAAACCAGAACGAAGAAGAAGCTGTCGTAAAAATATCAGGGCTACGGCTTAATGATTATAGTTATAAACTGTTATTTTTTCAGACCCAGAAAAAATTTGAAGCTCTTGTCGACCATACTGTAACCGATGAGATTGTAAAAACTATGCAAGACTATATTGACGCGGAAAACTTAAGTTCTGAAACTTCATCTGATGCTGTATCTGATGCCGATCCTGTCAAAGCATTTCAAACTTTCCTCACCAAGCCGAAATTATTCAACGCAGCTTTTAACACTTGGTTGCCACGGGTCATGTTCTTCATGGTTCCCTTTGCTATGCTTCTGGGTGCTATATTTATTCGTGGCCCGACGGCCCTGCTTTATGATCATCTTATCCACGCAATGTATGTTCATGCCGTGTTTTTTATGGCTTTGTTATTGGCAGTGGTTTTGGCCAGAATATTTCCGGGTGCTCTAATTGCTAAAGGCTTGCTGTTGGCCTTTATTATCTATCTGCCACTATCTCTAAAACGCATGTTCAAGCGCGGCTGGTTTAAAACCATATTGACAACTCTTGCCGTCAGTTCTGTTTACGGACTCATTCTGTTTTCGGCCATTTTTATGATTAGTGTTTCTTCTATCGCCAATTTATCTGCCTAAGAAACCGGGCCTCGGTTTTGGTGCCCGGTCTCCGAACCACCATAGAGTTGACGCGGTTGCGGCAAATACGGCAGCACTGGCTATCTCGCCTTGCTGGGTACGGGAGAATATCCAGGCGGTGATAAGCCATAGCAAGAGCGTTAATGTAGGGCGCACCAAACGCAGAATATTGATCACCCATTGTGCTGCAACGCCGATATTGGCATCGGCTTGCAAAGACGCTGCAAGACCATCCCAAGAGCCTTTTTGGGCCGTAATCTCCAGTTCAATTTCAGCTTCTTGCTTGCCCAGCTTCATCTGCAAATCTTGCAATTTTAACTCATGCTGCCAGCGTTTTTCCTCTTGGGCAAATGTCTGCTTGCGCTCGAAATATGACGCAAACCGCCCCAGGGCCGTACCGACAATCCCGAACACACCGCCAGCCGCCGCATCGACGCCGAATTTTAATAAGTCTGCCATAATTGCTTTGCCTTTGAATTGCCGTACCAGAACCGCTTACGCCCCAGATCAACATGAATAAAAGTTTGATAAAACCCGAAGCCGCGAAAACCTGCTTGCAGGCAAGCGCGGTGTAAAAGAGATGGATTATGCCCATATAGACCAATATCTACAGCCAGTTTTAGATGTTGTGACAATGGCGCCCCGCCGACCCGAGCATTGTGTAAGGCGCATCTGTGGGCCGAATGGATTAAAAACGGGCGGCCAAGCATTGTGCGCGCCTGTTGCAATTTGTCCATGAACTCCGGCCAATAATATTGCTCTGCGCAATGGCGGCAGGCCATTTCAACTGCAGAAAAATTTGGCCACCTTCTGCGATCCCAATGGTGACTGGTTTTTTGCCTGTGTATGATTTCTTTCATGAAGGGACAATATGACCGCTAGAAATCCCGTGGATTAGATTTCTGAAGTTTCAGAAACTAATTTCTATAATGAAAAAAAGCCCGCCGGAATGGCGAGCTTTTTTGTACACAATTTGTGTAGAGGTTTTGTCTATCTGAAGACTTTCATCTTGCGGGCTTTCTTGGCACACAAATAATAGAAAGTTACACGATTTTTGAAACGCTGCGCTTTCATTTGCCCGCACACATGTTTGACACAATCCATCTGGCCCTTGTCCATGCCAAGTTTTTTGGTGCAAAACCCTTTGGCAACTGTGTTCAGCTCTTTTTCGTCTGAACAGGCGACAAGAGACGAATCCCGGCTCCGCAAAGAAACACCGCAATATTTAACAATATTATTGACCACGGCTTTGCTGGCCTTTGGATCATATTTGCGGACTTCCGCCAAGTATTTGGCATTTGGATCTGCTTTGGCCTTCGATGGCTTGGCTTTAGATGTCTTGGCTTTAGATGGCTTGGAGGCAGCTTTTTTAGCTGCAGTTTTCTTAGTAGGCGCTTTTTTGGCTACAGATTTTTTAGCAGGTGCTTTTTTGGCTACGGCCTTCTTGGCGGGTTTGGTTGCCGCTTTGGTTGGTTTTGCTTTAGCAGACTTTTTAGGCGCAGCTTTTTTGACAGCTTTTTTAGCAACCCGTTTCTTGGGTGCCGGTTTCTTTTTAGGAGCTGGTGCATCTGATATCCGACCTTCAAGATATTTTACGCGAGCCGCCAGATAACGGTTACGCCATTCCAGCGCATAGGTCTCGTCGTCGTCGTTTCCGTCCGTTGCAGTGGCTGTAGCAGCCGTAGCATCTGCGGCGAGCTTCTCCTTGAGGCCGCTAATTTCACCGTCGCGGGTGCTAACACTAGCCTCAAGCTCATTTACGCGCGCCCGTAAGCTGTCAGCTTCAGTACGGAGTTGGCCTTCGCCCTCAATGCTAAGGTCTCCAGCTTGTTTATTTCGCCCCCAAAATATCCAGCCCAGTATTAGCCCTAACAGGCCAAAAATAAATGCTGGTAATGTGAAAAAACTTAAAAAATATGCAATATTATTAGACATAAAATTCCCCTATTTGGAACGTGTGACTTTAAATTCGATACGACGGTTTTTCGCCGCACCTTGTGGAGTATCATTACTCGCGACTGGTTGATCCTCCCCATAACCAATAGCGGTTATATTAGCAGAATCAACACCTTGCGCAACTAAATACGCCTTGACCGCATTCGCCCGGTGTTGGCTGAGGTTCAGGTTATAGTCTGGCGGCCCGTTCGAATCTGTATGACCACCTACAGTCACATGAAATGACGAACATTGTTTAGCGGCTACGGCCATGCTGTCCAGCAATGCCGTGCTAGCCTCTCCATCTATATCTGCTTTATCGTAAGCAAAATTTATTTTGTTATCGCCCTTAAGTTCGTTGAACAAATCCTGGCACACATTTTCGGATTTAAGCTGACCAATGACAACCGGTGCAGCATTGTCGACATTGATTTTAGATGCGCCGTTAAAGCCGTCAGGCAGTTCTGCCAATAATGTGTGAATGCTTGCACGGACATCTACACTTTCAGCTTCACCTGAAAAAAACGAATCCATATCGGTCATGGTAAATTCACCGTTATTCATCTTGCTCAATGCGGTTAGATGTGTTTTGGCAACAGCATACCAATCCAATTTTGGAGCGCCCTTGGCAATTTTAATATTATATGCGGAAAGTTTGTCACCAAATAATGTTTCAACATCTGCCTGCAAAAGGGACAAGTCTTCTTGATTTCGAACATAGCCGCTCAGTACAACACTGTCGTCGTCTGTAAAGATAGCACCGAGTGTGTACGGAATTTGCGTCGGTATATTTTTCTCAACTGTCAGGGCACTTGCGTCCACTTCATGCCAGCGTCGGCCTGCGCATTTCGCGCACCGTGCATCTTTCGCGGCTGTGATGGCGGCAATCTTAGCGGCTTCGCTGGGCGCTTCACCTTGTAGCCGGGCTACATTGCCAGACATATCCACACTGGCCCAGCCAAAACCACCATCATTGAGCGCAATTTGAACCGTATTGCCCATTTGGATAGAATTTGCCTTCGCGCCAATAGGTGCGGGCGCCAACCATCCGACCAATATAGCCGTGATGACCAGGATAATAATGCCCCAAAGCCATTGACTGAAACTTCCCATAATGCCTTACCTCAAGTTCATAGTCTCACTACGCAAAAGATTATTACATTCCGCGCACTAAAAATGCAATGGGCAAAACTGAATAAACCAATCTGAAGCAAGCCAGCTTGGGAGGTTTTAAACTAAAAACTTGTGTTAGTGTTAAAAAATTGCCAGACGTTTTTTCGCAGCTTCATACTCGGTTTTCAGGTCTTCAACAATTTCAGCTACACTTGGGGCATTATGGATACTGCCAACACCTTGACCTGAGCCCCAAATATCTTTCCAGGCTTTTGCAGAAGCCCCGCCGCCAAAACTCATGGCGGATTTATCCGCTGACGGTAAATTGTCCGGGTCAAGTCCAGCCGCGCGGACGGAACCTTTCAAATAATTGCCGTGTATGCCGGTAAACAAGGACGAATAAATAATATCCTCTCCAGCCGAGGCGATAATCATTTGTTTGTAGGCCTCTGGTGCGTTGGCTTCTTTCGACGCTAAAAAACGCGTGCCCATATAGGCTAAGTCCGCTCCCATAGCCTGGGCGGCTAAAATGCTGCCGCCTGTAGATATAGCCCCTGAACACATGAGCGGGCCTTTATGAATGGCACGAATTTCCGGCACCAAGGCAAAGGGGGACAAAAGCCCGGCGTGCCCCCCTGCTCCGGCGCAAACCGCGACAATGCCGTCCGCGCCCTCAGACAAAGCTTTCTTGGTGTGGCGAATATTGATCACATCATGCAGAACAATACCGCCGTAGGAATGCACGGCGTCGATAATTATTTTCGGCGGGCGCAAGGATGTGATGATGATCGGAACCTGCTCGCGCACACATGTTTCCATGTCTTGCTGGAGCCGCGTGTTGGACATGTGGCATATCTGGTTGACCGCAAAGGGCGCAACTTTTTTGTCAGGGTTATCTTTTTGGTATTGCGCCAGTTCTTTTTTAATCCGCTTGATCCAAACCTCAAGCTGGTCTTGTGGGCGGGCGTTAAGCGCCGGAAACGCACCAACAATACCGGCTTTGCACTGAGCAATAACCAGTTCTGGGCCCGAGACGATAAACAATGGCGCACCAATAACCGGTAGCTCCAGATGTTGTAATATTTCTGGTAAAGCCATGATTACTTAGGGTTTTGAAACAAATCAAGGGCGGCGGCGGTCATGGCTTTCACACCAGTATTTATTGTCGGCTCTGCATCAGGCACGAAAAACGGGGAATGCAAAGACGGTAAAATCTCGCCGTTCTTTTTAGTATTTTCGATTTTTTCAGGATTAACCGCGCCCAGCCAAAATAACACGCTCGGTATTTTAGGCTCCACTCGCCCGAAAGCCCCGAAATCTTCCCCACCCATGACAGGGTCCAGAACCTTGACATTATCTGCACCAATTTTCTCGCCAATGGAGCGGGTTAAACGCACCGCCAGTTCGGGGTTATTATAGGTGGCCGGGGTAAATTCGGCGTCCCGAACTGTGACAATAGGCAGTTTATTATCTGGCAGGCCTGCGGCACGGCCAAGACCGTCTGCCATACGCTTGATGGAATTGATGGTATTCATACGCACACTGTCTTTGTAGGAACGCAGGGTAAGCTGTAATTTCACCTCATCCGAAATAATATTATGTTTGCTGCCACCGTGGATCGAGCCAACCGTTAAAACCGCAGAATCTAGCGGGGATGTTTCACGAGAAACAATTGTCTGCATGGCCGTTACCAGTTGTGCGGCCAAAACAATCGGGTCTTTGGTGGTGTGGGGATAAGCCCCGTGCCCACCAATACCGCGCACGGTTATATCCACCGAGTCCACATTGGCTAGGGCATAACCCGGTACAATGCCGACTTTACCGGTAGCCAAAGTAGCGTTGTCATGTAGTGTCAGATTAAAATCCGGGCGCGGGAAGCGCGTAAATAGACCGTCCTCCAGCATCATCCGCGCACCTAACCCCAATTCTTCGGCGGGCTGTAACACAAGCACCAAAGTACCAGACCAATCGGCTCTGCCGGCAACCAGTTTTTCTGCCGTACCGATAAGTACCGTCATATGAATATCATGGCCGCAGGCGTGCATGGCCGGTTTTTCTATGCCGTCGCGGTTTTTAGTGATCACCGTGCTGGCATAATCAACCCCGGTCTGTTCTTTGACGGGCAAGCCGTCCATATCAGCCCGGATCATCACGGTTGGGCCGTCGCCGTTCTTCATCACGGATACAACACCCGTCCCGCCGACATTTTCCGTCACGTCAAAGCCAAGTTTTTCAAGCTTGTCCGCCAGGAGCGCCGCCGTCTTGGTTTCCATAAGTGACAGTTCAGGGTTTGCATGTAAGTATTTGTATAGTTTGACTAAATCCTCTGCCTGTGCGGATGAAACAAACAATGTAGCCGCCAAGACAGCCGTGGATATTGATGTAAGAAGTCGCATGGTTTTTCCTTTTGGTTATTCGTCTCTAAAATTGGTGTCTGCTTGTGAGGCCAACCAGATCAATGTGGCATAGGCGGCGACATTTTGCTGCATGGCATTTGGGTCGATTTTGTCAAATGTATCGTCCGGCGTGTGGTGTAGATCAAAATAATCAGTGCCGTCCTGATTAAGCCGCACGGTCGGCACGCCAGCCATGTTAAGCGGAATGATATCCGGGCCGCCGTGGGTGATGCCGTCCTTGGCTTTTATGCCCAAATAAGCAAACTCCGGCACCCAGCTCGCCACTGCCGCCTGGGTAGCGGCGTATTTTCCGGCTTGTAGTCCGTATATTTTCCCGGCCCCGAAATCCGATTCCGTGGCCAACACATGCTGGCCCAGCTCGTCTGCGTGAGCTTTGGCGTAGGCAAATGCTCCGATAAGTCCAACCTCCTCGGCTCCGAACAGCACCACGCGAATAGTGCGCTTGGGTTTGAGGCCAGAGTCCATTAAAACTTTGGCGGCTCCCATGACAATACCGACCCCGGCCCCATCATCAACCGCCCCCGTAGACATATCCCACGAATCCAGATGAGCGCCGATCAGGATGATTTCTTCGGGTTTTTCCGTGCCGCGAATTTCCGCCATGACATTGCCCGATTGTAATTCCCCAATATGGCGCGGCAGAAGCCGCAAGCCAATCTCTATATCTTTGCCCATATTAAAAATTCTGTCCATTTGGTCTGCGTCAGGTGCGGACATGGCGGCAATGGGGATTTTTTTGACCGCCTCATCATAACGCATTTGGCCCGTATGGGGGAAGCGGTGCGAATCCGTACCTACGGAGCGGATCAAAACGGCCAGAGCCCCGCGTTTCGCCGCTTCGGTCGCACCGGTTTGGCGTTTTTGGTTGGCCGGGCCGTAACCTGCGCCGTCTATATGTTTATCCATGCGCCCGGAAATATAGGCGATTTTTCCGTCCAGACTGCCCATAGGTGCGTTAATGAGGTCGTCATATGTGGCAAAATACGCCACAGATGCCTGAATGCCGTCTTCCGGTGTTGCTACCGAACCGCCCAGAGCCGTTATAACCAGACTTTGGGGAAAGGGCGAAACAATTTCAGCCGTCTCGACCCCGCGCACCCAGCCCGCGACGGGAAAAGCCTCGTTTTTGATATTGGTAAAACCAAGTTCTTTAAACTTGGCTACGGCCCAGTCCCGCGCCCTCGCCTCGCCTACGCTTCCGGCCAAACGAGGGCCAATTTCCGTGGTCAGTGAACGGGTGATGTCATAACCATAGCTATTATTAAGGGCCAGGTTTGCCAGCTTTTGGATTTCCGGGCTGGCCGGGCTGCTGAATGTTTTCTTTGGTATTGTGTCATTGGTACTCTTGTCGGCTGGTTGCGTGCAGCCGACAAAAGACAGGCTTATCAGAGATGTTACAATGAGTATTTGTCCAAAATAGCGCGACATTATGCTCCCTTTATTTTTCTTGTAGATTTCGCGTACCATAGCCATAGGCATCTTGCCTGCAAGCTATAAATGGCATGTTTCCCGCAAGACATAAATTCAAATGGGTAAATATACAGATGGCACTTGCCAAGTCTGTTAATTACAGGCAATTTGCGGCAGATTAAATTTAAACTTCGGGAAAAAAATGACCATATCAAGAGCACTCAACCTACCAAAAACACTCTGCCGTGCAACAATTTTGGCCACAACGGCTTTACTCATAATTGGTTGCTCATCGGATACGCCAGACGCGGATACAACTGTAAAGCCGTCTATTTCTGCTGCTGATCTGGGCCGGCGGATTAAAAATCTGGCAGATGACAAATTTGAAGGCCGCGCACCGGGTACACCGGGCGGCATTCTCGCGTCCCAATATATAGCCGACGAAATGAAGGCGGCGGGTATTGCCCCTATGGGTATAGACGGAACGTATTTCCAGCCCATTACCCTCACCGAAACTACGGTGAGCGACGACTCATATATGAAAATAGGTGATACGCAATATAGCGCCGGGAATGATGCCGTATACTGGACAAAACACTATACAGATTCCGTCAGTGTTACAGACAGCGATCTTGTGTTTGTCGGCTACGGCGTTGTCGCGCCGGAATATGGCTGGAATGATTATGCGGGCATTGATGTCAAAGGCAAAACTGTCGTCATGCTGGTTAACGACCCAGGGTTTGCCACCAAGGACGAGGCTCTGTTTAACGGCAATGCAATGACCTATTATGGTCGCTGGACTTATAAATACGAAGAAGCAGGCAGGCAGGGTGCCGCTGCCGTATTGGTCATCCACGAAACCAAACCTGCCAGTTATGGATGGAATGTAGTCTCGGCCGGGTGGACGGGCGCACAGATTGATTTGGTGCGTCCTGACAAAGGTGCGTCGCGCTCCAAGTTGGAAGGCTGGTTGACCATAGATTCCGCAAAGGATTTGTTTAAAACCGCAGGTCTGGATTTTGCAGCCCTGAAAACCGCCGCTGCAGTAAAGGGCTTTAAACCCGTTGCCATGGACGGTTTGAAACTGAGCGCCCAAATCAACAACACAATCAGCACGGTAGAAAGCCGCAATGTTGTCGGCGTGGTCAAGGGGACAAAATACCCGGATGAATATGTGCTTTATATGGGCCATTGGGACCATAAGGGTATGAAATCCGTAGCAGAAGGCGAGGACGGTATTTATAACGGCGCCGTTGATAATGCCACGGGCACATCAGCTATATTGGAAATCGGTGAAGCATTCGCTGTGGCTCCTGCGCAGCGCTCGGTTCTCATCGTAGCCGTGACGGCGGAAGAATCCGGCTTGCTTGGTTCGGCCTATTATGGTGAAGATCCGATTGTACCTCTTAACCAGACTGTCGTCGGCATCAATATTGACGGCATGTTGCCACTTGGGCGTACCAAGGATGTCGTTGTCGTCGGCTACGGGGCTTCTGATCTGGACGGTTTGCTGGATGCGGTGATCAAGCCAAAAGGTATGTATATCACGCCCGACCCTAAACCGGAAGCCGGGTATTATTACCGCTCGGATCATATTAGTCTGGCCAAAAAAGGTGTGCCGTTCCTGTATGCGGACGGGGGCATAGACCACGAGATTCGCGGCAAGGAATACGGCGAAGCATTTGGTGATGAATATACCAAAGACCGCTATCATCAACCGTCCGATGAATATGACGAAACATGGGACCTCAGCGGCATTGAGCAAGTCACAGAAATTTTCTACGAGCTTGGCAAGGGTATCGCCAATAGCCGCGACTGGCCCAACTGGAACAAAACCGCAGAGTTTCGCACTTTGCGTGATGACATGATGAAAGCTAAGGATTAGTGCTATTGGTTGAACTCACCTCATTGTCACCCCGGATTTGATCCGGGGCCTCGGTGTTTAACACAAACTATGAGGTTCCGGCTCTGCGCCGCAAGAGCGGCCATTTTTATGCGAGGAGGGCCGGGATGACAAGGCGGTTGTTATGAACATAAATAAAAACGCAAATTTTCCTAAAAGCACTAAGGAGCCGTAGGTTGCAGACCATAATTTGTATGAAATGGGGAACGCGCTACGGGCCGGACTATGTCAACCGGTTGTGGGCTGCTATAAAGCGTCAGACGGAGCGCCCTACCCGTTTGGTCTGTTTTACTGATAATGTCAGCGGAATTGTCGAGGACGTGCAAACCGAGGACATTCCGGATATAAATCTACCGCCTGATTTGATCAATTTACCGTGGCGCAAACTGGTCATGTGGAAATATCCGCTTGCTGATCTTGAAGGTGATGTGTTGTTTCTCGACCTTGATTTGGTGGTGACGGGCAATCTCGACGTGATGTTTGATTATGAACCGGGACGGTTTTGTGTTATAGAAAACTGGACGCAAATGGGCCAGAATATCGGCAACACATCGGCCTTTCGTTTTCCCGTCGGTAAACACACACACATATTCGACAAATTACAAACCGACCCGGACAGTGTCCTGGACAAATACCGCATAGAGCAGCTTTATATCTCCCGCGAGATTGAGGACATGGTGTTTTGGCCCAATGACTGGTGCGTCAGCTTCAAGCATAACCTGCTCCCGCGCTGGCCGTTAAATTTTTTCCAAACCCCTAAATTACCAAAGGAAACGCGCATCGTAGCCTTTACCGGGAAACCGGATCAAGATGAAGCGGCGCGGGGCGAATGGCCAGTCAGGCATTGGCTCAAGAAAACCTATAAACATGTGCGTCCTACCGCATGGATTGAGGAACATTGGTGATGTTATATCCGCACGGTTCTGTCGGGTTGGGCGTATTAAGTTGGCGCGGGGCTCATTCTTTGGACGCGGCTATGAGCAGTTATCAAAAGGCGGATTTTTTTAGCCTGTTTGACGAATGCATGATATTTTTACCGGACCTGGACGCAGATGTGCAAACCATTGCCGCCAAATACCCCCTACGCATTGAAACCAGCCTGGATAATTTGGGTATTTTAGTCGGTATGGAGGAAATCGCAAACCGCCTAAAGACCGACTATATTTTCTTTGTGGAAAATGATTGTCCTTTGGTGGAACCTCGCGCCGAAGCCCAGCGGCAAATTTCTAAAGCAATTAAACTTCTAGCGAACGGCCAAGCCTGTATGGCTCGGATGCGCCATGTTAGAAATTACGGAGAAACCTTTAATATCATTGATAAATATTTTCGCTACTTTCCAGAACCCGATATATTTTCTGCTAAATTGCGCAGAATATTGCGACCAGAAAAAGCCCGGCGCCTGTCCGGTGCAGCCATATACGGTACGGCTCACCCGGCGAAAAAATTTCCCAAAGACATCAAGGGCGTCGGCGACGGGTTTTACCTCGTGGACGCAGCCGTCCTGCCCTGGACAAACCAGTCAATCCTGATCAAACGAGATTTTTTCTTAGGCACCATAATCCCCTATTGCAAATCAATCCCGCTAAGGCGCAATATTAACGGTTTTCGCTCTATAGAAATCGAGCTTAATAGGTCAAAGTTTTGGGTGGGTTCAGGTTGGAAAATTGCTTGTGGCCCTGGCTTGTTAACCCATAAAAGAGCCGATGACCGGGGATATTAAAGTTGAAAACATCATGAAACTATCCTGTATAACGCGAAACTGATCAACACATTTGATTAGATGCTGTAACAAAAACAAAACAACAACAGGAATGCAAAAATGGGGTTAGTTATTAAAACCGCGCGATTAGGTGTCTTGGGCACCACTGCCGCTATACTCATCCTGCTTTTAGGTAGCTTGGTTTTTGTAGATAGTCCAAGGGACAGTGAATACAACCAGGCCAAGAAAGTACTTGCCTAAACTTCGCAATACGTCGATATTCAAGGTATATGATTACGGTGCATCATTTGAATAACTCCCGTTCCCAGCGCGTATTGTGGCTGCTGGAAGAATTGGGACTGGATTATACTATCAAGCATTATTCAAGGGATCCCAAGACGGGGCGCGCACCGCCTGCGTTAAAGGCAGTGCATCCTCTAGGCCGCGCGCCTGTTATAGAATACGGTAAAGAAATTATAGCAGAAACCGGGGCTATTATTGAGTATCTCATTAAAGAACATGGGGATGGCAGATTTTTGCCCAAAACGGGGAGCCGTGCATACAATAATTACATTCATTTTCTCCATTACGGAGAAGGCTCGGCCATGCTGCCATTGCTGCTGTCCATGTACACGGCTTATTTGGGTGAAGCCGCCGCCCCCCTGACGCCGGTGATCAACCATGAGATGAAGACCCATTTCGACTATATTGAGTACCATTTGACGGGGAACACCTATTTTGCTGGCGAAGAAATGTCAGGGGCGGATTTTCAAATGATTTTCCCCCTTGAGGCTGCCAAGAACCACGGTCGTTTATTGGGGTATTCCGCATGTATAGATTTTGTTGATAAAATGCAGGCACGACCAGCTTATCTCCGGGCTTTGGAACAGGGTGGCCATTATGACTATGGCCCCAAAAATTAGCGTATATAATGCGCAAAATAAATGTTTCAATTTGTAATAAACTTGCTATGTAAGCGCCAATTCGTCGAATCTGGTGTTCGACTTTTCGAAACAAATGGGCCGATTCATGAACACTTCCAAACATGATAAAAACCTGGGCATTCCGGGCTTTGAAACTCTAGATAATTTCAACTGGAACTGGACGCCAGCACGCCTCTATGAAGCCGCTATAACACGCGGCGAAGGCAAAATTGCCAAAGGCGGCGCTCTGGTCGTCAAGACGGGCAAGCATACGGGACGCTCCGCCAACGACAAATTCGTCGTTCGCGATTCCGAGACCGAAAATACTGTATGGTGGGAGGGCAATACCTCCATGACCACGGATCAATTTGCATCCCTTCAGGAAGATTTCGCCAAGCATATGGCTGGCAAGGACTTGTTCGCCCAGGAAACATTTGGCGGGGCTGATCTTGATCACCGCCTCCCCGTACAAATCATCACCGAATTTGCCTGGCATTCTTTGTTTGTACGCCACTTGTTACGGATGCCGTCCGCAGATGATTTGGCGGTTTACAAAGCTGAGTTCACCATCATCAATTTACCCAGTTTCAAAGCAGATCCGAAACGTCACGGCACCAATTCCGAGACGGTTATCGCCGTCAATATGAGCGAACGACTGGTGCTGATCGGCGGGACATCCTATGCGGGCGAGACCAAAAAATCCGTATTTAGCATCCTCAATTACCTCCTGCCCGAAAAGCGGGTCATGCCTATGCACTGCTCGGTTAATGTTGACGAAAACGATAATGCCGCCGTGTTTTTTGGCTTGTCTGGTACGGGTAAAACCACATTGTCTGCCAACCCCGAGCGTACATTGATCGGAGACGACGAGCATGGCTGGTCTGAAAACGGCCTGTTTAATTTTGAAGGCGGGTGCTACGCCAAAATGATCAAATTGTCTGAAGAGGCTGAACCGGAAATTTACGCCACAACCCGTATGTGGGGCACGGTTTTGGAAAACGTGGTCATGGACGAACAAAGCCGTGAGCTTGATTTTGACGACCCTAGCCTGGCCGAAAACAGTCGCGGTGCTTATCCGTTAAGCGCCATACCCAATGCAAGGCTGGATTCGCGCTGTGGTCAACCCAATAATATCATCATGCTCACGGCTGATGCCTTTGGCGTATTGCCGCCTATTGCGCGCCTCACCCCTGCCCAGGCTATGTATCATTTCTTATCGGGATATACCGCGAAAGTAGCTGGCACGGAAAAAGGCATTACCGAGCCAACAGCTACATTTTCGGCTTGCTTTGGCGCCCCGTTCATGCCGCGCCATCCTGCCGTTTACGGAGAGCTTCTGCGCGACCTTATTGCCGAACACAATGTGGGCTGTTGGCTGGTTAATACGGGCTGGACGGGCGGGCCCTACGGCACTGGATACCGTATGCCCATCAAAGCAACCCGCACCATGTTGAACGCCGCCCTTGACGGTAGCTTGAACGCTGGCCAGTTTCGGATCGACGATAATTTTGGTTTTGAAGTCCCCGTGTCCGTTGCCGGTATTGATGATGGGTTGTTTACGCCGCGCACTACATGGGCTGACACGGCCAAATACGATGAACAGGCGCAAAAACTTGTTGAAATGTTCGTGGATAATTTTGAAAAATTTGAAAGCCATGTGAACGAAGACGTAAGAGCATCGGCTCCAATTATTGCGGCTTAAAGCGCTCTAGCACTTTATTCGCAAGGCACTTCTTCAAAAACACCGTCCGCATTTGCAAATAACAACCTGCCTTCAATAATGCTGAAATAAGCACCTTGCAAGGAAAGTTCGCCTGCCATGACCGCCTTTTTTACAAATGGGAAGCTCATAAGATTTTGCAATGATTGGCGCACCCCTGCATATTCCATCTGCCTTTGCCGGGTGGTTTCTGCTGGCTGAGAGACAACAAAGCGTTGATAAGCGGCGTCCAGTATTTTAATCCAGTTTCCCAAAAAAGAATGGGCTGCACTTGTGTCCTCTTCCTTGTCCAGACTGGCAAGAAATGCGGCAACCCCACCGCAGCTTTCATGGCCCATAACCATAATGGCTTTCACTTTCATGTTTGAGACTGCAAATTCTATAGCAGCGCTGGTACCGTGATAATCTGCGCTTGGTGCATAGGGCGGCACAATATTGGCAACATTACGCAAGACGAATATTTCCCCAGGATGGGCATCAAATATGGTAGATGGGCTGACCCGGCTGTCTACGCAAGAAATCACCAGCACGTCCGGGCTTTGCCCTTGTGTGCCGACTTGTTCATATAAACTTTTATGGTGTTCATAAGGGCCAGCACGAAAGTTTTGATAACCGGCGATCAGGTTTTGTTTCCATTTTTGGCGTGTCATTTGTCTTCTTTCATGTTGTTTGGCGTAAGGCGCAAAATCTGTCCGGGCGAATTTAAAACAACATAGATAGCCCCGTCCGACCCCATAGAAACATCGCGCACCCGGCCTTTGCCTTTGAGGAGTATTTGTTCGGATATATATTTATTGCCGTCTACTTTAATCAAGCGTAATTCTTCAAATTTCAAAGCCCCGGCAAGCAAATACCCGTTCCAGCCCTTAAACATATCGCCCGTAACCACATCAAGTCCGCTCACCGCAATGGACGGCGTCCACTGGGAAACAGGTTGTTCCATACCCTCCATATGGGTGTAGGGGGTGAGTTCAGAGCCGCTGTAATTACGGCCATAAGAAATCACAGGCCACCCATAATTGGTACCGGGCGTTATCAGGTTAAGTTCGTCGCCCCCTTTGGGCCCATGCTCGGTCTGCCATAACAAGCCGTCCGTCCAGACCAGGCCTTGGGGATTGCGGTTGCCATAGCTAAAGACTGCCGGGTAAGCCTTTGGATTGTTCACAAAAGGATTGTCAGCGGGAATACTCCCGTCTCGTTTCAAACGAAATATTTTACCGTAAGGCCGGGTCAAATCTTGGGCCATACCTTTTTGCCCCCGGTCTCCGACACCGAAAAATAAATGACCTTTATCATCAAAGGTTATACGCGCGCCAAAATGGACGCGGCTTTTGATATAATGCTCAGGTTTGGCGGCAAATAAAACCTGCGTCTGCGTCCATTTATTCCCGATGATTTTACCGCGTATCAATTTGGTCATGGCCTTGTTGGAACCCGGTTCCAAGGCATGGGAATATACCAGATAAACCCAAGCATTTTTGGCGTAATCAGGATCAATGGCCACGTCCAGCAGACCGCCTTGCCCGCTCGCCCAAACTTCAGGTGTTCCCGCCACTGGTGCAGATAATAATTTGCCCTCTACAACTTGCCGGAGTTGCCCTGATTTTTCGGTAATCAAGGCCCGGTTTGGGCCAATAAAAATCAGCCCCCACGGGTCATCAAGCCCGTCAACCCAGACTACGGATTTCACCACACCTTCGTCTATACTAGCAATATTTACGACCGCTTTAATTTTTTGTGCCGGCTTTTGCTGGCTGATGAATTGCACCATGTTTTTGATTTCAGATGCAGACAATTGATCCGAAAAGGCGGGCATGCCTGCATCAGTATTGCCTTGCGCAATGATTTTCTCGATTGCCGGTGTTGTCGCGGCAAGATTCCATATTCCGTCAACCAGATTACTGCCCAAGCCACCACCAAGATCCGCACCGTGACAGTCCGCGCATAATTTGGCATAGGCCGCACCACTGTCTTTCAAGTCCGATTTCGTTTGCTTAATAGACGCAGGCCCACGCGCCATTGCAATAACGGCGACAAGTGCCAACCCAATGAGAATGCCGACTAGCCATTTGATTTTACGCATTTAATTCACCTTAAGTAACTTCAAAACCGACTTGTGATTTGACACACTATACTATGTCTATACCTTGGGTCTATAGAAAGCGGAGACGGTAAAATGAAATTATTGTTATCAACGGCGCTGATGGGTGTTCTGGCATTGGCTTCTACCGTAAGTGCGGCCAGTGACACTGGACTGACGGCCCCGCCCTCCGAGGTCATGGCTTTGTACGACATAGCCACGGCCCCGTCACCTGCCCGCATCCAAAAGGATATTCAAACCCTCGTGGATTTTGGCACACGCCATAGTTTGTCCGAAACCAAGTCCGAGACACGGGGTATTGGTGCGGCCAGACGCTGGATTTTCGCCGAATTTGAACGCATTTCCAAAGATTGCGGCGGATGTCTGGAGGTTATCTATGTGTCGGATACCGTAGAAGGCAAACGCCGCATCCCAAAACCGACGCAGATCGTCAATGTCCTTGCCATTCAGCGCGGCACAATAGACCCAAACCGTTATGTGATGATGAGCGGCGATATAGACAGCCGCGTCACTGACCCGCTCAACGGCACATCCGACAGTCCCGGCGCCAATGATAATGCATCGGGCATGGCAGGCGTGTTGGAGGCCGCCAGGGTGTTGTCAAAACGCCAGTTTGCAGGCTCGATTATTTATGCGGGATTATCCGGCGAGGAACAGGGGCTTTTCGGCGGCGAAATTGTCGCGGCCCACGCCCTCAAACAAGGCTGGCAGATCAAGGCGGTTCTTAACAATGATATGATCTCCAATATTTCCGGTATTGACGGGGTCATTGACAATAGCACGGCCAGGGTTTTTTCGGAAGGCACACGGGATAACGAAACCAAAGACGAAGCCCGCGAGCGGCGGTTCAGAGGCGGCGAGGTCGATAGCCCGTCGCGCAATTTGGCCCGCTATGTCAAAACCATGGCCGGTCAATATATGACCAATCTTCATGTGATGATGATTTACAGACTCGACCGGTTTGGGCGCGGCGGACACCACCGTCCGTTCAATGCAGTGGGTATTCCCGCCGTACGCATTATGGAAACCCATGAGCATTATGACCGCCAGCACCAGGACTTGCGCACTGAAAACGGCGTCACATACGGCGATACTATGGTGGGCGTCAACGCTGATTACGCTGCTAAACTGACCGCACTCAACGCTGTGACGATGGCCGGAATTGCTGGCGCACCGCCGTTTCCTGCAAATGTAGAGTTGAGCGGGGCCGTGAAAGCTTCCGCCACATTGAAGTGGGAAACCCCTAACGGCAAAGCGGCAAGTAATCTCAAAGGCTACCGCGTTCATTGGCGTTTAACCACAGCACCGCAATGGACACATTCACGATATGTTGGCAAGGTGCCGCAATACACCTTTACCAATATGGTCGTGGATAATTATTATTTCGGCGTATCGTCTGTCGCCCGTGACGGTAGCGAGACCCCCGTAGTCTTCCCCGGAGCCGCAGGCCGGTTTTAGGGATTACGTACTTTCAAACCTGCTAAATTTCGAATAGTAACACTATAAATACAAAAACTTTTGGGAGCCTTTATGTCCTTTGCCAAATATTTAAAAACCGTTGCCTTGATTTGTATCCCGGCTTTGCTCCTGACATCTGCCCCTGTATTTGCAAAAGATAAAAAAGACAAAAAGGACAAACCAAAATGGGATGTGTCCAACCCGCCGGGCGAAAAACGCGACATTAAAATTGATACGAAAACCGGAACCTGGATGAGCCTTGATGTTAGCCCGGACGGCAAAACAATCGCCTTTGATCTGCTCGGCGATATTTACACCATGCCCATAAGCGGCGGCAAGGCCACGGCCATCGCATCTGGCATGGCTTGGGAAATCCAGCCAAGATTCTCCCCGGACGGTAAACGCATTGCTTTTACCTCAGACCGGGGCGGCGCGGATAATATCTGGACAATGGATGTTGACGGCTCCGAGCCAGAACAGGTCACCAAAGAAAAATTCCGCCTGCTCAACAACCCAACCTGGTCACCGGACGGCCGGTTTATTGCGGCACGCAAGCATTTCACCACCAGCAGATCACTGGGCACAGGCGAAATATGGCTTTATCATACGAGCGGCGGAGCGGGTGTGAAACTTGTCAAGAAACCGGGCGAGAGCTTTCAAAAAGAACTGGGCGAACCCATGTTCGCGCCGGACGGGAAATCCATATATTATTCCAAAAATACAACACCCGGAAACCGCTTTATTTACGCCCAAGACAGCAACACAACATTGTTCGAAATCCTGAAATACGAAATGGACACGGGCGAAATTAGCACGGCGGTCAGCGGGTACGGCGGCTCGGTACGCCCAACCCCCTCGCCTGACGGCAAAATCATGGCCTTCGTGCGCCGGGAACGGGCCCAAAGCAAATTATATCTCAAAGACATGGCAAGCGGCAAGGCGTGGAAAATTTACGACCACCTTGACCAAGACATGCAAGAAACCTGGGCGGTTCACGGTGTCTATCCCAATATGGACTGGACGCCGGACGGTTCGGCGCTGATCTTCTGGGCTGGCGGAGAAATTCGCCGCTATAGCATGCAAGACGACACCACATCGGCAATCCCGTTTCATGTTAAAGATACACGTGCCGTTATTGACCCGCCGCGCCCGCAGATACAGGTTTCGCCGGACAGTGTTGATGCCAAAATGATCAAATTCACCCAAGTGTCTCCGGACGGAAACCAGGTGATATTTGAAGCTTTCGGCAAGCTATATGTAAAACCATTGCCGGGCGGAAAGCCGGTTCGGTTGACAAACTTGGATGAGAGTATCCGTGAACTACAGCCTGCATGGTCACGAGACGGCAAATCTCTGGCTTTTATTTCCTGGCAAGACGATCAATTAGCCAGCATACATATTCGAAATATGGCGTCCGGGAATACGACACAAATTACAACACAGCCCGGCCATTTCAACAATCCGTCTTTCTCTCCGGACGGTAAAACCATTGTCTTTGAAAAGAAATCCGGCGGCTATCTAACATCCGGCCTATGGTCAAATGCACCGGGCCTGTACCATATGCCGAGCCGAGGTGGTTCCATGTTTCGCTTTAGCAAATCCGGCTCCCTGCCCCATTTTGGCCTAGATAATGATCGGATTTATTTTACCAAGAGCCGGGACAAAACCCGCTCTCTGGTCAGTACAAATCTGGACGGAGAAGCGCAGCGCGTTCACGCCTCCTCCAAGTTGGCGCAAATGTTTACCATTGCCCCCAACGGCAAAAACATTGCCTTTCGAGAAAACTATAATTTGTTTGTCATGCCCGTATTATCAGGCCCACAAAACATTGCCACAGGCCCGAAAGCCAAAGCCCTGCCCGTCACCAAGACCAGTAAAGGCGGCTCGCAATACCCAAGCTGGTCAAACGCGGGTGACACCATAAACTGGAGCCTTGGCCCGGTCTTGTACAGCGCCGATGTCGAAGATATTATCGCCAATAAAGACTATGAACCACCCACAAAAGGCATAGCCCTCAAGGTCAAACGTAATGCCGATCGCCCGGACGGACTTATTGCCATTACGGGTGCGCGCATTATCACTATGAACGGCAAAGACGGAGGGGTTATTGAAAACGGCGTTGTGCTTGTGGATAATAACCGTATTAAAGCAGTTGGTAGTGCCAGCGATATATCCATACCGGACACAGCCCAAACACTGGACGCGAGCGGCAAGACCATTATTCCCGGCCTCATCGATGCCCACGCCCACGGCGCACAAGGTGTTAGCGGTCTGGTTCCAAATCAAAACTGGTCATCCATTGCCCATTTAGCATTTGGCGTCACCACTATTCATGACCCGTCTTCCCGGGCCGACCTGATCTTTGCCGCATCGGAAATGCAACGGGCTGGCATAATCTTGTCACCTCGGATATTTTCTACTGGCGAAATTATCTACGGTGCCAAAGCACCAGCGTTTTTTGCCAAAATAGATAATTTGGAAGACGCCAAGGAACACATTTCCCGCCTCAAAGCCCAAGGTGCGCAAAGCGTTAAAAACTATAACCAGCCGCGCCGGGAGCAACGCCAACAAGTCGTCACCGCCGCACGCGATGCCAACATTGCGGTGGTCGCCGAGGGCGGCTCATTGTTTCATATGGATTTGTCCATGATCGCCGACGGCAATACGGGTATCGAGCACAACCTGCCACAGTCCGAGCTTTATGATGATGTCATACAGTTTTATAGCCAGACCAGCGTTGGTTACACACCAACCTTGAACGTGACTTACGGCGGTATTCGCGGCGAGGCTTATTATTACCAAAAAGACGATGTTTGGAAGCACCCCCTGCTGTCCAAACATGTCCCGCCCCATGTGCTTCAGCCCGCATCAGTACGCAGGCAAAAAGCACCGGACGCAGACTATGCGGACGCGGTAAGTGCGGCGACAGCCAAGAAACTGGCCGAAGCTGGCGTATTGGTCAGTATTGGCGCCCACGGCCAGCGCGAAGGTCTGGGGTCTCATTGGGAAATGTGGAGTTTTGTACGCGGCGGCATGAGCCCCCTACAAGCCTTGACGGCGGCGACAACCGCACCCGCTAAACATCTGGGCTATGACAAGGATATTGGTTCGCTGCAGGTCGGGAAATTGGCAGATTTGGTCATTCTTGACGGCAATCCCCTGGAAGACATCCGTAACTCAGATAATGTCGAATATGTCATGCTGGGCGGTCGCCTCTATAAGGCCAATACCATGCACGAAATCTTGAGCGGGGATAGCAAACGCGCACGTTATTATTGGGAGAAATAGGGGCTTATTGCGGCGGTGTTCTTATAACCAGGTTTCTTATCTCGGTCATGTCTTCCATGGCAAATATGATACCCTCGCGGCCAAGACCGGAATCTTTGACACCGCCGTATGGCATGTTGTCAACCCGGTAGCTGGGCACATCACCCACAACCACACCGCCCACATCAAGCTCGTCCCAGGCCTGCTGGATTTTATAAAAATCTCTGGTGAAAATCCCGGCCTGTAGTCCAAATTTGCTGTCATTGACCATATGCAGAGCTTCGTCCCATGTGCTGAATTTGGACAGTATGGCCACGGGGCCAAAGGCTTCTTCCACACAAATTGCGGCTTCGGAGGGCACATCTTCCATCAATGTAGCCTCCATCATGGCTCCGTCCCGCTGACCGCCGCACAATATGCGTCCGCCAGCTTTTTCGGCCTCTATTACCCATTCATACAACCGGCTGGCTTCTTTTTCGGAAATCATCGGGCCAATAAATGTGGCCTCATCTTTTGGATCACCAGAAATCAGCTTGGCGGTCTTTGCCACCAAAAGCTCGCGCATTTCGTCGTAAATATCGACGTGTAACAAAATGCGCTGAACCCCGATACAACTTTGCCCGCTTTGGTAAAACGCACCAAAGATAATCCGCTGGGCCGCGTCTTCAAGATTGGTATCCGCATCTACGACAACGGCAGCATTACCGCCCAATTCCAGCACCACTTTTTTCTTGCCGGATTTGGCTTTGAGCGCCCAACCTACACCCGGAGATCCCGTGAAACTAAGCAGCTTCAAACGGTCATCCTCAGTAAATAGATCCGCCCCGTCACGTGAACATGGCAGGATCGAAAACGCACCAACGGGCAAATCCGTCTCCGCCAAAACTTCCCCCATGATCAATGCGCCGAGAGGCGTCTTGGAGGCTGGCTTCATGACGAACGGACACCCGACGGCAATGGCCGGGGCGATTTTATGGGCCGCCAGATTAAGGGGAAAATTAAACGGAGAAATAAATGAACACGGCCCAATGGGGACACGTTTCCACATACCCCGATAGCCGTGGGCGCGGGCAGAAATATCCAGAGTTTGCAACTCGCCTTTCATACGCACGGCTTCTTCGGCGGCAATTTGAAACGTATCTATGAGGCGGTCAACCTCCCCGCGCGCATCTTTGATCGGCTTGCCCGCTTCAACGCATAAGGAATAGGCCAGTTCATCATAGCGTTCTTTAAACCGGGCCACACAATGCAGTAAAACCTCTTTGCGTTTATAGGCCGGCATTTTGGCCATAGGCTCTGCTGCGTTTACGGCGGCGGTAATACCCGCGTCTATTACGTCCGGTCGCGCCAAGGCGGCCCGGGTGGCAATCTCGCCAGTGTATTTATCCGTAACCGGTAAATCTTCATTGGCGAACACGGCCTTGTTAGCCAGATAATAGGGGTAGGTTTTTTGCAAGCGCATACTTAACCCCTCTAAAGTGCCGCACTAAGTTTTTGAATTTGTTGGTTTAGAATTTCGTCGTTCTCGGAATAATCCACTGGGCATTCAATCAAATGGACACCTTTAGTGTTTAAGCATTTTTCCAATAACGGCCCCAATTCGGCGGTTTTTTCTACCCTATACCCATTGGCACCATAACTTTCAGCATATTTGACGAAATCCGGATTGGTATATTCAAGTCCCCAATCCTCAAAGCCCATATTGGCCTGTTTCCAGCGGATCATGCCGTAAGAATTATCGTTAAGAATAAGTACAACTATGTTCATGTTGAGGCGAACCGCCGTTTCCATCTCTTGGGAGTTCATCATAAACCCACCATCACCGCAAATGGCCATAACCTTACGCCCAGGATGCACCAAATGAGCCGCCATAGCCGACGGTAAACCTGCGCCCATAGTTGCGAGCGCATTATCAAGTAATACTGTGTTGGATTGGTGGGCTTTGTAGTTGCGAGCAAACCAGATTTTATAGACCCCGTTATCCAAACAAATAATCCCGTCGTCCGGCATAGCCTTGCGAATTTCGGCGACCAAATGTTGAGGATAAACTGGATAGCGCACATCATCAACGCCTTGCGCTTCGTGGGCCGCGCCGTGGGCGCGTACATCCATCATACGGGAAAAATCCCAATGGGCTTGGGTTGCAATCTCCTCGCGGATGCGCCAAATCCCATTGGCAATATCGCCAATCACTTCGATTTGCGGAAAGTACACCGGGTCAACCTCGGCAGTGTTAAAAGATATATGGACGACCTGCGTACCGTCAACTTCCATAAAAAACGGAGGCTTTTCAATCACATCATGGCCAACATTAATGATAAGATCAGCCGCTTCAATGGCGCGGTGGACAAAATCGCCCGCGCTCAATGCGGCGCAGCCCATGAACAAAGGGTGGCGTTCATCCACAACACCTTTACCGAGTTGTGTTGTCACGAACGGGATACCGGTTCTGTCAATAAGCCGTGTGAGCATCTTGCCCGTTAGTTTGCGGTTGGCCCCTGCTCCGATAACTAAAATAGGTGATTTTGCCGCTTCAATTATATCAACGGCGGCTTTAATTGATTTGTCTTCCGGGACGGGGCGGCGCTGGGCCGATGCAGGAATCGGGCGTTCGTCGGTTTGCTCCTCGGCAATATCTTCAGGAAATTCCAGATGGACGGCACCGGGTTTTTCTTCTTCTGCAATGCGAAAAGCCTCACGAATACGCGACGGAATATTTGCACTGGCGACAATTTGGTGGGTATATTTTGTGATCGGCCCCATCATATCGACCACATCAAGTATTTGAAAACGGCCCTGTTTGGATTTCTTTACCGGTTTCTGGCCCGTGACCATCAACATAGGCATACCGCCAAGTTGGGCATAGGCTGCGGCGGTAACAAAATTTGTCGCCCCCGGTCCCAATGTCGCCATACAGACCCCGGTCTTGCCCGTAAACCTGCCGTAAGTCGCCGCCATAAACCCGGCAGCTTGCTCGTGCCTTGTGAGTATGAGTTTTATTTTTGAAGACCGGGACAAGCTGTCCAGCATGTCCAGGTTTTCTTCGCCTGGAATACCAAATATGTATTCGACGCCCTCGGCTTCCAATGCCTCTACGAATAAATCAGATGCTTTTGCCATATATATGCCCCATTATGTTTTTTATTGTTAGCTTGTTACACAAAACTACACCTACGTCCAGATTTTATCTACAGGTGCTGGTATTGGCGTCTTGTACGGTTTAAGACATATTTATGCTTATATGGTTTTTTGGATTTTTTTTGGTGTTAATGTTGACGGTATTGGCTGTGATCGATTTTAGAACAATGGTTTTACCAAATGCTCTGACATTTCCGCTCATAATCGTTGGCTTGTTTTTTTCTTATTGGCAAAATGTCCTGTTATTAGGAATTATTGGAGCCGTCATAGGTTATGTGGGGTTAGTGGCCCTTGAGTTAGCTTATAAACGGCTTAGGGGTGTGGACGGGCTTGGGCGCGGGGATGCCAAATTACTGGCGGCAGGTGGAGCTTGGTGCGGCTGGTACGGTTTGTCATTTATCGTGTTGATCGCCAGTTTTTCCGGCCTGGTTCACGCCCTGATACTCAGTAGATCAGCAACCAGATCCAAAGACCAAAAACTACCTTTTGGCCCCCATCTGGCCCTCGGGATTTTCTTGACCTGGTTTGCATTATTCGTCTTGCGCTAAAGCTCTAGCGGCAGACATAAACACCGATCACCGGAAGGATTTCCTGCCAGCCATCCGGTTTAACAGTCGTAATAGTACCTAATATTCTACGGCCCCCTTCAAGGCTATCGCCGAACACAGCTTTGACTAAAATGGTTTCGTTATTGCCGCCTTTATACGTAAAATCATACCTTAATTTTACTTCTAAATTCGATGTGTCCTGCTCGGTTTTTACAATGTTTTCAATATCTTGGTCAAATAATTTAGCGCTAAACTGGCCTTGTTTTTGAAAGAAAACGAAAGTGCGCGGCGCCCCATTGCGCCAAAAAAATACCCCACACTCTCCGGTGTCAAGTTCTTGAGCCGACAAACCTGAAATTTGCTCAGTTGCAAGTGGTTCTTCCGTTGTCGTAGTTGTGTCAATGCTGGCGCAGCCTAAAAGTAAAAAAAATACAAAACCAAACGCAATCCGCATCATTTTTCCCCTAAAACAAATGTAACTTGTGCACGGATATTGGCGTTATCATTTCGGTTTAGCTGTGCCCGGACGAGTGAAACATTATAGCTATTGGTCAAATCATCTACCCAGCCATAAAATGCCGTGGATGTAGTGTTTTCCAGCCATAATGTCAGTTCCCCCTCACCTCCTGGTTGTCGCCTAGAAATAGTAAGGCCTTTATCTTGTGCTAATTTAGTAATGGTCGTTTGAAAATCACTTGGCACCAGCACAGTTATAGTAGCATTAGTGCTATCTAGTGATTGCACTTGCAAAGCCAATTGCCCTCTTTGCATGATCTGCAAATCAAGCTCGGCCTGTTTCAATGCGCGTTCCTGGGCCTTTGGCCAATTGACCAGAGGTTTAAAGGCGAATTGCCACAATAAGAAAAACCCCAGCAGGCCTGTTGCCACAACCACCAAAGCCTTTTCGCGGCCACTTCGGTTTTTCCATATATCCGTCATCGTCCCCTCCTTCTTCGTCCCCCGCTTCATCGACCAAGCCTCAATACTGCGTCGCCGTTCAAGCCGCTAGCACTTTGGCGTGTACCGCTTTCCGTGAATACACCGCCATTTGCTGTAACGGCCCGCTTAAGCGCCTCAACATCATCAAAGCCGGAATACCGAATGGACAAGCTCAGTTGTTGGCGCGACGCATCATAGCGTAGCGAGGATACTTCTACCCCCGAAACAGTGCGCGCGCTTGCAGCCAGCAAGGCGGACAGCTTGACAAACACCTGTTTGTTGGCGGTTTTTGCATCAGCCTGTGCGCGAATGACGGCAAGAGCCGGGTTTTTTGGTATGTCCTGTCCGGGGAACATTTGCTTATAAATCTCTACCATGTGCTCTTGAACCGCCTGGGTTTTACGCAAAGCGCTTACACCTTGGAAAATATTGGCACCAAAAAACACTACCCCTATGCAAGCCGCCAAGATTATGCTGCGCTTAAATTTACCGACACTGGTTTTGCTGCGCTTGGCGAATATGCCCTGGCGTAAATTGATCGGTACATGTCCGGCTTGTAGAGCGTCATTAATTTTTTGTAAAAAACTGGCGCTATCAATTAGCGGCGGAGCGGTCTGGCCAGCGTCCAGTACGGCACTAGCAAGGTTTGTTTCAACGGCAAAGCCCAACCCGTTTCCGGCTCTTTGAATAATCCGGTCATCGTAACTAAAACTATCTGCCACAGAGAAACTGTCATAATCAGCACAAATAATATCTGCGTTTAGATCATGCTTTGCCAGAACCGCAATAGCACTTTCCATGACATGATTAGACACAACTGCCAACCTGTCGCTATTTACGTCCAGCGCAATGTGGCTGTTTTCCAAAGATGCGCCAAGCTCGTCTTCTACACTGAACCCGGCGGCTTGTTGCTTTTGCTTGTGGCCGAGTTTTCCAAGAGTGTGCAGTTTTATCACCACTTGTTGGCCTGGGATGACGACAATAAGTCTCGAAAAACCTAGAGATTTCAGCTCCGATTTTTGTTCGTCCGTATCGGCTCGCCCCGCCGCGCCGCTTGGGGTTAAGCCCCATTCCCACGGGGAATCTAATGTCGCGCCAAATATTAAAATCAAATCCGCCATACTAATAAGCCTTGCGGCGGGACAATAATGTAGCCCCGGTCTCACCGCTTAAACTAAAACTGGCTTGCTGGCGGCGGGTCTGCTCACCGAGCCGCACGATAATTTCCAAATTTACCAAATCAGTTTTTATTGCAGCATTTGCCATGCCTGCACCTCTCGTCTCTAGTTTTTTTACAACCGGTAACGCCCAGACCGCTTCCACCCGTGCATAGCCTGCCGCCGGCCTTTGTGCAATCACTGCCTGGGCCGCCAGACCTGCTTCATCATCATTTTCTCCATCTTCAGCGCGTAACAAAAGCGCCAATAACGGCCATTGTTCAGCGTGTAGCGTGTTGAGATTGATCTTATTAACTTTTGTGCCAGCCGAGGCGCATAAAAATGGTTGTAGCCGCAGATAAATGTCCTCATCAACCCCCTCAATAGCCCGCAGTTCGGTAATATCCATCATCAATGTATTGGCGGCATGATATGGCGGTTTTTTATTGGTATAGGTCAAATCTTCCGCACCACCTTGCTCTGGTATAATATCAGCATCAATCCAGTCGGCAATACGTGCGGCAAAATTATCGGCTTGCAAGTCATCGAATTTCAAAAACTCCAAAAGCTGCGCCAATTGTCGCCGCCTCAATTGCCTGGTTTTTTCATTGGCCAATTGATTGACATTATAACAATTACGACCATCCGATATATTTAGCTGCATTTCGCCGCTATCAATGTCGTCGCCAAACGGGAACACCACAGTTTCTCGAGCCAGCACAATTTGCACAAATTCAGCTTGATTACCGCTCCCATATGTTTGCAACAAGTTCTCTGCAAATGCTTCCCCGCCGCGCATATACCAATCTAGCTGTTCTGCGCCCTGTACGCCAGCGGAACGTTTCACCGCAAAACGAATATCGTCCATGATCGCCACTGCCAATGCCGCCATCACCGTCATCAACAGCAAAGTTGTCAGCAACACCGCACCGCGTTCATTTTCACGAGGCTTCATTGGTCTGCCCCTACGCGAAAAATTTGCCGGATCCGCTTGCCGTCTGTAAATTCCAGCTCTACCGATGCCAATTTCGGTAAAGATTGCACGCCAGCAGGCGGAATACCGGTCAGCCAGCTATCAACCCAATTTTCTCCATCGTAAAACTCCAGTGTCACACGCTCCACGTCCGCTATCAAGGACTGCTCCAATACAGGCGTAGCTGCAATTGGATTGAAGCGGGCCTTGATTTGCCGGACTAAGGTTTTGTCCCTAAGCACATATTCAACCGCCTGCAAGCCACTGCGCCGCTCAATACCGCCTGGATTATCCCACCCGGTTCGTGACAAGGATAAAAACCGGTCGTCGCCCGTAAAACCACCAATAAAAAACGCTTGCTCGGCTTGGCCAAATGCATCGGTTTTTGGCACAATCACGGTATTGGCAAAATCTGATTTTAGCAAAATACGCAAACTGGCGCGCTGGCGCAGCTCATTGCTTTTACTGGCCATCAAGTCTTTGGAACCAAGCACAGATGTCAAGACCGCCAAGGATGCTGCGGACAGGATTGAGAATATAAACAAGGCGACCAAGACCTCGACCAGTGTAAACCCGGCTTGTTTAAAAATACGGCGGGTCATTGGGGTTGCACCTGGAGAGAAGTTGTCTTGGCAGTGGCAAATGCCGTGCGGCTAATCAGGACTTGCTCGGACGTCTTCTCTTGCACGGTGATGGTTAGTTTGAAAAACCCGGTCGTAACTGTGTCTTCGGTCTGGATGCGCCAATTCCAGTCACGGCCCCCCATCTCGCCGCTATCTTGCTGCACCCCCACTCTTATCGGAGTTGGCCCGTTTAAAACCAATAACAATTGATTGTCTGCAACTATTCCGGCCAATTGCTTTTGCTCAAGTACGTTCACGGCCCTTATGTTTTCCGCACCAGCGTGCATGAGACCCAATATGGCGGTGGAGAATATCAACAAAGACGCCAAAACTTCAATCAAAGTGAAGCCAGCCTGCTTTTTTGCGGGTCTCTTGTTCATTTTTGTGGCTCCACTGTGATCTTGCCGTCAGAGCCGCCACTAATCATATAAGCAGACGCCCCGCTTTGCAGTTTTAGCGCAAACGGAGTCCCGAGGCCCGTTGTGTCATAGCGAATAACCGGCACCCCGGACTTTTCCGCAGCTTCCAGGTTTATCTTGGCGGCGTTTTGTGTAAGTTCAATATAGGGTTTACTCTCCAAATCAAATGTAAATGTCTCAACTGTTTCCCATATATAGTTGTTATACCTAACGATTTCATAACCGTCACCTCGCAGCACGACGCCAATAGATTGCTGGGAAATCAGGCCGCCTTGCGCCGCCAAGCCGATGCGGGTGGCCAAAAGTTCACCTTGTTTATGGAGCGGGTTTTGGGCTTTGGGCATATTCATAACCACAGCCCCGGCCATCATGCCAATAATAAACAGCACCGCCAGAACTTCTACCAGCGTGAAACCTGATTGTCTGGTTTTAATTTTGCCAGCTTGTGATATCCGCATCATTACCCTCACCGCCTTCCTCGCCGTCAGCGCCGTATGACCAAATATCAAAGCGCCCGTTTTCGCCCGGATAGGCATATAGATACGGGTTGCCCCAGGGATCATCGGGGAGAACTTCAATATAGCCTTCGGGCCGCGCCCGCGCATCACCGCTTGACTGCGCCTTGAGTAAATCTTCCAGGTTTTCTGGATATGTATTGGTATCAAGATTATAATACTCGATTGCCTGGCGTAATCGGCTTATGTCAATCCGGGCTTTCTCACCCTTGGCTTTGCTCATCATGGGTAGAACATTGATGACAACGATCGTAGCCAGCATCCCGATAATAACCATAGTTACCATGACCTCGACCAAGGTGAAACCAGCTTGTTTTTTCTTTCTTTCGCTCATGATAAACTCCTAAAACGCTAATGTATTCAGCCGTAAAATCGGCAGGAATATGGCGGCGACGATCAACATGACCACACCGCCCAAGAAAATTATAATTGCAGGCTCTAGCAAGTTTAGCACAATAGTGGTGGCACTATCAAACTCGCTTTCCATGTATTCTGCTGCAATGGCAAACATGCCACCAAGATCACCGCCTTGCTCGCCGCTGGCCACCATATGGATCATCAGTGCCGGAAATACCGGGTTGCGTTTCAGCGCCGCCCCTACGGAACTACCTGTGCGCACGTCTTCGATGACTTGCTCGCCCGCCACATACATGACCTGATTTTTCAGCGTATTCTTTGCCGTCTCCATAGCCGTTAACACGGGCGTACCGCTGTCCAGAAGCCCAGCCATAGTGCGGGCAAACCGGGCCGCATTCATATCGCGTGAAAGCCCGCCAATAAATGGTATCCTTAAGACTGCTTTATCAACTATAAGCCGAAAACTACGGATTTTCATTGCCTGCCAAAACACAAAATTGCTAGCCACTATTGCCAGTAACAACCACAAACCGTAAGCCTGTAACCACTGCGAAAACCCAATCGTCATTTGGGTCAAGCGCGGCAGCTCTTGGCCGAAGCTATCAAATTGGCTCACCACTTTTGGCACCACCATGACCATCAAAATTGTAATAACCCCAAGGGCGACAACGCTCAGAACCATAGGATAAATCGTTGCGCCCAACACTTTGCGGCGGACTTTTTGCGCCGCTTCCAAATCCCCTGCCAGCCGGGACAACACTGCACCCAATTGTCCTGAATTTTCACCAGCCGCCACCATAGAGCAATACAGAGGCGAATAGGTTTTGTCCCGCGACATGGCTTCGGACAGGCGCCGCCCCTCCAGGATTTGCCTGCGCACGTCAAGTAATGAGCGGCGCATGGGCGAGGTTTCAAATTGCAAGGCCGTGACCTTGAGCGCTTCGGCTACGGGTGTGCCGGAGCCTATGAGTATGGCCAACTGCCGTGTGGCCTGGGTCAGGATTTTGTTCTTAACTTTTCCGGTTTTTTCGCGGGTCTGTTTTTGGGAAGCTTGCTCGGCGGCAGCTTGCATATTGATGGGTGTCAGATCACGGGCCCGTAAATCTCGCCGCGCCGCCCGCGCCGTAGTGGCCATTACCGTGCCTCGGCTTTGCTTGCCGCGTTTATCTACGGCTCTGTAATCATAGGCCTGCATCATCCAGCCCCGGTTTTACGGCACACCCGCAGCACATCTTCGGCACTTGCCATTCCTCCTGCCACATGCCTGGCACCGCTCTCCAGCAAAGTGTCGGTATTCTCAAATGCATATGCGTTCATGTCATGCTCACGCGCACCATCATGGATCATGGCCCGAATATCGTCGTCCATAACTACCATTTCGTACAGACCAATGCGTCCGGTATAGCCAATACCGTGACATGCATCGCAACCTTTGGGGCGGTAAAATTTGTGCTCTCCAGCAAGCCCCAAAAGCCGCAATTCTGTCGCGCCGGGTGTATAGGCCTGTTTGCATTCATTACACAGTCGCCGCACCAGTCTTTGGGCGATAATAGCTGTAACAGTTGAAGCCAACAAGAACCGCTCTACCCCCATGTCGCGCAAGCGGGTGATGGCAGCTACGGCGGAATTGGTATGTACGGTCGACAGTACCAAATGCCCGGTCAGGCTAGCCTGTACGGCGATTTCAGCCGTTTCAGGATCGCGAATTTCCCCAACCATAACCACGTCCGGGTCCTGGCGCAATATTGCCCTAAGTCCTGCGGCAAAGGTCATGCCAACCTTATTGTTGACCTGAGTCTGGCCGATACCGTCTAGAGCGTATTCTATGGGGTCTTCAACAGTTAGTATGTTGCGCGAGGTTTCGTTGAGCATGGTCAGGCCGGCATAAAGCGTCGTGGTCTTGCCTGAACCCGTAGGCCCGGTAACCAAAATAATTCCGTTGGGTGTCGCCAGGGCATTTGTGAAAGCTTCAGTCATGTCTTTGGTCATGCCAAGCTCGACCACCCCGAATAATGCCTGCTCTTTGTTGAGCAAGCGCAACACGGCCCGCTCGCCGTATTTGGACGGCAATGTGGACACCCGCACATCTATGGCCTGTGCGCCCAATGTCAGCGAAAAACGCCCGTCTTGCGGCACGCGTTTCTTGGCAATGTCCAGCCTGGCCATAACCTTGATGCGCGACACCAAAACCCCGGCCAGATTAGCCGAAAGCGATAATATTTCCCGCAAGGTTCCGTCAACCCTGAACCTGACCGACAGTCTGTTTTCGTGGGGTTCTATGTGTATATCGGAGGCGCGGAGTTTAATGGCTTCCTGGATCAGGCCGTTGATCATGCGAATAACCGGAGCATCATCGTCACTGTCGAGCAAGTCCTCGGTTTGGGGTATGTCTTCGGCCAGCGTGTAAAGATTGCCTTGCTCGGTGATGGCATCGGCGGAGCTGGCCAGACCTTCACTTGCATAAGCTGCGGACAGGGCTTTATCAAATTCCCCGTGGCTTAAATCTTGTAAGGTTATGGGTGTATCCAACACGCGCCGGGCTTCTAGAATAGCCTCGCGGCGAATACCAGAGCGTACACCAAGTCTTATTGGTTTATTGGCTGGTTTGCCCGCTTCCAGCACAACAACACCCCATTCCTTGGCAAAACCATATGCCAGGTTTTTGGGGGCCATGTTGTTCTTGGCATTTTTTTCGGAGGCGACAACCATATCAACTCTTATTTATCCGTTATACCCAAATCCCGCAAAGCTTCATCAATGAGTGATGAAGCTTCACCATTTCTAAGTGCTTCCTCGCGGCGGATTAAATCCAGTTTTCGCTGGGTCACCGGTGTAGCGTCGTCACCGTCGCGCAAAATGGTTACCCGGATAAACACCATCAGGTTGGTGCGCTTACGAGATACATTTTTAGACTTGAACAAATTGCCAATAACCGGAATATCGCCAAGTATGGGCACTTGCGAACGAAATATTTGCTCATCGTCCTGCATCAAACCACCCAGCACAATAATCTCGCCGTCGTCAGCCAGTACAGTCGTGGAGATTTCCCGCTTGTTGGTCACCAGATCTGATGCGATCAGTGAAGCGTCTGGTGATATACTTGAGACTTCCTGTCTGATTTCCAAGCGAACCACATCACCTTGATTGATCTGCGGCAAAACTTCCAGCTTAATCCCGATCTCTTCGCGGTTGACCGTGCGAAACGGGTTATTATTATTATTGCCAAGTGTCTCGCCGCTGGTAAATGGCACTTCCTGACCCACAAGAAAAGTCGCCGGAACATTATCGAGAGTGGTGACGAATGGTGTCGATAACACGTTGGAATCCGTGTCATTTTTCACTGCATTCAAAATCGCTCCAAACAGACCATCACTGCCGCTACCGCCAAAGCCAATTGTGCCGCCTTGCAAGCCAAGCAATGAATTAACCGCCGCATCTTGCAAACTGCCGCTGGACACACCATCAAGAATATTACCGCCAGCCAAGGCTCCCGTTATTGCCAATAAATTTGGGGCAGAGCGAGAATAATTGGTTGAAATAAATGGCAAGGCACTGCTTTCACTGCCTGCCAATATGAACTGTACACCCAGATCCTGGACGGCGGTATCGGAAATGTCCACAATAATTGCCTCGACCAGCACTTGTGGTCTACGAACATCAAGGCGGCGTATGACGGATTCCAGAGCTTCCTGGGTTTTGGGATTGGCGCTAATGATCAGGCTATTGCTACCCGGCTCGTGGGCAACGCTGGGTTTTTGCCCGGTTTTGATTTTATCTTCAAAGGTCGGCAGAATTTTCTCCAAAATCCCGAGCAAATCTTCGCCGTTGGCAAATCGTAGCGGAATGACACTAACTTTGCCGCGCTTGAGCACACTATCTTCGTCCATGCTTAAAACCATGGCTTTGAGTTGGGCCACAGCCGCGCTATCGCCGCGCAGAACCAGAGTATTGGTTGCTTCTATGGCAACGGCTTTCACGGTTTCACCGACCACAATATTATTGCGGATTTGCGGTTTGCCAGTCCCCATAAGCTCGCGCACGGCATCCTTGGCGTCGCGGGCACTAATATTGCGCAGAGCAATGGTTTCAATGGTCGCTTTATCCACATCCATAGCTGCGATAATTTCGCGGGCCTTTGCCAGGTTTTCCGGATAGTCGGTGATCACCAAAACCCGCCCCCCCGGCGTTGAGGTTAAACGGCCTTGAGAGTGCATCAACGGCTTGATCAATTTGGCAGCATTGGCGGCATCGCCGTGTTTTAATTGCAAAATCTCCGTGACAAACACGCCCACAGCCCTACGGCCTGCGCGAATAGACGCATCCTGGGCCGCACCCTGGATTAACGTCACCCGATAAGCACCGCTAGATGTCGGCACAGCCGTGAAACCGCGCACACGCAGCACATCCATAAACACGGAGAACACTTGCGGTTTACTCAATTTGGCCTGGGAGGTTACAGTAACTGTCCCCGTCACACGCGGGTCAACAATAAATGTTTTCCCGGTCAGTACTGATATATCCTCAATGAAAGCCCGGATATCCGCGTCTTTAAGGTTGATAACATGCTCTTGTGCGCGGGCAGACAGGCTTGTGCCAATAACCAATGCGGCAAGTAAACACACGACAAACACACGAAAACGCAGCCCGCTTCTCACAATTTTTTCCAAAACGCTTACTTCTCTCACTGTAAATTCACCTCTATAGTCATGGGAACATCATCCCTTATAATTTGGATACTGGCATATCGTGCCTGCTTCAGGTTTTTCATCAAAGCAGGAAGGTTGACCTGATTTTGTGTCAGGCTCTCGCCGTTTATGGCTGTTATCATATCGCGGGACTGGAAGCCATATTTTTCTAATGCCCCGCCCCGGCGCGCCCTGATCCTGTAACCAATGACATTCCGTCCCTCCCTGTGGGGGTAAAACCGCACATCATTGATCAAATCTGCAGCTTTGAAAGATAAGGTTTTGGCGGCTAATGCCAGCATAATGTTCTGCTCGTCTTCGGCTTTACCCTGCCTGGACAGTCGCTCCAAAACCCCGTTTCTATTCAATATAACATAGTCAATTTCGACTTGTTTAAGGGTAACGCCAGGGATGATTTCGTCGCCGAGGAAATAACTGGCCTGTTTGTTGTCAGGCGTCTGGATGATGGCGCTTGAGCTGTTCCCGCCAATATCGGCGCGCATACCAAACACCTTGAGATCCAATGTGGTTTCCGGTGCGGATATAGATGTGGGCGCACTGGACACCGGCGCATCCCGGTGAAACGGGTCGAATGTATGCAAGATAGAGCTATCAATAGATTTTACCTCGGAAATATCAGGGTTCCATATGTTTTGCCGGGAGGCCGGAATAACGACACGTTTAGCCGCCAATACAGGCAATATGGTGACAATCAATGCCCACAACAAAATAGCCAGCAGAACCAGTTCCAAAACCAGTACGGGTTTTAATTTCGCTATATCAAGTTTTCCAACCATTCAACCTTGCCTTTTTGCAGGAACTTTGCTTGTAAGACGTTCTCACCACCTGTTTTATGTACGCCCGTACACGAATTTAGTGCGCAAACGGGTTTATGGCAGATATAACAGTCTGGACGCAAGCGTTAAGACCAAGGTTAAGAAAAGGTAAGGCGCTGCTTATGACCAGTCTACACCCATAACGGCTTTGGTTTCCAGATAATCCTCAAATCCTTCCCTAGACCATTCGCGGCCATTGCCTGAGCGTTTGTAACCGCCGAACGGTGCGTTAATATCGGTTGATGCGCCGTTAACATGGATCATGCCTGCCCGGATTTGCCCGGAGATTTCTCGGATTTTGTCCGGATTCGCACCGGATATATAGCCTGAAAGCCCGTAGAGCGTATCATTGGCTATGGCTATTGCATCATCTTCGTCCTCATATGGCAAAATGCACAATACGGGGCCGAAAATTTCTTCCCGCGCTATGGTCATATCATTATTGACATTACCGAACACGGTCGGGCGCACATAAAAACCCCGGTTTAAATGCTCGGGACGCCCAAGTCCGCCAGCCGCCAAAACCGCGCCCTCCTCTATACCCGTTTCGATTAAGCTCTGGATGCGGTTATACTGAATTTCAGATACCACTGGCCCCATTGCCATACCTTCAGAATTAGGATCAGCGATTTCCACGGCGTCCGCCGCCGAAGTTGCCGCTTCAATAGCCGCGTCCATACGGCGCTTTGGCACCAACATGCGCGAGGGCGCGTTACAGTTTTGACCGGAATTCATAGTCATGGATTTCATGCCGCCCGCTACGGCTTTGGCAAAGCCTTCATCGTCCAGATCATCAAGAATAATATTGGGAGATTTACCGCCCAATTCCTGGGTCACCCGTTTGACAGTCTCTGCTGCCGCCTGCGCCACCATAATGCCTGCACGGGTAGACCCGGTAAACGAAACCATATCAATGCCGCCGTGGGCAGCAATCGCAGCACCGACGCTAGGCCCGTCGCCGTGCACCATATTGACAACACCGGTCGGAACCCCGGCTTCATGGAGAACTTCCATTAAAATATCGGCACTTAACGGCGAAACCTCACTTGGTTTCCACACCACTGTACAGCCCGCAGCCAATGCTGGAGCCAGTTTACAAGCGATTTGGTTAATGGGCCAATTCCACGGCGTAATGAAGCCGCAGACCCCAATAGGCTCTTTGAAAATACGCGTAGTCCCTCGTTGTTCCTCAAACTCATATGTTTCAAGCGTCTTAACCGCCGCGATCAAATGTCCAATGCCCGAACCAGCCTGTCCACTGCCCGCCAGCCATTTTGGCGCGCCCATTTCAAGGGTTATCGCCTGGCCAATATCGCCCATGCGGGTTTTATAGACGGCAATAATCTTGCCCAGCAATTCAAGCCGTTCTTCTTTGCTGGTTTGAGAATATGTCGTAAAAGCCCTCCGCGCCGCCTGCACAGCCATGTCCACGTCAGCGGATGTGCCAAGGGCGAGCTTTGCGCACGGTTCTTCTGTGGCCGGATTAACAACATCAATCCTATTACGCCCACCAGCGGCTACCCAATTCCCGTCAATGTAAAATCTGTCTAAAGTTTTCATAGTATATTCCTTTGTCTCTGCGGCTATCTTTGTCTCTGCGGCTATAATGTCCCGTCAATCAACTTCATAATCCCGGAAAAATCAAGGTCGGCTTTACCTGCGGCCTCCATCAATGCATAAAGGCTTTCCGCCTGTGCGCCCAGAGGTGTAGCAGCTTTGGCGGCGGCGGCGGCTTGCCCGGCCAGACGTAAATCCTTGAGCATCATGGCGGAGGAGAACCCGGCTTTATAGTCGTTATTGGACGGGGCGTTCGCAACAGGGCCGGGCGCAGGGCAATAGCTGGTCATTGACCAGTTTTGGCCAGACGCCGTTGAGGAAATATCGTAAAATGTCTGGGCGTCCAGGCCCAGTTTTTCCGCCAATGCAAACGCCTCGCATGTGCCGATCATATGAATACCGAGCAGCATATTATTGCACACCTTGGCCACCTGGCCATTGCCCGCATCTCCCGCATGAAAAATGTTCTTGCCCATATGTGCGAGATAGGCTCGGGCCTTGGTAAAGTCCGGCTTTGTACCGCCAACCATGAAGGTCAGCGTCCCGCCCGCCGCTGCCGCAACGCCGCCAGATACAGGCGCATCGACCATAGAAAGCCCTTTAACTGCAGCCGCTGCAATCACGGCCCGCGCACTGTCAATATCGATGGTGGAGCTGTCTATGAGTAAAGCACCGTCACCCGCGTTTTCAATAATGCCGTCTGCGCCCAAATATATACCGCGCACATGCTGACCTGCTGGTAGCATGGTCACGATGACATCCGCGCCCGAGAGCGCATCGCGCATAGAGCCGGCCATATAACACCCTGACTTGCCGGCTTTCGCCAATGCATCTTGCGACAGATCAAAGGCACGCACATTATGCCCGGCCTTGGCCAGATTGGCCGCCATGCCCCCCCCCATATTCCCAAGGCCGATAAATCCGATTGTGGTCATGTCTTGCTCCTAGTCCAAAAATTCAAGTTCGGGATTTGCGGGCGTAAAGGCCGTGCGCACATCCTCAAGGTCAACCTCTTCAATGGACGCCGCCGCCCATTTCGGGTCTCGAGTTTTGTCGATGACGGCGGCGCGTACACCTTCAAAAAAATCTGGTATATACATGAAATTTAATGATAAATCCAATTCCTGGCGCATAGCTTCACGAAAATCAAACCTGGCCCCGCGCCGTAATGCCTCGAAGCTGATATAAAGCGCGAGCGGAGATTTGCTGTTTAGAAAGGATAATTGCTTGGCCGCCCATTCTGCGTTGTCGGCTTTAAGGGCTGCAAATATTTCAGGCAATGTATCTTTGTCAAAGGCGGAAATTGCTTCGGGTAAATTTGGTGGTGTCTCCGGCATTTTGACGAAATGCTTGATCACATCCATGACCGGGCCGTCCAGCCCGTCGAGTTCTGCTTGGCCCAGAGCCGTGATGAAAGCTTCGTGCTGGACGGTTGGGATATAGACATTGGCTATCCCAAACGCGCAAACCTGTGCCGTTTTCAGACGTGCGCCTGTGAGACCGAGCCAATTGCCGATAGCCCGGCCCAAGCGGGGTAAAAAATACGTGCCGCCCACATCGGGGAAATAGCCAATCCCGGTTTCTGGCATGGCGAACAGCGTGTTGTCTCCAGCCACCCGCAAGCGGCCATGCACGGACAAGCCAACCCCGCCGCCCATAACAATCCCGTCAATCATGGAAATATAGGGTTTTTTATAGCGGTGGATAAGTTCATTAAGGGCATATTCCGTGCGCCAAAATTCTTCGGCGCGAGCATCGCCCGCCTTGCCGCTGTCATGTAGCATGATAATATCCCCGCCCGCGCAAAATGCACGATCCCCTGCCCCCTCAACCAGCACCGCGCCAATACGCGGGTCATCCTGCCAGGCCAGCATGGTTTTGATCATGGCTTTGCACATTTCTGTGGTCAGGGCGTTGAGCGCCTTGGGTCGGTTCAGGGTAATCTTGCCGAGATTGCCGAAAACTTCAAAATGGATTTGGTTGGTCATAAAAACTTTCTCTCTTACCGCTCATACCGATGAAAATCGGTATCCACGGTGAAGGCTGCACAACGGATACCGATTTTCATCGGTATGCGCGGGGTTGGGGAGCTACTCATTATATTCACTAAGCAAACTCCTAGCAATAATCACCCGCATAATTTCGTTCGTACCCTCTAAAATTTGGTGGACGCGCAAATCTCGCACAATACGCTCTATGCCGTAATCGGCCAGATATCCGTAGCCGCCGTGCAGTTGCAGGGCGTCATTGGCAATTTTGCTGCCCGCGTCCGTGGCGAAACGCTTGGCCATGGCGCAGGCTGATGATTTATCCGGGTGTTTTTTGTCAATCATATCGCCGGCCCGGTAAATCATCAGCCGCGATGCATCCAGTTCCGTTGCCATATCAGCCAATTTAAACTGCGTGTTTTGAAAGGCGGATATGGGTTTACCAAATTGCTGGCGTTCGCCCGTATACTGAATGGCCGCGTCCAGCGCCGCCCCTGCGCCGCCCAGAGAACACGCGCCGATATTCACCCGGCCACCGTCCAGCCCGGCCATAGCAAATTTGAACCCGTCGCATTCTTTGCCGATTAAATTGGCCGCCGGAATGCGGCAATCCTCTAAAATCACCTGTGCCGTGGGCTGGGCGTTCCAACCCATTTTCTTTTCCTGTGCGCCAAAGCTAAGTCCCGGTGTGCCCGCTTCAACCAAAAACGCGCTGATGGATTTCTCGCCCGTTTTGGCCATGATAAGATACACATCCGAAAACCCGGCTCCGGAAATAAACGCCTTGGTGCCGTTTAATATGTAATGATTTCCGTCCTTTACGGCCTTGGTCTTGAGGCTAGCCGCATCGGAACCACTGCCAGGTTCGGTCAAACAATAAGATCCAATCATTTCCATTGTGGCTAGCTTGGGCACAAACCGCACCCGCAAATCATCATCCCCAAACGTGTCCACCATCCATGTAACCATATTATGTATGGACAAAAATGCCGCCGTGGATACACAACCGCGCGACAACTGCTCAAATATCAAAGCCGCATCGAGGCGCCCCATTTCGGAACCGCCGTGTTCGGCCCGCGTATATATGGCCGCAAACCCAAGCCCCGCCGCTTTCTCAAGCACGGCGCGGGACATAAACTTCTCCTCGTCCCACTGCTGCGCATAGGGCGCAAGCTCGGCGTCCGCAAATGTCCGCGCCATGTCGCGGATCATCACCTGTTCTTCCGTGAGTTGAAAATCCATTATTCTGGCCCTTTGCCCTTTTCCTCTCCTTGGGGAGAGGCCGCGTTCGCTCTTGCGAACTGCGGGTGAGGGGAAATAATGCGAGATAGTACGGTAAACGCAATGCATGAGTTTTTACGAAACATATATCCCCTCACCTAAATCCTCTCCCCAAGGAGAGGACTTGTTTATACCCCCATGCCATCCCAAAAACCCGCTTATGCCTGCGCCCTCTTGGAAACACCCCTGGGGTGCGCATGCAGGAATCAACCTCTGTAGTGTAAGGCTTAAAACCGACGGCACATAGATAGACCCCTGCATACGCAGGGGTGAGCGGAATTTGAGAGTGTTTCTCATACTAAAAAGTCGGAATAACAAACGCACTATCCTCCGAAAGTTCGTCGCTTTCCAGCCAACGTTGCGTCACTGTCTTTGTCTTGGTGTAAAATCTTAACCCCTCCATGCCGTATTGGTTTATGTCGCCAAAGGCCGAGCGTTTCCAGCCGCCGAAGCTGTGATAGGCTACGGGGACGGGGATGGGGACATTGATGCCGACCATGCCGACTTCTACCCGGTCGGCGAATTCGCGGGCGGCGCGGCCATTGGCGGTGTAGATAGCTACGCCGTTGCCGTATTGATGTTCATTTGGCAGTTTCAAAGCCTGTTCAAATGTGTCTGCGCGGACAATTTGCAAGACCGGCCCGAAGATTTCTTCTTTATAGGTGGTCATGTCGGCGGTGACATTGTCAAACAAGGTCGGCCCCATAAAAAATCCATCCTCGTGGCCTTGCAGTTCAAACCCGCGCCCATCAACCAGTAAATCCGCGCCCTCTTTGACGGCCAGATCAATATAACCCTCAACGCGGGCTTTGTGGGCCGCCGTAACTACGGGGCCGTAATCTGCGTCCGGGTCTGTGGAGGTACCAATACGCAAACCGTCTATGGCGGGCAACATTTTCTCCAAAAACCGCTTCCGCGTCCCCTCGCCCACAGGCACTACGACAGGCAAAGCCATACAGCGTTCCCCGGCAGACCCAAAAGCTGCGCCAAGCACGTCCTGCACGGCTTGGTCCATATTGGCATCTGGCAGGATAATGCCGTGGTTTTTCGCCCCGCCCATGCACTGCGCCCGTTTGCCGTTTTTGGCGGCTTCTACATATACATAATGGGCAATATCGCTGGAGCCGACAAAGCTGACAGCTTTGATGTCGTCGTGTGCGAGGATCGCATCGACGGCTTCTTTGTCGCCGTTGACGACATTCAAAAGACCTTTCGGCCCGCCCGCTATGACAAATAATTCCGCGAGGCGCATAGGCACGCTCGGGTCTTTTTCTGATGGCTTCAAAATCACGGCATTGCCCGTCGATATAGCCATACCAAACATCCACATGGGAATCATGGCCGGGAAATTAAACGGGGTAATGGCGGCAACAACGCCGAGGGGCTTACGAACCGAATAGACATCAATGCCCGGCCCCGCGCCCATAGTAAAATCACCCTTTTGGTTCTGGGGCACCCCGCACGCGAATTCTATTACGTCCAGCCCGCGAATCACATCGCCCCGGCTATCAGCAAGAATTTTCCCGTGTTCGGACGACAGCATTTGCGCCAATTCGTCCATATGTTTTTCCACCAAGGCTTTAAATGCGAATAATACCCGCGAGCGTTTTTGCGGATTAACCCGCGCCCACTCGGCCTGCGCTCTCACCGCAGATGCCACAGCAACATCCATTTCGGAGACGCTCGCCAAGCTGACTTGCGCCTGAACCTCGCCAGTATTGGGATTAAAAATATCGGCGGTGCGCCCGGAAGTTCCGGTAACATTTACACCGTCTATAAAATGGCCGATCTGTTTCATGATATCCTCATATTTATGATATGCTTTCTCGCATACAGGACACTGGCACGATATACTTGTACCAGACACTTACACGAGACGCTGAGAAATGATTTGTCATAGTTCTTCCATATACGCAATAAATCTCTCCAAAATTTCACAAATTTCCCATGAAATTTCACCGAAATGCCATAGACGCGACTCGATTGTCAGGCTATGCAGTTTGAAAATTCATTCAGGTGAGGATGTCATTGACAAAATCTAAATTACCCATTTCCAGGTTATATGTGCGTATGTGTACCGGGCTCCTGCTGCTTATAGGCTTGGCTCTACCCGGCGGCTTGAGTACGGCTCAAATCGGTAGTTTCATAAAAGACGACAAGGATTTGAAGCTGGCTCCAGACAGCCCGTTTCGCGACCCGGACGTTATTTATCTGGAGGCGGATGAGCTGGAGAACGACGAAACTACGGGCATTATTACTGCACGTGGTGAAGTTGAAGGCCGTTATCAGGACAAGACCATTTTTGCAGATGAAGTCCGGTATTATGTCAAGGACGGTAAAGTTTTCGCCGTGGGCAATGTCATTCTCATAAATGCGGACGGGTCTTCCCAATATGCCGACAAATTGGAATTATCAGACGAGCTTGAGGCTGGCACAGCCACTAATTTTCTGGCTCGTTTCCCCCAAGGCGGACAACTTGGCTCGGCCTTTGCCGCCAGACAAACCGATTCTGGTATAGAGCTTTATAATGCGTATTACACCGCTTGTGAGGCTTGTGTTGTTAATGGCAAGACCAAAAAACCAACATGGCGACTAAAAGCCCGTAAAGTTACCCAAGATAAAGACAGCAAGTCCATCCGCTATAGAGACGCCGTATTTGAATTTAAGGGCATTCCGCTTTTTTACACACCCTATCTAGCCCATCCAGACCCAAGCGTCGGGCGGGCGAGCGGTTTTTTGATACCTTTTGGCGGTGTATCTGTCAGCAAAGGTGTCAATTTAAGAGTACCTTATTATTTTGCCTTGTCACCCTATTCCGAATTGACTTTAACACCGCGTGTATATCAACGGGTAAATCCAATGCTGGCTGCACAATATCGGCGTAAGTTTTTTTCCGGTGAATTTAATTTGGAAGGCAGCGCCACCTATGCGTCCTTCTTTGATAGAACAGGCAACCCTTTTGGTGCCCAGGATATATTTTTGAACCCGGACGAAAATTTGGTTGGCAAGAAATGGCGATCACATATATTCGCCAATGGTCTGTTCGATTTTAATGAGCAATGGAATTGGGGCTTTGACATCGGATATGCCACAGATGACAACTATCTCGACCGCTATGACCTGGATGAAATAAGGCCTGATTTTGGCCTTTACCGACAAGACTCGCGTCGTCTTACCCAACAATTATTTGTTGTGGGACAATCAGATGACTTCCGTTTCAGCACCAGCGCCTTTGGCTCGGTCAGTTTACGCACGACAATTCGCCGCAATCTTAATAACATAAATCCTGCCGATAATAATTTCAACGAGGTGATCGTATTCAGGGAAAATGACAGCACTTTGCCCGTGGTCGCACCCAAGGTAGAATTGTCCAAATATTTCAAAGACCCGTTTGTCGGCGGGCGTTTGAAACTGGCTGGAGATACAACTATTCTGACCCGCGCACTTGGTACAAACTATATGCGCGGCACGGGCAGTCTCGATTGGCAAAAAAACTGGATAGCGCCCCTTGGTCTGGAGGTTAAGCCGTTTGCAATGGGGCGGTTTGATTATTTCAATCTTCAGGCCCAAAGCGCAAATTTAACAACTGCACAACAAGAATCTTTTGATTTCACCCGCAACCTTGGCCAGGTGGGTATAGATGTACGCTGGCCATTTTTGAGGGCGGGACAAAAAGTAAACTGGATTATAGAGCCTAGAGTTCAACTCACTCAAAGTTTTGGAGACGGCAAACGCAGTAATTTTTTACTGACCGATACCAATAACAACCAGGTGTCTTTGTTTCAAGACAGTCTGGATATTGATCTCGATCAGGCACTGATCTGGCGGCCCAATAAAACCACCGGATTTGACCTCTGGCAGAAAGGTTTTAGAGCAGATTATGGTGCCTCGATCATAGCGGACTGGGGGAAAAACAGCCGCGCCAATCTGTTTTTAGGCCAAAGCTATTATAGCGGCAATGATCAATTGGCCTTCGGGGCAGCATCGGGCTTGTCTACAGCCAGTTCAGACCTGGTCGGCCAATTTGAACTTAACCTTGGCAGTCGTTTCTCATCTTCTACCCGTGTTCGTTATGACGCCACGAATGATGCTTTCAGAAGGCTTGACACCTCATTTCAATATAGCGGAGATCGTATCAGCACTACGGTACGTTATTACCGCTTGGACAGCGCAACCGCACTAGCATTGACCAATCCAAACACGCCGTTTGAGGAGCTTTCCGGTGCTGTGAGCGTTAAGCTCATTGACAATTGGAGTACAAGATACACGCTTAACCGGGATATGGATCAAGATGTCAACCGGCGGCAGACCTTGTCTTTGATCTATGATGATGATTGTACACGCATTGAACTTATGTATGACAAGAACATAAACAATCTGGGGATTATTGGTAATTCAGAAGGTTTTGGTATACGTGTAACACTCTTGACATTGGGCGATTTCGAACCGGAATAGTGTTTTAGGGCAACGAACCTGATAAACTCACAGACTATCAAATCTTGAGGCTATCAAATCATGAGACTATCAAATCATGGCCATGCCACCATTTATGTGCAGGGTTTGACCTGTGATATAACTGGCTTCTTCGGAAGCCAGATAAAGAGTTGCAGTGGCAATGTCTTGACCTGTGCCCAGCTTGCCAGCCGGAATTTTATTTAAAATTGCCTCGGTTTGTTTTTCGTTCAAGACTTCCGTCATAGGCGAGGCAATAAAACCCGGCGCAATACAATTGGCGGTGACACCGCGTACGGCGACCTCTCCGGCCAGTGATTTTGTAAACCCGATCATACCGGCCTTGGAGGCGGCGTAATTGGCCTGGCCCGGATTTCCCGTCACACCGACGACCGATGTAATGCCGATAATCCGCCCCCAACGCGCTTTCATCATACCGCGCAGACACGCTTTGGTCAGGCGAAAATAAGCTTCCAGATTGACTTTTTGCACCAAATTCCAATCCTCCGGCTTCATACGCATCAATAAACCATCACGGGTAAGCCCCGCATTTGACACCAAAATATCCACGGGCCCGTCCATCAGCTCCGCCGCCTGCTTGGGAAGCGCATCAACCGCCTCACCGTCCGATAAATTACACGGGGCCACAAATGCCCCCGCGCCCAACGCCGCCGCAAGTTCGTCGAGCTTTTCCGCCCGTGTACCGGAGAGTGTCACCAATGCGCCCTGGGCGTGAAGAAGCCGTGCAATATCGCCGCCGAGCCCCCCGGTCGCACCCGTTACCAATGCCCTGTGTCCTGTAAGATCAAACATGTTAATTCCTTTTTTATTGTCTCTCCGTTAACCGGGAGCGGGTTATCCAATCACGTCTCATTATCCAATTTTTGCGCGAATTTTTCCAATGCCTCGGGCGTAGACAGCGCAACACCGTTCACACCCTTGACGATCCGGCGCAGCATTCCGGTTAGCACTTTGCCAGTGCCGGGTTCTGCGAATGTACAGACCTCATGGCCAGCCATCCACGAAATACTCTCGCGCCAACGTACACGTCCCGTAACCTGGGCCACCAGATCGGATTTAAGTTGCACCGGATCACAAACCGGCTCGGCTGTAACATTATTAACCACGGGCACTACAGGCGGTTTTAAATTTGTATCCGCAAGTGCGTCTGCCATAGCTTCTGCCGCCGGGGCCATGAGATCGCAATGAAACGGTGCCGAGACCGGCAGGATGACGGCTTTACGCACCCCAAGCCCGTTTGCGGCCTCTATAGCGGCTTCGACCGCAAGTTTATCCCCGGAAATGACCACTTGCCCATTGGCATTGTCATTGGCAATTTGGCAGATACCGGATTTTGCGCCAGCCATAACCGCTGCGTCTGCCATATCCAAATCTGCCCCGAGCAAAGCCGCCATGGCCCCAACACCGACTGGAACCGCCTTTTGCATGGCCTCTCCGCGCAGGCGTAAAAGTTTCGCCGTCTGGGCCAGAGATAAACTCCCCGACGCACACAGAGCCGAATACTCACCTAGAGAATGCCCGGCTACATAACTGGCGGCACTGACGTCAATGTCAAACTCGTGCTTAAGCACCCTCATGGCAGCCAGTGAGCAAGCCATCAAAGCGGGTTGGGTGTTGGCGGTTAGAGTTAAATCCTCCATAGGCCCGTCCCACATCAACCCGGACAGGTTTTGTGACAAAACATCGTCAATCTCATCAAATACCGCCCGTGCAGAGGCAAAATTGTCCGCCAAATCCTTACCCATGCCAACCGATTGCGAGCCTTGGCCGGGGAATGTAAACGCTAGTTTCATACTACCTCTTCTCCTGTGTATTTTTTATGATTATCAACGCTATTCACTACAAATCAAGTGTTGCGTTTGAATTTGTCTTGTGTATGTTGCGCCGCTTACCGATTGCGGTCTATGCCCAACCGTCAGACATGGGGTTTGACCAAGGCTTTAGAACCATCGTTTATCTCTCCCCTTCGAGAGATGTGCGCCGCAGTCTAACTTAGAAGGACATATTTATGTCATACTACGAACACGTGATCATTTCACGTCCCGACATTTCCGAGACCCAGGTCAAGGAAATGATCAACCAGCTATCCGAAAAATTCGCAAGTCTTGGTGGCAAAGTTGTCGACACCGAATATTGGGGCCTGCGTAAATTGGCCTACCGGATCAACAAAAACCGTAAAGCCCATTACTCTTTCTTCAAACTTGATGCACCTTCAGATGCCGTGCAAGAAGTTGAACGTTTGCACCGCATTGATGACGACATTTTACGTTATATGACAATCCGGGTTGACGAGCACAATGATGATCCATCACCGATTATGAAAAAACGTGAAGACCGCGAGCGCAAGCCACGCGTTTCCAGATAAAGACAGGACAGTATCATGGCTAAAAAACTAGACATCAAAATTGAAAACCTGCCAGTCCGCAGTCAATTTTCCCGCCGCCGCAAGGTGTGCCCATTTGCTGGTGAAAACGGCAAAACCATCGACTATAAAGACCCTAAAATGCTGGCGCGTTATATGTCCGAAAAAGGCAAAATAGTACCGTCGCGCATTTCCAGCGTCACCCACAAGAAACAACGCGAACTGGCCAAGGCCATCAAACGTGCGCGCTTTTTGGCACTCTTGCCATATGCTGCGAATTAGGAGACGGTTATGCAAATTGTACTTTTAGAACGCGTAGACAGCCTGGGTAATATGGGCGATATCGTTAATGTTAAAAACGGTTATGCGCGTAATTTTCTGCTGCCAAATGCCAAGGCCTTGCGGGCCACCAAAGCCAATCTTGTACGCTTTGAAGCCGAACGGGAATTTCTAGAAAAACGCAATGCGGAAACGGCGCAAAAAGCCTCTGAAGAGGGTTCTGATCTCGACGGCACGACTTATATCGCTATCCGCCAGGCTGGTGAAACCGGCATTTTGTACGGTTCGGTCTCGTCTCGCGATGTTGCCGAACTGGTCGGCGAGCCTGTTAAACGCGCAATGGTGGTTCTTGAACAGCCCATTAAGGCTCTGGGTCTGCATGATGTACGCGTCAAGCTTCACCCGGAGGTTAGCATCAATGTCATCATCAATGTGGCCCGTACCGAAGACGAGGCCGTACGCCAAGAGGCTGGTGAAGACGTGATCGCCATGCAACTTGACGAAGACAAATCCGATGCCGAAACCGATGCATCCGAACGGGCCGAAACGGCCAAAGAAATGTTTGAAGGTGAACACGGCGAAGATTTACGCAACGACGAAGACTAACCGTCTGCACATAAACAAAGAAAACCCGCCTGCACACCGCCAGGCGGGTTTTTTGTTACAACTTGCACACTCTCAACAGATCATAAATCCAAAAAAACTAAACACTAAGGAAACACTGGCATCATAGTCAGGCCCAGGGTTTCGTCCCAGTTTTTGGCTATGTTCAAGTTTTGCACGGCTTGTCCTGACGAACCCTTGGTGAGGTTGTCTATAACTGAAATAATCACGGCGCGCTTCGGATTGCGGTCGGGGAATATACCGATCCGGCATTGGTTTGAAGCGCGGACATGACGAGTATGGGGCACGATTCCTTTCGCCTCAACATGAACGAAGGGTTCCTCATTATAACGAGCTTCAAAGACACCCCGTAGCTCTGCAACCGAGACACCCTGGTTAAGCTCGACATTGATGGTGGCGATCATGCCTCTGTTCATAGGTAATAAGTGCGGTGTGAAACTGACAGTAATATCGCGGCCAAGCACGGCCCCAAGCTTCTCGTCTATCTCCGGGCCGTGGCGGTGAACGCCGACACCGTAAGCATGGGCACCTTCGGCAGTTTCGGGATACATAAAGGCGAGATTTTCCTTGCGCCCTGCCCCGCTCACGCCGGATTTAGCGTCAATGACTATATTGTCTACGTCGATCAAATCCAGTGCCGGCAAGAGCGCCAACAGGCTGGCGGTCGGATAACAACCCGGACAAGCCACCAAAGACGCACCTTTTAAATCCGCTCTTGCGTATTCGCTTAGGCCGTAAACCGCCCCCTCCAATAATTTTGGTGAGGTATGGGCGCGGCCATAGGTTTGCGCATAAACATCCGCGTCCTTGAGCCTGAAATCAGCCGACAAATCAATCACGGTTAGGCCGGGGCGGGCTATTTCGGCTATGGTGTCCTCACTAGCCCCGTGGGGCAGGCAGGCAAATACTGCATCAACCTCGTCCCAATTCACGTCTTGCCATTTCACCAAATCAGGCAGATTTTGATGGGCCATATGCGGATATACTTGCGCATATGATTTCCCGGCATGGCGATTGGCTGTCAGTGCAGTTAATTCCAGTTTCGGATGCCCCAAAATCAGGCGCACCGCTTCTGCACCCGTATAACCGGAAGCTCCTAATATAACCGTCTTCATTTTTTCCATAATAGCCACCAAGTGTGTAACCTATAAAAAAGGGCGCTCGAATGAGCGCCCAATTTATAAGTAACGAAAGTGTTTTTTTGCTTAACGTTTAGAAAACTGGAAGCTCTTACGGGCTTTCTTGCGACCGTATTTCTTACGTTCAACCACACGAGAATCCCGTGTCATGAAACCACCGGCCTTCAGGGGCGTACGCAAGCTTGGTTCATAATAGGTCAAAGCTTTGGAAATACCGTGGCGCACCGCACCAGCCTGACCAGACAAACCGCCGCCTTTAACTGTGGCCATAACATCATAGCCGTCTACACGTTCGGCAGCCTCAAAGGGTTGGCGAATGATCAGGCGCAAAACCGGACGTGCAAAATACACGTCCTGGTCACGACCATTAATAACGATTTTGCCGTTACCCGGTTTGATCCAGACACGGGCAATGGAGTTTTTACGTTTACCCGTCGCATAGGCACGGCCAAGGTCATCAATTTTAGGTTCTGGCAAAACGACTTCTACGGCTTGCTCTGCGGCAGTGCCGGGAACGCCAGTTGCAGCAGTCGCAGCAGTGCCGTCCATGACGCTTTTCAAATCTTCGAGGGTTTGCTTTCCCCCATGTGCTTGTGTATCCGTTGTCATGTGATTAGACCTTTGTGTTTTTGGAATTCATAGCGGCAAAATCGATTTTGGTCGGCTTTTGCGCTTCGTGAGGATGATCCGGGCCAGCGTAAACATGCAAGCTGGAGAACTGTTTGCGGGCCAATGGGCTTTCCTTGGGCAGCATACGCTGAACCGCTTTGCGCAGTACGCGTTCGGGAAAACGTCCGTCCAGAATTTTGCCAGCCGTGGTATCTTTAAGGCCCCCGGGATAACCGGTATGGCGATAATAGATTTTATCGCTGCGTTTTTTGCCCGTCAAAGCAACTTTGTCCGCATTAATCACAATAACATGATCACCACAATCAATATGGGGTGAATAATCCGGGCGGTGCTTGCCGCGCAAATGCAGGGCGATAAAAGAGGCCAAACGTCCGGTAATGACATTTTCCGCATCTAACAATATCCACTGCTTCTCGACCTCTTTAGTCTTGAGAAATTTGGTTGTATTCATAATATCCTCGAAATAATATGGGTGCTAAATCACCCTATTTGAAATCTTGCGCTCTCTTAAGGGGGGGATATAGTACCGTCAACACTTTTTTGCATTATTGTTATTTCTCTATATAAATCAACTGTATAAATGAGCGGTATTATATTACCGTGATTTTCCTACCGTGTATTTCGTGATTCTTCTGGCATTATCCCAGTTGATAAATTATGGGGGTTTTATGAGAATATTTGTCCATATTATTACTGCCATTACCCTAACCATGGTTTTGACCTCCTGTAGCCGGGACGCAACCATAGAGCCCGAAGACCTACCCGTTATTGATCTGGTTGCCACCCATGATTTTGAAACGCAAGTCCCTATAGCCCGCCTGACTTTTGCTCCTAACAGCGCCGCACCGTGGCTTGGACGGGTTATTTTGTTGAGCGAAAACGGTAAGCTGTACTCAACAGATATAGAAGGCCGCGCCCCCAAGCCCGTTGGGAATAGCCATTATATTGATGTATTCGGGCTTACTCGCGACACTGCGCCCGGCGTATTTTTGGCGATTAATCAAGAGTACGGGATTGAAGCTTTTATTGAGGCCGATGATGAAGGTAATTTTTCTCCGATGATTTATGTGGGCGAGACCATATCTGCGACCATGTTTTGCCCTGACACAAGCTCAGAAGGACACGCAGTTATTATTGTAACTCCTGAATATAAAAGGATAGATTTGGGTTTCGAGATTAATGATGGCGGTATTACGCAATTGATTAACAACCGAAATGCCGGCACCTATGATGAAGCGGCCTGTCGCGGGAGTGCATCTTACCCTTTCCACATAAAAGATAAAAACATCCTCATGCTTGACCCTATGAACCAAGGCGGTGGCTATTTGATAAATATAAATGACGGGCTTAGCATCCGTGGCCTAAAATCTGCAAATTTCATAGCCACAACACGGGCTAATTTCGGCGGAACATATACTGGTGGTTTGGTTGCAATGGGGGACGGGGAACAACAAAGACTGGTCTTTATAAGTGTAGATTATATTGACCGCAAACTGAAAATTTCTGAAGAAACCACCAGCCCTCAATAAGCCTGCACAACCGCCCGCCTCAGGGCCATAACGGCGAAGATAAACACTACTATTGCGCCTGCCTGATGGGCCAAAGCCAAATGTAGCGGCACCACATAAAGTAAAGTTGCAATGCCCAATGCAATCTGCAGAAAAATGGCCGTCACCACCCACCCTATTGCACTACGCAGATGGGGTTCATGTTGCCGAAATGCGCAAATCCACAGCCAAATCGCCATCAAAAATACCACATACCCCAATATTCTGTGATTAAACTGGATACTGGCGACATTTTCAAACAAATTGATCCAGGCAGGGCTTTGGGCGAAATACCCGCCCGGCACCAAACCACCGTCCATGAGCGGCCATGTGTTATAGGTCAGACCTGCATGGGTACCAGCCACCAATGCTCCGGATATAATTTGTAAAAATATCAATAAAAATAAGACTATTACATGCTTTTCCAATCTTGAATTTACCCGCTTTTCTGGCCAATCTTGCCGATTGTCCAACCATGTCCACATTAAAAGTGCCAAAATCACAAAGGCCACGCCAAGATGCACGGCCAACCTGTATTGGCTGACGGAAACCCGGTCATGAACGAGACCGCTAGACACCATCCACCAGCCGATAGCGCCTTGCACACCAATCAACAGCAAAACCCCAATAAACCGTCCACGTTTACCGGGTTTTATCTGTCCACGTATCAAGAAAAACACCAGTGGCAAAAAATACACCAAACCAATGGCCCGCCCAAGCTGGCGGTGGCTCCACTCCATAAAATAGATAAACTCAAACCCGGCCAGGTCCATGTCAGGATGCTCGGCGCTAAATTCGGGAATTTTCTGGTACTTGGCAAATTCCGCCGCCCAGGCCTCGGCTGATAAAGGCGGCAAAATGCCAGTAATCGGCTTCCATTCGGTAATGGACAAACCGGAATTGGTCAAGCGGGTCGCACCGCCCAGCAAGATGATAGAGACAACCATAATAATCATGATAAAAATCCAGATACTTATGGCACGACTTTGACCAAGTAAAGATTTAACCATTTGCTCAACCACTTGTAGATTTCTTTAGGCCTATATCAACGAAATAAATGGTCGGAGCGATAGGATTTGAACCTACGACCCCTCGCCCCCCAGGCGAGTGCGCTACCGGACTGCGCTACGCTCCGAAACATTTTTTCGCGTTCGTGCAGGCCTTATAGGCAAGGGATTGCCAACCGACAACTGGTTTTTATGTAAATTCTTGCCAGCGGGATTTTAGGGTTTTCAGGCGCTTCAGGGCATCTTCAAGATTTGATTTATCTTCGGGGTTTATACGCGGCTCTTTCTCAACTGGAGCAGAAACTGGAGCTGGTTTTGGCGCAGTTGTTGTAACGGGCCTACTTTTCGAACGGTCAGCGGCAATGTCTACAACACCGGGGCGGCGAACAATTTCGTCGTCTCGCACTGGCTCTGTTTTGGGTGCAGGTGGTTCAGCCGTCACGACAACTGGCTTGCCTGCCGCCGATTTTATCCGCCTTGGCACGAGATTGGTGTCTTTGACCGATTTTGGTTTTGCGGCTTGCTCTACCGAGCGCCCCAAATCCATAACGCTCCCTGCGCCGCGAATGCGAATCAGTTTTTGCACATCTTTGATAGGATGCTTTTCCCGGTGCAACAGGATTTTTATACCGCGTAGAAATTCTATATCCTCAGGGCGGTAAAATCGACGGCCACCGCGCCGTTTCATAGGCTGTATCTGCGGAAATTTACTTTCCCAAAACCGCAGAACATGGGCCTGCAGATCAAGTTCGTCCGCAGCCTCGCTAATGGTTCTAAATGCGCGTGTCGATTTTGCCTGTGTCATAAAATCTGTGTCATATAATTTGTGTCATATAATCTGCGTTATGTCATTGCAGGCACCAAGACCTGTCCCGTTAATGCTGCCAAATCATCATATTAGACGAATCACCATAATAGGCTAACAATGATTAGACTATTCTTTTGTCAACGCCGCGTTAACACGGTTTTTCAAAATGGCGGAGGCTCTAAACCTTAATACGCGGCGCGCACTAATGGGTACATCCCGTCCGGTTTTGGGGTTACGCCCCATTCTCGGTTGTTTCAGCCGCACATCAAAAACACCAAACCCGGACAATTTTACTTCCTCCCCCTTAATCAGGGTTGTTGTAATATGCTTGAGTATTGATTCGATAATTATAGCAGATTCCGTCCTCGACAAGCCTATTTCTTTATAGACCGCGTCGATGATATCCGCTCTGGTTACAGTATATTCGCTCACAAAATCCCCTGACAAGAGAAATGGCAGTATGCAAATTTTTTTGACCTATGCCAACACTAAATTTCGCCAATACCACTTAAAATACTGAATTATTAAGAATAATTCCAGCATTAATAGGCCAAAAGTGCCGACCCCCAGGTAAAACCGCCGCCAAATGCTTCTAACATAACTGTTTGGCCCCGTTTTATCCGGCCATCTTTTATGGCCACATCCATGGCAAGGGGTATGGATGCAGCAGATGTGTTGGCGTGATAAGCCACCGTAGACACCACCTGACCTCTACGTAAATTCAGGCGCTTGGCCACTGCTTCCAAAATACGCTGATTGGCCTGATGGGGCACGAACCAGTCAATGTCGGGTATGGCAATCCCGGCTTTGGCGGAACATTTGACCATGGAATCGGAAAGCTCAGTCACGGCGCGGCGAAACACTTTATTGCCAACCATGCGTAATTTGCCAACGGTTTGGGTGGAAGACGGGCCGCCGTCCACATATAACAAATCCCGGTAGCGGCCATCTGAGTGGATTTCAGTGTTCATGATCCCCACACCAGCAGCAGGATTTTGGGCAGGTGTTGTTGACAGTACCATAGCCCCTGCCCCGTCCCCGAACAGCACACAAGTGGTACGATCATTCCAGTCCAATATACGCGAAAATGTCTCGGCCCCGATCAGCAATATATTGTTGGCGCTGCCCGCCTTGATCATGGCATCGGCTACACTTAAGCCGTATATGAACCCGGAACACACGGCCTGCACATCAAATGCAGCACCTTCCGTAATGCCCAGTTTCTCTTGTATAATCGTAGCCGTAGCGGGAAAGGTTAGATCCGGCGTCGATGTGGCAACAATAATGAGGTCGATTTCAGAAGCCGCCATGCCAGCGGCAAAAAGCGCGTCTTTGGCAGCGTTGGTACCCAAATCTGATGTGTTTTGACCTTCAGAGGCAATATAGCGCTGGGTAATACCCGTGCGTTCCTTGATCCAGGCATCGGATGTGTCAACGGTTTTGGCCAATTCTTCATTGGTCAATACTCTGGGCGGCAAATAAGATCCGACCCCGCGAATAAATGATTGAGGGAGTGCGCTCATGGTATATGAATTTCCAAATTGTCGTCTTCATCGTGTAAAGCATCAAGCGTGCTTTCAATTTCGTCCAAAAACTTGCTGTCTGCCATTTCAATAGCCACATTGAGCGCGCTGGCAAAACCTACGGCATCCGTGCCGCCGTGGCTTTTTATGACGACGCCGTTCAAGCCCAAAAACACACCGCCGTTAAACAAGCGCGGATCCATACGCTTTTTCATCCGGCGCAAGGCTGGCAGGTTGAATATGGCGGCTATTTTGGAGAAGAAATTATCCTGCAATGCACCTTTGATAAACTTCCCGATCAGCCGCGCAGTCCCCTCCGCCGTTTTGAGGGCGATATTGCCAGTAAATCCGTCCGTGACGATCACATCAACATCCCCCATAGATATGTCATTGCCCTCGACAAAACCAATATAATTCAGATCAATCTTCGAACATGACAGGCTATCATGGGCCGCCTGTATGGTGGCATTGCCTTTGAGGCTTTCCGTGCCCACATTCAATAGGCCGATACTGGGATGTTTTTTCTTGTATAATGTACGGTAATAAGCGTCGCCCAATACGGCAAACTCCCTAAGCTGGTTGGCGTCGCATTCAAGATTGGCCCCCACATCCAAAACGACACCAAAACCCTCCTGGTGGGGCCAGCGCGCCGCAATGGCCGGGCGCTGCACACCCTCCTTCATGCGTAAAATCAATTTGGACATGGCCATGAGCGCACCCGTATTGCCCGCAGACAATGCGACCAGTGCCTCACCTTCTTTTATGGCTGCAATGGTATTCCACATGCTGGTGCCTTTGCCGCGCCGCATAGCAAAGGACGGTTTGGCGTCCATGGCAATAACATTGACCGTGTGGCGAATTTCGCAGCGGGCTCGGGTTTTTGGCGCTTTGGCCAACAAAGGTGCGAGCGCGGCCTCATCTCCGTGAATTAAAAACCGCGCATTGCGGCCCCGTCCTGCGTGTTTTAAGAAATATTCTATGCCGGCTATGACAATATCCGGAGCATCATCTCCCCCCATGGCATCCACCGATATAATCAACCCGTCCAGCATTCGTTTCCCATGTCCCTTGTTGCATGTCTCTTGTTGCAAGCTTTTTTATTTATGGTTCTGTTTATAAGGCAAAAACGTCCTTGGATATATATTTCTTACGCAAATGTAGGAAAAATAAATTCCGCCTGGGCGATTTGCCCCAGACTATTGCCGCGTAAATTAGCACAAAACTTCATGGTATAACTAACAAAAACACCTGATTTATTGTTACTTTTAGTGATGTATTTACTCATAATGCCAGATAACTCCGCCTCCACTTCCGCCCCTGCTCCTAAAGCATCTGCATATGATTTGGAACGGGCGAAAAACATCTTTGCCATTGGCTTGATACGCCGAGCAACGCCCGTATCGCTTAACCCTTCCTCTCGCAGGGCCACATCAAAATCATCAATCATGACATCATATATAGCCTGGGACAGTTGAGAGCCGGTTTTATCGTGACCGCGCAGTACAAACATGATGGTTGCAAGATGCAGACACAAGACTTCCATACGCCCGTCCGTGGTATCTGGGCATAATCCGTCGCCGTAAAACACCGTGTCACGGGATTTTTCCATGATTTTTTGGTAAATTTTTCGGGCGTCCTTAATCTCTGCCCTCTGATTGCCTATAATGCGTGATAAAAATTTTAGCATTTATCTCTTTCTTTTAACATATGGCGGCTTGCCATAGTGGTTTTGATTGGGTAATGGATACCCTGACAAATTGGAAGAGACAAATTGGTACAGAAAGCTTTTATGCGACTTTTGTTTTTTAAATCAGGCCTGGTAAAGGTAACAGGCCTTAAAACTATCTTTTTTGGCATCCTTATTTTAGGTCTAACCGCCTGTAATCCAACTCTGCGCAATCACGGCTATATTCCAACCGAGGACAAGCCCCAGGCCGTCAACCCGGACACGGATACCAAAGCCAGTGTTCTGGCCCGCCTCGGCAATCCTTCCATTAAAAGCACATTCGATGAAAACACATGGTATTACCTGACCAGTGTGCGCCAACGCCTTGCCTATTTGCGCCCCATCACCGAAGCGCGTACGATCACCGCCATATCCTTTAACGAGGACGGGCAGGTGCAGACGGTGGCGGAGTACGGCATAGAAAACGGACAATATGTCAATTATTCAGACCGCGAAACCCCGACAAGGGGCCGCGAGCTGTCCGTTCTTGAACAAATTTTCGGCACCATTGGTCGTATTCCTATTGACCAACTTGGTGGCAACCAGAACATTCCGGGGGGAAGTGGCGGCCCTGGCGGCGGACGATAAACGTCCCCCACTATGGCCGCAAAAAACCCGGTGCAAGCACCGGGTTTTTTTGATTAAAAATCCTTGATTTTGCTCATTCTAGGCTGTCGCGACACATGAGCTTTTAGGGATACACTTTTGATCTCGGCTCTGTTTCAAGACTATCTTTATGGCGTTTGTTTTGGATTAACTAGATCTGAATGATTTGCAATGGACGCATAGCTAGCCGTTTGGTTGCAATGGGATAGACAATAAACCACTTTTGAGATACACTACCACTAAGTAGCCAACAAAGGTTACAAGATGGGGCCATTTCAAACAGACAATAATGACCCCATTCAACTATACACAAAAGGGGAATTATCATGACACTATTAACTTCAAGAACCAAAAAATCCACACTACTAACCGGCATTTCGGTCATTGCCATATTAAGCTTGGGCACATTCACCATGGTATATGCCGCACCAAATGTAGCGCCCGAATGTAATTCGACGGTACCAACAGGCAGCCCATTTGCAACCCAGTGCGGCGTTGGCGCAGATGCGTCAGGCCCTAGTTCGACTGCCATTGGCAGAAATGCAACGGCATCAGGATTTCTTTCAACTGCCATTGGCATAAATGCGACCGCGTCAGGCGTCGATTCAACTGCCACCGGCGGGTTTGCAACTGCATCAGGCACTCGTTCAACTGCCACTGGACAAAATGCAAATGCGACAGCCGTGAATTCAACAGCCACTGGCAGAAGTGCAACTGCCTCAGGCGAAAATTCAACTGCCACTGGCCAAGATGCAAATGCGACAGGCGTTGATTCAACCGCCACAGGCCAGAACGCACAGGCCTCAGGTATTGAAACAACCGCCACTGGACGAAATGCAAATGCGTCGGGCGATGGTGCAAGCGCAACTGGCGCGCAAGCACAGGCCACAGGCCTTAATTCAACTGCCACCGGCAGAGCTGCAAATGCGTCAGGTGCTGGTTCAACCGCAACTGGTATGCTTGCAGTTGCGTCAGGCTCTAGCTCGACTTCCACTGGCCTGGCTGCGCAAGCAACAGGGTTTAATTCAACTGCCACTGGAGCCTCAGCAGATGCATCAGGCGATGCTTCAACTGCCACTGGCGTGCTTGCAAATGCGTCAGGCGCTAGTTCAACTGCCACTGGCCGTAGAGCAAATGCAACAGCCGTAAATTCAACCGCCACAGGCGCAGATGCAAATGCGACAGCCGCAAATTCAACCGCCACAGGCGTAGATGCAAATGCGGCAGGCATTAATTCAACGGCCATTGGTCGTGGAGCAAATGCAACAGGCGAAAATTCAACCGCAACTGGCATGGCCGCAGTGGCAACAGGCCTAGATTCAACTGCCAATGGTGCACTTTCAACTGCGTCAGGGGTTAGATCTACCGCCGCAGGCCAAGGTGCAGCGGCAACAGGTGAAGATTCAACCGCTACAGGCCAGAACGCACAGGCAACTGGTAGTTTCTCGACTGCCACAGGCCGATCCACAATAGCATCAGAAAACAGCTCGACCGCAACTGGCACGTTCGCACAGGCAACCGGTAGAGACTCGACTGCCACAGGCCGGGCGGCACTAGCATCAGAAGCCGGCTCGACCGCCACGGGCGCGTTCGCACAAGCAACCGGTACCGAGGCGACCGCCACAGGGATGCTGGCACAATCATCCGGCCTCAATTCAACTGCTACGGGCGCGTTCGCACAAGCAACTGACACCGACACGACCGCCACAGGCCAGTTCGCACAAGCAACCGGCCTCAATTCGACTGCTACAGGTCGGTTTGCACGAGCAACCGGCATAGACTCGACAGCCACTGGCAGAGGTGCACAAGCGGCAGGAATGCGTTCAACCGCCATCGGTCAAGATGCTCAAGCAACAGCAGACGACACTACGGCTCTTGGACGTGGCGCAAATGCAGGATTTACAAACTCCATGGCACTTGGCGCCGGAGCCGTAACCGCATTTGCCAACCAGATCGTTTTAGGCACCGCAAGCAACACGCTGACGGTTGCCGGCCTACCCTCCGCCGCAAGTTTGGCGGCCCAAGGGGCAGTCACCGGAATTGTTACTACAGATGCCAACGGCAATCTCGCATCGGACGGCGGTGCGTTGCAGACAAGTGTCAATACAAACACCACCAATATTGGAACCAACGCGACAAATATTGGTACAAATACGACCAACATAGGAACCAATACGACAAATATTGGCACAAACACAACAAATATTGGAACCAATACGACAGGCGTGGCGACTAATGCTACGGGTGTGGCAACTAACGCGACAGGCGTTGCGACCAACGCTACGGGTGTTGCGACCAACGCTACAGGTATTGCAACCAATGCAAACAACATCGCCACCAATACGGCTAGCATTGCCACAAATGCCACGGGCGTCTTGACCAATGCCGCAGGTATCACAGCGAACGCTAACAATATTGCGACTGCAAATACCGGGGTAACTGCATTACAGCAGTTGGTCTCGACGGGTACACAAGCCAATACGATCCAGGTCGGCACGGGGGCACAGGCAACTTCACCGGGTGCCACAGCAATTGGGGCGGGTGCTATCGCATCCGGATCGACCGCCGTTGGCGCCAACGCCATGGCGACCGGAGCCGACAGTGCAGCATTTGGCCGGAATGCCGTAGCGTCCGGTGCCCAGTCTACGGCCCTTGGTGAAAACTCCACTGCGTCCAATGCCAACTCTACCGCCATAGGCCAAGGGGTTGCTACCAGTGCGGACAACCAGATCGCTCTGGGCTCGTCCACACAAACCTTGACCGTTGCTGGGATCACCTCCGCCGCTAGCACGGCGGCTCAAGGTGTTGTGACCGGGATTATAACCACGGACGCAAGCGGCAATCTCGCAAGTGATGGCGGTGTTCTACAAACCCAGGCCAACACCAACACCACTAGCATTGCCGCCAATGTTTCAGCGATCTCCCTCAATGCATCGGGGATTACGGCCAATAACACCGCGATATTGCTGAACACAGCAGGCATCAACACCAACAAGTCGGCCATTGCGGCTAATCTGGGGCTTATACTAGGTAATACAGGTGCTATCAATGAGTTGCGCGAAGGTACGGCGGCAGTTGCAGCTATCCCGGATTTGTATTTACAGCGTGGCGAAAAATGGACTGTAGCAGGCAAGCTGGCCGGATATGATGACGGGTATGGCGGTGTGGAACTCGGCTTTGGTGGCGGCATACAAATCCGTCTTGGCGACAAGAAGAACCACGCTTCCTTTGGTATTACGGCTGCCGTTTCAGGCAGCACCTACACAGCAGGAATACAAGCGCGGATCGGCGGGTAAAAGGCGGAACGATTGATGAGTAAGCGGTCACATCCGTGGTCGTTTACTTAACAAGGTGCATGCTAGAGCGCTCCCTCTTAATATAGACCCACTTTGATGGGATGAGGTTTGTTCCCCGGCTAGGCGCATCTTGAGTAGCGATGCTTTAGCATCGGTCGAAAGAGGCAACGACGTCCGGGGGGCAAACCTCGCCCAAGCGGGTATAAGTATATGATTGATTTGATAATTTTCTAACGAAAATTGCACCCCACCCGCGAGCGGGGCGCTCCCATTTGCACTTGGGCTGCGTTGTGTGCCATTTGTGATGCAAGCATCACGGCAGTGCCCACGCCGACCCCAAGTGCAAATGGGAGCGCTCAAAGTGGGTCTATATTAAGAGGGAGCGCTCTAGTATTGAAATATCAAAAATGCCGATAGCCCGGCTTTGTTACGGGGATTAACCCGCCCTTGCTGTTGCGACATGTTACGCCTGCGCCGGGTATGACCTTGCCTATTACGGCTAATTTTACTTTGCTTCGGGCCGCTTGTTTTTTCAGAGCCGGGATTTGCGCTTCTGATACGCACATCAAAATCTGATAATCATCCCCGCCCGTTGCCAACTCCAACCGTGCCGCTTGTAGGTCTGGTTGGGCAGAGACCCAAGCGGTGCTGATGGTAGACAGCGGGATTGCGGGCAGATTTATATCTATTCCCACATTACTGGCCAGCGCCAAATGCTCTGCGTCAGCCAGTAAACCGTCAGATATATCAATAGCCGCATTGGCATATGTCCTGACCCCAAAGCGAAATGCAAATGCGGGGCGCGGCACATGATATCTATCCACCCAATACTTGGTTGGATACATGTCCATATCCATTTGCTTTAACAAAGTTTTTAGCCCTAAATAACTTCCGCCTATATTACCCGTCACACAGACATAGTCGCCAATTTTGGCGCCTGAACGCAAGACGGCCTTGCCAGTTGGCACAGTGCCGATCATTGTTACGCTTAAACTCACTGGCCCGTCCGTGCTTGTGGTATCCCCGCCCCACAATTTTACTTCATAGTCGTCTTGGGCTGTGCCCAGCCCGCTACAAAAATCCTTTAGGGCATCTAAACTCGTTTTCCTAGGTAGTGACAAAGACAAAAAATAGCCTAGCGGGTCAGCACCTTTGGCAATAATATCCGAAACATTCACTGCGATCAATTTTTGGGCTATTTGTGCGTCAAATTTATCTTGGGGAAAATGTACACCTGCAACCAAAGTGTCCATACTCATCACTGCGTCAAATCCGGCGGGCGGCTTCCAAACGGCGGCGTCGTCTTTGAGGTCAAGCCCTTGTGGGCCAGCAAGGCGGCTCAGATGTTCGGCAATAAAGCCAAATTCATCCATTAGCAATACCGTCAGCATTGCCCGGCACCCCAAATTCACCAGGTCGGAGTTCCCGGGCCATTTTATCCAGCGCCCCATTGACAAAGCCCGGCTCTTTACCTGCGTAAAAATCACGGGCCAGCCCAACATATTGGTCAATAACCACCACGGCAGGCACTTCAAACAAGCGCAATAATTCATAAGACGCGCACCGCATAATAGCCCTTAGGGTTACATCCAGGCGGCTCAATTTCCAGTTTTCCCCCAATTTTCCCGAGATAGCCTCGTCAACCATACCTTGCTCAGAAACCACGCCGAGGACTATCAGTTCAAAAAAATCTGTGTCCGCACTTCTGTTATCAGCACCTGTTTCACGCCATTTTTCGTTAAATTGCTGTACGACAAATTTTGATTTCTGACTTGAAAGCTCCATCTGGTACAAAGCCTGCACAGCGGCAAGTCGGGCTAATCTACGGCGTTTTGTGTCAATCTTGTTATCCATTATTGACCTTTATCAGCCCCTTCTTCGTCTTCTTCGTCTTCATTCTCTTTGCTGTCTTTACCGCCTTTGTCATTTGTCAATTTTTCCTCACCGATAAAGCTTTCAAAGTCCGATACCTCGTGGAAATTTTTATAAACCGATGCATAGCGGACATAGCCGATGCTGTCCAAATGCGGCAGGCTGTCCATGACCATCTGGCCAATGATTTCGCTAGACACTTCACTACTGCCAATACTTTCCAACCGTCTGACAATGGCGCTGATCATGCGCTCGATCTGGTCTTCTTTCACCGGGCGTTTTTGCAAGGCAATGGTCACAGAGGCCAGTAATTTATCACGGTCAAACGGTGCCCGGCGACCGTTTTTCTTGATCACGGTTAGCTCGCGCAATTGCACCCGCTCAAATGTGGTGAACCGCGCCCCGCACCCATTACACAGCCTACGCCGACGAATGGCATTGCCGTCTTCGGTATGGCGGCTGTCTTTAACCTGACTATCAACGTGTGAGCAAAACGGACACCGCATAATTCACCTATAAATCCGCATAAAGCGGGAATGCTTTGGTTAATCCAGCGACCCGGGCACGAACCGATGCTTCAACTGCGTCATTCCCGTTGGGATTATCGGCCAGAGCGTCCAAAACTTCTGACATTAACTCACCGATAAGCTGAAATTCTTTCAAGCCAAATCCGCGAGTCGTCCCCGCCGGAGAGCCAACGCGAATGCCGGATGTAATTGTAAATTTCTCTGTATCAAACGGTATACCGTTTTTGTTACAGGTAATATTGGCCCGCTCCAAAGCATGTTCAGCGTGTTTGCCCTTCACGCCTTTGGGCCGCAAATCAATCAGCGCCAGATGAGTATCCGTACCGCCGCTGACCACGGCATACCCGGCCTTGACCAGGGTATCAGCCATTATTTGGCAATTGCTGACAACATTTTTGGCATAGGTCTTGAACTCAGGCTTTAAGGCTTCGCCGAATGCTACGGCCTTGGCGGCAATCACATGCATTAAAGGCCCACCTTGCAGACCTGGGAAAATGGCTGAGTTGATTTTCTTGGCTATGGCCGCGTCATTGGTCAAAACCATGCCGCCGCGCGGCCCGCGCAGGGTTTTATGGGTTGTCGTTGTCACCACATGAGCGTGAGGCAGAGGCGTTGGGTGGACACCACCCGCCACCAATCCGGCGAAATGAGCCATGTCCACGTGCAAATAAGCGCCAACCATATCGGCTATAGCCCTGAAGCGTTCAAAATCTATGGTGCGGGCATAAGCGGAGCCGCCTGCAATAATCATTTTGGGCTTATGTTCAAGCGCCAGTGCTTCGACCGCATCATAATCAATCTGACAATTATCTTCGCGTACACCGTATGTCACTGCATTGAACCATTTGCCCGACATATTGGGTTTGGCACCGTGGGTCAAATGCCCGCCGGACGCCAAATCCATACCCATAATTGTATCGCCCGGTTGTAACAGCGCCAACATCACGGATTGATTGGCCTGGCTACCGGAATGGGCCTGCACATTTGCAAAACCGCAATCAAACATTTGTTTGGCCCGTTCAATGGCCAGGTTTTCCACCATATCAACAAACTCGCAGCCGCCGTAATAGCGCCGCCCCGGATAACCTTCGGCGTATTTATTGGTCAATACCGAGCCTTGGGCTTCCATGACGGCCCGCGACACAATATTTTCAGATGCAATAAGCTCTATCTGGTCTTGCTGGCGAAGCAATTCGTGCTTTATGGCCGCAAGCACCTGTGGATCACTGTCTAGAGTATTGTCTAAAATATTGGCTAACATATCGAATCCTTTTCAGCCCGTCTCAGGCTCGCAAACTAACGAGACACCACATAACCTGCAATAAAATAATAGTACGAAAGAACGCCGAATTAAAATCAGTTACCTAAAATCGGTTATCTGGCCCGTTATCACGATCGCTTTGCAAGGCGCGCATCATATCGACCTCGGACATTTCCTTGGGCTTTTCTTCACCATGCTCCAAAGCCAGGATTGGAGCTTGATCTTCCTCGTCGGGAATATCGTCGTCCATGATCACCCGCTGCAAGCCAATAATCAGGCTTTCGCGCAGATCGTCCAGACTTAGAGTTTCCTCAGCCAGTTCGCGTAAAGCCACGACAGGCGTCTTGTCATTATCACGCTCAATGGTGAGCGGCGAACCCGCCGCGATACTCCGCGCCCGGTGTGAGGCCATCAAAACCAGCTCAAACCGGTTCGGTAAAACTTCAATACAATCTTCAACAGTAACCCGTGCCATAAAATCTCCGAAAACATGTGCGCTTTGGCGCTCAAAAAAAGCCGAATCCGCTATATAGGCAAGTCTGAATATTTGGCAAGAGGAATATTCATGGGAGTATCCTTCCCCCATTTTTCATGGGGGAAGTGGGCGTCTCTTGGCGCTCGATGGGGGGCTATCTCTCGTCTGGCATCCGAGTGGAGTTGTTCCCCCCATCGCCTCCGTAAGAACTCCAGCACTTCCCCCATAAAAAAATAGGGGAAGAAAGGAAGGAAGGTGTGATCCCTATTTTACTACTAAATATTTTAGTCAACTTCACTCCAGGAAGGCCTACTAAACCTCAAACGTGGAAATATCAGCTAGACTTTTCTTAATTAGCGCATGTTTCGGCACTACTGCATCCTTGCCCGGATAGCCCGTGACCAGCAACACAAATGGTTTTTCGCTCTTGGGACGCCCGCAGATGTCGCGCAGAAAATTCATCGGGGCCGGAGTGTGGGTCAAGGTACCAAGACCCGTCGAGTGCAAAGCGGTGATCAACATGCCCGTAGCAATGCCGACGCTCTCGGTGACATAATAGTTTTTCTTGTCCTGACCGACCCGTTCCCCGCCGCGCTTTTGCGCAAATACGGCAATCAGCCACGGCGCAGTTTCCAGGAAAGGTTTTTGTGTGTCCGTGCCCAGCGGCGCAAGCGCATCCAGCCATTCTTGCGATGCCTTCCCCGAATAAAACGCCTCCTCCTCAGCCTCCGCCGCAATACGGATTTTGCGTTTCATGTCGGGATTGGAGATAGCCACAAAATGCCAAGGCTGATGATTGGCCCCCGAAGGCGCCGTCCCGGCGGCGGCGATACAGGCCTCAATGATAGAGCGCGGCACGGGCCGGTCAGAGAAATCCCGGATAGTGCGGCGGGTAGAAAGCACATCCAGGGCAGCTTGCGCCCGAATAAGCATTTCGTCCTCGAGGTATTCAGGGTATCCGGTCAGGGGCGTGTAGTCTGGTACAGTCATTTTCACACTATTCAATAATACGACGGGTGCAACTAAATGCTATTATGGGCTACTTGGTGGATCATCATCACCCGAAGCCGCCACAACAACTCCAATAGTGCCGAGGGCACCGAGGGCGCCGAGGGCGCCTAAACCAAAGACGACTGTGCTAGCACCAGCTCCTGCGCCAGCCGTGCCAGCGCCTGCCGCGCCGCCGCTGCCCGTTGATCCACCTGCACTCGTACCCGTTTGTGATTGCCCCGCATTAGACGCGTTTGAATTGGAAGGTGACTGGGAGCTCGATACTTTCGCGTCGAAATGCTTATCAATTTCAAAGTGTTTATATGTGTTTAAGCTGGTCGGTGTTGTGCGCAAACTTTGACTGAAATTTTCAAAGGCCTGTGTCGAGAGTGAAAAGACAATCGGTGCTGCTCCCGCACTCGGTATAAAGACGGCTTTATTGGTACCACTTACAATAACGGTTTGCCCACCAGATGTTACTGTGATTTCTCCCTTTTTATTGTTCCCAATGTTTTTGGGCCCTGGGCCACGAAGAACAAACAAGGTCGCCCCGGCGCTATCAACTGTAATTCCTACAGGCAAGATGCCTTCGCTCACCGCAATCGCAACAGCCTCGGGTCCGATAAGGCCTTCAACCATTGTGCCGCGAATACCCATGCTGGCCACGGGCGTATCGATGGAGATAGCCTTGGAGCTAGATTTGGAAATATTACCCGACATAAAGCGAAACATACCTTTGGAAACACTGGCACTCAGGGAATTATTGTTTTTATCAGGGTCATAGACGAACTTATCTATAACAAGCTCGCAATCTGCGCCCAGAGTAAAGATAGTTTCATCCTTTAACATGACTTGAAGACTGCTGAGTTTTTTGGAATTAATCATCTGGCCAAGGTAAACCGGGTCTTTAACCAGAGCTTGTTTAGCCTTTTGATCCGGGCTCGTAATGGTTACATCGCCCTTTACCGCCGCATTTACGCCAATGCTCGACTGGGCATATGCCTCTATTGAAAAACTACTGAGTAATATAGATGTGCTAATACCTAATAATGTGGGATGTAAATTTCTCATTGCGCCACTCCATCAACATTCAGGAGTTTTTTATAAGTCGAAAAAAGCTGTTGCTGTTCATGAGAAAGTGGGCGTGTTTCAAGGATATTCAACTCGCGTATAGCAGCTTGCGGATCATCAAGCCGGTATAAAACCAGTGCATAAAACAGCCGCGCTGAATCCCAATTTGGTTGTGTGTATAACAAGCGTTCGAGTGTCGAGGCCGCGCTTAAATAATCACCCGCTGCCGCCTGTTGGCGGGCATAATTTAGGTTTAAATCCTGATTGGCAGGGTCTGCAAAAACCTGTTCAAATGTAATCGTCGGCCCATTATATCCTTGTGGTCCATTATATTCTTGTGCATGTGCAACGCTCAAAGGAAGAGCCATTAACAGGCCCAAACACATTCCCCAAATAACTCTCCGCGACAAATTTACGTATAATATTTTCATGCTCATAACGGCACCCCCGCACCATTTTGGTTTTTACAATATGTTGCTGTAGCGATGAATTGGCAAAATCTACTAAATAGTTCCCCGCCAAATAGATTTCTCATCTATAACACGTACTAATACCCCCGTCCAGTCCAAAATCACTTTACCCGCTTTCCCAGTCAGCATCAAATCAAACGCATCCTGGAAATCCGCTGCCGCGAAATGATCCGTAATAATCCCGCGCATATCCAAACCGCTGTCCAGCATTGCCAGCATTTTATACCAGGTTTCGTACATTTGGCGACCGTAAATACCCTTTAGTGTCAAGGATTTAAACACGAAACCTCCAAAATCTACCGGGAAGGGTTTGGACGGGATTCCTAACATAGCTATGCTGCCGCCCATGATCATCAGATCTAACATGCCCTCAAAGGCGCTCTGTTGCCCGCTCATTTCCATGCCAACGTCAAAACCCTCATTCATGCCCATATCGTACATGACGTCCCGGGGGTTTTCACGAGTTACATTGACCGTGCGTACACCGGGCGCGACTTTGTTTGCCAGTTCAAGCCGCCAGTCATTAATGTCGGTCAGCATAATGCGCCGCGCGCCGGCTCTTTGGGCCACTGCCGCCGCCATAATGCCTATTGGCCCTGCGCCGGTGATCATCACGTCCTCACCGACCAGGTCAAAACTGAGCGCCGTGTGTACGGCATTGCCAAGCGGATCGAGAATAGCGGCGATGTCCATGGGCAGATCGTCTTTTAGCGGGATGACATTGAACTCTGGCAAGGCCAGATACTGCGCAAATGCGCCGGGTAGATTAACGCCTATACCCTTGGAAGCCGGGTCAAGATGATAGCGCCCTGCCCGTGCATTGCGGCTAACATGGCCAACCACATGGCCCTCGCCCGACACCCGGTCACCTATTTTGACCCGCTTGACCGTGGAGCCAATGGCCGCGATGGTACCGCCGTACTCATGGCCCACCACCATAGGCACGGGAATGTTTTTTTGAGCCCATTCGTCCCAGTTATAAATGTGCATGTCCGTGCCGCAAATGGCGGTCTTGTGTATTTTTATCAAAACTTCATTAGGCGAGATTTCGGGAATGGGCACATTTTGCATCCACAGGCCAGGTTTGGCATGGGCTTTGACCAGGGCTTTCATCATTCCTTTTGGGGTTTTAGGGATAGTGGTCATAATATTTTCCTTAATATTCCTCTCCCTGGGGAGAGGTCGCGTTCGCTCTTGCGAGTTGCGGGTGAGGGGAAATAATGCATGATTGCGCGGCAAGCTCTATGTTTGATATATACCTAAACTTAGATCCCCTCACCTAAATCCTCTTCCGCCCTTTTCGTTCTTAGAGGAAAGGACTTTGTTCCGTACCTAACTTTATTAATTGTGAGCATCTAAATAACCCCCAATTCCTTCCCCACCTTGGTGAACGCCGCCACGGCCCTGTCAATCTGCTCGCTTGTATGGGCCGCGCTCATCTGGGTGCGGATGCGGGCCTGGCCTTTGGGGACGACGGGGAAGAAAAACCCGGTGACATAAATGCCCTCGTCCATCAATTTCGCCGCCATATCCTGGGCTAGTTGGGCGTCCCCAAGCATTACAGGGATGATCGGGTGATCCCCTTGTTGTAAGGTAAAACCCGCCTGCTCCATGCCGGCCCGAAACCGCTTGGCATTGGCGAACAATTTAGCCCGTAAATCGCCTCCGTTTTTGGCCATTTCAATAGCTGTGATACTCGCCCCCGCCAGTGACGGGGCCAGAGAATTGGAAAACAAATAGGGCCGTGAGCGTTGCCTGAGCATATCAACGACCTCTTGCGAAGCACAAGTAAACCCGCCCATAGCCCCACCGAGGGCTTTACCCAGTGTGCCCGTTAAAATATCAATACGCCCCAAACATCCCGTATGCTCAGCACTACCGCGCCCGCCTTCGCCCATAAACCCGGTGGCATGGCAATCATCTACCATCGTCAATGCGCTGTACTTATCGGCCAGATCACAAATCTGCGGTAATTTGGCGATATAGCCGTCCATGGAAAACACACCGTCGGTGACAATTAGAATATGGCGCGCACCATCAGCGCGAGCTTGTTTAAGTTTTTCTTCCAAATCCGCCATGTCGGAATTGGCGTAACGATAACGCATAGCCTTGCACAGGCGCACCCCGTCAATGATCGACGCATGATTGAGGCTATCGGACACAATCGCATCTTCCTTGCCGAGCAGAGGCTCAAATACACCGCCGTTAGCGTCAAAACAGGCCGCGTACAAAATACTGTCCGCGTAGCCAAGCCAGTCGGCGATTGTCTTCTCAAGCTCACGGTGAATGGTTTGGGTGCCGCAAATAAACCGCACCGATGCCATGCCAAACCCGTAATGGGCCTGGGCCTTCATGCCCGCTTCTATCAGTTCAGGGCTATCGGCTAACCCCAGGTAATTATTGGCACAAAAATTCAGAACATTAGTTTCGGAGCCGTTAGTTCGCACAGAAATTTCAGCACCCTGAGCGCCGCTAATTAGGCGTTCACGCTTATATAGGCCTTGGGCTTCAATATTTGTAAGTTCATTTTGGATATGATCAAAAAAATCGGATTTCTGCATGGGGTGTTCCTTGGTTACAAGGGTAATGTAATTGATTTATGGTTTAAGTCATTAGATATCTAATAAATAATATGGACTGTAGGGCCTGTGGACATTTAAGACAGGTCACGATTCCGTGTGTCAATGCACCGCCATCACCCGCACATTCGAGCTTGTTGTCGCCCCTCCCTCGTCAACGACACTGACCTTGTAAAACCCCGGCTTGGCGGGTTGCCAGACGGTTTGGCCGCTCAGGGGTCTTGGGTCTAACTTTATGCCGTCCACATACCAAATGAGTTCAGACTGGTTCGGCGAGCGGGCTGTCAAGGTCAAGCCGTTGGCAGTGGGGCCAAAATCTGTTACCGCGATTTCAGCACCGTCTGGCGGGAATAGCAATACTGGCTTGACGTCCGGTTTTCCGCCAAAGTTTTTTACCCCTCGCGGCGCATCGACCACACGCTCATAGGGCACAAACCCTTGTGCATTTGGCAATTGGGAGAACACATCAAACAGCAAGGGCGCGGCGGCGATACGTCCGGTTTTACCAACTCTTGTGGAGCCGTCCGGTCGCCCGGCCCAGACAATCACCGTCCATTCATCCGTATATCCAGCCGCCCAGGCATCGCGAAAACCGTAAGACGTTCCGGTTTTATAGGCAATGGGCTGGCTATTTTTTGAGAGCCAGTGCGGCACACGCCCGCCCGGCATTGGGGCTTGGCGTAGAATTTTTGTGATCTGTTTGGCACTGGTTTTCGTCAGCAACTGATAGCTGGCATCAGGTTTTGCGTCCTCCATCCACACCAGGTTTTGCGCTTTGCCGCCGTTGGCAAGCGCCGCATATAGCACGGCCAAATCCTGTGCTGTCATACCGAGCCCGCCCAGTGCCACTGCCAGCCCGGCTTGTCCGTCGCCCCGGTTCGGAATAACCAGTTCCGAGCCAGTCATTTGCAAAGCCGCCTCAAAACGCTTGCTGCCAACTTTATCAAGAGCCAGCACGGCGGGCACGTTGAGTGAATGGGCTAAAGCCTCGAACACCCGTACATCACCGTGATAGCGGCGGTTGAAGTTTTCTGGCTGGTAGCTGCCAAACCTTGTTGGTGCGTCCAGTATGAACGATCCCGGTGCCGACAGACCGTCGTCAAAGGCAAAACCGTATATGAACGGCTTTAAGGTCGAACCTGGCGAGCGCACCCTGCCCGTCATGTCAATCCACCCACCCGGACGATCACGCCCGGCAGAACCAATATGGGCACGGACTTTCATGGTTTGGTTGTCCACAACCAAGATAGCTATATTGCTCTCTAGATTTTCCGTAAACTCGGCCGCAAGGCGTTCAATATTGGCCTGAAAACCCGCGTCCAGACTTGATACCATTCGCGCTTGTTTGGGTTTGACATTTTTGTCGCGCCGGATTTTTCGCGCCGCTAGCCAGGCATGTTGCGGGAAAGTTTTGCGCATGGATGCCACATCGTCCTGCTTGGCTTCTTGTACCTGTATCGGACTTATCAGCCCGGCCCGTAAAAGTTTGTCCAGCACCTGTTCACGGGCGGCTTGCGCCGCTTTTACGTGGCGGTCGGGGCGGCGGGCTTCCGGAGCTTGGGGCAAAGCAATCAACAGCGCAATCTCGCCGTTCGTAAGCTGGTCTGGACGTTTGTCGAAATAGACGTGGGCCGCTGCCGTTATCCCCTCCACATTGCCGCCGTAAGGCGTATGGGTCAGATATAATGAAAGTATCTCGCGCTTGGATAGGCGTAATTCCAATTGCACGGCCCGCAAGCTCTCGATAATTTTGGATTTCAGTGTGCGCGGGCGCGGCTCCAATTGCCGCGCCAACTGCATGGTGATGGTCGAAGCACCCGACACGACCTGGCCGTGCTTGCGCCAGGAACGGGCGGCGCGCAATATTGCCAGCGGGTCAACGCCGCTATGGGAGTAAAACCGCTTGTCCTCCACGGCGATCAGAGCTTTGACAAAGCGCGGATCAATCTCGTCCATATCCGCCTTAAGCCGCCAGCGACCATCATCCACCGTAAAAGCACTGAGCCATTGGCCGTTTCGGTCAGTCACCAGATCGGAGATTTCATAGGCGCGTTTTAACGGCGGTGGAAACAGGATATTGGCAAGCAGGAGTGAGGCGATGAAGATTAGGATGAGCCATTTTATCCTTTCCCCATTTCTGCCCTGTAGAGGGAAAAACGGAGAAAGGAAATGTTGCCTACCCTTCATTACTGGCACTTATCTGTACCCTGCCTGCCTTTGTGATGGCGTGGTCTTGTGGACGGTACATGTCCTCAACCACCGCGCCGGGCCAGACATAATCGCCCGGTGTGACTGCGCGTACCAGATAGGCGGTCGTGTACGTCCTGCGGCCATAGGTGCGGGTTGCGGCGACAAATCTGTCATCGCGCATTTCCGATGTCTGAAAAAGGGACAGCTTTCCAACGCCATTAAAAGCCGTATCACCCGGTTTAATGATTGCTTCTATCTCCATACCCCCAGGCAATAAATCTGCCAGAACGGCCAGACCGGAGCGGGTTTTTGTCGAACTGAAACTCACTTTGACAATATAGCGTTCGCCTTGCTTGATATTGGCGAGATCAGCCAGGCTCCCGTCCAGTTTCTGGATGGTTTTGGTGATTTTATAGCCCTCATTAACGGCCAAAGGTGCTTTTGTCGGCGTACCGCTGACCATCACCGAGCGCCAGACTTGCTTGTCGGTATTGTTGGTAAATACGGGTGAATTAGCCAAGTCTGCTCCGTATAAATGTGATTTTGCTACACCTGCATTTACGGATAAACTGGCGTTTTTCGCAGAAATATTCACGGGTTCGCTATCTTTCAAAAAAGCACGAATGGCGAGAATAACCTGGGCCTGGGCCTGGGTGTTAAGCTGGTTTGGCTGTTTGAGATGCTTTTGGAAAGCCGCTTGCGCCG